>CAYLMJ010000032.1:0-25218 GCA_964384995.1 uncultured archaeon | reverse complement strand
TCAAAAGAATAATTATATAATACTGGATGAAAACAACAGCGTACCGATTTTTGGAAAACAAATTACTGAAAAAATAATTCCAATCATACTCAATGATTTGGAAAGAATGGGTTATATTTGTGAAGTTACTAAGAAGAATAGATCAACCAAGCCAAGAATAGAAATCCGAAAACCTGAACTTATATTACACAAATTAATAGATTTCTCAATATTCAATGATGGAACTACATTGCCAATTCCAACACACGATATGGTCGATAATCTATTAGGTTTTCATTTATTTCCAGGAGATCGAATTAAAATAAAATTGATTGTTGATGATCAGAAATACGATGCAAGAATCGTCAACGCTGATAGAAAGGTAAAAAGTGATACATATCAATTACGATATGATTCAAATCATGAATTACAAACATATTTACAAACAAAATGTTCATTGGTCTACAATAATATCTTATGGCAACGTGAAAAGGGTAAGACTGAAGGTAAAGAAAGACCTACAGTCAATGTTCCAGATTATTGCTTTGTTGAACTATTATCTACTAAAGAGGAACACACATTCCAAATGGTAATTAACTCAACACCCGATCCATTACTGTTTAAAACTGATATCACTGAATTACAAAGTACTGATGATTTATTTCTACTAGTAGAAAATGATATAATACAAAAGCGTGAACTATATCATTTAATAGTAAATAGTAAACAACTTGATAACATGATGAGTATCAATTGCTCGCCACAACAAGGTATTAATCCCGTAGGAAATGATCCAAACTTCTCAGCTGTAATTGTTAAATCATATAAGGGAAGTAATCCCCGATATTCTGATAGATGGTTAGATAAAAAACATTATTTATACGAATTGAAAAGGGATGAATCAAAAAAAGAAGTAAAAATCAATTACAATCATATTGGAAATAGATCAATATTAAATCAAAAAAAAATATATGTATCCAATATTCCTATTTACTGAAAACCCAAAGAATATTAAAGAGGTAATATTCCAAGGCCGTTTTAATATAGATAGAGAAATTACTGATAATCAAGGGAATATTACAGGGTTCATTTTCAATAGAATACATTTCAGAGACCATCTTGACGATAATATCCTCGATTCTTATTATCAAAATAAAATTGAAAAAACTGAACCCGATCTTTCAAATGTTACAAAGAAGCCAAAAAGAAAAAAGAGTACACCAACCCCATCTAGTAAGTGGGATAGAGATGCTAAAGTGGGATCGAATTCTAAAGCATTAGCAAAATATCGTTGTGAAATTGATAGTAATCATCAATATTTCAAATCGAAAGCTACTAAGAGAAATTATGTTGAGGCTCATCACTTAATCCCCTTCGAATATCAGAAACACTTTGAATATAGTATTGATATTGAACCTAATGTGGTAACACTATGTCCGATATGTCATAAGAAATTTCATCACGCTCAATTACTTGATACTGAAGAAATGGTGAAAAAACTATTCAATGATAGAAATCAAAAATTAGAATCTTGTGGAATCAAAATTTCCTATGAGAAATTATTAGGTTATTATCGTTAGTATTGTAATATGCCCATTCAAACTGAACTATCTAACGTTCTAACGCTTCGAAAATCCTTTAATTAACACTACAGTTCAAGTATTAATGCAATCGGACATACAGGGGTATCTCACGACGATCCAAAACCTTCGCACAGATAGATCTCGGAATCGTTGGCCCGATACTTTGAGTCACAGGGCACCTCACAAACCATTACTGCTTCTCTCTGTCCTGGACCTGATAGATGAGGGTGTTATCGACGAGAACCTGATCCAACCAAGTTCAGACTTGATCGAGACCTTCGGTCGATATTGGTCCAGGGTCATTCCTCCTGGAAAGAAGAGTACCATGGCCTTACCATTCTATCACTTGCAGAGTGATGGATTTTGGCACCTCGTGCCCAAAATCACTAAAGATTCGAAGTCAAGAGTGTCCCATGTAAAATCATTGAACCAGATTCGAGATATCTATTCTGGAGCAAGACTGGATGATGAATTATATGATGCCCTTCAATCGACATCGACGAGAACACGGGTACGAGAGGTGATTCTCGCTACTTATTTTAATGAGGATATACGGAAGAATATCCTAGATCAATCCAAGGTGAATATCAAGTCTCACGAATATTCTGAGAATCTACTGGAGCGAGCTCGAAAACTCAGTATGGAGCAAGCTTCGAAACAGCAACAAGAAGAGAAACCAGTTCGAGATGCTGGATTCCGACGTGCTATCGTCTTATCCTACGACCATCGCTGTGCATTTTGCGGTATACGTGTACTGACATGGGAGGAACACACGGTGGTTGAAGCCGCCCACATCAAACCATGGAGCGAGAGCTACAATGATGATCCTCGCAATGGTATCGCTCTCTGTAAATTGTGTCACTGGACCTTTGATCAGGGTTTGATGAGTATCGATGATTCCTTTAGGATTCTGGCATCATCCCTTCTTCAGGTCAATCGCAACATCCCAGGTCACCTCGCCATGCTGGCAGAACGTGAGATAATGGGACCAGACGAAAAAAGATTCTGGCCTGATTATAGTTGTATCAAATGGCATCAGCATGAGATATTTCAACGGTAGTTAACAAATTAACTTTAAATACCCCTCGTCGACAACACCCCCTCCTTATCCAATCCGTGTAATCCTCTCAATCCTCCCAATCCGTGTCAAACCCAACATCGACACCTCATCCTCCATCCTCCCAACTCCGCCCTCGACATTCCCCGTATCTTATATCATAGCTATTAATACTTCCAAGACCAACATAATCTCAGGACCAAAAGAACCTCATCCTCCCACATCATCCCACCTCACCCAACCTCACCCATCACCCGACCAATGCCCTCCAAGCGCAGTCTCAGCCGCGGTATCGGCCGCAAGCGTACCATCGTGTCCCACCTGGCGTCCCGCCTTTCGGAGCAGGCCACCGATTCCCTTCGGGGGGCCGCCCACTGGGCCGAGAGCAAGGCCAAGGCTGGTGCCCACGAGGTTGAGGCGCTCTACGAGCGGTATCTCCATCCTCATATTCCTCATCGGGATGATCTTCCGCGTCTGCCCGGTCTGCCCGGTCTGCCCGATCTCTCTCGTCTGCCCAGTCTGCCCTATCTGGACCGGATCCCCCGTCTGGGCCCCGCAGGCTCGGGCAAACAGCCCCGTCGGGTGCCCTACAGCGACGACTTCTGGACGGTGGACCGGGCGATACCCCGTATCGGGCGGCGCCTGCTGGCCGTCTTCATCGTCCTGGCCCTGGGCTTCCTGGCCTTCACCGGCATCATGGCCTACGGTCAGCATCTGGCCGACTCGGCCGAGGTGGAGGTCCTGCTCATCCGCGTCCTGGACTCCGGTCCCGACCACCTGGACCTGGAGATCGTCGTTGAGATCGACAACCCGGCTCCCATCTCCATCCGCCTTGAACCCTCTCAACTGGCTCTCTGGCAGGGCGACACCCACGTGGGCGACGTCGACGTGCCCCCCCTCTACCTGCGGCCCGGCTTTTCCACCCATACCATCTCCCACCGTCTGGTGGAGCAGGTTCCCGGCTCCATGGTCGATGTCGCCTCCGGGATGCTGTCGGGCGATGGCGAGCCTCTGACCGTCAGGGGCCGTGTGGAGACCAAGGGGCTCCTGGCCATGACCCTGGACATCGACAAGCCCCTGGACTCGGTGGGCGGGCTCTCCGACCTGAACTTAACCATCGACTCCATCGACGTGGACACCGTGGATATCGGCATCGACGTCACCCTGGGCGTCATCGCCGACAATCCCTCCAAGATCGAGGTCCTTCTCGACGGTCTGGGCTTCGACGTCCATTACGGCGAGCACCTGGTGGACACCGTCCATCCCACCGGCTGGCTCCTTAGGGGCGAGAGCCGGCTCACCTTCCAACTCTTCATCCCGGCCGAGGCCGACCACATCTACGACCCCCTGGTCCAGGCCGTGGTGGAAGGGCAGGAGGCCCTCTTCACCGTCAAAGGCCAGCCTTCCAACGCCACCCTGCTCTCGGCCATGGCCGCCACCTTCACCTTCGAGCATACCCTGAACTCCGAACCTGGCAACGGCTCAGGCGGGGCTGGTGACGACAACGGCACCCAGGTCGCAGTCGATTCCATCCTCATCCGTCAGCTGGGCCTCTTCACCACCACCATCTCCATCAACGCCGAGGTGGACAATCCCGGGCCCGTCAGCGCCGATCTCTCCGACTTCCATCTCAAGGTGTACGAGGAGGGGCGACGCATCGGCCAGGGCTCACTCCCCGGCGCCAGGCTGAGGCCCGGGGTCCAGATCATCAACCTGGAGCTCGAGGTCGACACCCTGTCGCTGAACAACCTCTTCCTGCTGGGCGATCTGGTCATCGGCAGTCCCATCGATCTGCGGGTGGAGGTCTATCGCAACTTCGCGGGCGGCCACGCTCTGCGCATCAATATCGATGTGACCCTGGACGAGGACACCTCGGTGTTCTAGTCCCTTCAGAGGTACCGCCTTCGTTCATCCCGTTCCATGTACCTTTGCACCCGATCGTGGTACCTGGGGGACATGTAGACCCGGCGACTGCTCCGCTTGGTGGGCATGAAGCCGCTGAGCATCACGTAGGCTCCCAGGCAGATGAGCGCCAGGGCCAGCAGGAGGCCCAGCCAGGGATAGAAGCCCTTGTCCGCGGGTTCCGGGCTCCTGTCCGGACCGGGGGTGACGGGGCGGTTGATGGTGACCAGGATGTGGCCCGACACCGTGTAGTAGCTCTCGGCGCCGTCCTCGGGCTTGTCGGTGTTGTCCAGGACGATGTAGTAACTGCTGTTGTCCTGGGCCTGCCAGAGCATGTGGGCCGCCAGTACGTCCAGCCTGGCCGAGAGGTAGCGGATGCGCTCGGCTCCGGTCTGGTAGTTGTCGTAGTCGTCCAGGTCCATGATCATGACGTCGATGGAGTAGTTGCCGTCCAGCTCCATTGAGACCTCCACACTGCCGTGGTTCATGGCCTCGAGGCGCACGGTGCGAAACTCGTGACGGTCGATGACGAAGTCCAGGTCGATGTACTCCACCGCCGCCGCCGAGTTGGGGGCAAAGAGGGGAAAGAGCACCAGCGACAGCAGCAACCCTGCCACAAGTAACGGACGATGACGGAAAGCCTGGCACTCCTGCTTCGCTGAAGGCATAACCTCGCACCCTGTAATGGCCCGACTTATAAAAACAAGGGTGTTTTTCACAGTATTTTGAGAGAAGTTCCCGCGCCAGAGAGCCCGCCTGCCCCCCTTTGCCCCCAGTTCTTGGCCTCAAGACCTCCTCATAAACCCATCGGAAACTCCACAGAATCTCCTCACAAACTCCTCGGAACCTGACCACAAACCCTCACAATCTCTGCTCGGCCTCGGCCAGGCGCCGCAGTTTACCTATCAGTTCCGCCAGGTACTGGCGGGCCTCCTCCAGGCGCTCCTTGGTGGTGGCGAACTGGGGTCGGTGCAGGTGCTCGTTGTCCAGCTCGTCGAGAAAGTCGGTGATGTTCTCCAGGTCTATTAACCCCTTCTGCAGGTTCCTTCGGGTCAGGATGGTGCGGGTCAGGTCCGAGGGGCGCAGGTTGTCCAGCTGTTTGCCCTGCATGTCCCGCAGGCCCAGGCGCAGATGCTCGCCGGTCTTGCCGAAGGTCTCCATCTTGCCGTAGTTGACCACCATCTCCTCCTCCTGGTAGGTGTTGCCGTGGGGCACCGCCAGGTTCAACTGCATGCCGTAGGCTCCCCCTTCCAGGGGGATCATGTCCTCGCCGCTGAGCAGGAGCACCAGGGCCCCGTAGATGCCGTCGGGCTCACCACAGCGGCCCATGAAACGGCTCACCTCCCCCCACAGCTCGTCGAGAGAATCCACATCATCGTTCACGTCCACCAGGTACTGGTCGGCTCCCGCGCCGCCGCCCTGAGGCTGGGGTCGATGACCGGGACTTGGACCGGGTCGTGGACTGGGACGGGGGTTGGCCGCTCTGGGTGGCGCCGCCGGTCTGGGCCTGGCACGGGCGGGCGGTGGCCTGGGTCTGGCGGGCCGGGGGGGTGAGTTGCCCCGGGGCACCACGTACAGCTCACACCGGGGGCAGTAGTAGTCCGATTCGTAGCCGTAGGTCTTGGCGGCTCCCGGGAAGTGCTTAAGGGGCCCCCCATCGTCGGGACAGCGCTTGCCCTTGGGCCGCGGCGGCGCGCGGTTGCGGGGAACGGGAGGTCGAGAAGTATGTCTGGGCCCTGAACCTTTCCTTGCAGCCATTTCAGCGTTCCCTGGTGGTTCCAACTGCCTCTGTCGGTCGCTTCTTCTTCCTGGCCCTGGTCTGCCAGCCGTCCAGGCACTCGATGAGGTCCATCAGCGCCAGGCGGGTCGCCTTCTCACCCTGACATACGGACAGGCCCACACGGACCTGGTCATCGCCCATCTCCAGCTCGTGAAAGGGCACCGGTCGCCGATGGGGGCTGAAATGGGCCCTGGCCGGTCGCTCCTTCTTCAAATAGCTCTGAGCCCGGCCCCGGTCGTGAAAGCAGATGTCATCGGACCCTCCCGGCAACTCCACGATGTAGCCCGAGATGCAGGGCACCCGGCCCCCTTCGATGGCGGCCAGGCTCTGGGCGATCTGCTGGGGATTCTTGTGGGTGCTCTTGTCCTTCAAAGGCAGCACGATGTAGACCTCGTTGACCCCCAGGGAGGTTGTGGGTCCGTAGGAGGCCATCACATCGGGCTTCTCGGGATTGTCACCGTAATGGGGATAGCAGACCAGACCCACCCGGTGCAACTTCTCCTGAAGGAGTTCGCGCAGCAGGAGTTCCTGCAGGCGGCGGGCGGAGAGCTGTCTGATCTCGCCGGGTATCATGGCTTGCCACTTGCCATCGGGTGCAAAGCCGGGTTTCCACACTGCTCCCTGCCCGGTTCGCCATCCAACCTGAGCCTGGGCCCAGAGCGGGCCTGCGGTCTGGATGGGGTTGAGCAGGAGGTCAAGGATGCGGTCACCTAGCAAGCCCCACGGGAAGTCTCGGGTTACACCCTTATTGGGTGTAAGTTGATTAATCTTTTGACTTAACCTTCCCTTCAACCCTTTGACCGTAGGCCGCGAGGCTTCTCTGCCCGGCCGGCAACAGGGCTGAACCCCTTCCCTTGGCCCGTTTCGCATCCGCATCTGCTTCCCTTGATCCAGGCCTTTGCACATCAAAACGGTCCAGGGGCGGTGCCGGTCTGTCATTTATATACTCCACGTCGTGAAGGAGCGCCGTCCGGGTGCACCCTCGACCATGGCCCCAGAAGGCCTCGGGGTCCAGTCCCTTCAGCTCCACCACCGCCATCTGCACCAGCCGGCGGTAGGCGATGCTCCGCTCCTCCCACAGCAGGGGCCAGGGACCCTGGTATCCGGGTCGGGGCGGTGGACGCAGGGTCCAGGGACGCAGTTGGGTGATCTGGCCGCCATGGAACCATAGACAGCCCAGATTGGAGATATTGGCATTACTGAAGCCTTGAAGGTTATGATCACTTGTGAAAATATTTTCCTTCTCCCCAATGTTTCCATTATGATTCTTATCCACATTGTCCAAAGCCCCAGCCCCCTGGACCCCATCTTGATGCTCGCTCATGAGCCGTTCCAGACCCTGGCGGCTGGGGTGGCAGATGGCGGCCCAATCACCGGTGAAGGTCCGCAACCGATGGAGGGCCTGAGCCGCCGTCCTGGGGGTCGAGGCCAGCTTCAGTTCCACGAATCCCACCTCCGGCTCAAGCTTGGGCTCTTCAGGTTCCACCTTTATAACCACCACGTCGAAGAACGACCCTCCCCCCGGGTCCTCCAGAACGTGGTATCCCAGGTCCTCGAAGTAACCCCGCAGGGCCGGCACCATCTGGCTCTCGCTGGAGAGCATGCCCTGGTAGTAATGGCGGCCGGTGCCCTTGCATTCATCGCACCGGTCGGGGCTCAGGGGCAGGTAGCCTTCCCCCTGGCAAGCGTGGCATTTTCGGTAGCGTCTGGGTATCTGACCGTCTCCTTGGTCGAAGCGATGGTGGACAGGGAGGGGCGAGGATATCCATTTTGCCCCTCACCGGCAGAGACTCGGACCCCCCGCTTCGCTCCCGGCCCGGGTCTATAAATAGAAGCCCGGCGATGATACGATGACGGACGATGACCACCCAAGATGGACCTGTGAAGATCAACAAGGTGGTCCGCACCCGTTCCAGAAGGAAGGGGCCCGGCCGGAAAGGGGTTGCCAAGGGTGAAAGGGGCTCTGCTTCACCCAAGCTGTGGTCCAAGGCGAGCCTCAAGGAACGGCTCCTGGGCTTGACCCGGCGTCAGAAGGCCCTCATCCTGGTCCTGCTCCTGCTCATCCCGCTGGTCAGCTACACCGCCATCCAGCTCTACGCCCGGTCCAAGGTGGACCAGGCCGAGGTGGATGTGGAGCGGTTGCGCCTGGTGGGCTTTGAGGACCATTACATGCTCTTCGAGGCCCAGTACCAGGTGAAGAACCCCTCCTCGATGTCGGCCAGGGTAGAGCCCTCTCAGCTGGAGGTCCATTACAAGGGCTCGCGGGTGGGCGACATCTGGCTCCCGGAGCTGGAACTGGACTCTGGGACCCATGAGTACACGGTGCGCTTTCGCTTTCTGGACTCGGGTTCAGGGTCTTACGGCCAGCTGACCACCGACCTGGTGCTCTACGGCCGGGTCCAGGTGGTGCTGAAGGG
Organism: uncultured archaeon; assembly: GCA_964384995.1. Classification (GTDB taxonomy): domain Archaea; phylum Thermoplasmatota; class Poseidoniia; order MGIII; family CAYLMJ01; genus CAYLMJ01. Next base: position 16,500 of record CAYLMJ010000032.1, on the reverse strand, counting down.
CACCATCACCGTGCACAATATCATCGGTCTGGACCTGCCTCTTGACAAATCGGTGCGGGTCCGCAACCTCTCCCTTTGATCGGTTCTTCCATGGCTTGAGTGTGAGTTAGTCCCTGCTCCAGCGTGAGCCTGCTTTGATATCCTGGTCGGGTAACATCGATGAGAAAGGGGTGTGCCGGGGGGTGTTACCCCCCGACGACAGGGGTGCGTCCCATTGGTTTGGTGTGTCAGCGCCATCATGATGGAGGTGGAATATGGTTCGGGGGTTCAGGTGGGGCTGGTAGCGTTGGATGGCGCTGGTTGTCCCTGGGAGAGAGATTAATAAGGAATTGTCGAACGAAACCGGCCTTCTCACTGACAAGGGATTACCTGCCAACAGCGTCGGCTCATCTTCCATTATAGCGGTCCAAGATACGCCATCGTCGAGAAAAAAGGCCACCCTCTACCATTAATAGGACCCCTGTGTGTCCCACCCTGGCCCAGGCGGCCCCAAAACTGTGAGGCAGATAATGAAACGCGGCAAACGAGGACCCCGAACCTTTCGCGCCAGACCCCGCAAGCCCACTTCCAAGCGGATGGTGAGCATGCTGGACCTGTCGAGGATCGACCACTTTCGCTACTTCGCCAGGGAGATGTTCGAGGATTCGGACATCGACCCCCGGGTCTGGAACCCCCTGCTGGCCTCACTGATCGCCAAAGCCTCCACCGCCGGCATCCCCGACGCCCGCCAGTACGTCAAGGAACGGGAGGAGGAGGGCATCCTCACCGAGAGGATGGCCAACAACCTCTACCGCCTCCTGGACCGCAACAAGCGCTGGCGATAGAGAGCCCTCCCTTTCCTTTTCGCTTTGAACTGTCACCTTGCCTATTGCCTTGAGCTTGCCTGCTAACGGGAAGGATGGAACGGTTCCTTGGTTATTCACGCAATGCCAGGGAAGGTTGGGTCTGGAGCAGAACCCGGCTAACGCACCACCTGGACCGCGCCGCGGCTGGGATGGTTGCGATCGGTGTTGCTGCGCCAGCGGCTGAGCCGACTGCCGCCCTGGGGTGACCGGGGAGGGTCCCAGATGCCCGGTATCTGACGGCCGCAGCCGGGACACATGCCCTGGGTATCGGCCAGATGGTTGGCCCGGATGAGGAAGCCCACCCGTTCCACGCAGACGGTGCCACAGCTGGGGCACAGCGTAGACTCCAGGTTGTCGAACTGACCCGGCAGGTTCCCGGGATAGGCGTAGCTGAGACCCGCCCGCCGGGCGATGCGGTAGGCCTTCATCAGGGACTGGGGCTGGGTGCTGGGCGTACCCTTCATCTTGTAATCGGAATGGAAGGCCGTCACATGCCAGGGGATGTCGGAGCTCAGACCGGCCAGGAAGCTGGCGATGGACCTCAGCTCGTCGTCGGAGTCGTTGAAACCGGGCACCACCAGGGTGGTCACCTCAACCCAGACCTTGCTTTCCACCAGGGTGGCCAGGCTCTCCTTCACCGCCTCCAGCTTGCCGCCCAGCCGGGTGTAGTTCTCCTCCTGGAAGCTCTTGAGGTCCACGTTGATGTAGTCGAGCCAGGGAATGAGGTATTCCAGGGCCTCGGGGGTGGCGTGACCGTTGGAGACGTAGGAGGTGACCAGGCCGGCCTCCTTGGCCAGCTTGAAGACCGAAACGGCCCACTCGGTGGAGATGAGCGGCTCGTTGTAGGTGGAGGTGAGCCCCTCACAGCCCCGCTCCTGGGCCCGTTCGACGATGGCCTTGGCGGTGACGGGCCGTGGTGAGGCGCCGGCCTCCGCGTCCTTCAGGGTCTGGGAGGAGAGCCAGTTCTGGCAGAAGTCGCAGTGGAGGTTGCAGCCCAGCATGCCGAACGATAGGGTCCGCAGACCGGGACGCACGTGGTAGAAGGGCTTCTTCTCGATGGGGTCGTCCTGGAGCCCGCCGGTGTAGCCATGGGGCACTCTCAGCGCGCCCTCACTGTTGAAGCGCACCTTGCAGAGCCCGGCCTGGTCAGCTTTGAGAGAGCATCGATGGGCGCAGGCATGACACTGGACCTTGCCTCCCTTGAGCTTGGTGAAGAGCTCTCCTTCCACGGTGAGTTCGGCCAGCTGACGGGCCAGGGGTGATTCGTTGCTTGAGGCCGGCGGGGGACCCATGGGATGGCTGGCACGTCCCAGCCTGGCCTTTAAGGTTTGGGAGCCGCCTTATCGCCAAAAGCTCTTTTTACCCCCCGTGGATAGGCTGGTATCTTAGGGCGTGGTCAAGTGAACTCAGCAGCCCAACGGCCCAGTCAAAACGACGCTTCAACAAAGCCCCGACGCATCCTGATCATGGGTGCCGCAGGGCGCGACTTCCACAACTTCAACGTGGTCTACCGGAAGGACCCGACCCACAAGGTCCTGGCCTTCACCGCCGCCCAGATCCCGGACATCGAGGGACGCCCCTATCCCCCCGAGCTGGCGGGTCCCCTCTATCCCGAGGGCATCCCCATCCACTCCGAGGAGCGGCTGGAACAGCTCATCGAGGAGCTGGAGGTTGAAGAGGTGGTCTTCGCCTACTCCGACGTGACCCACGAGCATGTCATGCACTGCGCCTCCCGGGCCCACGCCGCGGGCGCCGACTTCACCCTCCTGGGACCCGACGCCACCCAGATCGTCAGCTCCAAGCCGGTGGTGGCCATCTGCGCCGTGCGCACTGGCTGTGGCAAGTCCCAGACCACCCGGGCCCTGGCCGGGGCCCTGAAGAAGCGGGGGCTGAAGGTGGCCATCATCCGCCATCCCATGCCCTATGGCGACCTGGCGGTGCAGGCGGTCCAGCGCTTCGGCGAGCTGGCCGACATGGACAAGCACAAGTGCACCATCGAGGAGCGGGAGGAGTACGAGCCCCACATCGTGGCCGGCCACCTGGTCTTCGCCGGCGTGGACTACGGCGCCATCCTGGAGCAGGCCGAGAAGGAGGCCGACATCGTCATCTGGGACGGCGGCAACAACGACTTCTCGTTCTACGCCCCCGACATCCTCATCACCGTCACCGACCCCCATCGGGCGGGTCACTCCATGCACTTCCATCCCGGCGAGACCAACCTGCGCCAGGCCGACGTCGTGCTCATCAACAAGGTGGACTCGGCGGTGGCCGAACAGCTGGCCCGGGTGCACCAGGCCATCAAGGAGCTCAACCCCGACGCCCAGGTCATCGAGGGCGCCTCCCCCATCACCCTGGAGGAGCCGGCCCTGGTTGCCGGCAAGCAGGTGCTGGTCGTGGAGGACGGCCCCACCGTGACCCACGGCGGCATGGGCTACGGCGCCGGTCTGCTGGCGGCCCGCCAGAACGGGGCCGGGAACATCGTGGACCCGCGACCCCAGGCCGTGGGCTCCCTGGTGGACACCTTCGCCAAGTACGACCACCTGGAGCAGGTCCTGCCCGCCATGGGCTACTCCGACCAGCAGGTGGCGGAGCTGGAGGCCACCATCAAGGCCACGCCGTGCGACGTGGTGCTCACCGGCACCCCCATCGCCCTCTCCCGGCTCATCGACGTCACCCAGCCCCTGGTCCGGGCCCACTATTCCCTGGATGATGAGGCCACCGCCAGGATGGACGAGCTGGTGGCCGACAAGCTGGGACTTTAGGACTCCCAGGGCCCGGTGGTTCGGGAGCTCAGGAGCACACCGATAGCCGGAGCAGCAGCCGCAGACCAGCTGAACCGCCATTCGTTCGCGATACCACATCCTCAGCGGGAGCTGGGGCAACCTTATCCTTGCTCATTCACGACCCGGTCCTTCAGGCGGCAATGTTGGTCCCAGCGGCGGGTGGACGAGGGGCCCATAGGGTGTCATCTCGCCGACCCTGCGATTGGGTCGGACCAGTAGCCAGATCAGGCAACCCAATGGTCCGCAGGCCAGGGTCGCGATGAGGAAGACGATGGACTGCTTCCCCACCCGCGGCCGGGCGTCCTGGAAGACCTTGAGGGCCATCACTATGTTGATGATGACCAGGATAGCGATGCATAGTAGACCATTATCGTAGAAGAAAATGAAGTCGCCTTTGCCTCCGATCTCATTCAGATTGGTCATGGCGGTCCTCACTGTGAGCCGTCGTCGTCCAGGGGCGGTGGTTTTTGAGTGAGGCCCAAGAGACGCCAGGCAAGGAGGGCCACCGGCCAACAGAGGAGGGCCACGGCCACCCAGGGTACGGGATCCCGTCGATACCTCTCGACATCCAGGTAGACATAGACAATACCTGCGACGTAGAGCATGCCCGCGATGAGCCCGAAGATGAATTCCCAGCCGATATGCCCGTTGAAGATGTCCCTTATTGTTCGCTCCCAAGGATACTCCAGATGGAGGTCGTAGGTAAGGGTCCCATTGGGTACAGCATCGCCCTCACGGAGGTTGTCCCTGTTATCGATCACCAGATAGTAACGATCCCATTCAGGCCGCTCCCACGAGCCATGGGCTCCATACTCGTTCTCTATGACCCACTCAGGTTCGAAGCTTCGATTCTGCCTGTACCGTTCGAGCTCCTCTTCCACAAGGATATAGAGGTCGAAAGGAGCATGACCATTTATATCGACCGAGAATTTGATGGTCTCCATCCTTTGAACGAATGACGAGAGGGCGTAGGTTTGGTATGTATCGTTTGCCAGCTGCTCGTTGTAGTGATGCTCCCTGATCATTCCCTCCTCGGTATCCTGGGCCACAGCTGTAGGGGTCAAGAGACATCCCGTTCCACACAGGGCCACGATAATGAGGAAGGCCCCAAGATGATTCACTGTTCCTTTCACAGATATGGTACCTTGTTCAGATGACACCTTTTCACCTGCTTGTTTCGTTGAGGTAACCAGGAAGAGCTGATAATTAGCCCTTTTGGTTCACTCGGCCTTTTTAAAAATGGCGGGGCCAGGCTATTATTTGGCGGAAACCAAGGCTTCACTCAGGAGGCGGATACTGGGGTGGTGGGTACCTGGGCGGCGACCCCGTGGGTGGGGGCGGATAGGGCTCCTGACCTCCATCGTCGTAGGGAGGGTAATCCGGAGGTGGTGGATAGTGGCCCGGACCCATGCCCCCCTGCCCCGGGGGAGGTCCAGGCGGATAGGGTGGTTGATTTGGCTGGTAGCCCTCGGGCAGAAGATCGGGTCGCACCAGGAGCCAGATCAGGCAGACGATGGGACCGCCGACCAGGGCCGCGATGATCCAGAAGATGGCCTCTTCACCCTTGCCCCTGGCCTGGGCGTCCTTGTACAGCCAGAGCAGGATCACGATGTTGACGATGAGCAGGACCACGATGATGGCGATACAGCCGGCACCGAACATCCAGTCCATCTCATCGTCGCTGGTGTCGGGTTCATCGTAGGGGCCCTGGGCGATGGCCAGGGGTGCCAGGAGCATCAAGGCCAGTCCAGCGATGAGGACCAGGCTGAAGAGGCGGGGCACGCTCAAGGGGGTGGAGCTCATGGTTCGACCCATATCGAGTTCAGCTCGTCAAGCAAAGGCGGGGAGGAGACTGCCGAGATGATGTGTTCTCTGCCTACACCAGGTCGGGCCTTGTCAACAGCCAGATGATACAGGCGAGAGGACCACAGATGAGAGCGAAGATGAGCCAGCCGATACCCGATTTGCCCCGGGCCTCGGCATCCTTGTAGATCCACACCAGGATGGCGATGTTGACGATCAGCATTATGATACCAATGGCCATGAACCCGATCCCAGCGAGGAGGGAATCATCATCATCATCATCGGCTGTATCATTGAACTGAGCCTGAGCCTCAATGGATACCGCAAGGACCAAAGTGATCATAAGCAAGCCCGCAAGTGTAACCAGTTTCACATTCTTTGTGAACAGAATATCACCGACCTCCGAACTGGGATGAACTAAATAACCCTTCTTGTTTGAATTCCGTCATCCGATACCAGATCGGAGTCCCTGGAATGGCATTTCAAGCAATATGATGCCTTAATGCGAACTTTCAGGTTCAATACTCGGGAGGCGGGGGCGGCCGGTCGTGACCTGACGGTGGATATCCGCCAGACTGGGGGTAGTTGCCATATCCTGGGGGCGGACCCGGTGGAGCGCCAGGATGGCCCGTGCCCATGACACCCAACTCCGGGGGTCGGACCAGCAGCCAGATGAGACAGGCCAGTGGGCCGCACAGCAGGGCGAAGATGACCCAGCCGATGCCCGATTTGCCCCGCTTCTCGGCATCCTTGTAGATCCACACCAGGATCAGGATGTTGATGATGAGGCCAATGACCATCACGACAATGAAGAGGCCTCCCAGAAAGGCGAAGAACTCGTCCAGGTCCTCGCTGGTGTAGTCGTAGTAGATGTCGTAGGTGATGTTGGACCTGGAATAGGCGTCGGTGGCGCGACTGTTGTCCCGGTTGTCCACCACGAGATAGTAGTTATCGTCATCGGGTTGGGTCCAGTTCAGGGTCACCACACCGCTGACGTTCTCCCGGTAGGCCGCCGGAAGGAAGGCATCACCGTTCTGGTAATTGTAGTACTGGGAGCTCTTCATCACGTAGAGGTCGCCGGGCCCCCCGCTCTTGATGGTCAGCTTGACGTCCAGTTTGTCATCCTTGCCCATCAAGGAGAGGAAGTAACGTTCGTTCTCATCCACCGGGACGAACTCGTCCGTTTTCTGGGTGGCGGCGGCCGCAGCGGGCAGCATAACGAGCAGGCATCCGAGAAAGGCCAGGATCAGGACCGTTCGTCGAGCGGTCCCTTGATATGGCCCGAAGGTGGGTATTTTTCTCCCCATGTGTGCAGGTCTCCATTTCCCGATTTCACAGGACCCATTTAACCGTTTGCAGATGCCGGGGTCCGATGAAGATGGGCAGGCTCGTTGGCCCATCAGGTCCCCAATGCAACTCGTCGGGCGTCGACCTGATCCTATGTTCGATCCTTTGTCGTTCCTTCCGTTCCTTCCGTTCCTTCCATTCCTGCCTCCGGCTCCCGCCAGCCATATGGTGGTTCGACCCCCGGACAGTGGTCCCAGTCACCTCGCCAGACGCACTCGAGGCAGACCCGCTCGATGTTCCGGGTCCGGAAGTAGGCCAGCATGGAGGCGGTCCAGCTCAGGTTCAAGAAGATGAGAAGCCGTATCCACCAGACCACAGGCAGGCCCCAGACCCCCACCGTCGCCAGGCCGAAGCCGAAGCCCAGGGCCACCTTCACCACCATCTTGACCCCTTTCCGCTCGGTCCAGCCCACAAGACTCGCGAACTGCCCCGCGCCCAGCAGGAAGCCCACCAGCAGGTGATGGTACCACTCGCCGGGCAGGCCCTGCCACAGCCAAAGCCCCACGATGACCAGGGCGATGGGATAGGAGAGGAAGCACCCCAGGCAAAGGCGACGGCCACCCACCTCCAGCAGGTCCTCTTGGAAGCGGCCGCAGAGGGGATGATGGGCCAGCAGGAGCTTTCTGGTGATGGGAACGGTGGACTGCACGGGGACGCCAGCGCCCTCTCGCATAAGAGCCCTGGGGCTCGCCCCGGCCCGACGCAAAGACTAAAACAGAGCCTGGTCTCGGTGGCCCCATGGCGCGTTCAAAGACGACGGCGGCCGACCTGTTGAAGGCCGGTCACCGACCCGAGACCCCCAACCAGAGCCTGCGCCGGGTGGTGCTGGAACGGCTGGAGACCAACGACGACCTGCAGGCCCTCTTCCCCCGCACCCTGCTGGACCACGAGACCCTGGAGCAGACGGTGGCGGCCCTGATCGACGGCACCCACCTGCTCTTCTTCGGTCCCCCGGGCTCGGGCAAGACCTCCCTGGCGGTGGACATCTGGAACCTCCTGCCCCAGACCATCCAGGCCGTGGCCGGCTGTCCGGTGCAGTGCGACCCGGCCTCGCTCTACGATCGGGAGTTCGCCGCCCTCCAGCCGGCCTGCCCGGCCTGTCACACTAGGCATGGTATGGAGCCCGACCCGGCCAAGGTGGAGGTGACCACCGCCGCCCTGCGGGAGGGCTACGGCCTGGCCCGGCTCCAGGGCTCGCCCGAGGTCTTCCCCGACGCCCTCACCGGGGTCATCAACCTCCACAAGCTGGAACAGCTGGGGGACGCCACCTCGCCCCTGGTCCTGGAGCCGGGGAAACTTCTGCAGGCCCATCGGGGACTCCTGCTCATCGACGAGGTGGGCAAACTGCCCAAGGGTACCCAGAACGTGCTCCTGCAGGCCTTGCAGGAGCGGGCGGTGTCGCCGGCCAAGTCCAGGGAGACCTTCCCGGCCTCGTTCCTGACGGTGGCCACCTCCAATCTCACCGACCTGTCCAACATCACCGAGCCCCTCAACGACCGCATGTCCTCGGTCAAGATTGACTTCTCCAAGGATCTCGACCTGAACCGGCGCATCCTGGAGATGGCCCGGCGGCCCCACACCACCTTCGTCCCCAGGGTTATGCGGGAGGCGGCGGTGCTCTTCATCATGGGCTGGCGGGACGCCGTGGGCGAGACCTTCGAGCTGGCCGAGGCCGGCTCCAACCGGGCCCTCATCGACACCATCCGCCGCGGCGAGGCCTACGCCGCCCTGGCCAAGGAGCCGATGATGTCGGTGGCCTCGTTCAAGCGGGGCCTGGCCGACGCCCTCACCGGCCGGGTCAGAGCCCGGGGCATGGAGTCATACCGGCGCAACATCGCCCGCATCGAGGCCTACCTGGCCGAGGCCTTCGAGCCCTCGTTGCAGGCGGCGTCCACAGCCTACTGGTGCGGCTTCTTCAAGGGCCCTCTCGGTTCCAGCGAGAAGCGGGGCAAACAGCTGCTGAAGGAGTGCAAGAGATATCTCGATGGCAGTCTGGCCAACGCCCCCGAGGGCGACTTCGCCCTCTTCGAGAAGTACATCCAGGAGAACGAGGACTCCACCACCCTGGAGGAGGTGGCGCTGGGTGTGGCCGTCATGCACCTGCTCTTCGAGGTGGGCACTTTTTCGTGCCATGATTGAGCGGCCATGACCCGGTCCGTCACCGTCACCAAGCCCCGGATGCTGGCCCTCCCCGATTGCGAGCTCAAGGAGACCTTCAGGCTCACCCCGGCCCAGCGGGAGGCCCTGGCCCGGGCCCTGCTGGCCCACGGCTCCAGGGAGGGGCTCAAGGCCTTCCTGGAACAGCACGAGCAGGAGGCCAACCTGGCCCAGACGGCGCGGGAGTTCCTGGGTCAGCTGGAGGAGTCGGGTGAGCGGGCGGCCATCGGCCTGGACCATGATGACAAGCTGGCCGAGCTGGCCCAGACCTTCCAGGAGCGGGCGGGCAAGCTCAAGCGGAAACAGGCCCTGCTCACCACCGAGCTGGAGCGGTTCGACCCCCTCACGGGAGCCCTGACCGAGAGCGATCTCATCCGCCACATGGTCGAGCCCCGGCGCCTCAAATGGTGGCAGCGCTTCCTGGCCTGGCTGGCCCGCCATTGGCGGCGCTTGGTGGCCTGGCTTAGACGACGGTTCCGACGCGGCAGGACCCACCGCTCACGCCACCGCCTGCCCACTTCCCTGGTCCTGGGCGGCCGCACGGTGCTTGTGGAGGCGGCCCTGGACGAGGCCCTGCAGGACCCGGAGATGACCCTGTGGCTGGGTCGTGAGACCTCCGGGGACCGGCCCCCCTCCCGCCTGCGCCAGTGGTGGCGGCGCAACTTCACCCCCGTGAGCTATCGCCAGGAGGCCCAGTCGGCCCTGCAGCGGGAGCTGAACCGGGTACGCGCTGGTGCCGCCAAGGTCAAGCGGACCAAGCGCAAGGAGCTCAAGGGGCTGGACCTGGAGGGCGACCGCCTGAAGGAGCGCCAGCGGCTCAGCGAGGTTGAGCTGGAGCGTCAGCATGAGCGGAGGCTGGAACAGCATCAGGAGGAACTGCAGGACAAGGCCAGGGAGGCCCTGCGGGAGCAGGTGGCGCGACAAGCTCTCATCGCCGGCCTGGTGGAGGGCGGCTCGACGGCCGATTCGTTCGTGGTCTCCGAGTCCCTCATCGCCACCCTGGGCACCCGTCTCTTCGACGAGCTCATCGGGGACCTCACCGTCCCCGGTCCTCTTACCGGTCTGTCATCGGAGGACACCGGCACCTACCAGCGCCGCCCCCTGATGTCCCAGTACGAGACCTCCCGCCTGGACATAGTGGCCTCGGTGGTCAACGCCAGGCTGGCCCATCCCGAGAACCGCTCCCTGCTGGACAGCGACCTGGTGGTCCACGCCGAGGAGCGCCTGGCCTCCATCCACGCCGTGGTCTGTGTGGACATCTCGGGCTCCATGGCCGACAACATGCGCCTGGAGGCGGCCAAGCGGGCGGCCCTGGCCCTCTACGGGGCGGTGAAGGCCGACCGGGAGGCCAACCGCGTCGACTTCGTGGCCCTGGGCACCCGGGCCCGCAAGGTGGATCTCAGGGAGCTGTGGGAGCTGGAGTCCCGGGGCTTCACCAACACCGCGGCGGCGGTCACCCTGGGCCAGCTCCTGCTGGAGGAGGGCCGGGCCGACCGACGCCTGCTCTACCTCATCAGCGACGGCCTGCCAGAGGCCCACACCACCCCCGAGGGCGAACCCTCCGCCGGGGACCTGGAGCAGGCCATGGAACAGGCCCGCCGAGCCATGGAGGCCGTGGCCAAACTGAGCCACACCAAGGTGGGTTTCCTCTTGCTGGAGCCCGAGGAGGAGCTGTTCGTCACCGCGGCCCGCAAGCTGGCCTCGGCGGGACGGGGGCGCCTGCTGGTCACCGACCCGGCGAGCCTGGCCCGGGACCTGGTGGTGGACTTCCTGGAGACCTCCCTGGATGATGAGGGGCTGGAAGAAGGACTGGAAGAGGAGTTGGCAGGACCGATGGACGAGCCATCGGGTGAGCCCCTGGACAAGCCCGCGGACGATGGAATGGAGATGGAGCCGGGCCTGACCATGGCCCCGGCTACGTGAGGGACCATGGCCGAGAACACCATCCTGCTGGCCTTCTTCATCCTCTTCGCCGGGGTCTTCCTCCTGCTCCTGCCGGCGCTGATGGAGATCCACAAGCGGTGGTTGCGGTTCATGGAGGAGCAGGTCTTCGTGGTCTTTGTCATCCTGGTCCTGCTGGGAGTGCTGGTGGTCTGCTCCTGGGCGGTGTGGCTGACCCGGGAGGAGCCGGCCCTGCTGCTGCCCCTGGGCCTCTTCACCATCGCCTTCCGGGTCATGTCGCCCGCGGTGCTGGCCAAGACCATCACCATGAAACTGGGCCCTCCCACGGCCAGGGTCTCCATGACCGATCTGGTCACGGTGGTCTTCATGGCCATCATGGGCGGTTACGCTCTCTACGCCTCGTTGAAACAGGCCTACAGCGACGATGACAGCGGCCTGGGCTACGAATCCATCATCATGACGGTGACGGTCATCTACTCCTACACCCGCTTCTACCTATTCATCGTCTGGCAGCAGATGAAGGATTCGCAGGTGGTCGTTTCGTGGGTGGCGGGGCTCATCATCGGCGTGGCCTTCGTGCTCATGGTGCCCGAGGTGCTGGGTGACGAGTACCTGATATTCTTCGGCCTGGCCGGGGCCTGCGGCTGGTGGCTGGCGGCGACACTGCTCTACCTTGAGCGCAACCAGAGGTCCCAGAGACTGCTTAGGTTCCTCCACTTCACGTAGTTACAAGTAGTTCCACCCCTCAATGATCACCAGTCAGCGGTCAACAGTCAATCGTTAACTTTCAGCTGTCAGCCTTCGACCGGTCAGCCGTCCACATCGATCCAGTCGGTCATGGCTATCACCGGGTCGTCAAAGGCCAAAGGGTCCAAGGCGAAGTCGTTGTGGAAGGCGATCCTGGCGGCGTAGTGGCCCGAGGGCCGGTCCCCGCCCCCGCTAGTCCGGGTCAGGTATTCCTTTGGCAGGTCGATGAGACCGGTCCCGGTGTGGCCATCTGAGGCGATGGTGAAGGTCAGGGAGTCGGGCTCGACGGCGAAGGCCACCCGCTCCACCTGTTCCCAGTTGCCCGGGTCGGAGGTGTCGTTGCCCTGCTCCACGAAGTAGAACGAGGCCGAGCCGTGGCCCACCGTGGTCACCACGTCATCGTCCCCGGGGTCGTCGGTGGGACGCAGGCCCAGGCCCAGGCGGAAGCTGTCGTTGAGCTCGATGAGGACCGGGTCGAGGCCGTGGACGGTTCGGACGATCTCCACCTCGTCGGTGCCGCTGACGCCCTCCACGGTGACCCGCAAGGTGTATAGCCCGTTGTCGCGGTAGAACTCGGTGAAGTTCAGGCCCACCTGGGCCTTGCCGTTCTCGGGCAGCCTGAAGGTTCCCTGATGGAGGGTGGCGTTGTCGTACCGGATGAGATAGACGCCGGTGAACAGCTCGTCGCGGGAGAGGTAGGAGCGGCTGGCCTCCACCGAGAAGCGCAGTTCGTTCTCGTCGGGTCCGACGCCGGTGTTGGGGTCGATGATGACCTGGACATCGGACACCGGATCCTTGTTGTAGAGGATGAGAAAGACCATCCCCACCATGGCCAGCATGCCCACCACCATCAGCACGGTGGCCACCTGGACCCGCCCCAGCTTCGGCCCAGCCTTTGGGTCCTTGAATTGGTCGTCCCACTTCTCCCTTCTCTTGGAATACCTCTCGGAGCGCACCTCAACCCTGCTGGGTGATGAAGAGGTGGACCTGGCCCGGCCATGGGTCTTGGGCTCTCCCCGATGTTTTCGCGGGGGCCTGCCTTTTGGCATCGATGGGTGTAAGACTGGGATGGGCTAAATAGATGGCCCACCAGCTCAAGGATTACTGGCCCGCCGGTTCCGCCGCCCGCGCCCTCTCCTCTTTCCATCCCTTGGGCCTGATGCGGAGCAGGTCGTTGACCACGACGCCCTTGGCGATGCGGCCGATGATGCGGTGCATGTTCTTGGCCGCCGGTATCGCGCCAACGAACAGGTGGGTGAAGAGCTCCTTGGTGGTCTCGTCCCAGGCGGCGTAGTTGACCAGCCGGTTGGGCATGAACATGAGGATGGACCAGGCAACTTTCAGCCACCAGAGGTCCCGGCCCCATTTGCTCTTCCAGGCATTGTGATAGGCCAGCAGATGCTCCTTGGCCAGGGTATCGGCGGTCAGCAGGGGCTCCAGGCTCTGGGCGGCCAGGCGACCCGAATCCATGGCGTAGTAGAGGCCCTCGCCGGTCAGGGGCGAGACGAATCCCCCGGCATCACCCACCACCAGGAGGTTGTCGCCCACGGACATCTTGATGCCTTTGCCCACCGGGATGTTGGAGCCGTTGGGTCTGGGGATGTCCAGGTCCTTGGGATACCAGCCCTGTTGCTTCAGGGTCTTGACGTAATCGGAAAAGTACTGGCGCAGGTCCATGTTGTGCCGCTTGATGGAGGCCCGGTCGGAGCCGATGCCCACGTTGATGACGTTGCGCTTGGCAAAGGACCAGCCGTAGCCGGGCAGGCCCTGGTACTTCATGTGGGCCATGGAGACGCGTTCCTCGCCGTAGACCCGGTCCATGAACTCCTCGCCCACCTCGATCTCGGCGTACATGGCGGTGCACATGTCCTTGCCGTCCCACATGGGGAAGCCCTCCCTCTCGCGGATGTGGGCGGCCACCCGGTCGAAGGTCCCGGCGGCGCCGATGAGCACCCTGCTCTTCAGCTCGGTGCCATCCCGCAGGGTGGTGGTGACGCCTCCCTTCTCGTGGGTGAACTTCACCGTGGCGTTGTTGTCCATGAGCTCGGCCCCGGCGTCCACGGCGTACTCCACCAGCTTGTTGTCGAAGACGAAGCGGCGGATGTTGTAGAAGAAGGGCTCGTCGCGGGAGTAGTCGACGACGTGGTCCAGTTTCTCGCCGTAGACCAGGCCCCGGCGGCACTCGGCCTCCAGGTAGTCGTCCCAGTTGGAGGTGATGTGATCGAACTCGTTGATGTGCACGCAGAGCCCGCCTCCACAAGCCTTCTCGCGAGGGAACTTCTGCCGGTCGACCAGGGCCACCTTCTGACCCTGTCTGGCCAGGTAGTAGGCCGCAGTGGAGCCAGCCGGGCCCGCCCCGCTTATGACAACATCATACATGTTCAATTCTGGCTGGCAGTGGGAACCGCATCGTAATAGGAGCGAAAGCGCGTAACGTAGCCGGCCACCTTGTTGATCATCGTCGTTGACTGCAGGTCGGTGAGCTCGGCCACCATCTTCTTGTTATGGTCGAAATCGGCCTGGAAGTGGTCGGGGTACTTCTTGACCAGCTCGATGGCCACGCGCTTGATGTACGTGGGACGGATATTGCCCATGGGTTGCGCTCATGAGGGGCGGGTTATTAATGTTTGTGCAGACCCGGGCCCGGTAGCAAGGCCAATTCTTAGGACCAAACCCTAAAAGGGGAGGAGGCAGTTCTCGTACCGTTGGGCCATATGCACCACGAAGCGACCCGTCTGCCTGGCAAGCACGTCTACACCCACAACGGCACCTACCTGGGCACGGTCCAGGAGGTGGGCCTCGACATCACCACCCATCGGGTGGACGGACTCTACCTGACCCAGACCAGCGGGGCCCTGGTCCCCGAGGCGGCCAACATCATCATCCCCTATCGCTGGGTGGCCAATCTCGACGACATCATCATCCTGCGCTTCTTCCCCGAGGGCCTATCGTTCGTGGAGACCGAGACCGAGCCCGAGGTGATGGTGGCGCCCCTGAGCGACGAGGAGTCCCTGGAGACCCTGGAGTTCGAGCTGGAGCCCATCGAGGAGGCCCAGCTGGTGGAGGAGGGCCAGGAGACCCAGACCTTGCAAGAGGCCGAGGCCGTGACCGAGGCCGTGGCGGTGCAGGTCGAGGTGACCCCGCCCGAGACCGAGGATTGGCCCGAGGAGTGAACCGGAGGCGTGAACCGGGACAGGACAGAGGAGCTAACCGGAGCGGTCACACGGAATTTGAGAATCAGGTGATAAGATAGTAGAGCTGACATTCCTTGGAACCAGTTCAGCCATGCCCACCCGCCATCGCAGCCTGCCCGCCCTGGCCGTGCGCAAGGGCAAGCTGATAGTCCTGTTCGACTGCGGCGAGGGCACCCAGAGACAGCTCCTGCTGGCCGGGCTCTCCCTGCAACGGATCCAGCACATCTTCATCACCCACCTTCACGGCGACCATCTCTTCGGCCTGCCCGGGCTCATCCAGTCCATGGCCCTGAACCGGCGGACCGAGCCCCTCCACCTCTACTGCCCGGCGGGGGAAGGCAAACTGCTGGCCCAGCTGCTGGCCTCCAGCCACGGCCTGATGACCTTCGAGGTGCGGCTCACCGAGCTGGAGCCGGGAGAGAAGGTGAAGCTGGACCAGGGATTGACGGTCACGGCGGGAGCCGCCGACCACACCGTGCCGGCCCTGGCCTTCAGGCTCCAGGAGTCGCCCAAGGCCGGGAAGTTCAATGAGGCGGCGGCCCGCAAGCTGGGCCTGCCCAAGGGACCCCTGTGGGGTCAGCTCCAGCGGTACCGCAAGGTGGAGCACAGGGGCCAGACCATCAGGCCCGATCAGGTCATGGGACCCAAGCGCCCCGGCCGGACCATCGTCTATTCCGGGGACAGCCGCCCGGGACCGGCCCTCACGAAGCTGGCCAGGGGCGCCCAGCTGCTGGTCCACGACGCCACCTTCGCCAGCGCCAGGGCCGAAAACGCCGTGGATTCGGGCCATTCAACGACGGAGGAGGCCGCCCGAACGGCCAAGGAGGCCGGGGTCAAGCGGCTGGTCATCACCCACTTCTCCCAGAGGTACCGGGAGGTGGGCGAGCTGGTGGAGGAGGCCAAGGCCATCTTCCCCAGGACCATCGCCGCCGAGGACCTGATGAAGCTCAGGCTGGACCGGCCCAGACCCAAGGCTTAGGGGTGCTTTCTTATCCGAAAAGGTTTCATTTGGGTCATATCACAGGTTCATCGGGAACAATCTTTAAGGTCCAATGCAAATTTGGCGCCATGTCATTCAAAGACAAGTTGAAGAAGCTGGCCCGGGGGGAATCCGTCGACCTTCTCAGCTTCGAGACCAAGAAAGAGGTGAGCACTGACACCCCTGCACCGTCGGCCGGGCCGGTTCCAGAACCCGGGGAGAAGAAGTTCGGACCAAAATGTCCCTATTCAGACACCAAGACCTACTGGGTCGAGGCCGAGGGCAAGTACTACTGTCCCAAGTGCGAAAAGTACCACAAGGGCTTCCATGTCAAGAAGACTATCACGCTCTTTGGCGGCAAGTAGGAAAGAGAATAGTGCTCCGGTCATCGTCCGCATCACTTCGAGTATTACGATCTATTCCTCGGAACAAATCAGCCAGGTCCCCCGAAGCCGAAGGCTGAGAGGGGACCCGTTTATTCTTCAATGATGAGCTTTTCGCCGCATGCGAAAATTACTTTTTGCAGGTCCAAAAAGTGGTGGGCCACATGTGGTTGTGAGGACGCGTTAGGTGGTTTCGAGCATAAGCACGAGAAACCAACGACGAGTTCGTCCATCTCGAACGAGTAGCGTACGAACTTCCACATGTCCCAGACACTTCTCAGCATGCTGAGAAGTGGATGGGCCCGCCCAGATTTGAACTTGTATTTTACGGGTAAATTTACATTTTCTCGACGAGCAATG
>CAYLMJ010000031.1:0-25624 GCA_964384995.1 uncultured archaeon | reverse complement strand
AAAAATGGTGTTGTTAAAGGAAAGAATTGAAAAAAAGGGTTGTCATATGAGAGGTGCTTTGGGTGCCACAATTTGATGAATGGGGGTTTCTATAAAAGGGTTATTTTTTTGTGAATCATTCTCTCATCTGCCACATTACTGATTCGGCAACAAACTCGTGGTCACATAATGGACAAACTATCTTCTCGGGTTTCCAGTCGTCTGGTGGAGCCTCGCTGTGTTCGTGGTGAACCAATACCGAAAGACGTTGGCACCTCGGGCATTTGGTTGTAGGGAACCAGACCATATCACTCGGAATAGCCTAACTAGGTCAAGTAGATAAAATCTTCATCATAAGAAGTGTCAGTGACGAGACAGTGTTCGTCACCCAATCCTATATACCTACCATCGTGAACACGCACTTAATGGCACTGCGGACTCGAATATTGACTCTAACTTTTGCTTTACTGATACTGAGTTTTGGACTCACCTTACTTTAACCCAATCGCAGGGCGCATGGCATACCGAGGGGGGCTTCGGTCCCCTTCACCTTTTTCTTAACAATTTGAACGATGTGAAGTTCATAATCACTCAATCAAATTGTGACAACTCTTATACCACACCTTTCCATCTGTCTGCTGAGTAGTCGAGAACACAAGCCCTTTCGTGGTAGTTAGGGTGCGTACTCCCTCGGCTACTCACATCAGTCGGTTAGGTACTTGTGATAGAATCTTCGTTTCACCCATTCGTCGTAATCAGGGTCATTGCTTGGCTGGTCGCCCAGAGTCGAATTATCACCAACTTGTTTCTTGATGATTAGTAGCAAGTCTATCACCTGAAAGAACTCCTCTGGCATTCCCCACACTCTTTTCGTTTGACCTTTTTCAGGATCAATTATACCGTGTTTAAGAAAACCTAAATCTTTCCCTTTCTTAACAAACATATCTCGTTGACTCCCACTATCTCCCAATTCTTTATACAACTGTCTTTTTGTGAATGTCTTTCCCCAACGTAATTTATTGAAGAGTAAACTTCTCGATTTTTCTAAAGCCAGAAAATAACAAAACCATTCGAATGATGGTGCATCATCAGGCGGCGGCATATCAATCACGATTATTTTCCTCCTATAAACCTTCGCAGGCCCCTTGCCTGCGCCGTATTATCTCAACGGTATCCAATACCTTGACGGGGCAATTCCGGCATCCCCTGTGTCCGCTCTGGGCCGAGCTACATACTGTCGGGTTGCCCCACACGGAGTAAAAATGACTGGCGACAAACGGGCAAAAACAGCATCAACCAATGTGTCCTTTTCGGTGCGACTTAACGCTGTAAATACTCACCTTTATAAGCCCTCAAACCTATATAGTTATGTAGGTTGTTCCGACGACCTACAGGAGTACGAGAACATGATAACTACCACCCCTCAACTACCACACTATAGCAACCCGTTGAGCTATATCAAACCACCTACAATTGTAGAGAATATTATAGGAAATTTTCTGGACCTTAAACCTTCATTTCCCAACCCGACAAAAGAACAGCCACAAAGCCTCGCTACCTTCCTTGGAGCATTGGACTGTTCACCCTTTGAGGACATCTTCGCCCGATGTTACGGCTCTGTCGATTACCACTACCGCCACCCGATGACGGCCATGATAAAAGCGGCTGTTCTCCGACGAGTGGCGGGTATCCGTTCCTATCAGAAACTCGTCAACCGCCTGAAGGTCAGCCACAGCGATTCAGTTGATCTTGGCTTCAAGGACAAACTACCAGCCCGAACCGCCTTTTGGGATTTCGAGTCCAAGAGGATAGATGTAGATACCCTTACAGAGGCCATGGATGCGGCTGTAAGGTCGATACGAATTGAACTGTCTAATAATGGCGTTAAACTCGGACGGCGTGTAGCGATTGATTCTACGCCTTTAGAGGGCCTGTTAGATGACAAGGATGCGAGGGCAAACAAGCACTACAAAATTAGGGGTTACAAGATACACGGTGTGTACTGTCTTGATACGAACATCCCGTTGGCGATTTTCATCACTCCGGCCAATGACGGGGATGGACCCAAACTGGTGGACCTACTGAACCACATTCACGGCCTCGGCATCGAGTTCGAGGAAGTCTTTGCTGACGGCGCATACTCTGGTTTCGAGAACTTCGCCTTGGTCTGCGGTTACTACGGCGCAAGGTTCATCACCAACATACGCTCAGATGCGGTCATATCGCCGCAGGGAACGATGGAGAAATTGAAGAACAAGTATCACCGATACTGGGCCAACGGCGGCTTCGACAAGAACGCAGACCTACAGAAGATGTGCAGGTTCTTGATTCGCCAGAAGCAGGTCAAACTGGTCGGGGCCTACTTCCGCAACATCCACCTGAAGGTCTGGATGAACCGCCCGAAGACCATGAAGGCGTACTACAACAAGCGGAACATGGTTGAGGGGTTCCACGGCTTCGTCAAGAAGTACCTGCACCTACGGACCTTCTTCGACAGGGTCAGGGGCCACGAGAAGGTGGAGCATCATGTTCGGTGGGTGTACTTCGGTCTGCTGGCGGTGTGTCTGACACGGGCGCAGAACGGGGTGACGGAGAGGTTGACTGAGGTTGCGTGGTTTGAGTAGTCAGTCTTTCGGTTGGGTGGCATCCTCAAGTGTCACCCATTCTTTCTTTTTCTTGTTCCAATAATATCGTTTCATACTCCCCTCAACTCTACTCCAATCCACTTCACCGACCTTGAAGTTTTCCTTGCATCTGTATCTGAATGTGTTTTGAGTGTACTCGAATTCCCAAGTCACTATCTCATACTTGGATTTGTCGTGGAAGTCTTCCGTGTGGTATTCGGGAATCCACTTACCTACCCGTTCTGACGGCACACCACCTTTGTTTCTACCTATCAATTCTAACAGGGTTCGTTCTCCGAAATTCAATCTATAATATCTTTCTAATTTGTTCAGAGAATCATGTGCTGGGCTTGGGTGTAAATGAACTTCTGTCGGTGGGGTCTCATATTCGTCCACATATTCTTTCAGGAGCTTGCCATCGTCGTCTTCAATTAACACCTTCACTCTACTTTCATTCCTGAACCATCCGTAGTCAATGGTCGGTGCATTTACAGATTTAGCACTCTCTACCTCTCGCTCTGGGGCGAACACTTTAATTTCCAAGAGAATCCATACTATTCCAAAGATTGTTAAAGCAAGTCCAATTAGACGAACTACTGTGTCTGATGCTCCAAGTAATAACATTGGTATACCAGCTATCAAGAAAGGAATACCGACATGCTCTTGGCCCATAGGCCGAGAGTCGGTGTAGACTATTTCATAGTGACGGTCGTCCAATTAGCAATTCCGTCCAACTATCTCATTGGACGAGAATCCTGTCCAATTGGACAGACCCATATCGTATGTTTCCATCATAACCGAAAAACTTGTCGATATGGAGCCATTTGCATTAGAGACAGATTACAACAACAATGGTTCTGTTGACGGGAATGCCACCCTCGAGTTCTATCTGAATGATACTGAGATGGCGGGAGAACCTGCAACCAGTTCAATTATTGAAATGAAGAGTGGGTCTCATGGGACTACTCGAATCACCAACAATATACTCCCACCCGGGACCTACAACCTCACTGTCTATCTGCGACCCCTAGAACCAACATGGGACCCGGACCTAACCAACAACATCGCCCATACCACGTTCACGGTCCATGAAAAACCCGCATCATCCACCGATACAACCGACGATGACGCCTTCTTGATTCCAAACATCGGATGGCCCGCAGGCACCACCGGGATAGCCCTTCTGGCAGGGCTGTTCGGACTGGGGGCAGTAATGGGCTCGGCCACTCTGTGGTACAACGAGCGGAGTCGGTGGTGGCTCTATCTGGGATTCTTCATGCCCTTGCTGTCACGCATCAAGCGGGAGGAGCTGGAGGACCCGGACAAGTTCAAGGCCGGCCAGCTCTACCAGACCATCAAGCTCAATCCGGGCATCAATCTCACCGCATTGTCGCAGTTGGCCGACATGGGCAACGGGACCCTGATCCACCATCTAAGCCGCCTTGAGCACGAGGGGCTCATCCAGTCGGTCAAACAGGGTCAGCTTCGTCTCTTCTACAGCACCAAGAAGGAGATGGAAGATGAGAAGGCCACCAAGCTGCGCTATCTGCGCGACACCCAGAAGCGGGTGCTCAAGCTCCTGAACCGCCATCCTGAATCCAGCCAGAGGGACATCGCCGATATGTTGGAGCTCAAGCAACAACTGGTCTCCTACCATCTCCGGGAGCTGCTCAGGATGGGCTACATCAGGCGAAAGGGCCTGCGCCGCTTCTACTCCTATAGCCTAGAGGACGGCGTGGGAGCCCAGATTACTCTTGAGGGCGCAGGGTAGGGCGGCAGGCAAGCGCAAGTGGTGGTGGGTAGTGTAAGAGGTCTAGGGGATGTTGCCAGAACCTCCTGAGTAGAAGGTTGAGACTTGTACCGAACTCTGTATCAATGGATCAATGGTTGACACAGCTTCCACGGTTGTAGTGGTCGATTCATCGGCCGGGTCTTTCCAAATAACCAGTAAGGTTATCGATAGTTCTTTGAAATTACTTATTTCAATAAACATTTGGTTAGCCATTGGGCCATCAGATATCAGCTCACCATGCCATCCATGGGTTGCGGTATTTCGATAAGCCCATCCAGCCCTTGCTTATAGTATTTGGAAATATATTCAATAGCAGACCTAGTCAGTTGCCTATGGGTGCTTACCATATTGGTCTCAGATGTTAGATCCGTACTACTCCACCTTCCGGCATCATTGAAGTCATTAGGTGAATTAACAAAATTTGATGAAGTATTTGTTATTGTTGTATTAGTTTGAGCAATATTCATTTCGATATCTGTGATTATATTTGGATCTTTGTCATTTTGTTGATTATTATATTTAAAATCTTCAATTTCAATATTGGAAACAGCTGTGACACTTTCACTTTTTTCAAAATAAACTTCTATTCTCTCATTATAATTATATATGTTATCTCGTAATAATTCTGATGATGACAGAATAAGCAATGTTCCGACCACAATCAAAGTGAGAAAAATCGGAATAATTCTTTTCTGGAGCTTATGGACTATTTCCTTGTGAATTAGTTGGGACTGAGCCATTTTTTCACCTTGTGGCCCCAATAGTTATTGGGAAAATGCAATATGGTAAGGTCTATTTAACATTTCTAGCTTGTTTTCTTGCAGAATTATTTAACACTTTCGTAGAGCAATGTGAAATAACCTGCAAACATTGGCCAATCAACCCCTCACTTCGACCCCAGAGTCCCCAAGATATAACCATAGGCTTTCTGGGAGTTGACCCTCATCCAGGTTCCAAGGCCTTTGGCTCTCTTGAATCTCTGTGAAATGTCCTCGATCCCAACTCCCGTGACCTCGATCCTCTCCAGGTCGACCTCACCCCACCCCCTCTCTGCGCAACGACACAGGTAAGGTACGGAACCCGGGTCGACTCCCATGACGATGGCGGCGACGCTGTCCAGGGCCACCGAGTCCTGACCTCCCAGGACCAGACCGGTCTGCACTGGATTGGATATCACCTCGTCCACCTGGTTGCCGATGTAGCCGTCGATGAGGCCGAAATGGGGTCGGACGAGGCTGTTGAGGTCAACCACCCGCTTGTGGACGTTGGCGTGGACCACCAGCTTCCATTTGCGACCGGGCAGCACACCCATCATGTTCTTGAGCACCCCGGTGACCAGACCCACCGAATGGATCTTCAGCTTGGCCACCGAGATGCGCAGGTCGGCCTCGGCAACGGCCCGATTCACCCGCAGCCTCCGTACCGAAATGTGGTCGGGCACCTCCAGTTTCACCGAGGGTGCGGTGTTGCAATCCACCAGCTCGACGTCGAAGCGGTTGGCCAGTTCATCGTAGCCATTGCGGCGAAAGGCCTCTTGTGTGTCTCCCGCCCGGCCCTCTGCGATGATGGTGTTCTCCAGAGCGTTTCTCAATGACGCCAACCGCTCCAGCAAGGCCTCGGTGAGGGCCACATCGGAGGTTATGCCCTCGTCGGGACCGTCTGCCGTGACCAGGTTGGGTTTGATCACTATTCTATTTGCGGTTCGAGCCACATCATCGAAGCCTGTGGCCTCCAATGTTCGATGGGTCGCTGCCTTCAACTCCTCCTTGTCAGTGGACCGCTCAAGATGGACCTGGGATGGATGGGATAGAGGCTCTTGAGGCATGATGCTCAGTTAGGGTCCAAGTTAATTAGTCCTTTGTGAATTGCAAGCCAGCTTCAATCTTCCCAGACAAAACGAGTGCCCACCGGTTCCCCCGACAACCCCTGTTCAAGAACGTCGAACGGAAGGATGGATGATGGTACCTGGGTCAGCCAGGTGAAGTTGTAACAGGCCTTGACCTTGCCCAGCATGCCCTCTGATTTCTCGCCGGAATCCACCACGATCTTGATCTTCCTCTCCTTTAAATAGTTCTCGATAGAGGTATCGTTCACCGGCACAAGGCTGATGGGCTCGGGTGGAGGTGCCTCCTGGGAGATGGAACGGTCCTCTGCAAAACCGTGCTTGGAACCCTCGGTGTTGAGCTCCGGATCGCGGTCGTACAGCTGGTGCTTGCAAAGCATTACCAGGCGGTCCATACTGACAGTGGGATGAGCGCAAATTGCCGGCAGGATGTCATCCCCCGATACTACGCCGTATCTGCCGGAATCGTCCTCGAAGGGAGCCATATCGCCGAAACCCACAGGGATACGGCCCTCGGCCAGACATTCGACCGCCCTTTCCACCAACGGCTCCATCATGAAACGCTTGCGGTCTTCCAACACCTGGCAATGATCGAAAGGGCTCAGGCTCTCGGTGCGGATCCCCTGACGTTCGAAGATGGTGCGGACGCAGTGGTTGAGGAAAAGCACCGACTGATGGACCACCTCGGGAGACTCCTTGTGAGCGATGGTGTGACCGAAGGGGCCGACGCCATGGACCAGGATGAAATTGAGTCCGGGTTGGGTCTCCAGAACAGTCTTGAGGACCTTGACGATGTCCTCGATATGCTGGAACTTGATGAAATCCCCGCCCCGTTCCAGTATCTCATCGATGGTGGTGGGAAAGTCCCCCGAGCGGTCCTTGTGGGTGATGTCCGAACCGCCGAGCTTGAGGCCGAGTAGGTGGGGCGAGCTTGATAGCAACGAGGTCATGACAGTGTCGCTCTGTTCTTGGAGAGAATGTCTCAATCCGGCCTGCGATTTAAACCATGCCCTGGCAGGGGGTGAACAACCTAATACCATCTGTTCATTGCAGTATCGATGTTCGACGAACACACTGAACCCCCTGTGGCCCTGATCACAGGTGGCTCCCGGGGCATCGGCGCCGCCACCGTCCTCGAACTGGTGAGGGAAGGATGGAAGGTTGCCTTCACGTACCTGGAGCGGAAGGACAAGGCCGATGAAATCGCTAAGGCTGCGAGGGAGCTGGGGGGTCAGGCAATTGCCCATCAACTGGACGTTGCGGATGTAAAGGATGTTGGACAGGTGGTCGACAGGGTGGTGAACGAACTCGGTTCCCTTCATGGTGTGGTGGCCAATGCAGGACTTTACGAGCGGGCCGATTCGAAGGGACTGCGGGCTGAACCCGCCCTGTGGCAGAGAGCTATGGATGTGAACCTCACAGGAGTGTGGAACCTGTTGTCCGCATGCAATCAACAAATGCATGGGGCGGGGGCAAATGAGACAGTTGCCTCCTCAATGGTGGTGGTGTCCTCCATCAAGGCTCATGTGGGCAATCCCCAGGGCGCCCATTACGCCGCGGCCAAGGCCGGGAGCGAGGGGCTGGTGCGTTCACTGGCTTTGGAATGGGCTCCGAAGGTCAGGGTCAACGGGGTGGTTCCGGGATTCATCGATACCGACCTGATCGCCGGCGATACCAAAACCAAGCGGGAGGCCCGCAACCGCACGGTACCCCTGGGAAGGGTGGGTCGGCCTGAAGAGGTGGCCCGGACCATCGCCTTTCTGCTCTCCCAAAGGTCTTCCTACATCACTGGCCAGATGCTGCATGTGAACGGCGGGCTCTACCTGGGTTGAGAAAACAGTTGTAGGTGCCTTGGAAGGGGAAACTAAATATGAGCAGGCTCGATAGGTCTTCCATCAAGGTGAGCCTGTGGCCTCCCGAATCCCACCCTATGCTCTGCTGTTCATGCTCCTGACGGTCAGCCTGGTCGCGTCATCAGGCACCGCCGCCCTCCCCCAGCGGGAGTTCCATATCATGTCCGTGGACCCGGTGCCCATCGAGGGGCGGCTGGGCGGTTTCGAACCCCACATCCTGGCCGGACCCAGCTATGACGACAGCGGCATCTGGTACTACTACGACAGCCCCAGCGGTCTGTTGAGTAAGGCCCAGGAACCCTTCAATATGCATGTCCCGGGCAACCTGTGGATCAGCAAGGACCTTGGTCAAACCTGGGAGTACAAGGAGAAGAAGGTCATCGACTCGCCCTACAATCCCGGGGGTAGCGGCGACACCTTCACCGCCATCAGCAAGGACGGGGCCATCTACCACACCGACCTCTACCTGAGCTCGGCCAGCGTGGACACCAGCCTCAACGGCGGGGACAACTGGGTCTTGAACACTGTGGCTAGCTGGGTGGGCGATATCAAGACCGGGGTCATCGTAGACCGCCAGTGGCTGGATATAGGACCGACCATCGGAGGCGCGGTAGGAGATCAGACCTTATACTTCACCTACAACAATCTGGCTGGGGGTTTGGTGATGATCAAAGCGGATGTCACAGGTCAGGGTGACCTTGCTTTGGTCTGGGAGGCGTGCAATGGAGGCACCCTTCTAGACAGTGCTCCGATAACCACAGATGTTGCAGCAAGGGATAACCATGCCGTTAACGAGGAGGATGGCATCATCTACATCACCAACTACGCCTCCAATGCCCGGGTCATCGAGGTCTTCAAATCCACCGACGGATGCCAATCCTTCACCAGTTCGACCATCAAACAGACCGAGAATCGGGCCGAGGCCCAGAACATCTTCACCGTCATCGACACCGA
Organism: uncultured archaeon; assembly: GCA_964384995.1. Taxonomy (GTDB): domain Archaea; phylum Thermoplasmatota; class Poseidoniia; order MGIII; family CAYLMJ01; genus CAYLMJ01. The sequence goes on along the minus strand of CAYLMJ010000031.1, from coordinate 16,579 downwards.
CATGGCCGGCAACGTATACGTCACTTGGTCCAGCCGGGACCAGATGTGGATGGCCGTATCCACTGACCAGGCCGAAACCTGGACCATCCATCAGGTGACCACCACCCACGCGGTGAAGACCCTGCCCTGGCTCGACGCCGGTGACGAGGGGATGGTGGCCATGGGCTGGTACGAGGCCGGACCCGGCACCGAAGGTGCTTCGGATGGCGTGGAAGGCTGGTGGGACCTGAAGGTGGGTACGACATTCAATGCCCACAATGAGACTCCGATATTCGATATCTACACGGTGGAGGCGGAGGTTCACGAAGGAGGCATCCAGACCACCGGGACCGGAGGCGGCTCCGACCGGGACCTGGGGGACTACCTGACGGTCCACATCGACCCCTACGGCAGACTGCTCGTCGCCTACGGCAACGATGCCGAGGACGGCGGTGAGGCCAACAGCCGTCAATCCCATCCCATGTTCGCCGGCCAGCTCGATGGCCCCTTCTTCAGGGTGGGCAAGGGTCCCCAGATCAACGCGACCCACGGTCTGAAGGACAATCAGGTCAAGCTCTCCCTCGATTCCATCACGGACCCCGATTTCGCCATCACCAACATAACCATCTACTGGAGCGAGGATGGTCAGGGTGAGAGTGTCGATTCCCTCAACTCCACCTTCTCTCACAGCTACCCCGATCGTGACGGTACCTACAACCTGACCATTCAGGCCACCAACGAGATCGGCATGCGCTCGACCCTGGTCATCCCCATCACCATCAAGGCCGAGGATGAAGGATGGACCATCGCCGGCCTTCCAGGTTGGGCCGTGATGCTCTCGCTGTTCCTTCTGCTGGCGGCCATCGGCGTGGCCATGTTAATGCGGGATGAGGACGAGCAGGAGACCGCCGAGGCCCTGAAACCGGATGAGGGTGTTCTGGAGGCCGACCAGGCTGCCGAGGAGGGTGAGCCTGAGGTCCTGGAGGCCGAGCAGGATTCTTCCTGAGGGTCACGTTTCGTTCTCTGGCATTCCATGGACGAGTTGTCGGTTTTAGGTCGCATCCGCCATCTTCGTGAACACCCTCATCATCCATATCTCGTTCCCGTTTCGCTCTTCATTGGGGCCTTGGCCTTGCGCCTCTGGGGCATCGGTTCCGAGTCCATCTGGACCGATGAGATGGCCACCCTCGGCCGGGCCCAAATGGGTCTGGGGGAGTTGCTGGAGAATACCAGCACCCACGGTCAGTTACCCTTGTACTTCGGACTGCTCAACCTGTGGGTCAAGGTGGCCGGCACCGACGAGGTGGCCCTCAGATTCCCCTCCGCATTCATCGGCAGTCTGAACGTCCTGCTGGCCTATCAACTCATCCGCCGCCTGCAATATGAACGGGTACAGGGCAATGGCAATAATTCGGTAGAATATGTACGTGCTGAAGGGGAGGCTCGAGGTGGAAATGTTACGGGAAGGGCGACCACCAATGACCCAAGGACCATTCAGTTCGGATCGCTTGAAATGCCCTGGCCGTTCGTCGGAGCCCTGATCGTAGCCACCAATCCCATCCTCATCTACCTGGCTCAGGATGCTCGGACCTATACCCTTCTGATGTTGGCCTCCTGGCTGCTGGCCCTGGCGGTGCTGGCGCCCTTGCGATGGCAGAGACAATTGGTCCGGGAGGAGAGTTGCCTGCTGGCCCTGGGCCTGCTGGTCCTGGCGACCTCCCACTACATCGGCTGGGTCATCTGCTTGGGGGTTGGGGTAATCCTGTTGCTCCATCGCCGGGAGCTGAGACTGGCTGAGAAGCCCTGGCAAGCCTGGGGGTCCCTTCTGGGGGCTCTGGTCTGGATCGGGCTGTGGTTATCCTACATGCAGTCAACCGGAAACTGGCCAGATACCCATTTCCATGAGAGCTCGACCCTGGCTGACAATCTTGTGGAATTCGGGGACGAGCACCTTTCGCCCAGTCTGCTGGTGATAGGGCCCATTTTGCTGGCCTGTGGGTGGGGTTATCGAGCTTTCAGCAGGGAACAACCGGCCATCGCCAGGGTTTGCCTCCTCTGGGTGGTGGCCATCATCGGGGCGGTGCTGTTCATGAGCGCCGCGTCCAGCAGCTACTTCGTGGCCCGCTACTTTGCACCCATCATCGTCCCCCTGCTGATCCTGGCCGGGCGGGGTTTCCACATCGATCGGCCCGATATCCAACGCCTCGCGCTCCTGGTTCTGGTCCTGGTCCTGGCTCTGGGTCAGACCGTTTGGCAGGTGACGACACCCCAGAAGGCCCAGTGGCGGGAGGCGGCGGAGGTAATTGAGGAGAACATGGGGGCGAATGAGCTTGTGGCTGTATCGCCTCGATGGGAGCGCAATACCCTGGCTTACTATCTTGAGAGCAAGGAGCCGATGAGTGTCGAACAGGTGATGGCCCAGATAGAAAGCGAAGGAGGCGATCAATCAATCCCAGGGTTCTGGGTGGTGTTCAGATCCGACCATCATCATGTCCGGGACCAACTGCGCACTGACCTTGAAGATGGGTTCGAAAGCCAGCATGTCGAGAGCGTTAAAAGTCTGCAGGTCTGGCATTTCACAGCCATTGAAGAATAGTTACAATCCAGGTTCAACCAGGAAGATAGTATTATTTATCAAATCCGATTGACCCCCTCCAATGCAGAAGATCGCGCCGCTCATCGTATCCCTGTTGTTCATTGCCTCCCTTTCCGGATGCCTGGGGGATGAGGATGAAGCCACCAATGTGCAATACTCCGATGACCAGGGGAATCAGGTCATCAGCGATGACGGGTCGGTCTACTTCGTTGACCCTGAGGGGAACAAGATAGCCCTTTCCGCAACTGTAGAGGATCTGGCGCCCCGGCAACTGGTAGCCGGCGAGGTCAATACCATCTCCGTTCAGGCCTCGGGCACCGGGGTCCTGGTCAAACCGGTCTTCGTCCACTTCATCATCGAGGGTCGCATAGTCAACGACTCCCTTGTGGTCTTTGAGGGAGACCTTGAGCAGCAGGTGCTGGTGGCGCCCAATCTCAATGACAGCTCGGACTGGGAGACGGCCGATTTCATCACCTACGGCAAGCGATGGGAATCCTTTCAAGTTGATCTGATCGAGTCCTCGGAACCAATCCTCACGGGCCAGTACTGGTACGACCTCATGGATCACGTCACCGATGATGTCAACGGTTACAATGGCCGCTACCTGGGCCAGGGCAGCCCCCAGGTTGAGCGGGCGGCCTCCTTCTTCCACGACCGCTTCGAGTCCTTTGGGCTCCAGGCCGAGATCGAGCGGTATCCCCTGCAGGCTGACCCCGACACCGCCGTGGTCAATGTGGTGGCCTATCAGTGGGGTGAAATCGAGGATGAGTGGATCGTCATCGGGGGCCACTTCGACATCGCGCCACCACCCTCCATCCTGGGCACCTGGCAGGGGGCTTACGACAACACGGCGGGCACCACCGCCATAGTGACCCTGGCCCAGACCCTCTCCCAGTTCGAGACAAATCGGACCATCGTCTACGGGCTCTGGAGCAACGAGGAAGAGGGACTCCATGGAGCCCGAGCCTTCGTCAACAACCTGCCACCTGGTGTCACCGTGAAGGCCAACATAAATCTGGACATGATCGGCCTGGCCTATCCCAGCCCGGGCAAGCTCCTCAAGGGCATGGTGTTCCCCAACGAGAACAACAGTGCCATCGAACACCCTCACATGAGATACTACGGCTATCACTCGATGCATGACCTGCTGGACCTCCCACGCGATAACGAGACATTCCTTATGCAAGAAGGAGGCAGCAGCGGTTCGGACCACACCCCGTTCTGGCAGGAGGGCATCCCGTCGGTCTTCTACCACTCGGGGCCGGTGAGCAACTACCACACCCCGGGCGACACCCTGGCCAACATGGAGGGCGATGCCGGCAGCCGGGAGCTGCTCATCGCCGGGATGCACACCGCCGCCTGGATCGTCTTCTACAAAGTGGTATTGCTGGACGACGACTGGCACGTGCACCCTGATTGACCCAATGGTTGGCTGGGGTTATCCTCGCCATTTGGGCCGCAGGCTAAGTTTCACAGGCAGGGGCAACAGCTCGGTGGGATAGTCGCCCTGGAGCTCTGACAGGCGAGCCAGAAGGGCTTGCTCCTCGAAGGCCTCCACCTGCTTCTTCGCCCCCAGGGCCTCCACATCCCGGAAGCGCACCGGCAGCTGGCCGCTCTCGGCCTCCTTCTCGCCGTAGACCACGATGAGCGGGATCCATTCTTTCTCTGCCTCGCGGATCTTCTTGCCGATCTTGGTGTCCCGATCGTCCACATCAACCCGGCAGCCTGTGGCCTTTGTCAGTCTAGCTGCCAGGTCCAGGCAGGGCTCAATGAAGTTGTCGTTGACGGGCAGGAGGCGGATCTGGGTGGGGCTCAGCCAGTAGGGCAGCATGGGCTTCTGGCCCCGGGCCATGCGGTCGGCGGCGTGCTCCAGCAGGGCGTAGAGGTTGCGGTCGGTGGAGCCGGAGATTGAGGCGTGCATGATCAGCGGCCGCTGTTTCTCGCCGCTCTCGTCCACGTAGTTGATGTCGTAGGTCGTGGCGTTCTCCACGTCGATCTGGACCGTGCTCAGGGCCGCCGCCTTGCCCTGGGTGTCCACGGCGTTGAACTCGAACTTGGTGATGAAGTAGGCGTAACGCTCGTCGAACAGTTCCAGGAGCATGGGCCGTCCCAGCTTGGCCGCCAGTCGGGCGTAGAAGTCGCGGTTCTCCTCGTAGAACTGGGTCTGGGCGCGCATGGCCGCCTCGTAGGGCACGTCGATGCCCTCCATCCACTCCACCGACAGGTCGAACTGGTGCTCGAACTCCACCAGGGCCATCTGATGGTCGGCCACGAAGGTGTGCAAATCGGGCATGGTGAAGCCCCTCAGACGACGCAGGCCCGCCAGCTCTCCCGATTTCTCCCTGCGGTAGGAGCGCTTGGCCAGCTCGTACATCCTCAATGGCAGGTGGCGGTAGGATATCTGCATGTCATGGGCCATCAGGAACTGGCCGAAGCAGGCGGCGAACCTCAGGAAGAAGCGTCGGTCCCCGGAGAGCACGTGGTACTGGCGCGCCGGGAAGCGATCAAGGTAGGCGGCAAGGGTGGGATGCTGCTGGTCGTAGATCTCGGGGGTCTCCACCTCCATGGCCCCGGCCCGGTGGCAGAGGGCTCCTATCTGCCGCTCCAGCAGCTGCTTGATGAGCAGACCCTTGGGATACCAGCGCAGGTTGCCGGCGTCGGAACCGGGCTCCCGATCCACCAGCTCCAGCCGCTGCATCAGGGCGATGTGGGGAGGCTCCTTGGCCGACTGGCGATCCTTGGACACCTCGTAGCCCACCATGGCCTTCAGGATGCGGTTGGCGCCGTACTTGTACTTCTTGATCTCGGCCAGGGTCCCATCGGGCAGGAGCAGATTGAAGGTGGAACGGACCTTTTCCTCTCCATCCAATGCCGCAGATTCGGCTATCGTGGCCTTGTCACCTGCCTCGTCTGTCGGGTCGATCTCCCGTGAGAGCTCGGAAAGGGGATGGCCCTTGCAGGAGAGGGTGAAGGACTTGTAATGGCCAAAGGGGGCTCGAGAGACCTCCCATCCTTCTTTCGCAATTGCCTCCTCAAGACGGGGCAGGAGCTTCATGGCCTGGGCCGGAGAGGCCAGCTCGGAGCTCAGGTGGGCATAGGGATAGAGCAAAACTCTCTGGGCCCTCACCGAACGGGCGATCTCATCGACAATGGCGGTTGCCCGCTCCACAGCCACCTGGGAGAACTGGGCGCTTGCAACGTCCCGAGCCTCCATGGAGGCAAAGGCCACCAGGACCTCTTCCACTCTATGGGCGGTGGGCACCTCATCCAGGTCCTCATGCTCCTTGCCGGCAGGGCCGGTGCAGTCGAACTCCATGTGGTCGGCGTGGATCAGAAGCAGTCTCATGGTTGGCTCCTATCAATCATGTGACCTTGATAAGTTTGCGGGCGTTTTCCATTAATTGGCACCCCCATGAGCGGGCGTGAACCGGGAGGGAAATTCGATACAATCCGCCGACAAGCTTAACTATAAAGGGGGCTTTTAGCGCCCCCCTGAGGACTACCATGGCCCAGTCTAAGACGAGGAAGCGTAAAGGCCCCTCCAAGGGCTCCAAGGCTAGGTCGAAGACGGCTAAAAGAGGCCGCAAACCCAGGTCCAAGGCCGGACGTGCGGGCCCAGGAAAACGCAGGCCCACTCGCAAACGGACCAAACCACGCCACAGCCGAGTGCCACTGGTGATCATCCTCCTGATGGTGGCGATCCTCATCGGTGGACTGTTCCTGATATCCGAATACCCAGATGACAAGTCCAACATCCAGGGCGGGACGGTGCTGGGTGTTGTCCTTTGCGCCCTGTTCCTCTTCACCCAGGGTCAGGCTCCCAAGGGAGCACCCCGTTCCAAACGACCCCGTCAGGCCGCTCGCAGTAGGGTCCCCCGGGATGATACCGAGAAGCCTCCAGAGCCCTCGGGTCCCACCATCACCGCGGCCGTGGAGACCCCAGCGGCCATCTCCCCGGCACCCCTGCCTCTGGACGTGCCCATGGCCACCCTGGCACCGGTGACCCCTCTGGCACCGGTTGCGACCCCAGCCAACGAGCCCCTGGTCGCACCCACCGCGCCCCTGCCGCTACCCTCGCTTGCCCAATCGGATGCCTCACAGGCACGCAGTCCGGTCCATTCACGCACCAAGGTCCCTTACCCCTTCAACGTGGGAGGCGGCGAGTTCGCCAACACCCACGTCCTGATCAACAAGGATACCATCCTGCAACTGCGAACCCCACTGACAGCTGAGTTCGAGCCGGTACCCATACCCGATTACGTCAGTGTGGCGGTATCCATCCCCAAGGTCCCCTATCAGCCACCTGAGGAGCCCGATGCACCCCCAGCCGTGCCCGGAGCCGTTCCCGAGGTCGCCCCCATGGGAGCACCAGAGGTCGCGGTAGCCACGACCCCCGAGGTTGCCGGGGTCGCACCGGTGGCTCCGGTGGCCGCCACGCCAATGGGCGTCGCACCGGTGGCCGGCCAGCCAGCCGTCGCAGCAGCTCCCGTTGCCGCAGTGGCCGTGGCGGCCACTCCCGATGGTGCAGTCGCCACCCCGGTGGCGGCGGTGGGAGTAGCTCCGGTGGCAGCGGTCCCCGGTGTTCCGGGTGTCCCTGCAGTGGCCACAGCGGCCGTGGCCGTCACGCCCGGCGAAGAGGCCCCGCCAGCCACCGAGCCGGAAGACGAAGATGACATGACCGTGGACTTCGGCGATGACGACGAAGACCTTGAATGGGGCTGAACAGACCTCCATCATCCGATAGTTGTTGCTTTGACTGCACTCTCGGTCAAGAGATATCAAGGTCCGATCCGACCATTCTGACCCTCAGAACGATATCGTCCTGACCCTGCCTACTCCCTGTGCCACCACTGGGGCGTGCCGTACCTCTTGGTGATGGAATCCACCAGTTCGCGAGTCTCACGGGTGGTGGGCCGATTGAGAACACATCTGGCCAGGCAGATCCCACAACCATCGTAAGCGGCAAAGTAGGGGAGGCAGGCCTCGGTGTCCACGAGCCAGCGCTCACTGCCCCGTCTCAGGCTCCTGTCAGTCGAGATGGCTCCGGCTGGACAGGTGTCCAGACAGCGCTGGCAATGGTTGCAGAAGGTGGCCAATCCCAGATCGATGGGGGTCGAGGGTTCCAGGGGCAGGGTGGTGGTCACCATGCCCAGCCTGACGCGAGGTCCGAACTCTGGGGTAAGCAATGAGCCGTGGCGTCCCAGCTCGCCCAGGCCGGCGGCGATGGCGTGGGGAATGTAAAGCAGGTCGCACTCGCAGTACCGGTCACCCCGGGGATGGTGAGCCCTGGCCGGCCAGCCCCGCGCGCGAAGCCAGGCCGCCAGCTGGACGCAGACCTCACCCAGTTCCATGTAGACCAGGGTCACCTCCTCACCGGCGGGTTGATGGGGCGCGGCGGCCAGCCGGTCGTGGTCCATGGCCATGGCCAGGACGATGGCGTTGGGATGGACCTCCGTCTCATGGCCCTGGAAGACATGCTCGGGCATAACCTGGCAGACACCGACGATGTCGGCTCCCAAACGGCGGCCCTCCTCCAGCACGGCCCCGACCGCCTCCATCGGGTCGCCCAACTGTTTCTGTCGGGGGCTCACAGGTCCGTCCAGCCGTTCCTGCTGGCGAGCCATGATGTCCCGGTATCGGTCGTTGGCTGGACTGGAGGTCTGCTCCTCGTAGCCCTCCTCCACCAGCTGGCGATAGATGCCGGTCTGCAGGGGCGGCTTCAGCCCCCTCTGTCTCTGCCATCTGGTGTCCTTCAGGTCCGTGGGCTCGAGCCGGGGTATGTCGGGCGGACCTGGACGGCGAGGCATCGCCATTCACAGTTGTGGATGTTGCATAAGGATTTGGTAGGGTTTTGGGGAATTGGCGAGACAGTGATACCTGGATCAACGCGGATAGTGCCACTGGGGGCCAATCGGCATCATATCCTGGTAGGGATAGTGTTCCATCACCCGTTTCATTATCATGAAGATTGCCAGGGCGACAAAGCCGGCGACCAGGGGCGGGCCCAAAAGGACGACCCACAGGGTCTGATCCGAAGCCAGGTCGAGGGCCAGGACCGCCAGGGAAAGGAGGGGGAGCCAGGAGAGCACGAGACACTGCTTGCGCGACGTGGCATGTTCTTTGGGAATGATTAGGGCGGCGTTGAAGAATATGATGCAGACCCCGATCCAGAGGCCGGCAAAGAAAAAGCCCGCCGAACTATCCCCATCCCCGAACTCTGTCCCCTTGAAGATTGCCTGACCGCCGATGGCGGCGACCAGGACCACCAGGATGGGGAGGATGCCCATCAGCCTCAGCCAGGCCGGCTTGCCCTTGCCCCGAAGGCCGATGATGGCGGCGGTGGCGAAGGTGATGATGTAAAAGACGGTCCCGATGAAGGCCATGAGGATCAGGAGAAGGAAGAGCAGGCAGAGCCCGCCCAGGCCACCCTCCTCCGTCGCTCTGATCAAGCCCAGGAGCAGGCTCACGGAGATGATGGCGGTCCCGGCGCCCAGGACCATGACGACCCATCGATGCTTCTGGTAGGTCTTGCGGACCTCGGGGTCGCTGAGGTCAAGATAGGGTGCCTCGGGTGGCCTGTCATCCAGGGCAGGGCTTTCGGATGGCTCGGAAGGCACGGTGATTGAAGATTGGATGTTTTGCTATAAGAACCCAGGGATTGGGACCGCAAATCAAGCCTTGCCCGGGCCCATTGGGACACTGGACCCAAGGACCGGAAGGTAGATACCATGACCGCGACCAAAGCCACCGACCTGGCCACCATGGCCGAGTACCAGGATGATTCCATCGTCAGCAAGACCCTCATCGACAAACCTACGGGCACCGTGACCTGCTTCGCCTTCGACACCGGGCAGGGCCTCAGCGAGCACACCGCGCCCTTCGATGCTCTGGTGCAGGTCCTGGACGGCGAGGCCGAGATATCCATCTCGGGCCAGGGTCACACGGTCAAAGCGGGTCAGATGATCCTGATGCCCGCCGACAAGCCCCACGCCCTCAAGGCCGAACAGCGGTTCAAGATGTTGTTGACCATGATCAAGGAACCCAGGGAGTTCACGTCTTATCACTGAGGGGTTGGCGATGTGAGAGGACAGGGATGATGCCGGAAAACAACCCGATCTAGGTGGTGGATATGGGAAAGAAAGGCAAGGAGATCAAAGTGGCCTGTCCGAAATGCAACTACCCACTGAAGAACAAGATGAGCCGGTGCCCCAATTGCCTGACCTGGGCCAAGGACTTTCACAAGATAACTCCATCTGAAGAGCAGGATTACAAACGCTATCGAGATCCAGAGATGGAGATGCTGGACAACCCTGAAACCGAATCGAAACAAGAATTACATGGTCATAACGCTGAGATGCAAAGGTTGGACGGAGGATATCCCTATGGAAAAGAAGGACACGTTGATGCAACACCCTCTTTTGCCGGGCTGGATATCAGCAAGTATACCAAGCGACAGAACTCGATCGCCCTAGGCTTGCTGATCTCGGTCATTGGGTTCTTCGTTGCCAGATGGGGTTTCAACCTGCTTTACTGGTTCCCATTGGGAATGACCGTGGTCGCCTTCGTATTGATCGGTCTCCCATTCATCGGTGCGATGGTGGTGATGATAGGTCGATACCAATGGGGAGGGAACATCATGGTGGCTGGGAGTGTACCTCAGATCCCCATCGGGGGTATTGGCATCTTTGGAGGGGTAATAGCCTGGAAACTGCACGAGCTGGAGCAGGCGATCAAGACCGGCCATCCTCCCGTTCCCGATGACCTGAGAAAGGAGGTGGCTTCACCCAGCCATTTTGTCTGGTGCCTGGGAATCACTCTTATCGTGTTAAGTCTGATATCTCCTGCGGTCTTCTATGTGTGGTACATGAGCAACCCGCAACCTAAGATCGATTCGGTCGGTCCCCATTATTCAAGGAATTACGGTGGATATTTCGAACTCACTTTGTTGAACGTTGGAAACAAAGATGCAAATAAAGATAAAATCGAGATCGTGTTCAAGATCGACGGTGATGAGATAAAGAAAAGCTGGTGTGAGGATGTCGAAGCTCACGAGAAGGCAGAATGCTCAATTAGCATCTCGTACTCAGATTACCAGGCTTTTTACGAATTGCAGGTGTTCTATGATGGCCGCAAGACCCATTCAACCAGTTATTTCTGATCGCAGTTACTATCATTATCAGGCTACAATCCCATGACCCTCTCTTCCCTCGAAGCCGCCCTGGGCCATACCTTCCATGACAGAAATATCCTGGTCCGGGCCCTGACCACCGAGGCCTACGCCAACGAGGCCCTTCAGCATGGCCGACCCTGCGAGGATCAGGACGTGCTCTGCACCCTGGGGGACGCGGTGCTGAAGGCGGTCCTGGTTGACCACCTCATGGTCCTGGGATACGATTCCAGCGGTGACATCACGGCCAAGAAGATAGCCCTGGAGCGGGAGGCCACCCTGGCCGCCATCGCCCGCAAACTGCGTGTGGGGGCGCACATGCGACTGGGCAAGGGCCAGATCAAGCACCATCACCAAAAGCATCCCAACCTGCTGGCCGAGACCCTGGAGGCCATCGTTGCCGCCATCTACCTCGATGTGGGCTTCAGGTCCACCCGTCCCATCATCATCAAGTGGTTCGCGGAGTACCTGGAATAGGTCCCGGAGGCTCAATCCTGCCGGGCATAGGCGTTGTGGCACAGGGGGCAGACAAAGGCATCCTGCTCGGGCTCCACCTCCAGGCCTGTCCCACAGCCTGGACAGTGGACGAGCATGAAGCCCTCTTCCGATATCTCGGGAATATCGGGCGGCGTGGGCTGAGGCGCCGGCATGGCTGTGGGCGGTGGGGTCGGCATCGTCTGGGGTACAGGCTGTGGCATCGGCTGGGGTGCGGGTTGAGGCATGGGCTGCGCCGTGGGCTGCTGTTGAGGCATTGGCTGGGGAAGCTGGGCCTCGGACGCCTGGGGTGGTATGGGCTCCGGTGGAGGCGGAGAGGCAAAGGGTGAAGGATACGGCGAGGGATCCGCCGGGGGCGCGGCTTCGGGGGGTGCCTTATCGGTCCAGTCCAGGTCACCCCGGGCCATGGCCGCCACGCCGGCGGCACTGCCCCCAGTTATCGTCGAGGGGTCTGGAATGCGGACCTGGCTCAAGAGCAGCTCGATGCTAGCATCGGCGTAGATGGCCCCAACCTCATGGTTGGCCTGGGGGTGGGCGGTGATGTGGGAGGCCACTCCCGATAGAGCGGCGAATCGGGCGGCGAGGTCGTAGCGGGGGCTGTCGGCCTTGGCCCCGAACTGGCCGGCCTCCTTGGAGATGAGCAGGGTACTGCCCTGGTAGGGAACGATGGTGAAGACCCCGCTGACCAGGTCCTCGTAATCGAGCTTGACCTTGTAGACCGAACTTGAGAGCCCACCCACCTCCACATCGCACTGCAGGGAGCCGGCCAGGGCCTTGCACAGCTTCTTGTCCCGGTTGATGTTGAGCACAGCCGGATAGTGGATCATGTTCTGGTCCAGGATGTCCTTGTAGGTGATCCCCCGGGCGACCAGGTCGTGGGGGAGCAGGCGATGGGACTGACGGATGGCCATGCGCTCGATGAAGGTCTCGGGCACCGGGTAGGGCACCACGGCCATGAAGGTGGCCACGCCCTGGACGCTGGTCTTCTTCACGTTGAGGATGGGAGTCGCCAGATGGAAGGCCGAGAGGTTGGGATCGTTGACCGGGATGGTGGCCATCAGGTACTCCCTGGCCGAGTACTCCGATTTGCTCAGGGGTATGAACTTGGTCGCAAGGTCATCGCCCGGGCCCTTGGGCTGATCATCGGCCGAGCCGAAGGTCTTGAAGGTGGGCGACCGGGTCACCACCCTCTTCAAACGCTTGCCGATGAGCTTCTCGAGATTGTTGATGAACTTCTCGCTGACCATGGGTCGTCCCCGCCTGCCTGTAAAGCCAGGCCTCCCCCGGAAAGGGGTCTTGGTTATAGAACCTGACGCTCGATGGAACGGGAAAGCGCGAGGAGAACTGTACTGAACAGCTCCAAGCTTCCAAACTGCCTGGAAAAGAGGTGGGGCCCTCGGCGCTCAAAATGGAGGTAAACTACTAGCTCAGACCGTGGGGTCTGTTCTGCGCTCCGGTAATTGTCGGGCCCCATCCTCCGGCCGCATGATGGGATAAAAATGATGTGAAGATATCCTACACTGACAGTTCATGAGCTGGGGTTCCTGCACAATGTTATTATCTTAGCGCGAAAGTGAGGCGCCGCTGCAGCAGGCGACGTCGCTATCTGGTTGATTCTCCTTTGGTAGCCATGCCATGCGTCCTGCTGCGGCGTCTGAGCTGGCCAAGGCAGAGATTTTGGCGGTCAACGTTTTCAGGATGGATCAAGGAGGATGTCTTTCCTATTCCAGAACCACCAGGACATCGCCGCCGTTGACGCTGTCGCCGGCCTTGACCGCTATCTGGCGTACGATGCCAGCCGAAGGGGCCTTGAGCTCGTTCTCCATTTTCATGGCCTCCAGGACCACCAGGACCTGACCGGCCTCAACTGTCTGACCCTCCTGTGCCACGATTGACACCACGGTCCCGGGCATGGGGGCCGTCACAGGCTGGCCGCCCTCCAGTTTCAATCTGGGCTTGGCCATGGTCTGGGTGCCCCTGGTGGGGGAAGCGGTGCCTCGGTTCTTTATATACTCCACGTCGAAAGTGCGCTCTCCTATCGTGACCTTGCCGGACCTGCCGTTGTCACGCTTGAAATCGTATTCCAGTTCGATGCCATCCCATTCCAGGACCCGCTGTTCAGGATCCAGCCGCAGGGAGTGCTGTTCAGCTCCGGCGGTCACCCGGTGGGACTCACCCTCGCCCTTCTTGGTCTCGAACTCCAGCAGTTCGCCATCCACCCGCACCCTATATCTCACTGTAACCCCCCTTCGGGCTCATCCCGGGCCTGGCGGCCATGGCCCAGACGCTGGTTTGCCGGGTCGGGGTCTGACCGGTCACCTTTCTCTTCCTTCTTCTGGGGGTCAGGGCGGCCACGGCGGCGGCCAGCAATCGCATCTGCTCATCATCCAGGGCCGATCCTCCGGCCTCCCGATAGGCAAAGAAGTCCAAGGCCACCTGGGGGAAGAGGGCATAGGAGAGCACGTCCTCGGTGGTGGCATGGGGCCACTGCTCCTTCAGCTCCCGCTCTGCGGTCGGGTACTGAGGCTCGAGTAGGTCGGCGGGCCGTCCCGCGATGACCTCCTCGCCATCAAGGATCTTCTCGGCCACATCAACATCAAGCGCGCCAGGAGGCTGGCCATAGAGGCCCCGCACGTAGGCTCGGGTCTCCTTGGACACCATCTGGTAGCGGCCGAAGAGGACGTTGAGCACCGCCTGGACCCCGACGATCTGGCTGGTTGGCGTCACCAGGGGCGGGTAGCCCAGCTCCTTGCGCACCCGGGGCACTTCGGCCAGCACCTCGTCGATACGCTCCAGCGCGTTCTGCTCTCTCAGCTGGTTGGCCAGGTTGGACATCATGCCCCCAGGCACCTGCACCAGCAGCACCGAGGTGTCGACGCCGGTGTGCCTGGATTCGAACTGGCTCAGCTTGGCCCGCACCTCGATGAAATGGCGGGCGATATTCGATACCAGTTCCAGGTCGAGACCCGTGTCGTGAGGGGTTCCCTGGAGCAGGGCGATCATCGATTCGGTGGCCGGCTGGGAGGTGCCCAGGGCCAGGGGTGACAGGGCCGTGTCCAGGATATCGGCTCCCGCCTCCACACCCTTCTGGTAGGTGGCCGAGGCCATGCCGCTGGTGTAATGGCAATGGAGATGCACAGGAAGGCCGATCTCCTCCTTCAGTCGCCTGGTCAGCTCGTAGCCCACCGCCGGGGTCAGGATGCCCGCCATGTCCTTGACGCATATGGAATCCACCTCCAGGGCCGCCAGTTCCGAGGCCACCTCCAGGTAGAGGTCCAGGGTGTGGACCGGGCTGACCGTGTAGCTCAGGGTGCCCTGGGTGTGAGCCCCGGTGGCCCGGCAGGCCCTGATGGCCGTCTCCAGGTTGGGCAGGTCGTTGAGAGCGTCGAAGATGCGAAAGACGCCGATGCCCGCCTTGAAGGCCGCATTCACGAAGCGTTCCACCACGTCATCGGCGTAGTGACGGTAGCCCACGATGTTCTGGCCCCGCAACAGCATCTGCAGGGGTGTGCGAGGCATGGCCTCATGCAACAGTCGGGCCCGCTCCCAGGGATCCTCCTTCAGAAAGCGCAGGCAGGAGTCGAAGGTGGCCCCGCCCCAGGCCTCCAGGGAGAAGTAGCCCACCCGATCCAGCTTCTCGGCCACAGGGAGCATGTCTTCGGTGGACATGCGGGTGGCAAGCAGGGATTGATGGGCATCACGCAGGATGGTGTCGGTGAGCTTGACCAAGGGGGACTCTCCGCAGTTTGGCTCGGGGGCTCCAGAAGGAGGTCCCCGATTGCCCTGGGAACTTAAAGGGGGATGTTGCCGTGCTTCTTGGGGGGCAGGTTCTGCCGTTTGCCCACCAGGGATTCAAGGGCGTCGATGAGCCGTTTGCGTGTCTCGCGAGGTTCTATGACATCATCGATGTAACCCCTGGAGGCGGCGATGTAGGGATTGGCGAACTTGGCCCGGTAGTCGGCCACCAGCTCCTGGTGCTTGGCGGCCTTGTCCTTGGCCTGGGCGATCTCACGCCGGAAAATTATGTTGACCGCGCCATCGGAGCCCATCACCGCGATCTCGGCCGAGGGCCAGGCGAAGTTGAGGTCGGCCCGGATATGCTTGGAGCACATGACGTCGTAAGCCCCGCCGTAGGCCTTGCGGGTGATGACCGTGAGCTTGGGCACCGTGGCCTCGCAGTAGGCGTACAGGAGCTTGGAGCCGCTGCGGATGATGCCGCCGTACTCCTGGGCCGTCCCGGGCAGGAAGCCCGGCACATCCTCGAAGGTGATCAAGGGGATGTTGAAGCAGTCGCAGAAGCGCACGAAGCGGCCGCCCTTGGTGGAGGCGTCGATGTCCAGACAGCCGGCCAGATGGTTGGGCTGATTGCCCACAACGCCAACTGAACGGCCGTTGAGCCGGGCGAAGCCCACGATGAGGTTGCGGCCCCAGTGCTCGTGGATCTCGAAGAACTCTCCGTCGTCCACCACGTGGCGGATGACCTCCACCATGTCGTAGGGTTTGTTGGGGCTGTCGGGGATTATGCTGTCCAGCTCCTTGTCGGCGCGGTCCACCGGATCGGTGCACTCCACCCGGGGCGGGTCCTCCAGGTTGTTCTGGGGCATGAAGGAGAGCAGCTGGCGCAGGAGCTGGAGGCAGTGCTCCTCGTCCTCGGCCGCCAGGTGGGCGACACCCGAGCGGGTGTTGTGGCTCATGGCGCCTCCCAGCTCCTCGAAGGTCACCTCCTCCTTGGTGACGGTCTTGATGACCTCGGGACCGGTGATGAACATGTGGGAGGTCTCCTTGACCATGAGGATGAAGTCGGTCATGGCCGGTGAGTAGACCGCCCCGCCGGCGCAGGGGCCCATGATGGCCGACAGCTGAGGTACGACACCCGAGGCGATGACGTTGCGGTAGAATATCTCGGCATAGCCGCCCAAAGACACCACGCCCTCCTGGATGCGGGCCCCGCCCGAGTCGTTGAGCCCGATGACCGGGGCGCCGTTGCGCATGGCCAGGTCCATGACCTTGCAGACCTTCTCGGCGAACATCTCGCCCAGTGAGCCGCCGAAGACGGTGAAGTCCTGAGAGAACACATAGACCAGTCGCCCATCGATGCGGCCGTAGCCGGTGACCACGCCGTCGCCCAGGACCTTCTTGTCGCCCATGTTGAAGTCCTCGGTGCGGTGGACCACGAAGGCGTCCAGCTCGGTGAAGGTGCCGGTGTCGAACAGGGTCTCGATGCGCTCCCGGGCGGTCATCTTGCCGGCGGCGTGCTGCTTGTCGATGCGCTCCTGGCCGCCACCCAGCTTGGCCTCGGCCTTGAGCCTGCGCAGCTCCTCGATCTTCTCGGATACCATGGT
>CAYLMJ010000030.1:1340-25968 GCA_964384995.1 uncultured archaeon | reverse complement strand
AACCCGAGTTCTTAGCTTGGCAAGCTAAAGTGATACCAGGCTACACTACGCCCGCACGAGAGCGCGCCAGACCTGGGTTGGATAAAAAGGATTTTGGTATTAGGCAAGTGAGTGGACTTCTCAGATCACCGATGGTTGGAGTGGCAATGGCAGAGGCCAACCGAGTTTCTTTAGTATAGATATTTTGAGGATCAGTTCGACGGGGGTGTTAAAAAATTTAAATAATATGAACGACCGTTAGTACACAAGTTGGGGGCGATGACAGCATCGGGCGGACCATCCCCGAAGTACCCCACTCGGATCGCTGTCCGTAGCTCATCGCCCCAACCACCCGGAAAAGATACCCATTTTTGCTCACTGTTCACAGTCCTAAAAGGTCATTGAAAAATACCTTTGGCGAGGGGGTTCCAGCAAGGGTTAAAGCCGCAGTCGGCCATGTGCCGGCGTGACCGCTCCCGCCATGTCCCAGGCTCAACAGGAATACTTCGAGAGAGTGGAAGCCTCGGCCGAGGATTGCTATCAACTGGCGGGCCGGGCCAGGACCCTGGGCTGGGACCCCTCCCGGGAGGTGGAGATGCCCCGAGCGGCCGACCTGGCCCATCGTGTGGAGGAGCTGGTGGGGCCCAAGGGCATCTCGGATACCATCAACGAACTGTCAGGGAAGGACATGGGCCGGGAGGAGGTGGCCTTCGAGGTGGCTCGCCGTCTGGCCCGGGAACAGCTGGAGGAGCACGGCACCGAGAGGGCCCTGGAGCAGGCCGTCCGAACCGCTCTGGCCATCCTCACCGAGGGCGTTCTCGTGGCACCCACCGAGGGGGTCACCGACGTCAAGCTGATGCAGAACCTCAACGGCACCCAATGCGTGTCACTCTACTACGCGGGCCCCATCCGTTCGGCGGGAGGCACAGGCCAGGCCCTTTCGGTCCTGCTGGCCGATGTGGTCCGGCGGGAACTGGGAGTGGACGCCTACATCCCCACCTCCCAGGAGGTTGAGCGCTACAAGGAGGAGGTGGCCCTCTACAATCGCAAGGTCAACCTCCAGTACGCCCCATCGGCCAACGAGGTGGAGTCGATAATCACCGCCTGCCCCATCTGCATGACCGGGGAATCCACCGAGAGGAACCTGGAGGTCTCAGGCCATCGCGACCTGCCCCGGGTGGGCACCAACGGGGTCCGAGGCGGCGCGGTCCTGGTCCTGGCCGAGGGACTGTGCCAGAAGGCCCCCAAGTTACTGTCCCATGTGGACCGGATGAAGATCGATGGATGGAAATTCCTGCAGAACTACTGGGATGCTCGCCAGGCCCGGGAGCGGAAGACCTCCGGCAGCCAGGACAAGAAGGAGGGGAGTCCCAAGTACCTCAAGGATGTGGTGGCCGGCCGGCCGGTCTTCGCCTACCCCGGCACCCCCGGAGCCTTTCGCCTCCATTACGGTCGCTCGCGGCTGATGGGCCTGGCCGCCTGCGGGCTCAATCCCGCCACCCTGGTCCTGCTCGATTCCTTCCTGGCCCTGGGAACCCAGCTCAAGATGGAACTGCCCGGCAAGGCGGCCTCCATCACCCCGGCCGACGATCTGGAGGGGCCCACGGTCCTATGCCACAACGGTGACCTCAGACAGATAAACACCCTTGCCGAGGCCAGAAAGTACAAGGATCAGGTGGCCCGGATAATCGATCTGGGTGAGATCCTCATCAGCGCCGGGGAGTTCCTGGAGAACAACCGCTCCCTGGAGCCCTCGGGTTACACTCCAAAATGGTGGGCCCTGGAGGCAACCGCGGCCCTGGGCCGCCCCCCAGAAGAACGGGAGCTGGTACCGGACTGGACGACAGCCCTCGAATTGAGTCTGAAAAAAGGCCTGCCTCTTCACCCGCGGTTCAACCTGTTCTGGCACGATCTGACCCCCGACGAGATAGTCGGATTGCGTGAGCTGGTACTGGAAAAGGGGAGCTGGATGGACGATGAGGGTTGCCTGTCACTTCCTGACGATGAATATATAAAGGATTTTCTGATCCGATTGGGGGTTCTGCACGATCATCGGGAGCAACACTTGCAGGTAGGCCATTATGGCCAGGCGATGGTCAGGTGCCTGGGTCTGGAAGTGACCCAGGATGAACTGAGATCCCGGGAGGGCCTCGATCCCTCCGACTCAAACACGGAGGAGCCATTGGCCTTGGTCTCCCGGCTGGTGGGCTTCCCGGTCAGAGCCCGTTCCCCCACCCGGGTGGGCGGTTCCATGGGCAGGCCAGAAAAGGCCAAGGAACGGTTGCTCAGCCCACCGCCTCACGGACTGGTACCTGTGGGCAAGGCCGGAGGGACCCAGCGGCTGGTCAAGCAGGCGGCGACCTACAAGGAGGTCTGGCTGGAGGTGGGCCAGAGGGCCTGTCCACGCTGTTCGGGAGGCTGTCCCGATTGTGAGGGTCGGTTGCCCCAGCTCCACTGTCATTGCGGCAGTGCCACCCATCCGGTGGGAGGTCCTGAGAAGACCAAGGTGGACATGCGCTCATGGATCGAGCGAGCCCAGGCCAACGTGCACCTGGGGGTGGTGCCCGATACCAAAGGGGTCCAGGGCCTGATATCCCAGACCAAGACCCCCGAATCGCTGGAGAAGGGCCTGCTCCGGGCCAAGCATCGCCTCCACGTCAACAAGGACGGCACCTGCCGTTTCGACATGATGAACCTGCCCTGCACCCATTTCAAACCCCAGGAGATCGGCCTGGACCTGGAGAAGGCATGGGAGCTGGGCTACACCCACGATCATCTGGGTGAACCCCTGACCGATGGTGATCAGCTCTGCGAGCTCAAGGTCCAGGACCTTATTATCTCCCGCACCGCTGGACGGTTCCTGGTGAAGGTGGCTCGTTTCGTGGATGATGAACTGGAGTATCTCTATGGCGAGGACCGGTTCTACAACCTCCCCGAGCCGGGACCCCAGGACCAGCAGCAGCAGGGGGCGTTGAAGGGTCTCCTGGGCCAGATGACCATCGGCCTCTCACCCCACACCTCGGGAGGGGTCCTGAGCCGCCTCATCGGCTACACCTCGGCCAAGGCCTGCTACGCCCATCCCTATTTCCACGCCGCCAAACGGCGCAACTGCGACGGGGACGAGGACTCGGTCCAGCTCTTGCTTGATGGATTGCTCAACTACTCCAAATCCTTCATTCCCGACAAGCGGGGCGGCACCATGGATATCCCCCTGGTGTTGACCACCCGGCTCGACCCATCGGAGATCGACAAGGAGGCCCACAACGTGGAGGTGGGAGGCCCCTACTCCATCGAGTTCTACGAGGCCAGCCTTAGGCGGGCCCCACCGGAAGAGCTCTCCGATCTTGTCGAGACCGTGAAGCAGAGGATGGGCCAGGTCAGGCAGTTCGAGGGTCTGGCCTTCAACCATGCCATCCACAGCCTGAACGTCGGCCCCATCGAATCCTACTATGTCACATTGGGGTCCATGGTCGACAAGACCCGAGCCCAGCTGGAGCTGGGACGACGGATCCGGGCGGTCAAGGAAGGGGATGTGGCCCAGCGGTTGATCCAGGTCCATTTCCTGCGGGACATGATCGGCAATCTGCGCTCCTTCGCCACCCAGGGGGTGCGGTGCACAAAATGCGGGGCCAAGTACCGGCGGGTGCCCCTGGGAGGCCACTGCACCTCCACCAAGGATCGGGGCGACAACAGCGGCAAGGTCTGCGGTCAGGCCCTCACCCTGAACATCCATCCGGCCTCGGTGAGCAAGTATCTGGAGCTGACCGAGTGGATCATCGCCCACTACGATATCTCGCCGTTCGTGGTCCAGAGGGTCGAGCTCTCCAAGCAAGCAATCGACAGCACCTTGAACGCCTCCCCCACCACCCAGCAAACCCTGGGGGATTTTATATAGTCATCGTCGAGAAGCAGGATTCTGAGCTGGAGCCCATCCAATGGCTTGAGGAGGTGGGCTCGACCAACGAGATGGCCCTTGAACAGGCCAGGGCCGGAGCCCCCCACGGGACCGCCATCGCGGCCAAACGTCAGACCTCGGGAAGGGGTCGCGGGGAGAGGGGCTGGGCCTCGCCGGAGGGGGGCCTGTACATGTCCATCATCGTGCGTCCGAAGCTGTCAAGGGAGAGATGGGGACTTCTGTCCCTGGCCGCGGGTCTGGGAGCGGCACGGGCTGTTGAAAAGCTCACCGCCAAGGCCGGCCAGCCTGTGGAAGTGGGTCTCAAATGGCCAAACGACCTGATCCATCAGGGCCTCAAGCTGGGAGGCATCCTGTGTCATGGGTCACCTGGTGAATACGGCATTCTGGGCCTTGGCCTCAATGTCAACACACCGGCCCAGGAACTCCCCGAAGAGATCAGGGCCATCGCCACGAGCCTTTGTGAACTGACGGGCGGGGAACTTGAGCTTACCTCGCTGGCCGAAGCGGTGAGAAAGGAGGTCCTGATGGTCGTGAACCAGGCGGAGTGCGAGCTCAGCTCGTTCCTGCACAGCTACAGCGACAGGTGCGTTAATTCCAGGGCCCGGGTCTGGTGGGAAGGGGGCGAGGGGACCGCCTGCGGCATCACCGATACCGGAAGCCTGCTGGTCGAGATATCGTCGGGGGAGACCATCGAGCTTACCGAGGAGGTCCACCTGGGCTCACCCGGTTTCGATGGTGCCCTCTCCCAACGGCTGGACGAGATGATATCGGCTTTGATCCGCATACCGGGCGACCCTGGGGATGAGAGAGCACGCCTGGAGCAATGTTCCCGGTGGCTGGAAGACCACGACCTGGAATGGCAGGAGGTGGCGGAGTTCGGGGGCAATCTGATAGCACGGTCGGAGGGGACCGGACCCAAAGTGGTCCTGGTGGCCCACGTCGATACCGTGCCGCCTCCCCCTGATTGGAAAGAGCCCCGGTCCCCCGGTCACATCGAGCAGGGAGCGGGCCATCTGCTGCTCACCGGTCTGGGTTCGGCCGACATGCTGGCCGGCGTCGTGGTGGCCATCGAGGCCTTCAACTCGGCGGCGCGGGCCAAACGGAAATGCACCCTGGTGCTCTGCTGTGACGAGGAGGGCTACTCCAGGGGCATCAACAAGGCCCTTGCCGAGGGGCTGACCGGGGACATCGCCCTGGTCCCTGAGCCCACCCACGAGCGGCCCATGCTGGGAGCCCGGGGCCGCATGGTCTTCGAGGTCGTCGTGACGGGCAGGTCATCCCATGCCGCCCGGCCCGACCAGGGGCTGTCGGCGGCCGCCGTGGTCGGTCGCCTGGTGGAGGCCCTGGAGGCCGTCGGGTGTCCGGAGGGTCCGCCAGTGGACAAAGGAGCCTTCGTGGTCCTGGAGCTGGAGAGCAGGGCCCTGGGGCTGAGCGTTCCCGCCACCGCCCGCCTGCTGGTGGACCGCCATACCTCCCTGAGCGCGGACGAGAACGAGGCGACGATCATCGGGCAGATCCAGGATATCGCCCGTCAGAGCCTCCCCGAGGGCTTCGAGGTCAGCGTGAAGCTGGCCCAGCGCCCCACCCCGGCTCCAGAGGCCTACACCGTCGATGTTGGCCATCCGTTGGTCAATGCTTTTGCCTCGCTTCTGCCCCCAGGGGACCGGGAGCCCATCCACGGCCGCTCGGTGGGTGATTACAACTTCCTGGCCCAGCATATGCCCACGGTGGTCTTTGGACCAAAGGGAGGCAACTGGCATGCCGAGGGGGAGTGGGTGGACCTGGAGAGCGTGGGCCGGGTGCTGGAGGTCTATCGCCGATTCCTGATGGGAGCCTGATGGTAGCCTGAGAGATAGCGGGTCGGGAACGGGTGCAAGGAACTGTGCGGGCGTAACTTTATCAAGGCGGATTGCTAGATTGGGGCCATGAAGCGCAGCGTCGCTGTGATGTTCGCCGCATTGATGGTGGCCAGCCTGGCCTCCGGTTGCCTGGGTGATGACGAGGAAGGACTCAATTCACTGGGCCAATGGGGCGATGACAAGTACGTTCTGCTCAGGGACGATCCCTACCCGAAGCTGATAATCGAGGTGGATTACATCCAGGGCCGGAACATCGACAGTCAGGCCAAAAACCTCCTGGAACAGCGCATCGACCAGGTGACCGACAAGACGGATATCCGATGGGTGACCGATTCGTTCACCTACGACAACGATGATGACAAGTACTCCCTGGAAGAACTATTGGAACTGACCGAGAAGCACAGGGACCATTACAAGGGTGGAGACACTGCGGTCATTCACTTCCTCTATCTCGATGGGGAGTTCAGCAATGGCAACGCTCTGGGTGTGGCCTACACCAGCTCCTCCATCGCCATCTTCAAGGACCGCATCGAGGATGCCGAGTTCCTCTTTGTCTCGGCCCAGGACATCGAGAAGGCCGTCGTGGTCCACGAGTTCGGTCATCTCTGCGGCCTCATCAACAAGGACTACGAGAGCGAGCATGACCACGAGGATGCCGATCACCCCCACCATTCCAACAACGATGAATCGGTGATGTACTGGGCCATCGAGACGGTGGATATCGGCACCCAGCTGTCGGGTGAGCCTCCCAACGATTTCGACTCCGACGACAAGGATGACCTGCGGGGCCTGAAGAAAGGCGAGCTGTAGGCGCAGAGCTCCATTCGGATCAGACCGTCGTTCAATCCTCGGGGTCCGCCTCGGATGTGGCGGGCCAGAACAGCCTCAGGCCGAATGCCCCCAGGACCATGACCACCATCACCGCCGCGATACCGCTGTAGGGCCAGTGGCTCCGGTCCTTCAACTCGATGAGGGAGAAGAGGCAGGTCGCCATCACCCCCACCATGTACCAGACCATGGCGTAGGTGCCCCTGAACCAGTCCTTCCAATCCTCCTCCTCGCCCACCGACGAGGGGACCAATCGGATGCGAAACGGTCGCCGCCCTCTGGGGCTCATGGGGCCTCGGGCTCAGCCCCGGCGTCGATCCCATCTTCGGTCCCGGCTCCGGTCCCAGCGCCGGTCCCCGTCTCACCGTGGGCCACGTGGCAGGCCACCAGATGGTCGGCCCGCCCCTTCAGCGGCCTCAGTTGGGGCAGTTCCCGGCGACAGCGGTCCAGGACCATCTTGCACCGGGGATGGAAGGGACAGCCCTCGGGCGGGTCGGCCGGGTCGGGAACGTCGCCCTCCAGGACGATGCGCTTGCGGCCCGAATCGTCGATGTCGGGCACCGCCGACAGCAGGGCCAGGGTGTAGGGATGGGCCGGTTCGTCGAAGAGGGTGTCGGTGAGGGCCAGTTCCATCACCCGCCCCAGGTACATCACCGCCACCCGGTTGGAGAGGTGGCGCACCACCGCCAGGTCGTGGGAGATGAGCAGGTAGGTGAGGTTCAGCTCGTCCTGCAGGCTGTTGAGCAGGTTAAGGATCTGGGCCTGAACCGAGACATCCAGGGCCGAGGTGGGCTCGTCCAGCACCAGCAGTCTTGGCTTCAGGGCCAGGGCCCGGGCCACGGTTATCCGCTGGCGCTGACCGCCCGAGAACTGGTGGGGGAAGCGGTAGAGATGCTGCTTGCCCAGGCCCACCTGCTCCAGCAGGGCCAGGACCTTGGGTTCCAGCCCCGGGTCGAACAGCGGTTCCAGGATGCGGCCCAGGATGGGAAGCTTCAGCCAGGCCGAACCCTGACCTTTGGGCCGGTGGAGCCTCAGCGGCTCGGCCACCAGGTCCTTCACCAGCATCCGGGGGTCCAGGGCGCCCAGGGGGTCCTGGAAGACGGCCTGGACGTTGGCCCTGAAGGCGTGAAGCCGGCCCGAGGAGTATTCCATCAGCGACATGCCGGCACAGCCCTCAGGGGCCAGACCGGTCCCGGGCAGGACCTCACCGCCGGTGGGTCTCAGCAGGCCCAGCACGAGGCGGGCCAGGGTGGACTTGCCACAGCCCGACTCGCCCACGACCCCCAGGGTCTCGCCCTCCATGACCTCCAGGTCCACCTCCTCCACGGCGTGGACCCAGCCGATGGGTCGCCCCATGACCCCGCCCTTGACCGGGAAGTGCTTGGTGAGGCCCGCCACCGACAGCAGGGGCTCAGCCATCCTGCCCACCTCCTTCAAGGTGGCACAGGTAGGAGTGGTCATCATTCACATGGCGCAGGGGCGGGGCCCGGCTCTCACAGGCCTCGTGGGCGTGCTCGCACCGGGGAGCGAAGCGGCAGCCAACAGCTGGTGAGAGCAGGTCGGGCACCGCCCCGGGCAGGGTCGTCAGCTCCCCGGTCTGACCCTTCAGCTTGGGCAGGGCCGCCAGCAGACCCCGGGTGTAGGGGTGGTGGGGTCTCTCGAACAGCTCGGTCACCGGGGCCCGCTCGATTATCTTGCCGGCGTACATCACCGCCACCCGGTGGCAGAGCTGGCGCACCACCCCCAGGTTGTGGGTGATGAGCAGGACCGAGAATCGGCGCTTGGTCTGGATCTCCCTCAGCAGGTCCAGGAACTGGGCCTGGATGGTCACGTCCAGGGCGGTGGTCGGCTCGTCGGCGATGAGCAGATGGGGATGGCCGGCCAGGGCCATGGCCACCATCACCCGCTGGGCCATGCCTCCCGACAGCTCATGGGGGAAGCGGCGGGCGATGCCGGTGGGGTCGGGCAGACCCACTTCGGCCAGGGCCTCGTGGATGATGATGTCGGCGTGAGGCTGGAGATGAAGGCGCAGCCAGCGGCCCAGGAGGGGCAGCTCCATGATCATCCATGAGCGCTCGCCGTTGAAACGGATCAACCGGCGCAGGATGTAGCGGGCCAGGTAGGAGCTGGTCCGGTGATAGAACCTGCCCATCCGGTCGGCCAGGCTCCGGTCCACCAGCCGTC
Source organism: uncultured archaeon (assembly GCA_964384995.1). Lineage (GTDB taxonomy): Archaea > Thermoplasmatota > Poseidoniia > MGIII > CAYLMJ01 > CAYLMJ01. The sequence continues at coordinate 17,202 of CAYLMJ010000030.1, read as the reverse complement.
GCAGGAGGAAGCCGGTGAAGGTCCGGGGCCTCTCTTGCTCGTAGGCCGCCACCAGCTCCTCCAGCCGGTGGGCCAGCAGGACCTCGGTTATCTGACGGGAGATGGTGTGGACGGGGTTGAGGGCGGCGATGGGCTCCTGGAAGATGTAGGCCACCGTGTCTCCCCGCAGGTGACGCAGTTCCTTCTCGGGCAGCCCGATGAGCTCCTGGCCCTCGAAGCGCACACTGCCGGCCTCCACCCTGCCGTTGCCAGCCAGCAGTCCCAAGAGGGAGAGGGCCGTGACCGACTTGCCGCAACCGGTCTCACCGACCAGGCCGAAGAACTCCCCCTCGTCCACCTGGAACGACACGTCGTCCACGGCGTGGACCTTGCCCTCGTAGGTGGTGAAGCGGGTCGTCAGTCCATTGACCTCGAGCTGGGCCATGTTCACCGCCTCTGACGCGGGTCCAGAATGTCCCGCAGGCCGTCGCCGAGAAGGTAGAATCCCAGGGCGAAGATGGCGATGGCCATGCCCGGGAAGATGAAGGCCCACCACTCACCGCTGGTCAGGTGTTCCTGGCCAAAGGATACGAGCTTGCCCCACTCGGCCAGGTCGGGACTGCCGCCGAAGCCCAGGAAGCCCAGGGCCGCCAGGACCAGGACCACCGAGCCGAAGTCCATGGTGGCGGTGATGAGGATGGGGCTCAGGCAGTTGGGCAGGATGTGGCGCAGGATGATGTGGCCATTGCTGGCTCCCGCCGCCCGGGCGGCCTCCACGTAGCCCTGCTGGCGCACCACCAGGGCCTGGGAGCGTATTATCCGCGTGTAGCCGGGCCACCAGACGAAGACCAGGGCCAGCATGATGTAGATGATGGAGGGCTTGTTCACCACCGCCACGATGGCCAGGGCCAGGACCAGTCCCGGGATGGCCAGGAAGACGTCGGTGATGCGCATGATGGCCTCGTCCACCTTGCCGCCGTAGTAGCCGGCCGTGACCCCCACCAGGCTGGAGATGAGCGTGGCCGAGGCCACCACGACGATGGCCACCGCCAGGGAGATGCGGGCCCCCCAGATGATCCCGTACCACAGGTCGTAACCCTTCTCGGTGGTTCCCAGGATGTAGCCGTCCTCTCCCGGTTCCTTCAGGCTTCCCACGTGACCGTACTTGAAGTGCTCCTCCATCTTGTAGGGGTCCTCGGCCTGGCGGTCGTTCTCGGGAGGTGCCAGGATGGGGGCGGCCAGGGCCACCAGGATGTTGCCCAGCACCAGGAATAGGCCCAGCAGGGCCAGCTTGTTCTGCCTCAGAAGCCTTGCCAGCCTCCTGTACTCGGCCAGCCGGGGGGCCCAGGCCTTCTTGATGCGGGGCCACAGCTCACCGTGCCCCACCATATCCTCCTCGGGGCCTCCCGGGTCTCCCTCCACGGCTCCCTCCTCATGGGGCCTAATGGTCGCCACCTCCCAGTTCCACCCGGGGGTCCAGGTAGGCGTAGAGGATGTCCACCAGCAGGTTGGCCATGGTGTAGATGACCGCGGTCAGCAGGGTGAAACCCAGGATGGCGGCGGTGTCCAGGGTGCGGATGGATTCCACGGCCCACTTGCCCAGGCCGGGCCAGTTCCAGATGGTCTCGGTGAGCACCGAGCCCGAGAGCAGACCGCCGAACACCAGACCCAGGTAGGTGGTGGTGGGGATGAGGGCGTTGCGCCGGGCGTGGTCGTGGAGCACCTGGTGGGAGGCCAGGCCCTTGGCCCGGGCGGTGCGCACGTAATCCTGGTTCAGCGATTCCAGCATCGACGAGCGCAACAGCCGGATGATGGCGGCCATGGAGGCGTAGGCCAGGGTCAGGGCCGGCAGGATCATGTGAACTACGGCATCCTTGAAGTGGACCCACGAGCCGGCCAGCAGGCTGTCGATGAGCAGGAAACCGGTGGGCCGTTCGATCTGGTTGTCCACGTCCCACAGGATGATATCGTAGCGGTCACCCAGGGGAAAATAGCCCCACTGGAAGGCCACGAAATACTTCAACACCAGGGCCAGCCAGAAGATGGGCAGGGCCGAGCCCAGCAGGGCGAAGAGGCGGATGGAATGGTCGGGCCAGCGATTCTGATGCACCGCCGCCCGCAGGCCCAGGGGCAGGGCGGTGAGGATGGCGAAGAAGAGGGCCAGCAGGGCCAGCTCCATCGTGGCCGAGAACTTGGTCTTGATGGCCTCGGTCACCGGCATGTTGACCGAGCGGGAGTAGCCCAGGTCACCCTGGAGGATGCCCGAGAGGTAGGCCAGGTACCGCTCGTGGACCGGGTCGTCCAGATGGTACTGCTCGCGGACGCGGTCGATCTGCTCCTGGGTCATCCGCTCGTGGGTGTAGACCGCCGCCGGGTCGCCCATGAACTGGGTCAGGGTGAAGGTGATGAGCGTCACGCCCAGCAGGATGGGTATCACCAGCAGGAGCCGGCGCAGGATGTACTCCCACAGTTTCATGGCCAGGGGGTGAGGGCCAAGGGATGAAAAGCAGTTGTGGGGTTTACAACCCATCAAGGAGCCAGAAGATAGGTTCAAGCGACGGTTTGGCGACATTTTATATCCCATAAGGTCACCAAGGTCACAATGTCCGCCCACCGGACCCTCTCGCGGCCCGTCACCTGCCTGGCCGTCCTGTGCGTGATGATCCTCTGCCTGCCCATCGTGGCGGCCCAGGATTCAGACAACGACGGAGTGAGCGACCCAACGGAGGAGAGCCTGGCCCAGCGCTTTGCCCCCGTGCTCTTCTTCACGGCCGATGAGACGGTCTACCCCGTGGCCATCCAGCATCATCTGGAGCGCTCCAACCTGAACCAGAGCCGGGATGGCGACGACCTGATGGACTCCGACCCGACGGTGGCGGAGATCGGGGACCTGAACGACCGGGATGGCAAGTACTACCTGGACAACCGCAAGGGCGGTCTGGACGACGAGGGCATCGAGAAGGATTACGCCTCCGCGAAGCCTGGCTACACGGTCTACGCCCGGGTGGTTGAGGATGGGGGAGGCGGTGGCGGAGGGGGCAACGGGAGCGGACAGTACACCGTGGTGCAGTACTGGCTCTTCTACGCTTTCAACCGCGGGACCATGAACATCCACGAGGGGGACTGGGAGATGGTCCAGGTGGTCCTGGAGGGCGGAAGCACCCCGGTCAAGGCCATGTACTCCCAGCACACCGGAGGCCAGCAGGCCGAATGGTCCCAGGTGGAGCGTGATGGCGACCACATCCAGGTCTACGTGGCCCAGGGTTCCCATGCCAACTACTTCCGGCACTACCAGGGCAAGATGGGGCTGGCCAGCGACGAGGTGGGCAACGACGGCAAGGTGCTTGAGCCCGCCGACTACGAGCTGGTCATGCTGGGGGAGGCCGGCGATGGCAACCACGCGGCCGACCAGGACTGGCTGGACTACGCCGGCCACTGGGGCGACTACGGCAACATCGAGGACGAACTGCAGGGACGTCGCGGCCCCTATGGTCCCGCCTTCCGCGAGAACGGCACCATGTGGGGCGAACCGGTGGCCTGGGGCGAGGACCTCTCTCCGCTCAACGACCAGTTCCTGCAACTGGAATGGCTGCTGTACAACCTGGTCACCTACCTGATGACGATCTTCGCCCTCCTCTTGGTCATCAAGCTGTTCGGGATCTACCGGCGACACCGCAAGACGGGCCTGGGCCCAAGGATCTGGTCCATGCTCTACATCGACGGGATCAACGGTCACAGCCTGGCCAACCTGCTGGCCCTGGGAGCCCTGGTCCTGGCCTGCTACTCCCTCTTCACCCCCTGGTACGGCGTCTACGTGGACATCGAGGTGGGCGAGTACACCACCGACGGTGAGGTGCAGGTGCTGGACATCGACGGCGGCGAGGGCATCACCATCAACCGGCTGGAGTCCAACGGCGGGCTGGTCCAGCTGGTGGGCTTCCCCCTGCCCTTCGCCCTGCTGCTGTCCATAGGTCTGGTCTTCCTGATGTTGACCACGGTGGGGCTTCAGAAAGGCCGCAAGCTGGGGCGCAAGTACATCATGGGTGGAATCAAACTGCTCATCCCCATCGTCCTGATCCTGGTCATCATCTCCCAGGCCACCTCCATGGCCGAGGACTCGCCTGCCGAACTGCCCGAGGAGGCCGCCGACGTGCTGGGTCATGTGAGCGATTCACCCCAGGGAGGCGAGGGTGAGATACCAATCGAGGAGTACGGCGAGGTGAAGCTGAGGTGGGGCCTGGAGGAAGGTGGCAAGATGCTGGCCCTGTCGGGTCTGATGTTCCTGGGCGCGGGCCTCCTGCTGCAGATTACGGGTGGCAAGCTGTTCGAGGGCAAGAAGGAGCGGAAGAAGCGGAAGGAGAGGGAGCGAGAGGAAGCCGAGGGTTATCCAGATTGAAGGGACGCTATCGAGAACCTTTCTTGGGCTTCCTCCATCGGTCATGCCCTTCATCGGCTCTGTCGTCTGTCCCTTTTGCCGCCTCCAATGGTCCACCCTCTTCCAGTCTGCGCCGCTCTTCCTTGCCCACCCAGTCTGAGCCCTTGGGCAGTTGGGGCAGGTCCTTGGGATCCTTGAAAGGGGTCGACGGGTGCTCTGACGGCAGGTCATCGGTGGGCTTCAGACCGGTAAGCGGCAGTTCGGAGCCCTCGGCTTCGGAGGCTGCTCCAGATTCTCCAGCCTCTCCGGCCTCCCGCTCGGCCCGCTCCACGTTCCGCCGTTCCTTCTCTTCCTCCTCCCACTCAGTGGATTCGGTCCAGGCCTTGTCCTCGACCTTGTGGACCAGGTCCCGCAGTTTGTCCATGGACAGATGCAGGGACTCGCCCTCGTCGGAGATGGGCTTGTACTCCTGCTTGGAGGTCTGAGACGGGGTCCAGGCCAATCGACTGGATGCGGGCTTGGATCCTGGCTTGGGCCCTGGCGTGGCAGTGGCTTGGGGGGCTTCCGGCTCGCCGGGTGCCATCGGCGGTCCCGGCTCTTTTCGGTCCCGACGCCGGCGATGAGGTGTGACCTGGCGCCTCTCGGTCGAGGGGGCCTCGGGTCCCTGACCGATCCCGTCTGGAGCTGCTTTGCCATCATCGGGTCCCTCGGTCGGCTCATCCTCTTCTTGAATGCCCTCATCATCTCCATGTTTGCGTTTTCGAACTGGGTAGTCCAGACGCCTTCTCTCGGCAGGCAGGCTGGGCGGCTTGGGCACCCCCTCGGCGGTGGGAGGCAAGCCCTCGTCAAGGGCCTCTTCCAGGGCCTCGGCCTGATGGTCCTCGTGGGCCTCGGCCTCCATCTCCAGGGCCTCCTCGGGCGTGGGCGGCTCAAGCTCCATCTCCTCGGGGGGTGCGCCAGTCTCATCATCGGCTCCGAACGGGCCATCGATGTCTGGGGATATGGTGTCGGGCGGCTGGGGCTCCCGTTCAACGGCCGGTTCCGGTTCCGTTTCCTGTCCCGTCTCGACGGCTGGCCTGGCGGGGGGCACCTGGGGCTCGACCTCGCTATCGACGAGCAGGTCCTCCTCGGGAGGCGGCTCCCAGCGCTCGGTCTCGGGCAGTTGCGTGGCCCCTCCGGTGGCGTAATACTCGGCGGCGGCGGCCTCGATGAGCTCGGCTAATTTGGCCACCGGTTTGCCCTCCTCCATGAAGCGGTAGAGGTCGGCCACGTTCTCCATGGCGAACTTCAGGTAATCGTTGGCGATGTCGAAGATGTTGGAGCGGGGGCCGAAGGGTATCCAGGCCAGGACCTGCTGCTGTTCGCGGCTGTATGTCAGTTTCAGCCTGGGCCCGGGGTAGAGGATGATGCCGCAGGGGGCCTTGTAGTTGGACATGAAGGCCAGCACCTTGTAGACATCCTGGGGCTGGGGCCTCTGGCGCAGGTCATAGCGGGCCTCCAGGTAGATCTCCAGGCCCTTGTAGTGGAGGAAGAGCTCGGGTCCACCACTGCTTCCGGTAACGGCCCCTCCACCACCTCCGCCCCCTCCTGCACTCCCGGTCGCTCCCCCTCTGCCCCCTCCTCCAGCCTCGCCCTCCTCGTCGAAGAGCATGGCCAGGATGGAGTCGGACCAGCCCTGGCGCACCTGGCCGGGGGCGTCGTAGTTGAGGCGGATGTCACGCCTGGGGGAGTGGAACTGGCGCAGGGATTTGGCCGAGGCCCTCAGCTTCAGGGCGGAGGCTATCTCGGTGGCCACCCACAGGGCGTAGAGGTCCCGCATCCGGCGGGTGTGGATCTGCACCACGTCCTCGTAGTAGGACTCGTACTCCTCCAGGAAGCGGTTCCAGAGATCGATGAGGTCGCGGTAGGACCGGTTCTTCACCCGGCTGGCCTCCTCGGGGGCCTTGCGCCTGAAGACCTCCGACCCCTTGCGCAGCTCTTTGGCCTCCAGGATAAGGGGCTTGAGCTTCAGGTTGGTGAGCACCTCCTTGTGGACCTTCAGCACCGCCTCCAGGGTGTCCATGCGCTCCTTCATCTGGGGGTCGAGGCCCTCGTAGGGGGTGTTGTAGATGGTGGCCCAAGCCTTCTTCTCCCGCTCCCGCCGGTCGATCTCGTCGCGAAAGAAGATGGCCTCCATGAAGACCTCCATGTGGAAGCGCACCAGCAGGAGGTTGGTGGGGGTGTTCCACTTGCGCTTGCGGATGTCGGAGATGTGGACCGTGGCGTAATCGACTCCTTTCTGGGACCGGGCGACGGCGGTCTTGGCCCAGCGGATGGAGCCTCGCAGATGGCCCTTGAGATGCTTGCGCTCGGTCTCGATGCGGTAGGAGAGCAGGTCCAGGACCTTGCGGGTGACACCCAGCAGTGCCTTGGAGAATTCCAGCAGCTGGGCTATGTTGAAGTTGATGGTCTCCTCCTCGATGGCCGGTGTGGCCCCGGGGTAGGTCTGGGCCGCGGTGTCCTCGGCTCCCGCCGACTGGATGAGGCCGGGGACATGCTCGTCCCGCAGTCTCTCGAACTGCTCGTAATCCATCAGGGCCGGCTGGACGAAGACCTCCAGGGCGTTGGAGATGGTGCGGCCGAAACGGTCCTTGAGCAGGAGGGAATTATCGCCGATGTAGTCGGGGAAGGCCAGCTCAACGGCGATGGAGGTGTTGGGGGGCACCGTGGGCACCTGGCGCAGCTTCAGCTCGCCCAGCCAGAGCTCGCCCTCCTCGATGCGCTTGAAGCCGTTGATCATCACCGAGACCGGCTGGCCCTCGGTGACCTTGGTGGCCGGTCGTCCATCCCGCAGCAGTTCCAGGGTTGCCAGGGGGGTGGCGATGGTATCGCCTCAGCCGAACATGGACAGGGAGGGGGATTCGATCATGCGTTCCAGGGTCTGGGTGACCGAGGAGTTGGGTCCCAGGGTCTCCAGGGCCTTGAGGCGGATGCAGCGCAGTTCCTGCTTCTCCATCCCCTCCATGGAGGGCATCACGTTGGCGTGGATGACATCCTCCAGGGCCTTCTCCAGGTCGTACTGACCCCTGGCGTTGACCAGGGTGACCATGGAGTCGATGAGGGCGGCGGGTCCGATCTTGCGATAGGTGCGCACGCCCCGGGGGACCTCCTCGTCCCGACCCGGCTCTTCCTCCTCCTCCATGAAGCCCATGAGCTTGACGTAGGCCTCGAAGATCGCCCCGTCGTCGTCGTAGAAATCGAACTTCTCCTGGGCGAACCAGTCGGTGGTGTCGTCGGCCGGCGGCTGGCCGGGGATGCCTCCCAGCTTCTCCATGTGGTCCCACACGAACTCGGGCATCCGCTGGTGTTCCTCCTCCTTGTCGGGCAGGGGTATCTCGACGAACGAGAAGCGGCGCATCAGGGCATGGCCCACGTTGAAGAGGGTGTTCTTGTCCTTGGTGTTCATGGTGCCGATGATGCGGAACTCGGGGGGCATCATGAAGGGCTTGCCCCGGTTCTCCTTGCCGGTGAGCAGGGGTTGCTTGTCCCGGTACTCGAAGACGGTGAAGAGCTTGCCGAAGGCCTCGTCGATGTTGGCCCGGTTGAACTCGTCGATGACCAGGTAATGGGGGTAACTCCTCTCCTGGATGGACCTCTCACAGCGTTTGGCGGCCTCGGCCACGTAGCCGTCCTTGAAGTAGTAGCCCCCCTTGTCGTCGGGAGCGATGCCGCCGATGACCTCGAAGTTGGACCATTCGGCGTTGGCGGTGACGATGGTGAAGTTGGGCACGTCCTGGCCCTTGGCGTTGGTGGTGTTGCCGCAGACCTGGTTGAGGATGAGCGTCGAAAGCTTGGTCTTGCCGGTGCCCGGCTCGCCGTAGAGCATCACGTTCTTGCCCGATTTCAGGTGGGTGACGATCTGGTTGATGGTGTCCCTGGAGGTGGAGAAGGCCTCGGTTATCTCCTTGAACGAGACCTTGTATTCCAGAGGCACAGGGTCGCGGAGCTCACCGGCGGCCTCGAGGTCGCCCACGGTCGGCATGCCCTCCTGGTCCTGACCGTCCATGAAGTCCTTGACGCCCTCCCAGTCCATGCCGGTGCCCGAGGCATCCTCCTCGGCGTTGGGCTTGACATCGATGGTGCTTTCGGGGAACTCGGAGAGGATGGTGTCGAAAGCATCATCCAGGGACATCTTTGAATCATCCTCCGGTTCCTCTGGGGGCTGTACGGGTCCCTCGGCGGCGGCGTCGGGTTTTGGCTTCAGCTCGTCCAATCGCTGACCCAGCTCCCGGCGGGCGTACTGGAGCAGGAGGTAGAGTCCGATGAGGGCCACGACCAGGGACATGAAGAGCACCGGCCACTGGGACCGGTCGTCCAGGGTCAGGTCGCTGCCCGACAGGATGACGGGGATGACGAAGAAGAGGATGAGGGCGAAGACCCCGGTCACGAAGATGCCAAAGTAGCCCGAGGCCTCAAAGGAGCGCAACTCCCTCCGCTTGAGATAGAAGAAGGACATGCCGATGACGATGAGGGTGGCTCCCAGGAAGGTGGCCACCAGATCGGCCAGCTCGAAGCGCAGGTCGGCCTGGTTGCGAGCGAAGTTCAACACCAGGGCCAGGTACTGGACCCCCAGACCGGCGACGATGAACGAGAAGTAACGGACCTCCTCCATGTCGGTGATGCCCACCACCCGCAGGAGGTAGTGGCCCACCCCCATGAGGAGGATGAGGTTGGCCAGCAGGACGATGGCCACGTCCACGGGCTCCAGGTTGATGGGAACTATCTGAAGTTCCGAGTGCCAGGGGCCGATGTAGTAGTTGTGGAACAGGGTGGAGATGAGGGTGATGCCGGCCGTCAGGAAGAGGGCCATGGAGCCCATGGAGCCGGGCTTGGTCTTCTTGTCGGTGACCGAGTAGAGGAAGACGATGTAGGCGATGAGGGAGGCCAGCAGGGTCAGGGCGAAGGCGATGGTGGTGGCGTAATGGTCCAAGTAGATCTCGGCCTTCTCGTCGTGACCCTCGGGAGGGTCCTGCCAGTAGGCCCCAGCCATCAGCATCAGCAGGAGCACCAGGGCTCCCAGGCAGGGCGACAGTATCGATTTGTAGGGTGATGTGCGAAGTTGGACCACCAGGACGATCATCACCAGGACCAGGACCAGGACGAAGATCGCCGTCTGGTTCATGTTGAAGGTGGTCTGCTTGTTGGTCATGTTCTCCCGGTCGAACTCGTCGATGGTCCTGTTCTCCCAGATGGGTTTAGACTCGGTGCGGACCTCATCGATGGCGTTGTAGAGCAGGAGTCCCAGGAGAATGACCGACAGCAGGAAGAGGAGGGCCGGCTGGAGGATGGTGAAGAACCTCTGCCGGCGGGGAAAGAGGGCTCTGGGCCCACCCCTCAGCGGAAGCTCGGCCTCCTGGTCCTCCCTCCCTCCCTCCTTGGAGGCGCCGGACTGGGAGGGTAGCTTGGGGCCAGGGTCCGTTGGTTCGGTACGTATGGGCCCGGAGTCATGGGTCTCGAAAAGGGTCCCACAAACCCCGCAAAAGCGCTCCCCCTCCTGGGCGGGAGTGGAGCAAACGGGGCAGTTCTTCATCGCAATCCAATGGCTGGCTACCCAGATAAGGTTTGTGCAGAGCCCCGACGATACCCGATGTTGCCAGCCGGCCAGCCGACATGGAGGTTTTTATACACCTGCAAAAACCCATTCGCAAGCATCTATATAGTGGCAGGCAAGTGGTGGCCCATGGCCGACGAGGGGCTTTCGCTGCGTGATATCAAGCGGCAGGAGCGGCTGGAAAAGAGAGGTGGCGGTCTGGGCCGCCTGCCCCCCTCCTTCTGGCAACAATCCAGTGCCCTGCGCACCCAGCTCCAGCAAGCCCTGCGAGAGTGCGGACCCAGCGATTCCTCCCGGTACATCGACCTTCACGAGGACCTGAAACGATTGGAAGGCCTCCTGCGGGAGATAACGGTGAATCGCGAGCGCAAGCTGCTGCTGGCGGCCCACGAGGCGGTCTCTGGATTGAGGCCCGACCTGACCCACATGGAGAAACGGGAACAACCCCTCTTCGAGGACCTGAAGCGGGTCCTGGGCAACTACCGCCAGCAGGTCTTCACCGGACCGGAACCACCCGCCACCACCCCGGGGATGACCCCGGAGGTGACATCGACCGAGATGCCCCCAACGGCCGACACCCCCATCACGGAAGTTGATGGACCATCTCCCTCCTTGGAGCCGGAACCACCGGTCGAACCCATTGACCCGCCCCTTTCCACTTCAGATGTGGAGCCCACCGAGCCCGCCGAACCCGCCCCCGCGATCCCCGCCGCCGCGGCCTCAGGACCAGCACCAGATGACACGGGGTCCGAGGCCCCGGCCGACGAGGTACCACCCCTGATGGGAACGACCCAGGAGACCGACCCGGATGACTCCCCTCAGGCCCCGATGGAGCCTGTGGACGACACGGCCACCCAGATGGTCAGGGTGGTGGAGGACCAGCCGCCCTTCACCGGCATCGACGCCCAGGTCTACACCCTCAAGGCCCAGGATGTGCTCTCACTCCCGGTCTTCAACGCTCAGCGTCTGGCCGAGGTCGGGGCGGTGGTGCCCATCCAGGGCCTGGCTCCCCCCTCCTCCGCCAATGAGGGGCGACCTGACGGGACCGGCGAACAGGCGGCCAAAGGGGGCTAGCCATGGCTCCGGTCAAAGGGGTATGGCGACCGGGAGAACCCTCGGAAGACCGGAAGGATCCGGGGTCTGGGTCCTGGGTGGAGATAGCCGATGCCAAGGAGGGCCACCGGCTGTTCAACCGGGGCCGCTTCGGCCAGCCGCTGTCAGGTGGGGGCCTAAGGCTCCATCCCCTTGAGGCGCTCTACCTGGAGGAGGCGGGACGGGTCGAACTGAGGGGGCAAAGGACCCCGGTGACAAGCTCGGACCTTGCGGCGTACAGCGACCTGCGGGAGCGAGGCCTTGTGGCCAAGCCGGAGGTCGGCACCGACGGGTCATACCTGAGGGTCTGGTCCCGGGACACCGGTCCCAACAGCGCTCCCCGCCATCATCTCCATCCAGTGGAGGAGCGGGAGGCCTTCCAGCTGGACCGGGCCCTGGACCAGGCCGAGGAGGCCCTTGGGCGAGGGATATCGGCAATGGCCGGGGTCGTGGACGAGGAGGGGGGACTGACCCATTTCGAGCTCTCGATCCCCCAGTTAGGCGAGGGTCAGGTCGAGCACGAACCGGCCGCGTCTGCCACTCCGACCACTTCAGCCACCTCATCGCATTCATCCAACGGTTCCCAGCCCATCCGGGCCCTGCTCCAGGACGAACTGCTGTCCGTTGAGGAGGAGGAGGCCAAGGAGGCCCTTGAACCAGGGGGCTACGGCAGGGAGATCGGCAAGCGGTACAAGCTATCGCTGCTGGAAGGCCTCTACCTGGCCCAGGAGGGGCATGTGCAGATCGGAACCGAACAGGGCGAAATGGAGGCCCCGGCCCTGGCCTGGCAGATACTGAAGCGGCAACCCGACCTGCCCCTGCGCCTGGCGGTCTACCGGCTCCTGCGGGCCAATCGCTACCTGCCCAAGACGGGGTTCAAGTTCGGCACCCACTTCCGGGTCTATGACAAGCCCATGGGCCAGGGACACGCGCCCTGGTTGGTGCAGGCCTTCCCGGCCGGTCACGAGAGCAGCTGGCCCGAACTGGCCCGCATGGTCCGTCTGACCCATGGTGTGCGCAAGAAGCTCTGGCTGGCCAGGGTCACCGAGGCGGCGGCCGAGGCGGCCCTGAGAGGCGAAGAACTCGACCCCGGAGAAGGAGGCGTCAGACTGCTGGAAGTGGGCTGGGTCCGGCCCTGAGTCATCCTGAGGAACTTGATCCAAAGCAGACCTCGCATCTATTTTATGGGAATGAGATTACACAACCGTGTCCCTCCATTTCGAAGGCTACGGATGCACCGCCAACCAGGGCGAGACCCTGGAGCTGGCCCACCAGGCTCGCGAGCTGGGCCACACGGTGACGGAGCGGCCCGAGGAGGCCGACACGGTGGTCATCGGCACCTGCACCGTCATCCAGGCCACCGCCGACCGGATGGAGCACCGCATCGCCAGCCTGCTGGAGGGGGGACAGGGGGTCGTCATCGCCGGTTGCATGGCCACCGCCGACCGGACCCGGATGAGGGCCCGCTTTCCCGAGGTCCCCCTGCTGGCTCCCGGCGACCTGGAGGGCCTGGAGGTCCTCATCGGCCGACCTGAGGCCGAACTCCCATCACCGGGGCCGTCCGGCAAGGAGGAGGCCTCGCCGGTCACGGCCATCCTCCCGGTGGCCATCGGCTGTCTGGGCCATTGCACCTACTGCGCCACCCTGCGGGCCCGGGGTCGGGTGAGGTCCCGGTCCATCGAGCAGATCGTGGCAAGGGCGCGGGCGGCCCTGGACTCCGGCAGTCGGGAGCTCTACCTGACCAGCCAGGACAACGCCGCCTACGGTGCCGACATGGGCTCCAGCCTGGAGGAGCTCCTGGCCGCCCTGGCCATCCTGGAAGGCGAGTTCAGGCTCAGGGTTGGGATGCTCAATCCGGCCATCGCCGCCCACCGGTCGAGGGAGCTGGCTGAGGCCTGGAGCGACCGCCGGACCTACCGGTTCCTCCATCTGCCCATCCAGAGCGGCTCCCAGCCGGTCCTGGAGGCCATGGGCCGCGATCACAGCCTGGAGGACTTCTGGCGGGTGGTGGAGACCTTCCGCTCCCGCTACCCCGAACTGATGCTGTCCACCGATGTCATCTGCGGCTTCCCGGGCGAGAGCGATGACGATCATCGGGCCACCATGGAACTGCTGGAACGGCTGGCACCCGAGGTGGTCAACATCACCCGCTTCTCGCCCAGGCCCCACACCCGGGCGGCCGGGATGGACGACCAGGTGCCATATCCAGTGGCCAAGGAGCGCTCGGGCGAGCTGACCCTGCTGAAGCAGAGAACGACCCGGGCCAGCTTCCAGCGCCAGGTCGGCCGTCGGGTCACGGTCCTGGCCACCGAGCGGCCCAAGCCGGGGAGCACCCTCTGCCGGGACGACAGCTACCGGCCGGTGGTGGTGGACGCAGAGGTGGCTTTGGGCGGTTTTCACCGGGTGGAGGTGACGGGAGCCACCTGGGCCTACCTGCGAGCCAAAACGGCCATTGAGGGAATCGAGGCAGCAGCTGGCTGAAGGCGGCCAAAGGCCTCGATGGATCTTGCCAGGTGGGGTTCGTTCAGCACAGGTACGGGTTCACTGCAACAGCAGGGTGGACAGGCAAAGACTAATGGCCCCTACCCATCTCCGGTCGAGCACATCTCAAGGCGGAGGAACCCCCATGAGCGACATCGACAGTATCAAGGAGGCCATCACCACGGCCATTCAGATGGAAGAGGAGGGCTATGCCTTCTACACCAAGTGCGCCGCCCAGTCCAAGAGCATGATGGGTGCCCAGGTCTTCAGGGGCATCGCCGGCGACGAGCAGGTCCACCTGGCCACCTTCAAGAAGATGTTCCAGGACCGGCTGGGCAAGTCGGAGTTCGAGAAGGTGGCCCAGCGGGGTCACAAGTACAAGGACCTCCCGGTCTTTCCCAAGGACCTGAAGGCGGTGCCGGGAGCCGACCCCGACGCTGACGAGATCGAGGCCCTGAACATCGCCATGGACAGCGAGCAGAACGCCATCAGGTTCTACACCAAGATGAGGAATGAGTCCCCGGACGACGAGGTCAAGCAGATAATGGACCTGATAATCGAGCAGGAGCAGACCCACTACCTGCTGCTCAGCGAGGAGCTGGACCACCTCAACACCACCGGCGACTGGTACGAGGTCGGGCCCCTCGGCGTCTGAACACCCTATCCGACCGTTTGGCGGCTCATCATCGTCCCCTTCCTCTGCCCACGGGCAGTACGCACCGGTTTCTACCAGGGCAGGCCAGCCTCCCCAACTTTTATTAGATTTGGACCAATGGCCGGTCCAAGGGAGCGCCAGATGCATTCTCACGAACTGCCGGTTCACACCATCACGGGGGCATCCATTGTCCGAGACTGAGGCAGACGGCTCAGACACTCCCACCCCTTCAGCTCCCGAGGAGACCTCATCCGTCCCTCCTCCCCCGAAAACCCCATCCGAGGAAGAACCCATTGAAGAGGTGCTGAAGGTCGTGGCCGATGAGCCCGAGGAGGCGAAGACGAACCCCTTTGAGATCGGCCAGAGAGTAAGGCACGCGGTCCTGGGCGAGGGGACCATAACCCGGATAACACCCTACAGGAACCTGTGGCGGCTGACCGTGGACCTGGATGAGAAGGAGGAACCGGTGGAGCTGCGCTCGTCCCATGTTAAACTGCTCATCGATGGCGAAGATGAGGAGGCCGAGGACGAGGGCGAGCTGGTCGTGGTGGCAGATAGCGAGGAGGTCTTCTCGGTGGTGGGGGAAGAGCCGGAGGTCGAGCCGGCCGATAGCGAGGTGACCGCCGACCTGGAGGAGGCCGGTGCTGAGGAGCCAGCCGAGCCCGAGAGCGGAGCTGTCCCTCAATTCACCGTCGCCGTCGATGAACCATCCGAGGAACCCGAAGAGGAGGCCGCCAAGGAGCAAAAGATCGAACTCGAGGAGGAAGCGCCCCCTCAATTCACCATCGCGGAAGAAGAGCCAGCAGAGAAACCCGAGGTGGAGCCCGAGAAGGAAGCAACTCCGCCTGCTCCTGAGAAGCCTGAGGAGGAAGACGAGGAAGAACTGGAAGAATTGGAGGAGCTTGAGGAGATCGAAGAGGAGGAAGAGGAGGAAGAGCTGGAAGAGATCATAGAAGACGATGATGATGAGCCCACATCCGATGAGGAGGTACCCACCTTCACCATCCAGGGCCCTCCACCGGTCCCCAGGTCACACGCTCCACCTCCGCCGCCTCCGCCGCCTCCCCCAACCGAAGAGCCGACAGAGGAGCCCACCGATGAGGCAGACGAGCCTGAGCTCCCACCGACCCCGGCACTCAAGAGCGAACCGGAGATCGAACCCTCCGAACCTGAACCTGAACCGGATGAGCCGGAAGTTCCACCATCCGAGGAGGCAGGCCTCGACGAGAGCCTCTTCACCGTCGGTTCCCGCATCTCCCACAAGATGTTCGGCCCTGGCACCATCCTCGACCGGGAACCCAAGGAGGGTCTCTGGAAGCTCAAGGTGAAGTTCGATGGAGAGGACGGGGAAAAGGAGCTCATCTCCACCTTCGCCGAACCCCTGGATGAACCCTCACCCCCGCCTCCGCCACCTCCACCGCCCGAACCCGCCGAACCGGAACCGGACGAGCCTGAGGCCGAACCTGCTCCCGAACCACCCCAACCACCCATACCGAAGCCGGCGACCGAAGAGGAAACGATACCCGACGACCACATGGAATTCCGCAGGCCCTCGGCCAGGGACGAAAAGCCCGCCGATGAGCCTCCAGCCGCACCACCGCCCCCCCCCCCCCCCGCACCCCCCCCCCCCCCCGGACCCCCGGCGGGGGCCCCGGGACCACCAATTGCCCCCCCCCCCCCCCAGGGGGGC
>CAYLMJ010000030.1:0-1330 GCA_964384995.1 uncultured archaeon | reverse complement strand
GGAAGCCCAACGTCAAGTTCGATGGAGACGCCGGCGACAACTAGCACCTCTACACCTTCGCCGATCCACATGCTGAACCATCTCCCCCGCCTCCCCCTCCTCCTCCGCCCGAACCTGAACCCGAGCCTGAGCCCGATGAACCAGAAGTTCCGCCCGAACCCGCCAAGGAGGAACCGGAGCCACAGCCCGAGCCCGTCGAGGCACCATCGGAGCCGGAACCGGAACCAGAACCCGAACCAGAACCGGAGGAGGCACCCGAACCGTCCGAGCCCGACCAGGTTCCCAAGTTTACCATCGCGACGGAACCTGAAGCCGAGGCGGAGGCCGAAGAGGTACCACCGCCACCCGTTCCCAGGCCCAAGGAGGAACCAACACCCGAGCCTGAAGAGGTTCCCAAGTTCACCATCGCCACTGAGCCGGAACCAGAGGCGGAGGCCGAAGAGGTACCACCGCCACCCGTTCCCAAGCCCAAGGAGGAACCAAAACCTGAACCTGAAGAGGTTCCCCAGTTCACCATCGCCACCGAACCGGAGATGGACGAGCCACCAGCGGCGCCAGATGCCCCCGAGCCTGAAGAGGTACCGCAGTTCACCATCGAGACGGAGGAAGATATCCCCCCTCCACCACCTCCCCCTCCTGAACCCAAGGTCGAGAAGAAGCCCAAGCGGTCAGCCCGTCGGAAGGCCCCCCCCAAACCGGCCAAGGCACCCAAGGCACCGAAACCCAAGGCCGCCAAGCCTCCCAAGCCCAAGGCTCGCAAAGCGCCTCCCAAACCAAAACCAAAACCAAAGGCCAAACCGAAACCCAGACCGAAGCCCAGGGCCCGGCCGGCCAAAGCCCCGCCTCCAGCCCAGCGGCCACCTCCCCCTCCGCCACCACCTCCGCCCAAACCGGTGGAAGGGCCGACGGTCACCATCGAATGCTACAGCTGTGGGCATCACATGAAGATACCCAAGACCGGCATGGCCCAGCACATCGAGTGCGAGGAGTGCGGCTACGAGGGCGAGATAACGGTCTGATATCCTCCCATCAGTCGGTTCAGGAACCCCATTCCTTGACCTTGTGATAGGATTATTATTTCAAAATAGACCCTTATAGAATCAGACTGGTAGTACAGTATTACAGTCATGACTATATGGTACACTAGTGAAACGGCCAAGAACAGAGCATGAAGAAAGGGGAGTGCCAGTACTGCCATTTGGCAGACTGGCCGACCCTAAAGAAAATTAATCCAAAGGTCCAATAAAGAATTCAATACTGGAATGTATCGGGTCGATATCGAACCTAAGGGAATTCGATATTGAGTAATGGACATCGGTTTATAAGATGT
>CAYLMJ010000029.1:0-27485 GCA_964384995.1 uncultured archaeon | reverse complement strand
GGTGTAGGTCTCGGTGCGCATCATGTCGTTGATGAGACGCTCCACCACTGTGACCTTGGCCTTGGCAAAGGGACGGTTGGCGTGGCGGGCTCCTGTGTGGGGCAATCTGAAAGAGTGCAGGTTGATGTAGCGGGCCAGGCCAGGATCGGATACAACGACATCGGAGAGGTCCCAGCGACCGAAGAGCAACTGCTTGGGCAACTGGATCTCAGGCTCCTCGGGCTCTTCCGGTTCCGGCTCCGGTTCCTCAGGCTCCTTGGTCTCGTCCACTGGCTCCTCGACCACCTCGGGGGCAGGGGTTTCGGGCTCAGCCTTGGCCTCAGGCTCGGGTTCCGCCTCTTCCTTGGCTTCCACCTCGGGCTCGGGCTCAGGCTCGGGTTCCGGTTCGGGCTTGGCCTCGGGTTCGGGAGCCGCCTTGGCCTCGGCCTTCTCGGTCTCCTTGGTCTTGGCCGGCTCGGGAGCGACCTTTTCGACGGGCTTGTCAGCTTCGACATCCTCCGCAGGGGCGTCGGTCTTGGTCTCGGTTTCGTCCTTGGCCATATCCGCACCGCCTAACGTACAGGCTTCTCCTTGCGTCCCCGGACCATTTCCGAGAGACTGACGTTGTTGACCTTGACGACACGATAACGGACACCGCCCAGGTCACCGTATGATCGGCCCATGCGGCCGCCGATACCCTCGATCAGCACCTCGTCGTGCTCGTCGATGAAGGTGATGGCGTGGTTGCCAGGGGCAAAGGCGGTCACCAGACGGCCGTTCTTGATCAGCTGGACCTTGACACACTTGCGGATGGCGGAGTTGGGCTGTTTGGCCTCGATACCCACCTTCTCCAGGACGATGCCTCGGGCCTGGGGAGCGCCCTCCAGAGGGTCGGTCTTCTCCTTGAGACGCAGGGTGTGCTTCTTGTAATAGCGGTCCGACCAGCGAAATCGTTGGCGGTCCTTGCGAAGCTTGTTGGCTGCATAGAGTCCATTGGGCAATTTATCACCTAACCCAACTCTCATTGATGAGAACGGGTCTGTAGTGCCCCGCCGATGGCGGGCACTACTTAAAGTCTTTGGGCGACCATAGACGAAAACACCCCCATTTGACCCTTCTGTTTTTCACACCCCGGGCGCTGGGGGTGAGGATGACCGGACCGGTGGAGCGGTTGACTGACGGATCGCCCCTCCTGATGGATGGGGCCACCGGGACCGAGCTGAACCGGCGCGGGGTGGCCACCGACCTGCCGCTGTGGAGCGCCGCGGCCCTGCTGGAGGCTCCCGATGTGTTGCGACAGGTCCACGCCGACTACCTGGCCACCGGGGCGCAGATCCTCACGGCAAACACCTTTCGGACCCATGAGCGTTCGCTGACAGCCGGGGGACTGGGTGACCGGGCGGAGGAGCTGACACTCCTGGCGGTGGAACTGGCTCGAAAGGCCATCGAGGGAGTGATGGAAGACCCGGACGGGACGAGGGGACCTGGCTCTGGACCGCCCCTGGTGGCCGGCTCCCTGGCGCCCCTTGAGGACTGCTACTCACCCCAGCTGGTGCCCCCTCCCGAAGAGTGCGAGAGGGAGCATCAGTTGATGGCCCGATACCTGGCGCAGGCCGGTGTGGACCTGATATTGGTGGAGACCCACAACACCATCCGGGAGGCCCAGGCGGCCGCCAGAGCGGCAAGGGCCACGGGTCTGCCCTTCGGGGTCAGTTTCACCTGCCGGTCCGATGGCCGTCTCTTCTCCGGTGAGGCGGTGGCCCAGGCGGCCAAGGCCCTCCTTCCACTGGAGCCCGGCTTCATGGGTATCAACTGCACCCCTTCGACCACCATCATCGGTCCCCTCACCGAGCTGGCAGGGGCCACGCCGGCCTCGATGCCCCTGGCGGCCTACGCCAACATCGGCCACACCGACGCCATCTCCGGCTGGACCAGTACCGATGATGTGAGCCCCGCCGCCTATGCCAGGCTGGCGCAAGATTGGATAAGTGCTCTCGATCCCAGGTTGAGGCTCATCGGCGGCTGTTGCGGCACGTCACCGGCCCACATCGAGGCCCTCGGTCGAAGGCTCAACAGCCAGTTTTAGCGACGGTGATGATATAAACAAAACGGTATCGTAACGGTTATATTGAAGTTGCAAATCACACCCAGGGCCCTCTGTGTCCCACAGCCAAATTATCGACTCGGGGGGTCCCGAGAGATGGTCAGCGCCAGGAGGATCGAAGTTCACTTGCCCATTCATTCTTGGCGAGCTGGAAACCGATGGTTCGAGTTTGTGCCTGAGAGATTGCCCCTGCCTCGCCTCGGCCTCACCCTTTAATAAAGCCGGGCCCTGCCATCTCTCCACATCCCATCAGGAGGCCATACCATGGACTGGGGAATGCAAAACCGCTTATCTCGAATCATCAAGCCCGGCTCGGGCCGGACCGTCATGCTGGCCGTTGACCACGGCTATTTCCTGGGCCCCACCTCGGGGCTGGAGCAACTGGGGGAGACCGTCAAACCCCTGCTGCCCTACGCCGACACCCTCATGCTCACCCGGGGCGCCCTGCGCTATGACATCGACCCCGGCACCGACATCCCCATCGTACTGCGGGTCAGCTCGGGCAACAGCGTGCTCAATGAGGACCTCTCCGACGAGAAGCTGGCCGTTTCCCTGGAGGAGGCGGTGCGGCTCAATGTCTCGGGGGTGGCCTACTCAATCTACGTGGGCTCGCCCAACGAGCATCAGACCCTAATCGAGTTCTCCCACATGATCAACATGGCCGAGAGCTACGGCATACCCTCCCTGGCGGTCACCGCCGTGGGCAAGGACATGGTCCGCAACCTGCGATACCTCAGCCTGGCCAGCCGCATGGCCGCCGAGCTGGGAGCCCGCTTCGTCAAGACCTACTACTGCGAGGACTTCGAGAAGCTCACCGAGGCCTGCCCAGTGCCCGTGGTCATAGCCGGAGGCAAGAAACAGCCCGAGCGTGATGCCCTGCAGATGGCCTTCAATGCCATCAAGGACGGAGCCAAGGGCGTGGACATGGGCCGCAACATCTTCCAGTCGGAGTGCCCGGTGGCCATGATCCAGGCTGTGCGTTCGGTGGTCCACAAGGAGACCGAGCCCGACGAGGCCTACGGCCTCTTCCAACAGCTCAAGGCCGAGATCGGCGAGGGCACGACCGGCGGGCAGGGCAGTGGCGTGGCGGCCGATGACAGCGCCAAGCAGTGACGCCCCCTCCATCCGACACCCCGACGATGAAGCTAAAAAGAATGAACCAGGTGAATTGTGAATGAGCGACCCGCCCCAGACCATGCAGGCGGCCATGTATCACCGCAACGATGACGTGCGGTTGGTGGAGCTGCCGGTGCCCGAGATAGGTCCCGGAGAGCTACTGGTCAAGGTCACCGCCAGTGGCATCTGCGGCTCCGACACCATGGAGTGGTACCGGGCGGCCAAAGCCCCCCTGGTCCTGGGCCATGAGATCGGCGGTGAGATCGCCGCCATCGGAGCCGGGGTCGAGGGGTTCGAGGTGGGCCAGCGCATCTCGGCCTCCCATCACGTTCCCTGCATGGAGTGCCGTCACTGCCAGCGGGGCCATCACACCAACTGCCACACCCTGCACACCACCACCTTCGATCCCGGTGGCTTCACTCAGTACCTGCGCCTGCGCCGGATAAACACCCGCTTGGGGGTCTATCCCCTGCCCGATTCCGTCACCGACGACCAGGCGACCTTCGTCGAGCCCCTGGCCTGCGTCATCCGGGGACAGGAACGGGCGATGGTGGGTGAGGGCGACACCGTGCTGGTCGTGGGCTGTGGCCTGGCGGGCCTGCTCCATGTGGGAGTGGCCAGGGCCCTGGGAGCCCAACGGGTGCTGGCCTGCGACATCAACGGCTACCGCCTGGAAGCGGCCCGGGACCTGGGGGCCGAGGCCTCCCATCAGGCGGGGGAGGTTGCCGTCTCCCTGAGCGATTGGGTCAAGGAGGTCAACGAGGGACGTCTGGCCGACAGGGTCATCCTCTGCACCGGGGCCCAACCGGCGCTGGAATCGTCCCTTGCTTGCATCGAGCCCGGCGGGTCATTCCTCTTCTTCGCCCCCACCGACCCGGGGGTGAAGGTCCCCATCGAGCTCAACCAGGTCCTGTGGGGTCGCGATGTCACCCTCACCACCTCCTATGCCGGGTCACCCGATGACCATCGCGCCGCCATCGAGCTCATCCGCTCGGGTCGGGTGGAGGTGGACCGGCTCATCACCCACCGGCTGCCCCTGGCTCAGGCCCAGGAGGGCTTTCGACTGGTGGCCGAGGCTGGGGATTCGTTGAAGGTCATCCTGAAACCGTGGGACTAAGGTCCTGACATTGGGGTTGAACAGGCCCGTTCAGACACCCTGACGTTCGCCCCAGATGAGCTTGTGCAACTGGGGCAGGAGCCGCACCCGCCCGGCCAGTTGAGGCGGGAGCAATCTTCTGAACTGGGGCTCCAGCATCAGCTCGGCCAGCCATTTCAGCCGGGCGCCGCCCACCGGGGTGAAGATGAGTTGGGAGGTCGGCTGGTGCATCATCAGCTTGGCGGCCACCCACCAGAGGTCCTTCTCATCGGTGATGACCATCTTGAGCTGGTCGGCCGGGCGCAACAGCTCCAGATTCTCCCAGTGGTTCCGGTCCTCCATGCCCGAACCCGGGCATTTCAGGTCCATTGAGACCAGCAGGCCCTGACGCTGGATGAGGGGAGCGATGTCCTGACTACCACCGGTCTCCACCGAAACGTGGAAGCCGCGCCCGATCAGTTCATCGGCCAGGGCCAGAAGGGGCTCCCGCTGGAGCAATGGCTCACCGCCGGTAAGGCAGACCAGGTTGATGCGGGGAGGGGAGGTGGTGTCTGTGGGGCCCGTTGTCGGCTTGGCCAGGGCCTCGGTGTCCTTATGCCACTGTTCCTCGTTCCGTGCCCCCAGCTCGATCAGGTCCAGGACCCGTTGGATGGGCAGTGAGGTCCCCCTCTCGTGGGCGTACTTGGTATCACACCAGGAACAGCGCAGGTCACAACCGGACAGTCTGACGAATATCGTGGGCAGACCCATCAACAGGCCCTCTCCCTGCAGGGAGCTGAACATCTCGGTCAGTTCCAGTTCCATTTCCTGAACGGCCATGGGCTCGGGTCCAACGTGAGACTCGGAGGGGGCCTTGGTGGCAACTTGGCCCGTGGAAGGCGAAGAAGCAGGGGCAGAGGCGGTGGCAGAGGCAGAGGCGGAATGGGAGGGGGTCTTGTTCACGGACCTCCAAGGCCTGGGGGCGTAAATAAACCTGGTCAATCCCAAAGGGGGTCCCCGAAGGCAGACCTGTCGTTACATGTGATGCAAATTTGATAAATCTTAAAATAGTCTTGGGCCGCTAGGCCGGTTTGCCATCACTGAACTATGCCAGTCGATGTGTGGGTGTTTTCGATGCAGCCATCCTCTTCCCCTCAGGGTACGCTCACTTACCGTGAATTCCTGACCCAGATGCCGAACAAGCCATGCGCCTGGAAGCAGGAGAACAAGATCTGCCAGATGTGCTACCGCATCAATAACGATGTGGCCTCGGTCTGCTCGGTATGGACCCAGGGACCGGCCGGTGCCGGGGTCGAACAGAGCTTCGAGGAGGAGGTGAGCCGCATGTCCTCCATCGAGGTCATCGAAGGCCCAGTGGCCGCCGCTCCATTGCAACCAGTTCAGCCGGTTCAGCCCCTTGTGGTACCTGAACCCATGGCCCCCATAGCAGAGGAGACCGACGAGTGGGACGTTGCGTTCGACGAAGATGATGATTTCGGTTTCGATGTGGAGGGCGATGAGGAGGCGGAGGCCAAACCCGAAGAGGAAGCTCCCGAGACCGAGGAAGCACCAGCCGATGAGGCACCCGAGGAAGCCCCGGAGGAAGCGGCCGTAGAGGCTCCTGAGGATGAGGTTCCCGAGACACCCGCAGACGCTCCCGCCGAGGAAGAGCCCGAGGTGCCGGAAGCCCCTGAGACTGTGGCTCCCGAAGGTGAGGAAGAGATCCCGGTGGAGTCCGGGGCTGTGGAGCCAGTGGTCGATGAACAGGCGGTCTCCGAAGTGACCCCAGTGGAGGGCGAACCCGAGGTGGCCGTTGAGCCTGCACCTGAAGAGATCCCGGTCGAGACCACCGAACCAGCCGAGGTACCGGTCGCTCCCGAGGCAGTGACCCCCGCGGTTCCCGAAACGCCCCCGCCGCCTCCCATTCCCGCCAGTGTGGAAGAGTTGCCCCGGCCTCCCGACCTTGACGCCAAGAAGGAGAAGAAATGGCTCAAGGGCAAGAAGAAGGAACTGGGCAAGCGGGTCAAGAAGCTGAAGAAGGAAGGGCTGTCCGAAGAGGAGGCCACCTCCAAGGTCCTGGCCGAGATGGCCGGCATACCCGAGACCCCGGTGGCCATTCCAGAACCCGTCCCCGAACCCGCGCCGGAAGTGCCCGAAGCACCTGTGGAGGAGGTGACTCCCGAGCCGGTAGCCCCCGAGGGAACCGAGGTCGTGCCAGAGGTCGCTGATGTGCCGGAGACCGAGGCGGTCGAACCGGAGACTCCCGAGGTCCCTGAGGTGTCAGAGGTTCCCGAGGAAGCGGTGGCCCCCGAAGTGGCCCCAACGCCTGCCATTCCCTCCAGTGTGGAAGAGCTGCCAAGGCCTCCCGACATGAGCGAGAAGGAGACCAAGAAGTGGCTCAAGGGCAGGCAAAAGGAGCTCAAGAAAAAGGTCAAAGCCCTCAAGAAGCAGGGCCTCACCGAGGAGGAAGCAACCTCCAGGACCCTGGCCGAGATGGCCGGGATACCAGAGACACCGGTTGAGGTACCTGCCCCTGAACCAGCCCCCGAACCCGAGGCCCCGCCGGTTGAGGAAGAGGCCCCGGCCGAGGTGGCCCCCGAACCGGAAGAAACCGACGAGGGAGTGCCCGATGAGGTGCCAGTCGAACCCGAAGCCGCCGAGCCTGAAGAGGCTCCGGCCGTTGAAGAGACACCGGTTGAACCTGAAGCTGTGGAAGAGGTCGCCGAGGTACTGGAGACCGAGGTCCCGGTCGAGCCTGAGGCAACCGAGGTAACCGTTGAGACCGAGATGCCTCCAGTGGAGGAGGTGACACCAGTCGAGGTGGAGACCGAAGCGGTCGAGGAAGCCCCGCCGGTGGTCGTTGAAGAGGCCCCGGCTGTGGAACCGGAACCTGTGGAGGAGCCTGAACCACAACCAGCACCTGAGGCCAAGACGGCCGAGGATGAGCTCCTGGCCGGGATAACTGCGGCGGTGGCCGGAGTGGCTCCCGCAGCCCAGCCGATGGACATGACCCTGGATGAGGCCGTGGTATCGGCCACGGAGCAGGAACTTGAACCTGAGGTTCCAGAACCCGAGGTCGTTCCAGCGGTGGAAGAAGAGATTGCCCCTACTGAAGAAGTTCCCAAGGAACCTACCCCGGAGCCCGAGACCATCGAAGAGGTCCCGGTCGAGGCGGCCGCTCCCGCAGAGGTGGTGGCGGAGGAAGAAGAGATACCAGCTCCTGAGCCAGTGCCCATCGAGACCCCAGCGGAACCGGAGGTGGACGTCGAACCCGAGGTGCCCATCGAGCCCGAAGTGGCCGAAGAGATCGTGGACTTCGGGGAGATGGAGCCCGAGGATGTGAAACCGGAGGAAGAGGTTCCCGTCGAGGCAGAGCCCGAGATGGTCGAGCCCATTGCCGAGGAACCCGCCCCCGAACCGCCCGAGGTGATCACCCAGATCGAGGCCCCGGTTGCCGAAAAGGAGGTCGCCGCCGAGGAGGTACCGGTGGTGGAGGACGTGGAAGGTCCCGATGAGGCTGATTTCCCAGTTGGGAGCCAGGTCGTCCACAAGCTCTTCGGATCGGGAGTCATCACAGACAGGGTGGCCAAGAACGAGCTCTGGAAGCTGAACGTTGAGTTCGAGGGCCCGGCCGGCTCCAAGGATATCCTCTCCAGTTTCGTGGAACCCTTCGTGGAGACCGTGGAAGAGGTCATTGACACCGTGGAAGAGTCGGCCACCGAGGTGGGCGTCCTGGCCGAGGAAGCACCTGTTGAAGATGAACCTGCTGCGGCCGTTGAACCTGAGGTTGTGGAGGATGGCCCCTCCGAGGTTCCGTTGGAAACCCCAGAGCCCCTCGAGGTGCCCGATATCCCAGAGATCAGACCGGAACCCAAGGTCGAAGAACCTGCAGTCGCTGAGACCCCGGTGGTCCTGGAACCGGTCACGCCGGTAGCGGTGGCACCGGTGGAGATACCCGCGGTTGTTCCCGCGGTCGCACCGGTAGCACCCTTGACCCCTGATGAGAACCTCTATCAGGTGGGTACCAAGATCACCCACAAGATATTCGGAGCCGGTACCATCCTCAACCGGGAGGCCCAGCAGCAACACTGGCGCCTGACCATCGATTTCGATGACCATGAGGGTACCCGGGACATCCTCTCGCGTTTTGTCTCACCCCTGGAGGAGGTGGTGGACACCGTCACCGAGGTGGCGGAGGCCGCCACTGATATCGTGGGTGGCATGGTGGAGGACGTGGCCGCGGTGATACCGGCGGTCGTGGCACCGGTGGAAGAGCCGGAAGAGGCTCCCGAAAAGGTGGAAGAGGAACCTGAGGCCGTGGTGGAAACACCAGAGGTCGTCACGTCGGAGCCTGAGATCGAGGTCCAAACCCCTGAGCCCGAACCAGTCGAAGAAGTGGTTGAAAAGGTGAAAGAGGAAGCTCCGGAAGAACCAGAGCCTGAGGTCATCGAGAGCCCTGTGGAGATCCCTGTCGAACCCGAGGTAGCAGCCGAACCGGAGATGGAAGCCCCAGCTGAACCAACAGTTGAAGCACCCGAGGTGTCCGAAGCCGCTCCGACTGTTCCGGAAGCAAAAGTGGTGGAAAGCCACGCAGGCACCACATGGGCTCGACCGGCCAAGGTAGCGGCGGCACCGGTGGAGCCGGTCGCCGTGGAGCCGGCGGTGGCGGTCACACCAGTGGAACCGCTGGAGGTCGCCGAGGCCGATGAACAGCTGCCCGAGGTGGCTCCCGCAGTTGTGGTGGCCCTGGAGGACTTCGATGATGGTGAGATAATCGAGGCGACGGCGGTGGAACCGGTACAGGTGGCCGAGGATGTCGAGGTCCTGGAGGAACTGGACACTCGCAAACGGGAATGAGGCCTATCCGGAAGCAGAACCGCTTGTCGGCGTTAGTGTTTTATGCTGGCTGTGTCTGCGGCGTTGCCGCACCCCATAGCCCCGTAGTGTAGCGGTTATCATGCGAGACTCTGGATCTCGCGACCCAGGTTCGAATCCTGGCGGGGCTACCATCTTTTTTCCAAAGGAAAAAAGCTCATCAAAAAGAAGAATGCCCTATCGTCTCGGCTCACTATGTTCGCCTTACGATAGGGCCTTGGTGATCTATAACACGATGAAGGGGATCATTTGACACTCTGCTCGTGCCTCAACAGCCACTTCTTCTGCTCCAGCCCACCACCGAAACCTGTCAGGCTGCCATCGGAGCCCACCACCCGGTGACAGGGGACGAGCAGAGGCAAAGGGTTGGCACCGCAGGCGGCTCCCACTGCTCTGGAGGCTCGCGGCCGATCTATGGCCGCGGACAGCTCCCCGTAGGTGGCGGTCTCTCCAACGGGTATGGCGAGAATGGCCCTCCAGACCGTCTGCTGAAAAGGGGTCCCCTGGGGTTTCAATGCCGGGAGAGAATGAGGTTCATGGGGGGTCGCAAAGTAACTTTCAAGCCAGCTTTGGGTCATGGCCAGATGGGCCTGGGCGGCGGTCAGCAACCTGGACTCCGTTTCTGAGGTTAGGGCGTCCATCCCCTCGGTGTCCTCGTCGGTGCCGGCGGGCAATTTGCCTGGTGTTGGGGTTGCCACCCGACCGGGAAGATCCACCCTGATCACACCCTCCGGTGAGGTGACGATGAGGCCTTCGCCAAGGGGGCAGATGTACGTGGAGGAAGCACGGGGAAAGAGGACCGGTGGAGGAGGCGATCGAAGGAACTGGAAGGGCATTAGGTTCACCAGGACATTGCAACCTCCCTTTTTGACCCTGCCGAGGTTTCGCCCCTCCGATCGGTGGGTGATGCGGGTCAGGAAATCCTTTAAGAACCATGGGAACTGAAGGGTCGATCCGACATGTCCCCAAAAGCACAAGAGGCAGAAACCGGGCCCGTCCCTCCGGGTCCGGGCGAAGATGGTTACGACAAGATGGCGGTCCCCAAGTTCGTCCTGGAACTGCTCAAACAGCACACCGAGCAGGAAGATGTGGTGAAGCTGGTCAAAGAGCGGTACCCCTATACCCGACTCGATCGCAACCATGTGGCCTGGATGGCCTCGGCCCAGAGCTTCACCGACCTCGATATAGAGGGTGAAGGGGATTGAACGAAGCGGGCCTCCTGGCAATTCAACTTATTAGCCTCCGAGCGATAAACCATCGTGGACCGAATACCCGATACCGCTGTCGATGATGCTCCAACTGGCATGGATACCACTTCGCTCCAGAAGGCTCTAGAGGAGGCGGTCGTTGAGGGCCTTGGAGTGGGCGGACAGGCGGCCTTGCTCTTCTCGGGCGGCCTCGATTCCTCCCTCCTGGGATTACTGGCCATCAGGCATTGCACCAACATCGGTCGTCCACCACCCCGGCTCATCACGGTTGGACTGAAGGGAAGTCATGACCTGAAGGCGGCGGTCTCAGCTGTGGGCCGACTGGAGGAGGCAACCCGAACGAAGGTGGACTCGGAGATCATCGAGGTCACGATGGAGGAGGTCCAGAAGGGGTTACAGGAACTGCTCCAGATCATTGGTCCCGACCCCCGGACCCTGGGGTTCCTCCTGCCCTTGCACCTCATTGTCAGGCGTATTCCAGAACCGGTGCTCATCTCGGGCCAGGGGGCCGACGAGCTGTTCGGAGGCTATTCACGATACCAGCGAATGGGGGAGTCGGAACTGGAGCGGGCCTTGAAGGAGGATACCCATAACCTCCGGGATGGCATCGATGACCGGGATGGAAAGATAGTCGGTGGTGCAGGAAAGGAGCTGGTCTGCCCCTACCTGGACCCGGTGGTGGTGACGGCCGCCGAAGCCTTCTCTTCCCATGTTCGTAGGGGAGCTCTCGAGGATGAGGGCAAGGCGCTGTTGCGAAGGGCAGCCGAGGAGATGGGGCTCCCCACCGAGTTGGCTCATCGACCTAAGAAAGCGGCCCAGTACGGTACCGGGTTCGAGAAGGTGGTCAAGGCCCATTTCAAGGAGTTGCACACCGCCACCCTGGAACTGGATTACCCGTCGTCGCAGGTGGCCCGGGCGGTCCTGGAGGCCACGGCCCTGGACAACCCACCCTTCGTGGCGGTCACCATAGCAGGAAGCCGCCTGACCGTGAAGACCGCGGCCAGGACCATCGGCGGTCTGGAGCAGACCCTGGACGACTTCCTTGCCTGTGCCGATGCGGCCGCCAAGGTGATCGAGAAAACTCGATAATAGATATTCATTTTTATACTCATCGTCGGTAAGAGCCTCATGGCCACCATAGCTGGCGACCCAGCAGAACAGACCAGCGATCTCCCAAGGCTGGATTGGCAGACCGGGCTCACCGTGACCTGTGATGAACTGAGAAACTCTGGCATCTCCCGTGTGGGCCTTCAACTGCCCGAGGGGTTGCGAGGTCAGACCTCTGCGGTCATCGATCTCATGGGACAGCGGTTGGGTCCCGAGACCGAGGTGCTGGTGTGGGCCGAGCCGACCTTTGGAGCCTGCGACCTGGCCGACCGGCCGCTGAGGGAGCTGGGTGCCCAAGCGCTGGTCCATCTGGGTCATGCCCCCATGCCCTGCCATGCCGACCGGTACACCATACCGGTCCACTTCGTCCCGGTCATCCACACCGGTGAACTGATATTGAAAGAGGAGGGACTGGCCAGGCTGAAGGCCATCTTCGAGGAGGCTGAAACAGAGGCTCGGCCAATGGTCGAGCAGGTCAAAAAAGACCGGACTCTCGGACTGGTCACCACAGCCCAGCACATCCATCTGCTGGATGAACTGGCCGGGCGACTGGAGGCCGCTGGATGGCGAGTCCTCGTCGGTACGGGCGGTTCGCGACTGGCCCATCCAGGACAGCTGCTGGGCTGCAACAGCTCAGCGGCCCGGGCGGTGGAGGGGCAGGTGAACGGCTATCTCTATCTGGGCACCGGACGCTTCCACCCCCTGGCTGTGGCCCTGAGCTCCCGCCTGCCGGTGGCCACCCTGAACCCTCACTCAGGAGTGGTCGAACCGGTGGATGGTGAGCGCTTCCTGCGCCAGCGTTTCGGCTCCATCACCAAGGCCCGGGAGGCTAGCCGGTGGGCGGTTCTGGTCTCGCCCCAGGTGGGCCAATGCCGGGCCGATGTCGCTGACAGGATGGTCAAGCTCCTGTCCGAGGCGGGCCGTTCGGCCCTCCTTGTGGCCACCACCCACCAGACCCCGGGCCAGCTGTCCGGACTGGAGGTGGAGGCGGCTGTTGCGACCTCGTGTCCCAGGCTGGCCATCG
Organism: uncultured archaeon; assembly: GCA_964384995.1. GTDB lineage: Archaea > Thermoplasmatota > Poseidoniia > MGIII > CAYLMJ01 > CAYLMJ01. The sequence goes on along the minus strand of CAYLMJ010000029.1, from coordinate 14,997 downwards.
AGGAGGGTCCCACCTGGCCGGTGCCCCTGCTTACACCGCCGGAGCTGGAGATCGCCCTGGGACTGAGGGACTGGGACCCTGAGAGGGACGGTTACCCCTTCGACGAGATCCCTTGAACAGCTTGCCGAGGGTCTTTTTGTTTTGCCGATTCCGGATAGGATTTTGAGTTACACTCTGTGTTACTAGCGCCGAAGGGGGACCACAGGGATGTATATCGCCAACCTCAATCGTTGAAGATGACGTGCTTGGGCAGATCGCCGGTGAAGAATATCAAGGGGTCATCGGTGGGAGTGGAATCGAGGAACTCGTACAGCTCATCCCGTTGATTGCTGTGGGCTATGACCATGCCAGCGATCGGCTGGTGATGCTCGTCCTCCTCGGTGACGTCCACGAGCACCCAATTGTCCTGGTACTGTTCCCTGATGTGCTCCAAGGCCAATGGTTCAGGGTCCGCGACCATGATGATTTTTAGGAGTTGATCATTAATAAATGTAGGGGAAGATGAGCCGTTCCCGGGTGGGTGGAGAGATGGCTCGCCTGGGCCTGTTTCCCTTGATGGGCCTATTGGGGCCCCATAGCCATTATAAACCCGGTCTTCCCTTGCCACTGCATGCCCTCCACCTTGACGGTCCAGAACTACGTGGCTCACGCCAATCTGGGCAAGGAGCTCAATCTGATCCAGCTGGGCGCCGAACTGCCAGAGGCCCGCTACCATGCCGGAGAGCATCCGGCGGTGAGGCTCCATGTGGATGAGCCACGGTCCGATGCCCTGATATTCGCCAACGGCAAGCTGGTCTGTTCAGGAACCAAGACCCTTGAGGACGCCCGGGCTGTGATCACCAAGGTCAAGAAGATGGTGAAAGGATTGGACAAGGGCATCGACGGACGGGCCGGCACCAAGGTCGAGAGCATCATGGCCTCCATGGAGATCGGTTCCACCATCGACCTGGCCAAACTGGCGGCCGACCTGGGACCAGAGGGTGTGGAGTACTATCCCAACACCTTCGAGGGTCTCGTCTACCGGCTATCCAAGCCCAAGGCCACCCTCATCATCTTCGAATCGGGGGTCCTGGTGGTCACCGATGTGGCCAGCGAGAATGTCGCCCGGCGGGTGGCCAGGCAGTTCCTGAATTTCATGGTCAAGGCCGAGATCCTGGAAGCGGCTCCCCCGGTCTCGGAAGATGACCTTTTGGCGGCACCGGAGCCCCAGAAGAAGGGCGAACCAAAGAAGGAAACAAAACCCAAGGCCGCCAAGGGCAAGGGCAAAGGCAAGGCAAAGGCCAAGAAATAGCCCCAGAGCAGGTTTGCCCGGAAGGTCCGACCCCTATCCACCGATGGAAGACATGGAGCGCGAGGGCCGTACAAAACCGGGCCCATCGATGCGATGACCGGCCTCCTTGGATCCCACCTCATGGCGTATCAGCCCTGCCAGCTCATCGAAAGGGGCTCCCTGGCGGAGAGGGGTCAGCAGGTCGGTCTCGGTCAGGGAGAAGAGGCAGTTGCGCAGTTTGCCATCGGCGGTCAGGCGGATCCGGTCGCAGTGATGACAGAAGGGATGGGAGACCGAGCTGATGAGACCGATGGAGCCCTTGCCGTCCTTGAACCGGAAGTCGGTGGAGGGTTGACTGGGATGGTTGCCCATGGGTTCCAGGGGCCAGGTCCGATGGAGGGTGGCATGGATCTGAGAAGCGGGCAGGACCAGTTCTTTCTGCCAGGCGTGTTCATCATCCAGGGGCATGAACTCGATGAAGCGGACCTGGATGTTCCGGGAACGGGCCAGGCGTCCGAAGCTCAGGAGCTCCTGCTCGGTGATGCCCTTGATGGCCACTACGTTGAGCTTGATGGTGGTGAAGCCCGCCTTCTCGGCGGTCTCGAGGCCCAACAACACCCGTCGCAGGTCCTGGCCCCGGGTGAGCTTGAAGAATGTCTCGGGGTCCAGGCTGTCCAGGGATACGTTGACCCTCTTCAGACCGGCCTTGGCCAACGGTTGGGCATGCTCGGCCAGCAGGAGACCGTTGGTGGTCAGGCTGAGATCCTGCAGGTCGGGCATGCTGGAGAGGGTGGACACAAGGTTCGGCAGTCCACGGCGCAGAAGGGGCTCGCCACCGGTCAGCTTCACCTTGCGGATACCCAGCCGGATGAAGCAGTCCACCAGGCGGGCCAGCTCCTCCAGGGTGGCCAATTGCTCCCTGGGCGCGGAAGGGGTCTCGGCCATGCAGTAGCGGCACCGCAGGTTGCAGCGGTCGGTGACCGAGACCCGCAGACTGCGGGCTGTCCGGTCATGATCATCGGTGAGGGGGCCTCGTTCCTCATGCGGGGCGTCTGGAATTGCATCCTGGCGGGGGCTGGGGGTCTCCGGTAGTTGGTGGGGCATGGGCAGTGTTTCGGTTTGGGACTGGATGGTGTTTCAATGTGGATTGGCCGGTCCACACCAGGGGTGGAACCGATAAAATATGGGCGGTCGCCATACCAGGGCCAAGGAGGGGTTTCAGGCAAAGTTGATTTAGGTCACCGGGACTTGCGGGTGTGACGGACATGGTCATGTCATCCGCTCTCGGACAAGATGCCTCCCCCTTTGAGCTGTACAGCCGGGAGGGCAAGGGCTGGCTGGCCCGTTGCTTTCAATGCGGGGCCTGTGCCGGATGGTGTCCCTCGGGTCGCTTCACAGCCTTGAACACTCGGCGGATAATGCGGCAAGTGCAGGTGGGTGAGGCGGGAGAGGGACCCGAACTGAGAGAGCTCTGGTACTGTACCACCTGCAACAGCTGTGTGGACCATTGCCCCGCCCGGATCAGGATCGTGGAGGTCATCTTCGGCCTGCGCAACCTGGCGGTGAAAGAGGGCCACATGGCCCCGGCCCATCGTCGGACCGCCCGAAGCCTGCTGCGAACAGGCCACATGGTCCAGGCCACCGAGAAGAACCGGCAGGCCCGGGACCGATTGGGTCTGGATGGAGTGCCCCCGACCGTTCTGGCCGACGGGGAGGGACTGGCCGGATTGCAAAGCCTTTGCCACCTCCTGGCTTTCGATGTTCTCATCGGAGGGCCGCGGGCAGGGTCCGAGGGGAAGAGAGAGGATGAACGGGTCGAGCCGGATGATGAGACTAAAGAGGGGAGGGTTGAACGGTGAGGGGGGTGATGGGCTGACCGAGCGGTACGCCTTCTTCCTGGGGTGTCTGATTCCGCTCAGGTATCCGGGCATCGAGGCGGCCACCCACCAGGTGATGGAGGCCCTGGGGGTGGAGCTTGTCACCATGGAGGGTGCCTCGTGCTGTCCGGCCCCGGGGGTGACCCGTTCCTTCCATCAGGAGACCTGGCTGACCCTGGGAGCCCGGAACCTGGCCCTTGCCGAAAAGCAGGGTGGGGAGCTGATGACCGCCTGCAATGGCTGTTACTGGTCCCTGGCCGAGGCCGCCCAGCTCCTGAAGGACAAGGGGACAAGGAAGACTGTGAACCAGCATCTCTCCTCCAGCGGCATGGCGTACCATGGCAGGTCGCGGGTCCACCATCTCATCGAGGTCCTGCATGATGAGATCGGAGTTGAGGCCATCGGCTCCAGGGTCTCCCGCAAGCTGGACCTGAAGGTGGCCGTGCATCAGGGCTGTCACTTTCGCATGCCGGTGGGGGATGGACAGGACCGTCTGGAACGGGCCCGGGGTCAGACCATGCTGGATGAGCTGGTGGAGGCCACCGGGGCCACGAGCCTGGAGTATCCCCACAAGGAGCACTGCTGCGGAGCCGGCGGAGGGGTGCGGGCCCGGGAGCCGGAACTGGCCCTGACGTTCACCAGCAAGAAGCTGAAGGGGATGATGAGGTCGGGGGCTCAGGCCATCGTCAACGGCTGTCCCTTCTGCCACCTCCAGTTCGACCGGGGACAGAAGGACCTGGGACTCCTGGACGCCGACGGCCGGGGGCTTCCGGTCATCCACCTCTCCCAGTTCCTGGCCCTGGCCCTGGGCACGCCCATCGAGCAGGTGGGTCTGGACCTCAACGACACTCCCTTCGATGCCGGCCGTCTCGGTCTCCAGTGAGGACCCCGAGGTTCAGGAGCGGGTGGTGTCTCGGGTGAGTTCCAGGGTGAGGTCCCGGGTGGGGTCCCAGGTGAGTTGATGGTCAGATCATGTGGGGTCCGTGGGGACCGCGGCCTCTGTTGGAAGGAGGGTCTACATCCTGAGCCAAGGCAGATGCTACGCTGGGACAGATGCAACTGGGAGCATTGCGGTACAAAGTGATGGGGGTTGGGGCGTGGTTGAAGCCTGGCTGGGCCTACTTCACGTCCTTGGCCCCGGCCAGGATCTTGTGGGCCTTGACGGCGGTGATGCCTTCCATGGCGGTGAGCTCGTCGACGCTTGCGGCGCGCAGCTTGGTGATGGAGGTGAAGCCCGCCTTGTAGAGCCGCTCGGCCATGACGTTGCCCAGACCGGGGATCTGGGTGATGAGCTTGAAGAAGTCCTCCTTGGCCTGGGCGGCGCCGTCCTTCTCGGAATCCTCCACCAGGAAGGAGCCCTTCTGGATATCGCGCCACTCGCGGATGATGCGGCTGATCTCCTCCATGCTGCTCACATGGGACTCGAACCATTCGTCCCGGGCCACCAGGGCGCCCTTGGCCACATTGAGCTCGTCCTCCAGCTCCTCGGATATGGCCAGTAGCTTGTCGAACTTGGTCTGGGTGTCGTCCAGACCCTCCTTGAGATCGTCGATGCGGGGCTCGTACTCGGAGGCCAGCTTCTGGTGATGGCTCTGCTGGACCTCCATCTCGCGAATGCGCTTGTCCCGCTCGGACAGCATCTCCTCCATGGAGGCGATGTGCTTGTCCTTGACCTCCAGTTCGGTCTCGAGATATTGAAGGCGAGACATGAGGGCGTCCATGTCCTTTTCCTGGCGCTCGTACGCATCCCAGAGCTTCTCCAGGCGGCGCTGTTCGTCAGCCAATGCCTTGTGCATCTGGGCAAGTTCTAGGTTCTCAATATCGGATTGCGCCTGCATATCGGGCCTCCGGGAACGGCCTAAAGCGAGTGAGGGTATATAACTTTCTCCGGCCGGGGCCTATTTTTGCCGTGTTGTACGAGGCGCGCGGAGATGATTGGAAGGGCGAGGGCAGGCTGGTTATTGGGCCCACAGGATGGGGCCGGGGTCCCCCGGGTGGGATGAGGGGTTGTGCGGACCAGCGGTCCAAAGCCATTTATGAACCCTGGCCTCCTGCTTGGGCATGAGCTACACCTGCAACCAGTGCCACAGGTCCTACGACCATCATTTCCGGGTGGGCAACAAGACCGATGGCGCCACCCGCACCCTCTGCTCCAATGATTGCTACCAGGCCTGGATCGGGGGACGGCAGACCCGGCGGGAAGAGCAGGACCGGGGTGGAAGCCTGGGGCTGGCCAGGATATTCATCTCCAAGATGTTCGGACGATAGCCTCGCCGCCAAGGGGAAGGGGGACCGAGCAGGGTCCCTGTTGATGCTCAGTTCACCGCACAGCTCAACGCACGTCTCACGGGAGACTTGCAGGACAGCTCACTAGTCGGCTTCGGGTTCCTCGGTCGAACTCTCCTCTTCGGTCGGACCCTCATTATCCTGCTTTGATTCCGCCTTGTCTTCTGCCTCATCCTTCTCTTCGGCCCTGGGCTTATCCTCGGCCTTGGCTTCGGCCTTGGGCTTCTTGTCGGTTTTGGTCTCGGACTGAGGCGGGTCGTCCTCGAACCTGCGCATCTTCTGCTCGTCCACGGCCAGGATGTGGCGGTACTGGTAGTAGACCCCCAAGATGCCCACCACCGCCAGGAGCACCAACAGGAGATAGACACCGGGATGGATGGACTCATCCTCCAGGGCCTTGTACTTGTCGATCTGGGAGTAGACCTTTATATTATGGTCGACGGAGACGGTCTCGACGCCCATACTCTCAAGATAAGGATTGCCGATGCTGATGTTCAAGGTATGGGGACCCTGATGTAGGTACAAGGTGAAATGATAGGTTGCTTCCTCGCCGGGACCGATGCGGGAGTGATCGGCATAACCGTAGTAGAGCTGACCGGACGTTGAACTTGAATTGATCGCTTCCAAGAAGACCGGGATATCATAGAGTGTAGCTGTCCCACTGTTGAGGATTGTGACGTAGATATCGGTTTCCTCCAGCTCGTAGAACCGCTCTGGAAGGTTGAGATTGGTGACATGGAGATCAAGCTCCAGTTCACCTGGGATCGTCAGGTTCAGGACCTCATTGGGAAACTCATCCAGAACATGGGTCAGCGTGGCATCAGGGAGATCAAGGATATAATTATCGAATTCTGGTGTCAATCGCAGAGTGTAGGGAAACAGCTCAACGGGACCGACATTAGTGACCCTTTCGGTGGTCAATGGAACATCATCGCCTATCACATCATCAATAGTGATCGAGAAGTAACTGCCTCTTGCGTCGGTGATATTGCATCGAGCGTTCACAACCTCACCATCGAACCGGACCCTGATGGGCATATACCTTTGGTAAACGAATTGACCCAATGCATTGGGGTCCTCTCCTGAAGAGTCCAAATAGTTGACATTGGTCTGTTGAACCGTCGAATTGACAGCCTCAAAACCGTAATGACCGTTTCCGAACAGCGAGACGTTGTCCAACTCAACATGGGAGAATCGGATATCAAGGCCACTTCTATCTGCCTCGGAGATCGCCGAATCTCGAATATGCACTCGGCTGTCACTGATTTTAAATGAAGATTCCGATATTTCCATTCGATTTGTGGTGAGGTTGATATTGAAGAATATGAGATAAGAATTTTGAGCCTTGGTGTGAAAATCGTTCATTGTCACGGTAGGTAATTGGTCTGTTGGACCACTGATCCTGAAACCCCGGGAGAACAACTGGATATCATCGAGGTCCGCTCTGGCAGTTCCATTCAGCCAGATGTACGGAAAATAGGAGTAGAAATCGAATATTGAGTTGAAGATGGTCTTTTGGATACGAAGGTCGCCTTGAGAGCCAACCTGAATGTAAATATTAATCTCAAGAATGTTGATGGTGGAATTGTAAACTTCCAGGCTGCCGTAGACGCGAAGGTTGGTGTAGAGGTTGAGGGTCTCGTTCTCCACCACCTCGGTCTCGCCCTCATCGATTATCCATTCCTCGGTGATGTCCATCGCGCCCTCCGCCTCAAAGGACAGGAGCATCAGCGCCGACAGCCCCAGGATGCCGATGATGACCGGAATGAGATAGCGTTCCACTCGCCAGTTCACCGCCTTTTGGCCCATGGCCCGATAAGGATTTCTGGCTACAAATAGCCTTCCCCGGCCCTTTATATGGCCATCGGGGGACATGGACGCGCAGGGGGAGGAGGCATAGGATGTCCCCTGCAAAGGCTGAGGAACGGATCGGTAACAGGATGGTAGAAGCTCAATAGATGCTCTGGAGAAGCCCTGGAGAAGCCCTGGAAAAGTTCTAGAAAGGCTCAGAACAGGGAGCTGTGACGATCGGACATGGAGGTCTCGTCCTCCTGCTTCAGCTCCATCATCCGGGCCACCAGGGCGTCGAAGAGCAACCATGCGGTGCCTTCGAACAGGGTCCCCAGGGGGGCCAACGAGGTCTTGCGGTCCTCGATGCCGCAATCGAGGATGATGCACTCCTTGGCCAGCTCAACCAGGGGCGAGTCGGGATTGGCCGTCACCGCCAGGATGGTGGCCCCGATCTTCTCGGCGATGGTGTAGCCGGTGCGCACCACGAAATCTGTGGTCCCGGAACCCGACAGGAGCAATACGGTGTCATCGGCGTGGATGGCCGGGGTGATGGTCTCGCCGATGGTGTAGACCCGGCAGCCAAGGTGGTTCAGGCGCATGGCGAAGGAGCGGACCACCATCGATGAGCGGCCGACGCCGTAGGCGAAGGAGCGTCTACCGCCCCGCAGGATGCGCAGGAAGCGCTCCACCTGCTGTTCGTCGATGTTCATCAGCGCCTGTTCGGCCGTGTCGGTCAGGTAGGCGGCGGCCTCATGATATCGAGACACGGCGGGTCTCCTTCATCTGCTGGGCGGCCTTGATCCGGGCTATCTTCTCCTGGCGGCGCACCTCCACCCGCTCCAGGATGACCTTCATGTACATGGCGTCGTGCTCCAGCAAGGGGGAATCGGAGATGAAGGTGATGCGGTAGTCGTTCTCCAGCACCACCTCGGCCAGGTGTTCGAACTTCATGTCGCCCCGCTTGATGGGGGTGTAGTGGCGCTCCTGACCCGACTTGTAGTAGGCCACGCCCGAGAAATGGGTGTAGAAGCGCTTCAGGCCCAGGTGGTCCTCCACGAAGTCCAGGACCTTCTTGTAGTTCTCCCGCTGGCCGAACCAGCGATTGCCCCTTGCGTGCATATGAGCCCAGTTGAGCACGGGGACGATGTTGTGGACCCGGGAGCAGACCTCCACTATCTCTCGCAGGGAGCCGAAGACATCCTTGCGTCCGGCGGTCTCCAGGGCAATGCGGGGAATGGCATGGTTCATCATGTAATTGTCCCGCAGTTCGCGGAAGCGGGGGACCAGCTCCTCCATGGCCTCCCTGGGGGTCCGGCCGCCGTAGGGGCCGCAATGGGTGACCACATGGCCGGCTCCGATCTGGTTGCCCACGTAGCCGGCGTAGTTGATCATCTCCATGGACTTGTTGACCATGTACTCGGTGCCCATAAGATCGATGTAGTAGGGGGTGTGGATGGAGACGGCCACATCCAGGGACTCGGCCACGAACTTGAGCTCGGGGAAGGTGGTCAGTTCATCCACCGCGGAGCCCCGCACCATCTGGATCTCCATGGCGTGGAGTCCCATAGTGTGAATGTCCTCCAAACCATCCCGGATGTTCCTGCCTTTACAGGATAGGGGTATGCCCGCTGGTCCCAGCCGAATCATGGGTCTCTGCCGAAAAGGGGGGCCCTATTTAGACATTGTGCGAATTTCCTCTCTCAACAGCGTGGTTCGGAGCCTTGCGGAGGCCTCCTGCACCGAACTGAACACTATGATTGCAATGGAGCCAGAGAGCCATGAGGAGGCTATATCAGCCTGGGAAAAAGGGGTTCAGTGCCGCCTTGTGTAGGTCTGCCGCCTGAGCCTGGGGTCCTGGGTGTCGGTCTCGATGGGTCCCGCCTCCCACTGGGCCTCGTTCAGTTCGGGGAAGAAGACCAGGTCATCGCCTCGCACCTCATCGGGCACATGGGTCATGTCGACGCGGTCGGCCTGGTCCAGGGCCTCCTTGTAGAGCCGGGCGCCGCCGATGAACCAGATGTCCCTGCCGGGCGCCTCGGCCCCGGCGGTCATGAGGGCCAGCTCCAGGCTGGGACAGGCCATGGCACCCTGGGGCAGGGCCAGGTCCTCGTCGGTGCGGCGGGTCACGATGAGGTTGAGACGGCCAGGCAGGGGCTTGATGGGCAGGGACTCCCAGGTGACCCGGCCCATGATGACCACGCCACCCATTGTCAGCCGCTTGAAGCGCTTCAGGTCGGCCGAGTAGTGCCAGGGCAGGTCGCCGTCCTTGCCGATGACGCGGTTGCGGTCCAGGGCCACGATGATGGTGCAGTGGGGCCCCTCGGTCCCACCGGTCAGCGCGTCACCCACGGTCACACCGCCACCTTGAAATTGATGGGAGGCTGGGGGTCGTAGCCTTCGAGCCTGAAACGGTCCAGCAGGGTCTCGGTGTCCACCTCGGGTCGGGTAAGGGACAGGACGTCATCCAGGGTCCGCAGGTCGGGGTCGATGGTCAGGCGAGGCAGGGGCCGGGTCTCGCGGGCCAGCTGTTCCTTCAGACCTGGGATGTGGTCGTACTGGGCCATGGAGCCGTCGGCCTTGGCGGTGTAGATGTGGGCGTCCACCAGGGTGTGGCCGAAGAGGCCGGGTCTGATGCCCGAGAAGCGGCTGAACAGTTCGAGTATGAAGCTGTAGCCGGCGATGTTGTAGGGCACGCCGAGAGCGATGTCGCAGGAGCGCTGGGTCAGGTGGAGGTTCAGCCGGGGCTCCCCTTCGGGGGTGTACTGGACGTTGAAGATGAAGAGCAGATGGCAGGGCGGGAGCTGGCTGTGCTGGGCGTTGTCGGGATACCAGGCTGAGATGACCAGGCGGCGGCTGTCGGGATCGCGGTCCAGCTCGTTGAGGACCCAGCGGACCTGATCGTTGAAGGATGTTGTGGGGCCTCCTCCTGAATTGCCAGTAGGCGACCCCTCCCCTGAGATGCCCTGTGAGCCCTCATCGCCTCCTCCTCCATTTGTTGTTGTGGCTCCCTCGCGCTTGGAAGGAGCGGTGGGGAAGTGACGCCAGAAGTGTCCGTAGGCCGAGGGGACGAGGCCTTCGTCGTCGGCCCAGGGGTCCCAGAACTTGCAACCGTGACGGCGCAGGAGCTCGATGTGGGGCTCGCCGGAGAGGAACCAGAGGTTCTCCACCACGATGTTCTTCCAGGAGATCTCCTTGGTGGTGAGCAGGGGGAAGCCGTGGGCCAGGTCGATGGAGTAGTTGATGTTGAACGCGGAGAGGGTGTCCACACCGGTGCGGTTCTCCTTGCGGGTCCCGCGGGCCAGGACCTCGCGGACGGCGTCCAGGTACTGTCTCATGGAGGTGTCGGGCAGGCATTGGGCAAGGAGGGGAAAAGCGTTGGGTGAGGCGGGGCGCGGTGGGGATGAAGGAGTCGGGTGTTGGGGGGACAGGTGAGTTTAAGTTGGTTGATGGAAAAGGGGTCGATGCAGGGGTGGGTTGGGAAAGGGCGGTTCGGGTAGGGTTGGTTGAGTGGGATAAGTCCAGTAGACTGGACGTAGGGGGTGGGAAAGGGCGGATTGATACGGCGGCCTGGGAAGGGGCGGGCCAAATCATAAAATACAACCAACCGATGCCGGAACATGGTTAGATATTCTACATTGATCCCGGTTGTTTGCCTGTCGCTGGTCCTGGCGGGCTGTATCGATGAGGGTGATGACGATGACGATAAGCAGGACCAGACAGTCCACGCCTTCAAAGCCTTCATCTTCACCAACAATCACACCGCCGCTTCCAACGGCACCTCCGATCACCTGCTGTACCTGGAGAACCAGGGGAACGTGGAGGACACCTACGAGCTGGAGATATCGGAGGCCACCGCAGGCCTGGAGATGGAGCCCGAGCTATCCAACGTCACCCTGGCGCCGGGCAACTCCACCGCCATCATCCTCCATTCCGTGACCACCGAGGCCGCCAACGGCAGTGCCGGAGCCCTTCTGGGGATAGTCTCCTCAGGCAGTGCCTCGGTCAAGAGCGAGCTGTCCATCGAACTGTGGGTGGAGGAGGACCTGGGCGACAACATGTCCAGCAATGATTCGGTGGGCGTATACTACCTGGGTACCCATGTGAACGGCGTCCTCTTCGACACCAATTTCGAATCCGTGGCCAAGAACCAGTCGATGCCCCGGGACTCGGGCATGGGCCAGCATTACAGCATCTTCGATCTGAAGCCGTCGATAGAAGAGGCCAACGTCATCCTGGGCTTCAAGGAGCCGCTGACCACCATGCGGCTGAACGAGACCGTGGTGGTCAGGATACCGCCCGAGAAGGCCTATGGCTCCACAGGGACCCACAAGCTGGCCGGCGAGACCCTCATCTTCGAGATATTCCTGGCCGAGAAGTACTGAGTGGTAAATGGGGGCGGTCGATCGGCTTCGCCGCCAAGCTCAATATTCTTATACATCGCCCATCAGTACAGCGGCTCAATGAGCCGACGAACCTACCTCATAACCGGTGCCACCAGCGGCATCGGCAAGGTCATGGCCCTCGAGCTGGCAAAGAAGGGAGGCACGGTCATTCTGGTGGCCAGGGACCAGGACAAGGGCGAGCGGGTGAAGGAGCAGTTGGTCCAGGATTCAGGGAACGACGCCATCGAACTGATGATGGCCGACCTGGCCTCACAGAAGCAGATACGCGAACTGTGCGTGAGGGTCGGGGAGAGGCACAAGCGGCTGGACGGTCTCATCAACAACGCCGCCATCGTGCCGCGCAAGAGAGAGGTATCGGTGGATGGGATAGAGATGCAGTTCGCCGTGAACCATCTCAGTTACTTCCTGCTGAGCTACCTGCTGAAGGGCCTGCTGGTGGCCAGCGCGCCCTCGCGGATAGTTAACACCGCCTCGGAACTGCATGCCAGGAAGGCGTTGGACCTGGATGACCTTCAAGCCAAGAAGAGCTACAGTTCGTTCCTGGTCTACGGGCGGACCAAGTTGATGAACGTGTACCATACCTATGCCCTGGCCTCCAGACTGGCCGACAAGGATGTAAGCGCCAACTGCTGGACCCCGGGGTTGACCGCCACTGAGCTTGGACGTGATTCCAATCCGTTGGCAAGGGGGCTGTTCAGGATGATGGGCAAGTCAGCCTTGAAGGGAGCCCAGACCGGCATCTACCTGGCCACCGACCCAGCCATGCAGGAACGGACCGGAGGCTACTACCAGAGAGGCAAGGCGGCCAACTCCTCGAAGATATCAAAGGATGAAGGGATACGCGAGCGGTTGTGGCGGATAAGCGAAGAGATGACGGGACTGTCGGGCTTCTGAAGGACTTGGCACCATCGAACGGTTGGTTAGGGATGAGCAATATCGTGTGACAGCTCCCAATCAGATATCATAACAGGATCCGTTCAGAGCCTCTCCAGCCCTTTGGTGTCCAGGGTGAAGTCGTTCTCGATGTCGCCGGTGTTCACATTGCCTGCGGTGACGAACATCATCAGCTGGGCCTCCTGCTGGGCCACGGGCCGGTGCACAACGCCTTTGGGCACGATGTAGAACTCGCCTGCCTCCAGATGCACCGGGTCACCCCGCTCGAACTCCAGCGTAAGCATGCCCTTGACCACAAAGAACATCTCATCCTCGGTGTCGTGTTTGTGCAGGGCGAAGGCATCGCCCAGGAGCTTGACCAGCCTGACCTGCTGTCCGTTGAGCTCGCCCACGATGCGCGGGTTCCAGTGGTCCTCTATCCGGGCCAGCTTCTCCTCGATGTTGACCTTCATGGGGAGCCAATCGAACCAGGCTATAATGGGTTTATCCTGAGTCCGTGATGGAAGATGTCACAATGAGGTGGGGTTCGGTGAATGAGTACAGCTTCCAGATAGCAGCCATTTGGTAAAGGTTTGGCTGAAACGGGTTTAATCTGGAAGGTCAGGATGACAGCAGGCGCGAGCTTCTATCTTGGCTTGCATGGTATCTACCTCATGCTATCTTCAACCGACCTGAACTAAAATGGTCCCTCCGAGTTACAGTAAGACAGTGCGGTGATTAGCTCATGCAACTCGAAGGGATAACTATACTTCTGAAATTCGATACTTGAACTTTGTGACTGTTTAATACAGAAGCGTCGGCCCCTCTCAGGTGAGGTAGTTGCTACGCAGGAAACGTACCAGTAACTCAAAGAAGCCGACAACTTTGATTCAAATCATGGGTATATAATAATTATCAATTGAGCCCCCGCCGCCTCGACTAGCATGGTCCAGTGCCGTACACAAGCCAGCCTTTTCGTAAAGGTTCTGTGGGAGATGGTTAATTTTCACTCAACAAGAGCAAGCGTCTATCGAGGAACGTCCCTTCTTGAGTTCTTCTCACAGAGTTCAGTCATCTTTGATATTTTATAATTTCTAAAGAAAATGTAGATGCATCCTATTCCTATTAAAGGTATCAGGCATAATGACATGCAGGGATTTTTCACTTCATGCAAAGCGCCCCAGACGATGTACCTGCTGTTCTGCATTGGGCGATATTCATCTCTATCTTCGGTATCTGTTATCTGTTTCACTTCTTGAGTTTCGAAGTTTCGAAGATATATATCTCCATATTCGGGAGCTCCATTCTTAACAAATGCATCATATTGGTACTTGCCGGTTAAGTTATAGAATACCTGGCTAGAATCTTGGTATCCTACGTAGGTTTCATTAGATAAATTGTATCTATGAAGTTCAGTATCATAGAGTGCTATGGTATTATTCGCTTTGGGCCATATGATGGTATTATCATTATAATGAAGAAATCTGAAGATTGAGCTACTATCATCGAGTTTAATATACGATAAATTTGAAAGGTCATAATAGCGAAGGACATATCGCTGCGTCTCGTTCTTGATGACAACAGCGGCATGTTCATCGTTTATTATGCCAAAGGTACCTTTCCCCAGAAACTGCTTTTCATCGGTCTTTAGATTATACAATGTTATGTTCTTATAGCCATCTCTGAACAACATGTACGTATCGCTGATATCTAAAGATTTTCTATTGACATTGTCATCAGGGTTTCCAATGGTTTTTTCAATTCCTGATGATGTGTTATAAATGGTTAGATGACTATTATGGTAGTAGCTGGTATAATATATCACATCCTTGTATGAACGGAAATCCTGGATAAACCCGTGGGTTTTGATCTTGGTCTGCTTCCTTGTTTCAAGATTGTAGATGGAGATCTCGTGTCCCTCACTACTGCTGAACCAGGCCACAATATTCTCCGAAATGGTGAAAGATTCATGGTACGATTCCATGCAGATCTCCTTCCCTAGATACTGAGTGGTCCCGTTCTCGATGTCATACAGTACGATGTCGACCGTTCGGGCAAACCAGCTCAACGAGCAGGTCGCGTTCTTCACCGAGGGTCCCAGGATGAGAACCGATACAAGGAATACCGCGATCAAGACCGCACCAAGATAGCTGTTGGGAACCAAGGGTTCGGTCTGCAGATCTGGTCGGTACGACCTCTTCTTTAATAAGTACGCCCCACAACTTGGGCATTTGAGAAGGTCCGAACCATCACCCCAAAGCGGCTTGCTACAGTTCGGACATGTCGCCATCGCCTATCACAATAAATTGATATCTACTAACCCCTTTATCTATCTTCTGTAAACGAAGCACTACATGGAATCATTCAATCACTGCACCTTTGGGGTTATAGACCACGAGCTGCACAGGCTGAGTTCCACCGCCGCGATCATTGGGGCCGGGGCCGTACACAAGCCAGCCTTTTTGATGTCATGAAAAACAAGAAGGCTTCAAATTCG
>CAYLMJ010000028.1:0-27529 GCA_964384995.1 uncultured archaeon | reverse complement strand
TCCCGGCGGGAGCACCTCTTTTCCCCTGCGGGGAAAAGCTCATAGAAGATCGACTGGCCCCCATTCGAGCCCTACGGGCTCTCAGGGGGCCTGGCTCGTTCATGTATCTGTTCACCTGCTGATAGATGGATCTGTCATTCCGTTCCCGAAACTGCTAATTACGAACCAACACTCTCGCCACGCCCAGAATCAGCGGAGCATCCATGCCATCCTCCGAACCCACCTCCCCCGGCCGCGACTTCATCCGCCAGATAATCGATGAGGACAACCGCACCGGCAAGCACAATGGGCGGGTCCACACCCGCTTCCCTCCCGAGCCCAACGGCTACCTGCACATCGGCCACGCCAAGTCCATCTGCCTCAACTTCGGCATCGCTGCCGAGTTTGGGGGCAAGTGCAACCTGCGCTTCGATGATACCAATCCTGTGAAGGAGAGCCAGGAGTACATCGATTCCATCATCGAGGACGTGCGATGGCTGGGCTTCGACTGGGAGGACCGCCTGCTCTACTCCTCCGATTACTTCCAGCAGATGTACGACCATGCTGAGCAGCTCATCCGGCAGGGCGACGCCTACGTGGACGATTCCACAGCCCGGCAGATCAGCGAGCAGCGCGGTGATGTCACGACCCCAGGGACCGACAGTCCCTACCGCGAGCGCACCGTCGAGGAGAACCTGGACCTGTTCCGTCGCATGAAGGCCGGCGAGTTCACCGATGGCGAGAAGGTGTTGCGGGCCAGGATCGACATGACCCACCCCAACATGCTCATGCGCGACCCCATCATGTATCGCATCCTCCACGCCTCCCATCCCCATGTTGGCGACCGGTGGTGCATCTATCCCATGTACGACTGGGCCCACGGTCTGGAGGACTCCATCGAGGGCATCACCCACTCCATCTGCACCCTGGAGTTCGAGGTCCACCGCCAGCTCTACGATTGGTTCCTGGAAAGGCTGGGTGTCTACCATCCCCAGCAGATCGAGTTCGCCAGGCTCAACCTCACCTACACCGTGATGAGCAAGCGCATCCTGCTGGACATGGTGGAGGGGGGTCATGTCACAGGCTGGGACGACCCTCGGATGCCCACCATCAGCGGCATGCGGCGCAGGGGCTACCCTCCGGCCGCCATCCGCGACTTCAGCTCCCGGGTGGGCGTGGCCAAGAAGGCCAACACCATCGCCTTCGAACTCTTGGAGCATTGTGTCCGCCAGGAACTGAACCGCACCGCCAACCGCTACATGGCCGTTCTGCGGCCCCTGAAGGTTACCATCACCAACTACCCCGAAGGGGAGACCGAGGAGTTCGCGGCGGTCAACAACCCAGAGGATCCCTCAGCCGGCACCCGCCAGGTCCCCTTCTCCAGCGAGCTCTTCATCGAACGGGATGACTTCATGGAGGACCCGCCCCGCAAGTTCTTCCGACTGGCACCCGGTCGCGAGGTGCGTCTGCGCTACGCCTACTTCATCACGTGCCAGGAGGTGGTCAAAGATGAGGCCGGCGAGGTCATCGAACTGCTATGCACCTACGACCCGGAGACCCGGGGTGGCGACTCTCCCGATGGCCGCAAGGTCAAGGCCACCCTCCATTGGGTCTCAGCCCGCCATGGCGTGGACATCGAGGCCCGCCTTTTCGATAAGTTGTTCACTGTCGAGGAGCCCCTGGGACAGCCCGAGGAGTTCACGGAATACCTCAATCCAGGATCCCTGGTGACCCTCACCGACAGCGTGGCCGAACCGGCCGTCACGAGCCTTGAACCCGGTGACAGGATCCAGTTCGAGCGCCTGGGTTATTTCACCGTGGACCCCGACAGCACCGACGATACACAGGTCTTCGATCGCACGGCAACCCTCCGCGATACCTGGGCCAAGGTCCAGAGACAGCAACGTCAGGGCGGCAAGGGAAGGAAACAATAACCAACTCAGTTCGTGGCCCGCCAGATGGCGATCAGGTCGGTGAGCAGGGAGTATCCGGTCTCGATCTTGCCCGCCCCGGCGCCCACCACGGTGACCGGGCCCATGAGCTCGGTCTCGAAGGTCAGGGCGTTGGTGGCGCCGCCCACTCCGGCCAGGGGGTCCGACAGGTCCAGGGCCTGGGGGGCGACCTTGCCGGTGATGGTCCCGTCCTCGTGCCTGCGAGTCTCACCGATGAGCTTCCAGCGCTTGCCCTCGGCCTTGGCCTTTTTAAAGTCCTCGTCGGAGATGCCGGTGATACCTGTGCGGTCGATGTCCGAGGGTTTCAGGCCTCCACCCATGAGCAGGTTGGCCAGGATGGTCACCTTGCCGGCGGCATCCCAGCCCTCCACATCCCCGGTGGGGTCGGCCTCGGCGTAACCCAGCTCCTGGGCCCGTTTCAGGACCTCGGCGTAAGGGGCGCCCTTCTCCATCTCGGTGAGGATGTAGTTGGTGGTACCGTTCAGGATGCCCTTGACTGCCTTTACCCCGATGCCCGCCATGGGGCCCTGGGCCAGGTTGAGGATGGGCGTTCCCGAGACCACGGTCCCTTCGGCCAGGAGCTGGATCCCGGCCTTGTCGGCGGCGGCCAGGAGCTCCTGTCCAAAGAGTGCCACCGGACCCTTGTTGGTGGTGGCGATGTGCTTGCCGGTCTCGATGGCCGCCCGCAGGTGGGAGGTGGCCGGCTCACCGCTCTGCAGGTCGGTGTAGGTGGCCTCGCAGATGGCCTCGCAATCGGCCTTGCGGATGGTGGTCAGGGCGTCCCAGCCCTTGTACGGGGCTTCCAGCTCCTCCAGGCTCTGCCCGCTCTCAGTCAGGGCCAGCAGGGCCGAAAGGTCCAATCCCGCGGGGTTGTAGACCGAGCCTTTCAGCATGTCCGAGACTGCCACGACCTGGAACCTGGCCCCGGTCTCCTTCTCTATCCGCTCGCCATGTTCCAGAAGGATCTCGGCCAGTCCCTGGCCCACCACTCCGAAACCGATCAATGCTATCTTCATGGTCATTGGTTTGCCTCCATTGGTCTTGTATCACGCTTTCTTCAAGGCCTGTTTCAGATCGTCGATGACATCTCGGGGGTCCTCGGCCCCCACGCACAGCCGGATGAGGTTGGGTGGCACGTCGGCCATCTCCCGGGCCTCCTCTCCCTGCTGGGAGTGGGTGGAGATGGCGGGGATGGTGGCCACCGATTTGATGCGTCCCAGGTCCGTCGCCCGGAAGATCATTCTCAGGGCGTCGAAGACCCTTCTGGCCGCGCTGGCACCCCCCTTGACCCTGAAGGAGAGCAGATGTCCGAAGCGGTTCTCGTCGGTGTCTGCCAGTTTCAGGTACTTGCAGGCGAGCTTGTGTAGCGGGTCCGATTCGAGACCCAGATAGTCCACCTGCTCCACGTGGGGGTCCGACTCCAGGTACTGGGCCACCTCAAGCGAGTTGCGACTGACCAGGTCCATGCGTGAACGCAGGGTCCGCAGGTCATTGAGGGTCATCAGGGCGTTGAAGGGGCTGATGTTGGGCCCCTGGTCGCGGCCGGGCCAGAACTTGACCCAGGTGGCGAAGTCCTCCTTCCAGTCTGGGGGCCCCTCCTCGTACTCCAGCTCGCTGGTGATGTTGGGACGGCTGATCAGCGCGCCCCCGATGCCGAAGCCGCTGGTGTTCAGGGACTTGGTGGTGGAATGGACCACCACATCGGCGCCGTGGGCCAGGGGCCGCATCAGGGCCGGGGTGGCGATGGTGGAATCGACGATGAATGGCAGGTTGTGCTCGTGGGCCAGCTTGGCCACCGCCTCCAGGTCGAAGAAGCCCTGCTGAGGATTGGAGGGCATCTCACCGTAGAGGAAACGGGTGTTGTCATCGATGTTGGCCTCCCACTCTCCCAGGTCCAGGGGGTTGGGCACCCAGCGGACCTTCAGGCCCCGGTCCCGGCTCTTGCGCAGGTTGAACTGCTGGAAGGTGCCGCCGTAGACCTGGGGGCAGGAGACGAAGTTCATCTCCTCGGGTCCGCTCTTGCGCTTGGACAGGAAGGCGTCGGTGGCCAGCATGATGGCCCCCATGCCCGAGCTGGTGGCGCAGCACGAGGCTTTGAGCCCGGTCTGGTAGCTCTCCAGAAGCGCCAGGGCCCACTCAAGGTAGAACATGGTGGGATTGGCGATGCGTGAGTAGCACCAGTTGGGAGTGAGGTAGGCCAGGCCAGCCTCCATGTGGTCGGAGTTCTCGTAGGCCTGGGAGGTGGAGGCGTAGAGGGGCTCGATCACGGAGCCCTGGTTGCTCTGAATGGCCTCCTCCACACCGTACATGCCGTGGACGGCGATGGTGTCGAACCGCTTGTCCGCCATCTCCTGGTAGCGGCGGTTCCAATGGGCCATAAGTTCCTGGCCTCGCTTGTAATAGCCCTGCACACCCGGGCTGTAGTCCTCTATGTTGACCATGGTCGGCCTCCGATGGGGTCAATTAAGGGGAGCTGGGTAATTTAGGTTGTTCATGGATAATGCGTCATTTTATCGGCAAATAGTCAACTATTAATAATAATCATGACATAATGACGGTCAATGTTCGATAGCCTTGACAACATGGACAATGCCATCATCCAGGCCCTGCAGGAGGATGCCCGTCAGTCCACCACCTCCCTGGCCCAGCGGGTGGGAGCTCCCCGGGCCACCGTTCACGAGCGGTTGAAGCGCCTTCAACGCAAGGAGATCATCAAGGGCTACAGCGTGCGGCTCAACTACCAGGCGTTGGACTACCCTCTCACCGGCTTCATCCTGGTGACCTTCACCCCCTCCTTGGAACTCTCCCAAAAGGAGGCAGGCCGGGCCATGGCCCGGATCCCCGGGGTCGCCGAGGTCTACACCATCACCGGCGAGTACGACTTCCTCATCAAGGTCCGCGGAAAATCCATGGACGACATCGGCAACCTCATCGTGGAGAAGCTGAGGCTCCTCAAGGGCGTGGGCGATACCGTCACCTCGGTGGCCTTCTGGACCTTCAAAGAGGGTGGCTAAGGTTCACTCTCCCAAAATTCAGGTCCCGCTCCTTTTGGGGAACAGGACCTTCCATGCTCACGCATCCCTTGGTATAGGCCACCTTGGAGCCCATGCTTTTCCACTCTCAGCCATAATATTGAAAGGCATAATCCTTTTATCGAATAAAAGACTAAAAAATCTCGTTAACGTATGCCAAAGTTAACACCAAAACCAGCTTTGAGTTTCTTCAAGGTCCTTACCCTAGCGCTAGCTTTTCTCCTTTGCACCCCCGTGTGGGTCCCTTCAACAATGGCCTTCACCGGCCAAATGCATGACCTGGGCAACAATGAAGGTACCTATCATGGGACCCTGGAGGTGGACGAGTATGTCGGCTACGTTCTCAATGGTCTGGACAGAGGGGACAGCATCGAGGTCAATGTCGTGGTGAACGCGGGCGAACCCATCGACGCCTACCTGTTCTCATCCTTGGACTTTCAGAGCTACGTGAACGACGATGTCAAGATCGTGCCTCCGCTTTGGGGCGAGGAGGTCATCCGCCAGGCCAGCGGAAAGTACGATGACTCCATCGATGAGATGGTGCTGGTCATCGACAACACCGATATCTCAAGGTTCGGGGCCAAGCCAGAAGGTCCGGTCACCTACACCGTGACCATCGAGCGCCACTATTACCAGTCACTGTTGCTCATACTGCTCCTTATCCTGACCATCGTCGGCTTCATCATCGCCATGGCCGCTTACCGCATCCGGCGACGCAACCGACGCCGAAACACCCTCTACGCCCCCGAGGAGTACAACGAAGAGGGTGAGGAGCGGCGAATAAGACGTTCGATAACGCGGACCCCAGATGCCAACAAGCTTCGCGCCCGGACGCGTGGCCGGGGCCCCATGCTGATGTACGACGAGGACGAGTAGGCTCAGAAGCTCAGCAGCTGCCAACCTCTTTTGCAGGCATTGACCACTTCATGGGTAAAGGGGACCAGGGCGATGTTCAACTCCCGGGCCTCACCCTCCACGCCGTAGTTTCGGGCCGCCACCTGGCAGAGACCCACATTGATGTTGATCCCGTAAAGGATGTCTAGGGAACCCAGGAACTCTTGCC
Organism: uncultured archaeon; assembly: GCA_964384995.1. Classification (GTDB taxonomy): domain Archaea; phylum Thermoplasmatota; class Poseidoniia; order MGIII; family CAYLMJ01; genus CAYLMJ01. The sequence goes on along the minus strand of CAYLMJ010000028.1, from coordinate 21,503 downwards.
GCCACACCCCGATATCCTCACTGGACAGATCGACAGGAGCGCCGAGCCCAGGCTTCAACCAGTTGGTCGCCTCCCCCAGGATGATCAGCCTCAACTGCAGTTCATCCAAGGCCCCCACGGTCTCCAGCAGGCGCAGGGCGTCCAACAGGCGCTGTCTGCCCCAGGGTTCCCCGGGACCGGCCATCAGCACCACCATCAGACCCGGTTGAGCACCGTTGGATGAACATGCCCCTTCGGCCTGTGGGTCCTGGTTCATGGACTTGGAACCTCAAGGGCTATTTAGAGCCAATGGACCTCCACAGGCCCCGCCTCCTGGATCGTTCTCACAGTGTGCAAAACGCTTGTGTAAGGTTGTTCCAATACTCCGAAAACTTTATCTGCCCCCCAGCCTCCTCACCTGTATGGCCTCGATGCAGAAGCTTATGCAGCCCGGGACCACCTGTGATGACCTGCTGAGTTGCATGTTCGAGTTGAACCAGGCCGAGGCCGGACTGTACCTGCTGCTGGTCCGGGAGGGGAGCCTCAAGCTGGATGATCTGGCCGGAATGGCCCAACGGGAGCGCTCCACGGTCTACCGCTGTCTGGCCAAGCTGGTCTCCCTGGGCCTGGTGCACAAGGAATCCCAGACCATCCCCGGCGGGGGTTACTATCACCTCTACACCGCCCTCCGTCCCGAGCATCTGCAGGAGGTTGTCGAGAACCGGCTCCGGGATTTCAACCAGCGCGTGACCGAACTGCTAAAGGACTTCGACATCCACCTGACCAAAGTGGCCAAGGATTTCAAACCCTGAGGCCTAGCCATCTCCCTCCCGGTGCAGTCTTTATCCGAACAATCCGCCTTCCGCGGGGCGTGGTCCGGGCCTGGAGGTCCTGTTGGGTCCTTACATTGAAATAGCATGAGCGGTTTTCAATAATTGGGCCTGCTACAATGGAGACGGACGGTCTTCCCCAGCGTACACTGAGTCAGTTCCAGATACTCCAAGATGACCTGAACCGGCGGGTCGAGGGACTGGTCCCCGAACCCCGCTCATGGCTCGGACCCATCTATCCCAAACCAGAGGCTCCCGGGAGGAGCGAAGCATGTCCCAGCTGTCGCGGCCAGGGCTCCATCCTCCACGAAAAGGACCCCTCGTTGATGTGGCAGATGGCGTTGACCCTGGTCTGCGGGGAGTGTCAGGGCCGGGGCTGGAAGTAGGGCCTTGGGCCCCTCTTCAGTTCATCATTCCTACGAAATGTTCGGATGAACGTTCCACCCTATCATTTTTTTACAAACCGTCACCCTGGGGTGGAACATGGCACCGTCCCGGTGGTTCCGCGAACCAAGCAATGCCAGACCCCCTAGAATCCGATTGGGATCCCTGCTGGCCCTCGCGGGAGTCGTTCTGATGCTCTCGGCCGGACTGGCCTCCAGCGCCCAGGCCTGCGATGCTGAAGCGAGTCGGACCCTCAACGGCAACCCCTTCATCCCGGTGGTGAGCAATCCCAACAAGATGGCCGCCATCGCCGAGGCCGGCATCATCGCCGACATCGGCCACTACGCCGCCCGGGAGATGCTGGCGCGGGCCCATCATGAGAACATCACCGAACAGCAGGTCATCGATGTCATCGAGGCGGCCATGGTCGAGGCCGGCGCCCAGGAGCCTTCCTTTGCCACCATCGTGGCCTCGGGAGAGGATTCGGCCATCCCCCACGGTGACTATGATGATGACGATACAAACCTGGTCCTGCCCGGCGAGGTAGTGGTCATCGACCTGGGAGCCAGGGTGGACGGCTGGGCCTCGGACGAGACCCGCACCTACGTTCTGGAGCCGGTGCCCGAGAACTTCACCGAGGTCTACACCATCGTGCTTGAGGCCCACGACCTCTCGGCGCCCTACCTGGTCCACATGACCGAGGCCTGGCGCATCGACAAGGTGGCCCGGGACCACATCCGGGACAACGGCTACGGCCAGTACTTCACCCACGGCCTGGGCCACGGTGTGGGCCTTTGCGTCCACGAGCGGCCCCTCCTGTCACAGCGCAACGGCTCCAGCTTCGGCATGGACTATGACGCCAACCGGGACATCGCCTCGGTGGCCGACGTGGTGACCATCGAGCCCGGCATCTACCTGCCCGGTCTCTGGGGCATCCGCATCGAGGACGACTACCAGGTCTACGACGACCACTCCGAGGCCCGCACCTTCTCACCCACCAACCTGACCTTCGCCACCGTCAGCCCCGACGAGTGGGACCCGGACACCCAGACCTATGACCCCCACTTCGAGAAGCCGCCCATACCCGATCCCCCGGTCGACCCATCATCTTCCGACGATGACGACGACAAGATCCCCTGGGGCGGAATTGCGATAGGCCTCATCCTGCTTCCCATCATCGCGGTGGGTGGGTACAAGGCCTACCATGGGAAGGGCAAGGGCGCTGACAAAGGCGAGGGCAGGGAAGAGTGACCCTCAATCCAAACTGATGCTGACCTTCCGGATCGTTATCTCATCACCGCTTGGAACAAAGGTCACGTAGGACTCACCAGGCATCAGGCCCAGCTTCTCCTCCACCCAGCGGGGCAGGTACACCCGTCGGTGCGGGTCGTACTTCTTCACTTCAGCCAGCGGGTTTATCTCGCCATTGGGGGACATGGGGGCACCTTGCATTCACCGCAACATGAATGGCTCACACGCCAAATCCAGGAGGAGGCAAAAGGAGCCATCACGACCCGCCCCACCTCCATCAATCAGCGTGGCAACACATTACCTATTGACGGTTTTGGTCATTTGTCCAATATAAAATTATGGGTTATAAGACTTTGGGCTAATTTATCAAATGTTAAATTAGACTAACAACCATTTACCCCATTTCACCCAATACCCAAAAAGGTTATAAACCCATTTCTCCATGTAGGTTATGTAGGTTAGCCAATGACCGGACCCTCACCAACACAGCCCCTCTCAGGCCCCAAAACAATACGGGCCAGATCGGCAGCCACGCGGGTGGCGTGCCCCAGAGAGGCGACAATGGTGACCGCCCGGACCTGGCCTTTCCTGCACCCTCTTTTCCTGGAGGCTAAAATATGGATGATTTCGAAAAGCAACACGCGCCCCATATCGAAGATCTGGAACGGGCGCTCGAAGGCAAGATCGACCGGGCCGAACTGGTCCGGGAACTGCGCAAGTATGTAGAAGAGTACAACATCGAAGTTGACCTGGCCAAGGGCTCCATCGTCCGAAAGTTCTTCGGCGACCCCTCGGCCCTCTCTGTCAGCTCCGACCGGCTTCTGGCCGAGATCGGACCCAACGACCCTTCGGTCACGTTCACCGGCCGCATCCTGGCGGTGAACGAGCGGACCATCGGCGGTCCCGACAACCCCCGCACCATCTTCTCGGGGCTCATCGGCGACCGGACCAAGACCATCCCCTTCACCGCCTGGAACGAGTTCAAGTTCACCAAGGGGCAGGTCATCAAGGTGACCAACGCCTACACCAAGGAGTGGCAGGGCGAGGCCCAGCTCAACTTCGGCGACCGGGCCCGCTTCCAGGCCCTGGAGAACGCCGACGATTTCGAGGTGGTCCCCTTCGAGCGGGCCCCCAACCACAAGACCGTGGCCGACTTCATGGCTGGCCAGCGCGGTGTGGTCTGCACCGTCCGCATCATCGATGTTGAGGAGCGGCAGATCCAGGTAAAGGGCGAGCCCCGCACCCTCTGGTCGGGCCGTCTGGGCGACGCCACCGGCGTCTCCCGGTACACCGCCTGGGAGGACCTGGGCCTGGAGGCCGGCGAGACCTACACCATCGCCAACGCCTACACCCGGGAGTTCCGGGGCATCCCCGAGCTTCAGATGGGAAACGACACCGAGGTCACCTCCGCCCCAGACGCCAAGCTCCCCTCCATCGAGGAGCTCACCGCCGGCGTGGTCACCACCATCGAGAAACTGGAACAGCGCGGCGGAGCCGTGGATGTGACCCTCAACGGTTTCATCCTGGAGGTCCGCGAGGGCTCGGGCCTCATCTTCCGCTGCCCCGAGTGCAACCGCATGCTCCAGTCGGGCTCATGCATGATCCACGACCGACAGACGGGCAAGCCCGACCTGCGCACCAAAGCCATCCTGGACGATGGCACCGGCTCACTCCAGCTCATCCTGGGCCGCGAGACCACCGAGCAGATCCTGGGCTACACCCTGGAGGACGCCCTGGACAAGGTCAAGGAGACCTACAGCCCCGAGGTGGTCCAGGAGGAGCTGCAGGACAAGCTGGTCCTGGCACCCGCCCGCGTCACAGGTAATATAACCAATGACGACTGGGGGCTGATGATGATCGGCAGGTCATTGACCGTGGAGGCCGCCTACGACGCCGAGGCCGAGGCCCTCAAGTTCATGGAATCCCTGGAAATGGACCTGGAGGTGGCCTGAATGGCCAACCGGCGCGAGACCGCCCACCGTATCTTCGCCGGTGAGCTGTCCAGAGCCGTCCAGACCCACACCGAAGACCGCGAATTCTCACCCACCTACGCCATCTCCGAGGCCGGGGGCAAGATCTCCCGGGTGCTCATCGGCGGGGTCCTGCTGGACAAGGAGAACATGGGCTCCGAGGGCGATCCCTTCTACCGCGCCCGTGTCGAGGACCCCACCGGGCTCTTTTACCTACGGGCCGGCCAGTACAACCCCGAGGGCGCCAAGGCCCTGGCCAAGCTGGAGCCGCCCTGCCACGTCCTGGCAGTGGGCAAAGTGCGCACCTACAGTCCCGAGCCAGACCAGATCTACGTTTCGGTCCAGCCCGAGTTCATCAAGGAGGTGCCCGAGGACCACTACCAGCAATGGGTGATGGAGACCTGCGGAAGCCTGCGCAACCGCCTGGAGGGCCTCAAGGAGCTCCATCAGCTTGAGGAGCCCACCGAGGAGAAGCTCAACCAGCTGGGTTACTCGCCCAAGGTGGCCGAGGGTCTGATCCTGGCTCACGATTTTTACGGCAAGAACGTCTCTGTGGAGTCATACGCCGGACTGCTCTACGATGGCCTGACCAAGATCCTGCCTGAGGGTACCGATATGCCCGACCGGCCCACCGCCTCCATGCCACCTCCCAAACCGGCCGTCAAATCCGATCCATCAAAGAGTGCTGCCTTGGCTGTAGAGCAGGCATCGGATTCAGCGGTCAACTTTGCCACCGGGGAAGAGATGCTTCAATCCAAGTCCACGAAGCCAGCTGGGCCTGGTGATGTACCCAAATCGGCTTTGGCCGAGAGCGAGACCACTCTTCCCGCCGCACCCTCAGACGCCACCGGCGATGAGGGTCTGGCCAACGAGGCTGGTGAGATCGACCGGGAAGCGGTGGTCCTGGGGCTCATCGGCTCCCTGGACCAGGACACCGAGGGCGCCCTGTGGGAGGTACTGGCCGAGGCGGCCCAGAAGAAGGGCATCGACTCGGTCGAGCTGGACGAGACCCTCAACGCCCTGCGGGACCAGGGACTCATCTACGAGCCCACCTTCGGCCGGTTCAAGCTGAGCTGAACTGGTTTTCAAATCGGTTAGCTTTCCAAAGAAACTAGACCCAGCATCTACCACCTTCGGTGTTATCGGTTGTTGGAAGTGAAAAGAAACTTCCAACAGCCTCTGCCAGTGCTACGCAATGTCATCGGCTGGTCGAGCTGAGAAGAAACTCGACACAGCCTCAACCACCTTCGGTGTTCTCGGCCGCGGGAAGTGAGAAGAAACTTCCCACGGCCTCTCCCAGCCGCCCGGGGCTGACAACCCGGGGATGACCGGTAAGGACCCTGTCGTAGGGTCCTCGGATGTATCTTCGATCCAGGAGTACGATGACGCCCCGGTCCGTCGGGGAACGGATGAGCCGGCCCATGGCCTGGGTCACCGTGGACAGGGCGGGATAGAGGTAGCCGTAGCGGCGGCCCATGCCCTCGCCCAGCTTCCGGTCCAGGTATTCCATCAGGGCGTCCGACTCCAGGCTCGGCGGGGGCAAGGGGATGCCCACCACGATCACCGCGGACAGCAGGTTGTCGGGATAGTCCAGCCCCTCCGACAGTGAGCCACCCTGCACTCCCATGAGCAGGGCGTTGCGGGGTTCCAGCGACTCCACCAGCTGAGCCCGTTCCTCCTTGTTCATCCCCCGTTCCTCGTAGAGCAGGCGCTTGCCGGAGGGCAGCCGCAGGTAGGAGCGAGCCTCCTCCATCAGGGCATAGGAGGGAAAGAAGGCCGCAACGTTCCCGGGAGTCGCCACCGTTATGTCGGTGATGGCCTGGGCCTGGGCCCGGTACATCCTCTCTCCCCGGGCCTTGAAGGCTGTGGTGAGCTCCCGGGTCACCAGGGTCCGCTTGTTGGACTTGGGGAAAGGCGAGTCAAGTTCCATGAAACGGGTTCGCTCCCGCTCCAGGCCCAGGAGGTCACGGTACATCTCCGGCGGCTTCAGGGTCCCGGACATCAACAGCGCCGCATAGAGCTCCCGAAAGACCGGGCCGGTCACAGGAGCCGGGTCAAGCAGGCGCAGGGCGATGTGTTCACCAGGCCCCCGGACCATGTGCAGCGCACCCTCCTGGTAGGCGATCCAGCCCTTCAGGAACAGGGCCAGTTCGGCCAGGGCCGAGGTGGGCTGGGTGGCCAGGAGCTGGTTGCCGGCGGTCTCCAGGCGGAAGCAGAAGGTCTCCAGTTCGATGGGTGGCAGGAACTGCTTGAGGGTGGCCTCCACCATGTTCAGCAGACCCTCGCGGTTGATCCGTCGCTCCCCCTCCGGCCTGGTCAGCTGGTCGAAGAGACCCTGCAAGGCCCGTACCTGGCGGGTCAGGGCCCGGTCAACAGCTCTGGCCTCCCGGCGGGCATGGATCAGCATATCCTTGGTCAGGGTGGTGTTGGCTCCCCGGCGAACCCGGTCGGGAAGGTTGTGGACCTCGTCCACCACTAAAACAATGTCATCCAGCGAGCGCTCCAGCCGTTCCAGCACCTGCTCCGACAGATCGGAGAAGAGGTAGTTGTAATCGCACACCAGGATGTCGCATTGCTGGGCGGCCGTGAGGGCTATCTTGTGGGGGCAGAGTCCCGCTTTGGCCGTCAATTCACCCAGCTCCTGGGCATGCAAAGGATGGGTCAGCAGATGGTCCACAACATTCTCATCCCACCCCTTGTAGTACTCGCAACGGTTCTCCTTCTGCAGGTTGCGGCACAGCTGGGAGAAGGCACCGTAGTGCTCGGTGGAGAAATCCTGGGGGCATAGGGCCTGCTTGTTGATGACATCCACCACCGCCAGTTCCTCACCCCTCCGTTCACCCATGGCCCGCAGGGTCTCCACGACTATCTGGTGTTGGCTCTGCTTGGAGGTGGCAAATATCACCAGTTTGTCCTTGGCCTGTCCCACCTGAAGGGCCGCGGTGAGGGCGGCCGCCGTCTTGCCGATGCCTGTGGGGGCCTGAGCCACCAGATGCTCCCCTTCAATCAGTGCCTCCTGGGCAGCTTCGAGCATCTGGGATTGACCGGCCCGTGGGCTGCCGAACGGAAAGGGTATGGGCTTTTTGACAACCTTGGCTGGCCGTGAACCTTTGGTTCTAGCAGCCGGCTTCGATTTCGAGGTTCGTTTCAATGGGCCGGACAGGGAGCTGGGGCCTAAAAGGTGTTGAGATTGCGTTCGATGACCATGTCGGTGATGGTGTTGACATTGGACAGCCAGTCGTCCACCACGCTCTCCACGTCGCTGGACACCTTCTTGATGGATTCACCCGGGGCCATGATGAGCTGGACCGAGGCCACCAGGGGGTGGTCGATGGGAACTCCGATCTGGGAGAGCAGTCGGACCTGGGCCTCAACGATCTGGCCCTCGCCGATCTTGACGATGTCATGGGCGATCTGGTTGGAGAGCAGGTTGTAGATCTTGCCCACGTGGGTGACCGGGTTCTTGCCCGAGGTGGCCTCCATGGACATGGGGCGCCCAGGGGTGATGAGCCCATTGCAGCGGTTGCCTCGCCCCACGGAACCGTCGTCGCCGTTCTCCATGGAAAGGCCGGTGACCGTGAGGTAGTAGACGCCCTCGTCGGGGTCATCGGCGGTGTTGACATCCACCAGGATCTCGTGGTCGGTCAGCTTGGTGGCAAAGTTCACCACCTTGTCCTTGATGGAGCTCTTGAACTCGATGTAACCTGAACGGTTGTCGATGTACCGGTCCACCATGGCGGCGGCGATGGTCAGATGGATCTTGTCGTCCAGTCTCGAGGCCATGACCTTGGTATCGGTGCCCAGGCCCGGTTGTTCCCGGGATACCGTGTTGTTGAGATAGTCAGAGACCTTGAGCACGATGTTCTCGGTCTGGGAGAAGGGGGCGAAACCGACGCCGAAGGAGGTGTCGTTGGCCAACAGCTGGGTCGAGTCGTAGACTCCCCTGAGATCCTGGGAACCGGGGCTGATCTTACAGTCCAGCACCACGTCCTCCTCCAGGTCCAGCAGTTTGAAATTCTTCTTTAGATAATCCCGCGCGGCCCTGACCGCAATGGTCCGAATGGGCAGGCGATCACCATCCAGTATATTGACCGCTCTTCCGACGAGCAGTACATAAGCGGGTTCAAGGACCCGACCGCCTCCGAAACGGGGCTGGGATTGACCACCGACGATCTGGGTCTCATCGGTGTTGTGGTGATGGATGACACCGTCACGGGCAAGGTATTCCTTGCACAGGGCCACGGAGACCGCCTCCGACAGCCCATCGGCTATTGAATCGGGATGACCGATACCCTTGCGCTCGACCAGCTCGTTGTACTGGTCCTCCATGGGGGTGGCTTGCAATGCCTCCACAGTGATGTTGCGATTATCCTGCTCCTGGGTCATGGTTACACCTGAGCGATTGGCCCCGGCCAGTTTTGCAAAGACTTGATAAAGTTATTGGTAGCGATTGCTGCTACAAATCTCGACCCAAGGCGCTATTAAGGTCCATTCATACCCCCCCTCGATGGGCAAAGCCCCCTACGCCGCCGAATACACTTTACCGCCCTGGCTGGAACTGCTCCGCCCCCACAACGGGATTCTGGCGGTGTTCGCGGTTACCATCGGGGCTCTGGTGGCGGCAGGTCCCCAGGGGGTGTCCGAGGAGATCCTGGGGGTCGTTGTGGCTGGGCTCTCGGTCTTTATGTTCATGGGTGGAGGCAACGCCCTGAACGATTATTACGACTACGAGACCGACAAGGTCAACCACCCCCACCGGCCGCTTCCCTCGGGTCGCATGGAACCCGACCAGGCTCTGTGGCTGGGCCGCGGACTCATCTTCGCCTCGGTCCTGCTTGGTATCCTGCTCAATCCTCTGGCCCTGCTCCTTGTGGCCCTTGCCGCCGTGGCCATGGTGAGCTACGAGGTCCATCTCAAAGAGCGGGGGCTGGTGGGCAACCTGACCATCGCCGGGCTCTCGGGCGCCCTGTTCCTCTACGGTGGCGTGGCTTACGTCAACAGCGATGGGGGCGGAGGCGTGCAGGCCACCCTGGTGCTGGGCTTCCTGGCGGCCGTGACCACCCTGGCCCGGGAGATAATCAAGGATGTGGAGGACGCCGCCGGTGATACCGATAGGCATACCCTGGCCCACTCCCTGGGCTCCCAGACGGCCCTGACCCTGGCAGCTATACTGCTTGTGGGTGGGTTCGTGGCCAGTTTCCTGCCCTACATCCTGGGTCTTTTCGAGAATCCCGGGGAGACCATCTACCTGGCCATGGTGGTGGTTGCCGATCTGGTGTTCCTGGTGGCCGTCCAGAGCTCGTTCGTGAACCCCTCCCGCTCCCAGAAGCAGATCAAGGTCGCCATGTTCCTGGCCCTGCTGGCCTTCCTGGCCGGAGCCATCTTCAACTGAAGCTCCACCACAATCGATAAAGGGGACGTCGACGAGTCGAGCTCATGGCCTCCCCATCGGACCTGACCGCCCTGGTTCGCGGCTACACCCTGCTGGATGCCCTGTTGCACGATGGGCAAGCCCAGGTGAGATCGGTCATGTCCAAGATCCTGGGCGACCATCCGGAATTGCGCAGCCAGGCCAAGGAGATCGGCCCTCTGGCCGCCAAAGCGGTCAAGGAAGTTGCTTCCATTTCGATGGAAGACCAGCGGGAGGAGCTCTCCACCCTGGACCCCGCACTCCTCCCCTCCGAGGAGGTCGAAACCACCGGCCGTGATCCGCCCGAGCTCCCCCCCCTACCAGGGGCCCGGCAGGGTCAGGTCGTCATGCGTTTTGCCCCTGGACCCTCGGGCCCCCTCCATCTGGGCCATTCACGAGCGGTCATCCTGAACGACGAGTATTGCAAACGATACGAGGGTCTTTTCATCCTGCGACTGGAGGACACAAATCCGGCGGTGGTGGACCTTGCGGCCTACGACATGATCCGGGAGGACCTGGAGTGGCTGGGGGTCAAGGTGGGGCAGGAGGTGGTCCAATCCTCCCGTCTGGCCATCTACCATTCCTGGGCTCAAAGGGTGCTGGCAGAAGGCCACGGGTATGTCTGCACCTGCCCAGCCGATGAATGGCGAGCCCTGAAGAATGACCAGCGCCCCTGCCCCCACCGGGGGGAAGCGGCAGAACAGCAATTGGAGCGTTGGGAGAGGATGCAGGATGGCACCTACGCCGAAGGCGAGGCCTCGGTTGTGGTCAAGACCGATCTGGAGCATCCCAATCCGGCGGTGCGGGATTTTGTTGCGCTGAGAGTGTCGGATGTCGAGCATCCCCTTCAGCCATCCGCCCGGGTCTGGCCGGTGATGAACTTCTCGGTGGCCGTGGACGATCACGAACTGGGACTGACCCATGTGTTGAGGGGCAAGGACCACCTGAACAACACCCTGCGCCAGGAGTACCTGTTCAACTACTTTGGCTGGGCCAAACCCCATTACACCCATTACGGTTTTGTCAAGATACCAGAGGTCGAGCTCAAGACGAGCCATATAAAAAGGGGCATAAGCGACGGGACCTACCGGGGATGGGACGACATCCGACTGGGCACCCTCCAGACCCTGCGTCGCCGGGGTTACCTTCCTGAGGCCCTGCGGACCTTCTGGATCGAGGCCAGCATCCACGAGGTGGAGTTCACCCTTTCCTGGGAGAACCTCAATGCCCGGAGCAAGGCCCTGGTCGACCCGGTGGCCCGTCGATTGTTCTTTGTTCCCGACCCTCGATGGTACACCTTTTCCTTCCATGATCCTGACGCGGGCCCCTCGGAGGTGTTGAAAAAAGCCCCCTGGCAGCCAGATCGGCCGGAGCTTGGATTCCGCGAGGAGAGGATAGCCGACAATGCTCGACTGGCCCTTCCGGCCGATGACGTGGGTTCCGTCCAGAGCTCGACCTCGGGTCCGGGTATTCGTCTCAAGAACCTCTGCAACGTGGAGCTGACCGATGGAAAGTTGAGCTATTCAGGGACCGAACCGGTCAAGGGGACGCCCATCGTCCAGTGGGTCGGTGACCACGTGCCCTTGACCCTGCTCTATCCCGACGGTCGGATGGTGGAGGGGGTGGCCGAGACGGCCGCCTCGGAGCCCGATTTCCAGGGCCAGGTGGTGCAGTTCGAAAGGGTTGGCTTCGTCCGGCTTGAGGGAGATGGGCGGGCGGCCTTCCTCCACGGCTGAAACAGGGCGTGCTGGAACCTAGTGCACCAGGGCCAGCTCGTGCCCCATGTGAAGGGCCTTGGTGGCCATGTAGAAGTGGTTCTCATCGTTGGGCGGGATCTCCAGCGGGACTCTCTGGGCGATGTCGATGCCGGCCGCAGTCAGCTGGTTCACCTTGTCGGGATTGTTGGTGAGCAGGCGGACACGCTCGACTCCCAGGTCATTCAGGATGTCGGCGGCGATGGTGAAATCCCGCTCATCGGCCTGAAAGCCCAGCAGGGTGTTGGCCTGGATGGTGTCGTAGCCCTCATCCTGGAGATTGTAGGCCCGCATCTTGTTCACCAGTCCGATATCCCTTCCTTCCTGGCGCAGGTAGAGAATGGCTCCACGCCCCTCTTCCCCTATCCTGCGCATGGCCTCCTGGAGCTGGGAACCGCAATCGCATCGCAGGGACCCGAAAAGGTCGCCGGTGAGGCATTCAGAATGGACCCGCACAATAGGCGCCCGGCCTCCTTTGCTGCCAACATCGCCCATTGTCAGCGCTACGTGCTCCTTGTTGGTCCCGCCTTCCAGATAGACTCTAAGCTCGAACTCGCCATAGGGTGTCGGCAATCGGGCCTGGGCTGCCTTGAAAGTTGTTCCGCCACCGTGAAAAGGGGCGGCATCAAAATGCTCAAAGGATTGATTGTTTTTTGAACTACTTAGCATGATTATCCCCGAATACAAAAAGTCAATGGTCCAAATATAATAATTAGTTGTTTGAAATATCAAAAAAACATATTTAAGTTGCAGGTCAACCTTATAAACACCCCGTCAAGGCGTCAATAGCCCAGCGACTCAAGCCAGCTTCTTGGCCACCGTCAATACCTGACTCCCATCCCTCTCTCCCTCGCTCACCACCGAATGACCCTGGCGGTCGACCACGGTCATCATGTCCCGGCGGGCGTTGGGCTCTTCCCAGATAATATCGATAAGGCCTCCTGATGGGGTATGGACCAGCTGACGCAGGAGGGCCATGACCGCTTGGGCGCATTGAAGCTTCCGCACATCCAGGGTGGTGGCAACTGCTCCCCCTCCCCCTTCCGAACCATCAACTTTCGCCATGCGTCTTGTCCCTCACAGGAAGATGAGCCTCTCCGCCTGTTCCATGTCGCTGATGAAGGCGGTGATCCCCACGATATCATCCACCGCCTCCTGCACCTTGGTCCGGTCGAGACCCAGGTGAGCCGTCGATCCCGAGCAGGCATAGACCTTGACCAGTCCCATCTCCCTGAGATCCTTCAGCAACCGGGCCTGGCCGGGTAGTTTGCCGCTCTCCGCCTGCTCGTTCAGCTCGGCCAGGACCTCTTTATCGTAACCTTCGGTTGTATCCACCTCGAAGTCATCCAGGGTCCCCTTTACCACCCGGTTCAGAGCGCCCCAGGCCAGCAGGATGTGGACCTCCTTGCCCAGGGCCCCGTAGGCGGTCGCCAGGCTGGTGACCTCGTAGAAGGTGGGGTAATCGCCGCGGCTGGCAATGAGGGCGATCTCGTTGGTTCGAGGTTGATGGGAGGGTTGGGACATGAGGGTGCATTGGCCAGGCAACTAAAAGAAGAGTGTCGATAGATCAGAAACAACGTGCACGGACAGGTCGATGCGGAAAGGGGGTTCAACCCTGTTCTGGGAGTGGCAGGTCCCTGGCCCCTTCTCTGACCTTCACGGCCACTCCGGTATCGAAGGCCCGCATCTCCTGAGGGTTCAGAAGGCAACGGCCGACAGCAACCAGCCGATCATCGGGGCCCACCACCAGGCACTCGTCCCGGGGTCGCAACTCCGGGTCGCACCCCACCACGAACCTGGCGAAGACCGATTTGCCATTGGCCGCGTAGGGCACGGCATCCGGGTCGATGACCACTCTCAGCGAGGGTGGTCTGACCGCCTTCAGGATGCGCTTGGCCCCTGCCAGTTTCAGGGTGTATAGGCCGTCGGCCGCCCGCAGGCTCAACCGGTGTTCCCCGTCGGTGCTCACCACATTCCGCAGCCTCCCGGTCTTCTTTGAGCAGACCAGTTCCACCCCCCCGCCAAAGAGGCCTCTTGTGGCCTGGGAACCGAACTGGTAGAGGGCGATGGAGCGGGCCCGGTAGACGTTCCAGGGCGGCGCGAGGGGTTGTTCTGGTTCGGGGATTTCCGGTGACTGTTGACAGGGATGGGACTCGCACAGGGTCAGGGGAACGGGACCCAGCACCGCATGGTCGAAGAGCTTCCGCCGCCCCTTCAGCATGGGCTTGAGCCTGCGCCGGGTGGCCAGGACCCCTGCTCGATTCACACTTGCCCTGCCAGTGGGTTGCCATGAGCGGCTGCGGGTCACAGGCTCGTAGTGGGCCAGCCATTTCTGGTGCCGGGACAGGACCTTGAAGACCGGCAGCAAGGCCGGGTGAGCCCTCAAACGCCGTTCAACAAGCTCCCACAACCACCCCTCGTTGATGGCCTGATGAAGCTTTCTCATCTCCGCTGCCAGCACCCACAGATTGTGTTCAGCCAGTTTGACCTGTCGTTCTTCGCGGGGAAGGGACTTTAAATACTCCACGTCGGTGGACGAGCATACGGGGCAGGAGCAGGGCAGGGTCTCCAGGTCCTTGAGGTGGCGGGTGCCCTCGGCAAAGAGCAATCGGTCCTGGGCCGCATATTTGGCGTAGGAGGCCGAATCGAAGAGATCGCATCCCAGCAGGGTCGCGACGGGCAGGAAGAGCGGATGTCCGCAACCGAAGAGATGGACCGGCCGGGAGGGAGTCAGACCCTTCTTGGCGGCAATGATCATGTCTGCCAGCTCGCCGTACCGGTACGGCTCCATCAGCGGCACCACGCCTCCGATGGGATGGATGTCGGCGGTCAACCGGGACAGTCCGTTCGCCGCCTGGTTGCGCAGGCTCGGGTATATCGACCCTTGGACCGTTGACGCCAGCAAGGGCAATCCTCGTGACCCGGGGGTCTCCAAACGCTGTTGGACCTCCTCGATCTGACGCAGGTGCTTTTGATGCCTCAACCAGGCACCCGCCGCCTTGGCGCGGTTGTGGGTCTCAATGACATCGGCTCGCGCCTCCTCTTCGGTACGGTCGGGTGTGGAGAAGACATCCAGCAGGGTGGCGATGTCGGTGCCGATGGCGGCCTGGAACTCCAGGATCTCCTGCGGCTCCACACCCTCCTTGCCATACACGTACGACTGAAAGGTGCCCGAATCGGTCATGACTATCCCAGGGTATTCCAGCAGACCGTGGACACCATCGGCCAGGGCCCTTTCCCTGAGCCTGGCGTGTTTCTTGATGATGTAGCTGTTGGTGATCACTCCGGCAAAACCGAACCGGTCATGGAGCTCCGCTGGTGATACCGTGAGTCGGTTGGGATTGACCACCGGCAACAGGGCCGGCGTGGTGAGCTTTCCATGGGCCGTGGTCAGGAGGCCGATACGACCCAGACCATCCCGCTCTCGCACCTCGAACATGGACCGTGAAGGGGTTTTGGCCTATAAACGGGCCTCCCGCCAATTGTCCAATCTGGCTACATCAGACCCAATTGGACCAGGTCGTCGGCCAGTTTGCCCGCCTGCTGGAACAGGAGCCCCTCCATACCAACCTGGTTGGCGCCATCCAGATTCCTCTCCAGGTCATCGATCATCACACAGCGGGCGGGTGACACGCCCAGCCGTTGGGCCACCGCGGCGTAGATGGCCGGGTCGGGTTTGGCCAGACCCAGATCGCACGAGGCGAAACGGCGGGAGGGTTCCACATGGGCGATTCCCGGTACCATCTCCTCGCAGGCCTGCCAGTGCCAGATGTCGGTGTTGGAAAGGATGGCCAGTCCCGGGCCGATTCCCTCCCCATGACTTCGGGCCAGTCGGTCCAGAATATCACCCATCCCCTTCTGGGGTCCGATGAGGTACTCCATCCAGGCCGCCTTGAACTCTGTCAGGGTAACGGCTCCCGAAGGGATGCGGGCCACTTCACAGAAGACCTCAAAGAATCTCGGCGGTTCCATCCTGCCGGTCATGAATTCCTGGTAGGCTCCACAGTGGCGGAACTCCTCCACGGCCTTGGCCCCCAGGTCCAGACCATCCAGTTCTCTGTGCTCCGCCCCATCATCCGGGTCAACTGGGGACATCCCCTGTCCGTGCTCAAGGGCCAATCGGGCCAGGGCCCGGTCGCCGTGTTCGAAGGTCACGTCCACCAGGACATGACCCAGATCGAAGATGAGATATTCGATTTCGCCCACGGCGGCCGATGAACCCCGTGGATATAACCGGTTCTGTTCTGGATCTCTCTGAATGTCAACTCCTTCCCTCGACCCTGCTCGGTCTCCCGCCCAGCCTTTATAACCTACAGGCAATCCGATGGCCGCGGGCCCGTAGCCTAGCCTGGATAAGGCGCCGGCCTTCTAAGCCGGAGATCCCGGGTTCAAATCCCGGCGGGTCCGTTCCTCTTTCTCCCTGGAAGGCTGGCGAAAGTCTGTTCACGCTATCTATCCAAAACGATTAACAAGCACAACTTTCTAGACCCTCCATGGATGCTTCCATCGGCTGGATCATCTTCATCGTCCTCCTGGGTCCCGTCATCGGCTCTATCCTGGGGGTGCTGATCAGACCCACCAACTGGTTCCTGTGCGCCAGCTTCAGCTTCGCCGCCGGGATCATGCTGGCCATATCCCTCATGCAGTTGCTCCCCGAGGCTCTGGAGACCATCTCTGCCCCCTCTGTGATGGTGGCCTTTCTGGCAGGTTTCGTCATCATGTATGTGGTGGACAAGTCGATACCCCATGTTCACGGGGTGACCGATGAGGACGAGCGGGCCGGTCTGAGGCGCACCTCCATTGCCCTGATGGTTGGCATCTCCATCCACAACCTGCCTGAGGGCTTTGCCGTGGGGGCCTCATTCTCCTCCGATGCTTCCCTGGGATTGATCGTGGCCATCGCCATCAGCCTTCACGACCTCCCCGAGACCATGATCCCCGTTTCCTCGTTCAAAGCTCTGGGCAAATCCAACGGCGAAGCCTTCGGATACGGCTGGCTGGCAACGTTGCCCACCATCCTGGGACTGGCCATCGGATGGGCGGTGCTGGAGTACGTTTCCGACAGCGTCATCGCCGTGGCCCTGACAATCACCGCGGCCATCATGATCTACATCAGCGGTGACGAGCTCATCCCCGCCGCCCAGAAGCTGGGCTATCCCCATCTGGCCAATTTCTCGGTTGCGGCCGGTATCATCATGGTGCTGGGTCTGGGAATGATCACCTGATATCCAGGCATATTGGCTACCCTTTCCATATTGAACAACACATCAGATCGAAGGCGAGGGCCCCTCCTCATTCGAAGCACTGGCAGGCCCAAAAAAAGGGCGCCGGGACCCCGGTTCCGTCCCAAAAAAAAGGAGGACGTTTGGGTAGGTCGAGTGTGTGATCGTCGAATAGGGGTGTAGCCTATGTCGGAACCGTGAGTCCCAGCTTGTTCGAAATTTCCTTGTATCGTGATCGGACGGTGACCTCTGTGAGCCCTGCGGCCTTGGCCACCTCTTTCTGTTTGCGCCTTTCGCACATGAGCACCGAACAGATGTAGACTGCCGCAGCGGCCCGGGAGATGGGTGTGGCGTTGGTCAGCTCCACGTTCTCGGTATCATGGAGCAGGCTCATGGCCCGACGCTCCACCTCCGGGCTCAGCTTGAGCTTGGAGATGAGGCGGGGAACGAAGTCCTTGGGCTCGGGCAAGCGGGGCTGGATGCCCAGCTCCTTGATCAGCGCCCGGTAGGCGCGCCCTATCTCCTTGCGGGAGATGCGGGAGTGGCGGGCTATCTCCTCCAGGGTCCGGGGCACACCGCCCTCGCGGCACGAGGCGTAGATGACCGCCGCCGAGACCGCCTCGATGGAACGGCCCATGATCAGGCCCTGGTTGACGGCCTGTCGGTAGGTGAAGGCCGCCCGCTCCATCAGATGTCGCGGCAGGTGGAGCCGGGCCGCGAGCTTCTCCATCTCTCTGAGTGCCTCGGAGAGGTTGCGCTCTCCAGATTTGGAGGTCGTGGCCCGGCGCTGCCATTTACGCAGGCGGTAGAGTTGGGCCTGGTTGCTGTTGGACAGCTTCCGGCCATAATAGTCAGTGTTGGAGGGTGAGATCTGGGTGGACAGGCCCTTGTCGGGCAGGGTGTAGGTCGTGGGCGCCCCGGCGCGGGCCAGGGAGGCCTCCTGCTGCATGTCGAAGGCTCTCCACTCGGGCCCCTGGTCGATCATGGATTCCTCAAGGACCAGGCCACATGCCAGGCAGACCACCTCCGCCCGGTTGTAATCGCGACGGACGTGTTGGGACCCGCATTCGGTGCAGGTCGTCTCTTCTTCTTGCACGGGCGGCTCCAAGGCCAGGGCGGATTGCATATCCAATTTCACTCAGCTGTCTATATTAAGTAGATTGGAACACCTTTTTACAACTCCGAGTGACCCATCTTTGAAATGATCGAGCCGGCTCAACGTTCCCTGGGTTCGATCCCAGGTCGACCCTTTAGGGTCGAATCCGCGGGTTCGTTTTCACAACTTGCCTTTTCATCTTTATTGGATCTGTTCTTTAAATGCCCTTGCCTGGATGTCCCTTTATCCGACGATAAGTATATAAATGGCATAATCGGCACAGGGCAAGCTTCTCAAGCCTTGTCAAGGAGATCGAGCAGCAACTTGGTCATATCTTTCCTGGGGTCGGGGTCGGTGAGCTTCACCAATCGGGTATCCTGCAATTCCTTGATCATTTTCTTTCTTTTTGCCAAGCTGAGCTTGTAAAAGTCGCCGATCCTTTTGACACACTCGTTCTCGGTGTAAAAGAGGTTCTCGGAGGGCAGGAACTCATCCACCCCATCCCAGGCGAAGCTCAGGGGATAAGCTCCACAGGCTAAACCCTCGAAGAGGGTGTAATGGGTCGATTCATGGTCCGAGTAGGACAGGATGATGTCCATGTCCCGGTAGGCCGCCGCCAGATCCTCCACGTAGCCCTCCAGGGTCACCTGGTCATTCAGGTCCAGCCTGTCGATGAGGTCCCGGATGGTCTGCGCATGCTCCCGGTCCTTCTGCTTCCCTATTATATGTAGATGGAGACGTGGTTCGACCTTGAAGGTGTCCCTGAACATCCTGAGGGTGGCTATGATGCCCTTTCGGGGCGTGATGGCTCCGACGATGCCGATCCTGTGACTGGTCCCTTTTGTCTCCGGCTCCCGCCAGGCCGAGAGGTCCAGATAGTTGTGAATGACCTTGACCTTGCCTTCCAGGGCCGGGACCTGCTCCACCAGCTGTTCACCCAGACGCTCGTTCACCACGATCATGGCCGAGACCTTTTCCCACCGGGTGGTCCGGGGCAGTTGGAATATCTCGTATCGATGGAGCCGGCTGACAAGGGGTCGCTTTCCCACCAGCCGGGAAGCCAGGGCCAGGTTGTCATTGGCCCATTCCACCAGCACCGCCTTGGAGGCCAGGATGCCGAAGAGGACCTTCAGCCTGCGGGCCAGGATGGTGAATGGCAACGCGATGAACGACCCCAGACCGGTGGGCATCGACAGTTCAGGCAGGATGAGCCACTTGACCTCGAACCGCTCCTCCAGTTTGGGTCGAAAGGGTCGCAGAAAGAGATCCTGACTGGCCATGACCAGCAGTCGCGGTCGCTTCATGATGTTGCTCCATCGTGACTCAATCCAGATTTCTTGATAAGCCTGTTGGTGGCCCCCGGTCCTCTTGCTCGGAACTGCAATGAAGTGCGAGGGAACTTAAATAAAATGAGAGCCTCGAAGCTACCAATGAGCTACCAAGGAGTGTGTTTTCTTCGGGCTTGTCCCGAATGCCGGGGGAGCGGCATGGTCCGCGATCCTGCAGGCTTTGGCCTGGAGGGTTACGGTCCTCCCATGGCCCATCGATGCGGCAACTGCGGAGGCGGCGGTCGCATCGAGGGTTTCTTCGATACCTCGAACCAGCGGTTGAACTTTCGACGCCTGGACACGGGACAATCGTTGCAGGTGCCCGTGCCTGCCGAGAGCCCCCTGATAACCCAGTTGAGCCGAAGCTGAACGGCTCGTCCTGCAAGGGATGAACTATTCTGGTTCTTGCAGATCGGTCCCAGAGGTCAGTCTGGCCCAGGACCGTTGCGCCCCTGACCATGATGGATAAGCTGGTCCCGTTCAAAGGTAATCTTCGGGCAATTCCAACTCGACGGCGAACAGGGGGTCCTCGTCGGTGGAGTCATGGTAGGCCACCACCGCCCCCCCATCGGGGAGGATGCCCATGGAGGCAAAATCGAACCGGATATCGTTGCCGGCACCAGAGGTGGAATCCTTGTCGCCCTTGCCCAGGAAGACCACGTTGTAGGCTTCCGGCCAAGCATCGTAATCGCGTACCTGGAAGAGCAGGTCCCGGTCGCAGGGTGAGCTTCCGGCGGGACACAGGTCGTCGTGCTCCTGCACCCGCAGGAACACGTTGGCCAGCTTCAGAGAGCCGTCCACCTGGAACTCCCATTCATCGATGCGCTGGGCCGAGGGCCAAGAGTAGTTCCCCAGCATCGTCCAGTTGTTGCCGCCATCGGTGCTGATCTGGTGCCAGAGGCCGTTGGAATCGCCCTCCCGGTCCAGACTGTGCAGGGTCCCGGTGGAATCCAGCCACAGGTATTCGGAGGGGATCTCGGTCCCGTTGGGTACTGTGTGCTTGTGCCATCTGAGCTCGGTGTCCAGCCAGGCGTTGGTCCCATCGTTGAAGTAGCGCGGGAAGAGCGCCCCGCCAGGACCTCCGTTGTCCTCGTTGGGCAGGGGTATGGCCCGCATCTCCCGATGGGGCATGGCGTAGTCCCACTCCACGCCCAGGTCGGTGAAGTTCAGGTCGAAGCTCACGGGACTGGGATTGCCGCCCCTTCCGGGGAAGTCCAGCTTGTCGTAGTTGAGCCCGTCCACGCTGATTGAGCCTCCCTCGTCGGCCGACTGGTGCCAGAAGTTGGAGATGACGATGGAGGCGTAGTCCCAGTTCCCTTGCAAACCGTTGATGTCCCGGGTGATGGGGCCCTTGACCTCCACCTGCCAGGAGCGATCGTAGAAGACCTCCTTGAACCAGTTGTTCTGGCAGTAGGTCCACTCACCGGTCGACTGTTCCCACAGGAAGGAGTAGAACCGATCGGCCTTGCCATCGTAACTGGGGTAGGGGTACCAGCTCATGGCGATCAGATCTCCGGTGGTGGTCTGGACCACCGAGCCTTCACCCAATCCTTGGCCGCCCTCGATCTCCCACAGCCAGCCCCGGCAGCGGGTGTCCTGGTCCAGCATCGTCGGTGAATATTCCTGCCATGTCTTGCCCCGATCCTCCGACCAGGTGGGATATTCGCCGCCCAGGTTGACGATCCACCCCTCCTTGGTCGTGGCCAGGTAGTGCTCGCAGCAGTTCCCGCCATGCTCGTTCTTGTATATCGACCATTCGCGAGCGGTCATGTTGAATAGATCGATAGGCTCCAGGTCATCGAAGGTCCGCAGATCATCATAGTACCCGGCGAGGTCATCGACGACCGGTGAATAGACGATGGGTTCCCTCTGATCGACGGTGGTAATGTCATCATTGTCATCGTCCGAGAGGGACAGGGCCCAGACAGCGCCGATCAGTATCAGTACGACCAGGATGGCTCCCACTATCTTTGTTTGGTCCATGGTAACCGCCCCGATGGCCTCCCGGGATATTTAGTTTTATGTTTTACGTAACTGATAAATAATGGCATAAAACAGGTCATTTTCGGACGCTGTATTCTTTCTAATTTACCATATACACCCCACTTATATAAATTTTTGCATAAGTGGCTAAGGGTTTTCAAAAAATACGACGACTCCATCAACATGATACCAACGAGAACCAAAATGAGGCATAGCGAATCGTGAGTAACAAGCCCAATCATGCTACCAGTAACTAGGTCAAATTTGCAGGTATAGCCGGTGCTCCCCCCGGGATG
>CAYLMJ010000027.1:0-28046 GCA_964384995.1 uncultured archaeon | reverse complement strand
ACTGAACCCAGCCGTTGGGTGACATTTCACCAGTTCAACCCTCTCTCACTGAAACCTTTCCAAAGAGGCTGGCATGGCGGGCCTAGGGTCTATTGGACACCCATTGGCCTGATGCACCACGGAGTTCACAGAGAACACAGGGTTTTCAACAGGTGTTCACTCTTTGTGAGCTCTGTGCTCTCTGTGGTCCTCTTCTTCACCAAATCAGGGCAGGACCGACCGCCGGTGGCTCACAGCAGGAAATCCAGGTCGCCCTCGTCCACGAAGAGGCTGGGACCACTGCCCATGTAATAGACCGAGCCCCGCCGGCTCCGGGAGTCCTGGGGCTGGGGGTCGGCCTTGGTGGCGCAATCCCCGGTACAGCCATCGGCGAAGGCCACGTAGACCCGGCCCTCCCGGTCGATGTGCAGGTCGTTGAAGTCCAGCAGGTTGCGGTTGCCGCCACGACAGTCACCGCTGTTCAGGCAGATACTGCCGATCTGGACCGGGTCGGGTGAGACCCGCTGGGTGTGGAACACCGGCTCCTCGTCCAGGGCGTTCAGGCTGTAGGTGATGTAGAGGTAGTAGCTGACGTTGGCCGGGGCGTAGTGGGGGTTGCCATCCCACGGGTTGCCATCGAGGTCGGGCTTTCCCAGCTGGCTGGCGTTCTCACTGCCAAGATAGGTGACGGCGATGCGCCCCGGGTCCCCGACATCGATGTGGGGGAAGGTGGTGGAAATTACCTGGCCCGGGCTGATGCGGGTGCTGGTCTGCTCCCAGCTCTCACCCGAGTCGGTGCTCCGCGACATGTAGACCCCTTCATCGGCGCCGATCCACACATGGTAGGCGTTGGAATCGGTGTCGGTGCCCACCTCGGCGTTCTTGCGCGGGTTGGGGGTGCCCGCATCGGAGCCCATGGTGCGCTCCTCCCAGCTGTAGCCGTTGTCCTTGGAGAAGATCACCGTCGGCGTCGACACCCGGGGGGGCACGTACACCGTGCCGTCGGGGGCGGAGGTGATGGCCCCGTGGAGCCCGCCGTTGGTGGTGGCCAGGCCGATTATCTGCCCGCCAGCCTCGAAGGAGGCCCCGCCGTCGAAACTGGTGAAGCAGAAGATGCCCACCAGCTTGTTGTAGCAGAAGTAGACCGCCTGCTCGTAGATGGGGTCATCACCGCCGATGATGCCGTAGCCCTCGTCGGTCCAGGGTCCGGTGCCCAGCTTGATGTGGTCGTTGATGGGGGTGGTGCCCGAGTCGTGGGGATTCCCCAGCCAGCTCTCGCCATCATCGTCGCTCCAGGCGATCCACGTGGTCCAGAGTCCCACCATCTGGACGTTGAACACCCGGTCGGTCACCGGGTCGACCCAGCCGTAGGGGTCGTTGGTGCTGGGGTCGGAAGCGATGTCATCGACCACCTCCCAGGATACGCCGTAGTCGCACGAGCGCATGACCTTCTCGAAGGCGATGAAGAACATGCAGCCGCTGGAGGTGATGCCGATGCTGGGCTCGGCGCCGTCCTCGCCCACATCGCTGAAATTGAAGAACAGGGGCAGGGGCGGCACGTCCACCGGCTCGCCGCCGGGTCCGGTGACCCAGGTGCCGTCGGGCAGGCCGGGCTCCTCCACCGGTGGCGTCTCATCGTCCTCGTCGAGACAGCCTGAAAGACCGCTGGCCGAGATGACCAGGCCGACGGTCACCAGCAGGAGCATGGACCGGGAATGGGTTCGCATGGTCAGTCCAGCGGGGGCGCCATGATAAAAGTTTGCCAAACCCACCCGCCTTTCAATAGCTCAGCCCGGCTTCTTCACCAGTCCTGCACATGGGCCAGGGCAGGCAAATGCAAGCATCAAGGCAGGCAATGGCAGGCAATGGCAGGCTAAGGCATTGGTGTTGGCGCTGGCGCTGTTCATCTCAAGGGGCATCTTGGGACGGTTCGGACGGTGGGCCCTAATCTTCGCTCAACAGCTCGTTCACGCTGTCGGCCACCTCGCCTTCCCTGCCCTCGTTGAAGGTGACCAGGCGCTTCCAGTGCCATTTCTTGTACTTTCTCAGCCAGCCCAGCCACTCCTCGTAGTCCCGATCGCCCTGGGAGTTGTGGCACTTCTCGCAGGCCGTCACCGGATGCTGGTCCTCGATGTCGGGATAGAGCAGGTGCTTCTGGTTAATCTCCTCGTCCGATCCGCAGAAGATGCAGGTGTCGGCCGCTACGTGCTCGGGTTCGGGCTCCTCCTCCCTGTCCCAGTCGGCCCACTTCGAGGGGGTCTTTGGCGCCTCTTCCTGCTTCTCTTCAGGTTGCTCCTCGGGCACCATGTGCAGGACCCGCTGGGGGAAGGGTATCTCGATGTCGTGTTCCCGGTAGGCCAGGAGGATGTCGTGGACGATGACGTCGTCGGCGTCCAGGTAGTCCGAGGACTTCACCCAGCCCCGCAGGTTCAGGTTCACCGAGGAGTCGGCCAGTTCCTTGAACTCCACGTCGGGAGCGGGGTCGTCCAGGACCATGGGCTCCTCCTTCAGCAGGCGCAGGGCGATGCGGGCCGCCTTGTCCACGTCGGCGTCGTAGGCGATGCCCACACCCACCTCGACCCGACGGATGCCCAGGCCGGTCTCGTTGACGATGGCCTCACCCCAGACCAGGGAGTTGGGGATGGTGATGAGGATGCCGTCGGGGGTGACCAGCTCGGTGGCCATCACCCCGATGCCCTTGACCTTGCCCCACTGGTCGTTGATGGTGACCCGGTCGCCAACGGCGAAAGGGTGCAGGGAGGCCAGCCAGACCCCCGCCGCCACGTTGCCGAAGGTGTCCTTGAGGCCGAAGGCCAGGATCAGGCCGATGGCCGCCGACATGCCGATGACCAGGGGTCCCATGTCGAAGCCCAGGGAGCCCACGAAGGTCATCACCACCGCCACCTTCAGCAGGACGCCCAGGAAGGAGGCCATGAACTCGATGATGAGGCCCGGGGCCTTGGCCTTGGTCATCCCCTTCCTCACCATCTCGACGATGAACTCGGCCACCTTCCACCCCACCACCAGGAGCACGACCGCCATGATCAGCTGAACAGGAGTGATGCTGGTGAACGGGATGGGATTGTCGAAGAAGTTGTAGATATCGTCTAGCGTGGTCATGCTCTGGCACCTCCGGTATGATCCTAACTCAACCCTCTATGGCCTCCTGTACTGGGTCAAGCAGGGGAGGCGGTCACTGTTCAGGGTCTAATTATGTTTTTTCATCAATCCTGTCCATTGCGCCTACGGTGGTTCTGGCGGTTGCGGGACAGCATGAGCAAGACCAGGATGATCATCGTGACATCGAACCCCGGCAGACCGCCTTCGTCCTCAGCCCTCGCCTGCTTCCCCGACAGCTCCCAGTCGTAATGGAAGACCTCGCCGTAGTAGTCAGCCGCCTCCTGGGAGTCCAGCCACAGCGAGACCTCCCGGTTGTCCATGGCCGCCGCCCGGACCCAGTTGGTGGAGCCCACCAGCACGTACCGTCCATCCACGATGACCCCTTTGTTGTGCACCTTCACCAGGGGGTGGCCGGGGAAGAGGCGGGCCTCCAGATCGAGACCCTCCCGCTTGGCCAGGCCGTTGAGGTAGTCGATGGTCACCGAGTTGTCCTCGATGTTGTAGACCAGACCGCCGTCCAGGATGAGCCTGGCCTGCACCCCCCTCTGGGCCGCGGCCACCACCGCCTCCAGATGGGGATTGGGCCGACCCTCCCAGAAGAGGGGCAATGAGGCCTGCTGGACCCAGATGGAACTGCCGGCCTGGGCCAGAAGTTCGGGCAAGCCCTCCTCGCCCATCAGGCTGTCGGGGCTCAACAGCAAGGTCACGTTGCCCCCCCCAAATGTCGTGGCCTCAAAGCGCGGCGTGTAGGTCGGCCGTTCCAGGGTCCAGTTGGGTCTGGCCCCCGCGGGGAGCTCGAAGCCGCCCCAGCCCCAGGGCACCGAATCGGCGCGCGAAGGATCGAGATCGCCCTGGAAGACATTGCCAAGGGCCAGGGCCAGCTCCGGCGAGTCCAGGATGACCCCCCAGCCGCGATTGCCATGGCCCGGCTCGGGGGGGATGCCCCGGCGGTTCCAGTTCTCGGACATCACCGCCACCCGTTCGTCGTCGGCGATGAGGTACTTGGCATGATCGTTCCAGTAGCGCTGGACCGTGCCGTTGGCCCCATCCCCGGTCAGCAGGCGGACCTCCCCGCCGGAGGAGGCGACGGTATCGGCGGCCCAGAGGCTCTCGTTGCTCATGCCGCCCACAGGCGAGCCCTCCAGCAGGAGCCGCACCGCCACCCCCCGGGCCGAGGCGTTGACCAGCCGGTATGCCAGCCAGGGGCTGTCGAAGGTGTAGAGGTTCACGTCCAGGGAGGCGGCGGCACCATCGATGAGCTCGGTCAGCGCGGCGTAGCTGGAATCGGGGGAGACGAACGTGGTGCCGCCATCGAACGGATGGGTCGAGACCGGCCAGCGGCTGTAGCCCACCTTCAGCGTGCGCCACGGGTCCTCCCAGTCGGCCGAGCTGTTGGTGTCCTCGCCCGACCAGCGCACCAGCACCCTGCCCGTTCCGGGAGCCTCGCGAGGCGGCCAGGTCCAGCCGTCGCCAAAGTAGGTGGCGTCGCCGTAGACCACGGTGTCGATGGCCGCGCCGGTGGGGTCCAACAGCTCCACCACCTCCCTGGTGTTGGAGAGCCTCAGGGGCGAGCCCGCAAGGAGCGGCAGGGGTGTGCCATCACCGCTCAGAACATCGCTCGCCGTCATCTCCATATCGGGTGGTTCGCCCCAGCCCCGGGCGTAGGCCGAGCCGTCGAGAGCCACCCTGAGGGTAGCCCCCGGACCGATGAGGGTGTCGTCGGGGAAGTAGGCCGTGGCCGAGTCCTCGGCCAGGGACCAGCCGGTCAGGTCCACGGTCACCTGGGTGGGGTTGTGGAGGGCCAGATACTCGTCGGGGTCGCCCGACAGGTAGGTGTCCGCGGCCAGCTCGGTGATGAGGAGCCGGCGGCCGCTGAGGTTGGCCGGCCCCGGCCCATCGGGGGGGTCGGGGTCGCCGGTGGCCTGCCATCCCAGCTCCAGGTCCAGGAGGTCCCGGTCCAGCTGGAGCTCGTGGTCCAGGACCACAGTGCCGTCGGGGTCCAGCACCTCCAGGGTGTGGTTCCCGGCGGGAGCCAGCATGGCGAAGGAACCGTTGGAGGCTCCGCTGTCCCAGGGTGGCGGGCCGGTCACGTTGGCGGCGACGACGGCTCCGCTCTCGTTGCGCAGTCGGATCAGGTGACCGGCATGGGGCGCCGAGCCGTTGCCCGCGTGGCCCTCGACCCGCAGGCAGTTGTCCGGGTCGTCCAGCACCCAGTCCTCCACCTTGACCTCCACGCTGGTGGTGTCGTTGCGCACCTTGGCCTTCAGGTAATACGGGTCCTCCAGGTTCGGCTCGCTCTTGAGCCGCAGGTGGCGCAGACCCTCCCAGGAGCCGTTGCCATCCAGGGTGATGGGCAGGTAGTGGGCCCATCTCCAGGCCCTGTCGATGTCGGACCAGACGAGACCCAGCTGACCGTCGTTGTAGAGCCAGGCCGAGACCTCGTGGTGGGAATCGGGAGGGCCCGATACGTTGAGGCCCACCGGCACGACAGCTCCCGGACTGCCGCACGTTCGGTCGGGCCAGAAGGTCACGGTGATGGTCAGGGCTGTGGACTCGGCCTGGGCTTGATGGCTCAGGGACCAGGAGCCGGTCAGGACCAGACCCAGGACCATCAGCGACAGCAGGGTGTATCGACGTGTGGTTTGCATCTTGGATCGTACCTTGTTCAGTTCAGCCTGCCCAGGCCTGCTCTTTCCTTGAGGCATAGGGTGATGGGGCTACTTAACCAGTGACGATGGAGGTTTTGCAGGTCCCTTTAAGGCTAAGGGTTAAGAGCGGAGTGTGGCTGTGCGGGGACATGACCATGGTGGATTCCGAGAAGGTGCTCGAACTGGGTCTGCCCCGCCCCGAGGGCTGGCTCTACTTCGTGACCGGCGATGGCAGTGTGTACAAGGTCCAGGATGGCCAGCGGGAACTGGTCAGCGAGGAGAAGGTCCAGCGGGAGCAGGGCTACAACTACTTTGTCGACACCGATGGTGATGTGGCCCGGAAGCCCTGGGGCACCTGATATCCCACTGACCTGATATCCCACTGATATCCCTCTGTCATTCATATTCTATCTATATTGGAACTTGGAATTCGCGACCTCGATAGTGGCCGGTATCCCTTTTTAACCCCTCGAGGGGCCCCATCCGGAAGCAGGGCAGGCCGGGCCCTGGCGGTCCCTACGTATCGTGATCTCATCCTCGACCCCATCCACGGCTTCATCATCTTCTGATAACCTCCCCCCGTTCATCAAGCATCCCATCCATCATCTGATCACCATCCCTCCATCAGGCATCCCCATCCGAATTCCTGGACATTCATCGGTATTGGGCCATCATCGCCCAGGCAGGCAACTGTTTGTCATAAGGAAAAAACTCCGCTGTCAGCCAATCGATTATAATCAATATGAGAAAAAGAGAGTCAATTCGCACCTTGGGACAATCTTCTCAAGATGGAATCCAGGAGCAAAAAACATGGAAATCCGCAAACGGTTACTACCCATTCTGGCCCTCCTTGTCGCCATCTCCACGGTGGCTGCCACCCAGTACGCCACCTCTGACGTGGACTACAGCTTCACCATCGTCAGCGGCACCGAGGCCAACATCCGTTTCATCGGTCACGACCAGGGACAGGACGACGTTCTGGTCCTGCGGGCCGACAACGACAACGGGGCCAACATGCGTCTGGAGCTGGGAGACTTCTCCCGGGACCAGACCAGCTGGTACACCGCGGCCTTCGGCATAGTCAACGAAGAGCAGCTCAATCTCAACATCACCGCCATCTCAGTGACCGGCAGCGGAGCCAACTACCTCTATATCTATCTGCACAACAACTCCAACATCAAAGCCGAGCTCGACACCAACGGACTGCTGATCTGGAACGGGGCCTCCGGGGCCGAGACCTTCACCTGGGAACTGGAGAACGGTGACAACGACGCCACCGACATGCAGGGACAGTCGGGAATGCTCTCGACGCCCATGGACGAGGACGCCCATGTCAGAGCCCTGACCAATCCCGGTGATGACGACAACGCCGCCGGTACCGACCACGTATGGGTCCAGGTCAAACTGATCATCCCCGAGGGAGCCAGCACCGGTTCCTACAGCGGGACCATCACCTTCGACTTTGCATTGTAGGAGGGAAACTGAAGATCCTACCAAAGGAGACCCGCCTGCAACGAGGGGGCTGCGGCCCCCTCAACTGCAGGTCGGTCCCCAACTTCAAGAAACGAACCAACAGAACAACGAGAACGAAAAGATCGGACAACGAAGATCAATAAACCAGGAGTGAAATATATGAACAAATCCAAGAACACCGCCCCCGCCGGCCTCGACGGCATAGCAAAGGGGCGGAACAAAACGTGGCTCATGGTCCTGCTGCTCATTCTGGGCGGCGCTGGGGCCGCCACAGGCCCAGTGCTGGTGGACCTCATCACCGGCCAGATGACGGGCGCTGTGGACCAAGCCTTGATCATCGACGGTGATGAGTTCACCGTGGATGATGTGACCGGGGGTTACGACGCCCGGTTCGTTTCCACCTCCGACGATGGGACCCAGTTCCAGGTGGCGGTGGAGGCCAACAACGGCGACCTCTTCAAGATCCAGCTCCCCATCCAGAACCGGGGCGAGCAGGACATGGTCGCTCAGATCGAGCTTCCCTGGAACCTCCAGGGACAGGCCACCGGATTGCAGGTGGATGTCCAGGCCCTGTACTGGTACATCGACGCCAACCACAACTCTCAGCTGGACGAGGGCGAGGCCATCGTGCTGACCGCCGATGCCACCCTGGACGCCAACGATGAGATCAAGGTTCCCGGCGCGGCCGACTTCAAGAACTTCACTGCCGATTACTACTTCTTCGACGACGGCGGCGACCTCAACAACAACTCCTACGATTACCCCGAGGCCATCTTCGTCGATTCCAACGAGAACAACCAGGTGGACCCCGGCCTGCTGGACGGCTCCGGCGACAAGGTCGTGGCCGTGGGCACCGCCGACCTGAAAGAGGACGAAGGCCTGGGAGTCAACCTCCTGGCCTACCACGACACCATGGCCAACGGGGTCTGGGACCACGGGGACGACATCTTCGTCAACCTGGACGGGGACATGTTCTACACCACCGATCCCGACCGCCTCATCAACTACCAGGGCTCCAACCTGCGGCCCTCGCTGGGCGAGCTGGCCCCCATGGAGGCCGGTGACACCCTCACGGGCTTCGACACCCTGGACAACGTCTACTGGTACGATTACGACGACCCGGCCAATGTGAGCGCCACCGACGCCATCTGGATCGACCAGGGCGACGACGGCATCTACAATGCCAACGGCCAGTCGGTCTCGGCACTCGGTCCCGCGACCCAGCTGCTGGCGGTCTTCGACGGCCAGTTCAGCATCTCCTTCAACGGCGGCGCCGTGGTGACCATCACCCTGGAGAACAGCGGCGAGATCCGGGCCAAATCCATCTCACGAGTGGGCCTGGAGACCACCTCCGCCAGCCCCATCGGCGCCCCGGTCTGCACCGATGGCTACTACTTCATCATCACCGACCGCCGCGATTTCGGCGAGGGCTCGTGGGTCGACCTCATCGGCGCCTACGACCTCCCCGGCGACACCCTCAAGGGCGGCACGCTTTACGAAGAGACCTTCTCCTCCTCCTGGCAGGTGGGCGGCAACACGGTTGTGGCGGCATACTCCTGGTACATCGACGCCAACCACAACAACATGTACGACAACGGCGAGGCCGTCCTGGAACAGATCCACGGTTCCGATGATCTCCTGCTCGAGCCCCTCGACCAGGTCATGATCAGCGGACGGGCCGACCTGACCCCCTTCACCACCCAGTACTACTTCTTCGACGCCGGCGGCGGTTACGACAACGACGAGTTCGACGCCGGCGAGTCCATCTTCAGCGACACCGACGGCGACGGTTACATCGACACCGGAGTGCTCTACCTGGCTCCCGACGTTGTGCACAACGAGGGTCTGGCCGACGTCAACGAGGACCGGGCCTGGACCCCCGGCGGTCTGGTGCATCACGATCTCTCTCCTTTCGGGGCCTGGGCACCCGGTGAGGACATCTTCATCAACTACGACGGCGACTCCTTCTTCACTCCCGCCGCCGACACCCTGATCAACTACGAGGGCTCGAACCTCAGGGCCACTCCCGGCAGCTACCACGCCTTGGCCGCCGGGGCCGACCTGGCCCCATTCGACCCCAACGACGACCTCTACTGGCACGACCAGGGAAGCGTCAACGTGGTGGACAGCGGCGACGCGCTCTGGCAGGACTCCGGCGACGACGCCTACTACAACGCCAACGGCCAATCGGTCAGCGGTGTCTCCCCGGCCACCTCCCTGGCCGAGAAGATCGACTGGCAGTTCGACATAGCCTTCGACGGAGGCGCCCCGATGACCGTCACCCTGGAGAACTCGGGCCAGCTCTACACCGAGGAGATATCGGTCACAGGCCTGGAGGCCGTGGCCCCCGCCGGGTTCGACGTGGGCGATGTCATCGAGCTGGGCGACACCGGCGAGTACTACATCGTCGTCTCGGTATCCTCCAACCTGGGCGAGCGCTCAGGCCTGGCGATGATCGGCGAGACCGGCATTTCAGGCCAGAGCGTCAAAGGCAAGACCTGGGACCAGCAGGGCATCCCCTCCGACCTGGGCAGCTCGAGGAACCGGGTCAAGGAGGACACCCAGTTCGACGCCAACGGCCTCATGACCCTGCCCTTGAAGTACACTGACAACGACATGCGGTCCTTCGACCCCGGCGACGTCATCGCCATCAGCGACACCGACACCTACGATCCCGACACGGTCTTCGCCATCATGGCCGATTACGGCACCTATGACGACACCGAGATACGCCTTGTGGGCGAGCCCAACCGCATGGTCTGCTACGACTGGAAGATCTTCGAGATCTACCCCTGGGACTCGGGTCCCAGCGCCGACATAGACGACTTCTTCCTGAACAACCCCGACGAGATCGCCGCGGCCATCACCGACGAGATAATGGCCTACGGCGAGGCCACCTACAACAGCCCCGGCTTCACCGGGCGCTACAAGATAGACTCCGATGACACCACCGCCGACTCCTTCGTGCAGGTCACCAACACCACCGGCCTGGGCCAGAATGTAGCCGACCTGCTGAAGCTGGGTGTGGAGAACGGTGGCTCAGAAGTGGGCCCCGACCGCTACTACTGCGGCTCCCCCTCCGACGACGCCACCACCGGCTTCGAGGTCTACTCCGACGGCACCATCGGCCTGGTTTACGCCGACAGCGACCCCGACGGCCTGAACACCGGATCCTTCGACGACGGCGAGGACATCTACCAGGAGTCGGTGGCCTCGGGCCTGACCTACTCCGACGGGGCCGACCTCGTGGTCTACGTGGGCGGCGACGACCTGCAGGTGGGCGGCGGCGACGACGCCTGGGTGTTCTCGGACGAGGACAACCTCATGTACATCGACGCCAGCCACGATGGCGACTACGACGCGGGCGAGGTGCTACTGCACACCGGCGAGACCGACATCGAGCCGGGCACCGGCCTGCCCTACATCGCCGAGGTCCTCCAGCGCTACGACGGACCCGGCCAGTGGATCATAGACGACCAGGACATGCACAACTTCCCCATCTCCTGGTACTTCACCGACGGTGACGGCAACAACCAGTACACCGACGGCGAGGCCATCGTGGACCAGTCCGGCGGCTCCGACCTGGGGCTCCTGGAGAACACCGACGACGTGGTCCTGACCGGCGACGCCGACATCAAGGAGTACCCGGCGGTCATCATCAACCCCGACGGCACCCTGTGGCTGAACATCAACGACGGCAGCGGCGGCCCGGTGGACACATCAGGTGTCAGCAAGGGCGACCTTCTGCTCATCGACGAGAACGGCAACCCCAACGAGGGCACCGCCATCTGGGTGGTGGCCGCAGAGGACGGCTATCCCTTCGCCACCTCCATGCTGGTGCTGGGCGTTCCCGGAGCCGAGATCCCCGATACCATGGCCCTCTGGCAGGGTACCGTGGAGGCCACCGGCGCCGTTTCCGACATCGACGACTTCTTCCTGGATTCGGGCGAGGACATCGCCGCCGCCATCACCGATGAGATAATCTCCGATGGCGAGGCCTACTTCAGCCCCTTCGGCTTCTCCGGTCTGTACAAGATCGACTCCGACGATACCACCATCCTTTCGGCCGTGAACGTGACTTCACCGCCGGGTGGCGGCACCAACGCGGCGGCCCTGCTTAACCTGGGCCCCGAGTTCGGCGGTGTCGAGGCCGGACCCGACAAGGTCCTGTGCGGCGCACCCCTCGACGACGAGCACTGGGGCCTTGAGGTCATCAGCGGACCCGACATGCCCCTGGCCTACAACGACGCCGACCCCGACGGCGACATGCAAGACAGCGCCTACCAGGACGGCCAGGACATCTATCAGGAGTCCAACGGCGGCGGTCTGAGCTTCTCCGACGGCGAGGATTACCTGGTATACAACGGCACCGACGAGACCCAGGTGGGTCCCGGAGCCGTGGCCACGGGATTCGTCGACACCGACGACATCATGTACCGCGACGCAACCCACGACGACTACTACACCGTCGGCGAGGTCCTGCTGTACACCAACAGCTGGGACATCGACGAGGGTGGCTACCTGCGCCAGGACACCCAGGTGCTCCAGCGGGCCGATGGCCCCGGGGTCTGGTGGATCCCCCAGCAGGACATGCACAACTTCCCCGCCTCCTACCAGTACATCGACGCCAACTGCAACGGGGTCTTCGATCCCGACGAGGCCATCGTGAACCAGGGCAGTGGCATCTACGACGAACTGCTGGACAGCGGCGACACCATCGTCCGCCCCGGCCTGGCCAATCTGGTCAAGATGGGCGTGGTCAACGTCCGACCGGGTGTCTGGAAGTTCCTGGTACCGGGCTGGTTCGAGCCCCTGGAGATCCTCATCGTGGTGGCCATCATCGACGACACCTCGACTGGCTTCTACACCTGGACCGGATGCATCAAGCCGGTCAACGTGTAGGTCCCGGCCGACCGACGAGGTTACCCGGATCGCCAGAGCACACAGGCCCTAACGACCATACCTTGACGATATCCAAACACACGGAGACCAAACCATCAAGCGAACACGCCAAACCCACCCTGAGCATTCGGGGTGACATCCCTGGTCGCCCCCCTCCTTGCCCCCAAGGCAGGCGGGGCGGCCCCCCCGGGGTTCACACCCCTCATCCGCAAACCCATCAGCCCCGGCTTTCAAGCTAACCCCCAGATTCACTCCTGGAAGGGCTACAGCCAGCCTTGCAGGCTGGCTTAAGTCCGTGTTACACACGGCCACCGAGGGGCCTTCTGGCCCCTCACCTCCCCTTTACCGGATGGACCTGGGATCACACCGGGCTCAGGCCCGGCCACACGCCCCCCGGTCAGAGCGACCACCGACGAGAACGTACCAGTTCGTACCAGTTCGAGCCAGAACCAAGGGGTTCGAACCAGGTCTGGACATGAGGGTGAGGCCGGCCCAGGCCAAGCCATCACCATCATCCCGGTTGACCGTCCATCCCAGGTCGGACCCCCTCGTCAGGCGACGCCCTGACCGTCCATCCGCAATCCCAACCTCCGATTGACCCCCCAGATTCACTCCTGGAAGTCTATGCCCGAGGGGCCGTTTTCGGCCCCTCAAGTTTTTTTTCCAATCACTTTCCTTAAGTAGCGCCTTGCCTCTATCCGCTCGATATCCCATGGAGGCCATCTGGACCGAGAAGTACCGCCCCCACAGCCTGACCGAGGTGGCTGGACAGGAAGAGGTGATCCTGCGGCTCAAGGCCTACGCCGCCAAGCAGAGCATGCCCCATC
Organism: uncultured archaeon; assembly: GCA_964384995.1. Taxonomy (GTDB): domain Archaea; phylum Thermoplasmatota; class Poseidoniia; order MGIII; family CAYLMJ01; genus CAYLMJ01. The sequence goes on along the minus strand of CAYLMJ010000027.1, from coordinate 15,097 downwards.
TGCTGTTCGCCGGTCAGCCCGGCACGGGCAAGACCACCTGCGCCCTGGCCCTGGCCCAGGACATGTACGGTGAGGAGTGGCGCACGAACCTTCACGAGCTGAACGCATCCGATGAGCGGGGCATCGAGGTGGTGAGGGGCAAGATCAAGGATTACGCCCGAACGGCGCCCATGGGCGGGGTTAGCTTCAAGATAATCTTCCTGGACGAGGCCGATGCCCTGACCCCCCCGGCCCAGGCGGCTTTGCGGCGTACCATGGAGAAGTACTCGGCCACCTGCCGCTTCATCCTGAGCTGCAACTACTCCTCCAAGATAATCGAGCCCATCCAGTCCCGGTGCGCCGTCTTCCGCTTCCGCCCCCTGACCAAGGAGGCCGTCAGCCGCTACATCCGGTTCATCGCCGACAAGGAGGGACTGAAGGTGGCCGACGAGGCCCTGGAGGCCCTGGTCTACGTGGCCGACGGCGACATGCGCCGGGCCATCAACGGGCTCCAGGTGGCGGCCGCCGCCGAGGAGGACATCACCGCCGAGACGGTCTTCAAGACCACGGCCACGGCCCGGCCGGTGGAGGTGGAACAGCTCCTGCTCACCGCCCTGAAAGGCGATTTCAAGAGCGCCCGCAAGCTCCTGGACGACCTGCTCATCGACTACGGTCTTTCGGGCGAGGAGATAATCAAGCAGATGCACCGGGTCATCGTGGACCTGACGGTGCCCGACCCCATCAAGGTCCAGCTGGTGGATCGCCTGGGGGAGGCCGAGTTCCGGCTGGTGGAGGGCGCCAGCGAGCGCATCCAGATCGAGGCCCTGTTGGCCCATTACGTGGTGGCCGGTCAGCGGATCAACCGGGATGAGGATTGAGGCCATCAACGAACTGCTTTGGCACCCATCTCTCTTGAACCTGATAAGTTCAGTAACTACATGTAGTTATGTACCAATCCTTCACATGAATATTGGGGGGAGCAGATCTTGGTCAACTGCGTCGTCGATTACCCACGGCCACGGCCACCATTCCGAGTAAAACCAGCAGGGTAACAAGCCCAGGCCCGGGCAGGCTATCGTCATCCGAGTCCCCATCTGCGGGGTCACCATCATCAGCGGGCAGGATGTTCACCATCACCGTGGTGGAGTCGGTGGCGTCGTCGCTGTCGGTCACCGTGAGGGTGATGGTGTGGACTCCCTCTTCTTCCAAGTAGATGGAGGCCGTCTCATCGGTGGCCAGCTCTCCCTCAAGGTCCGATTCCCACAGGTAGGTCAGGCCATCACCGTCCGGGTCGTACGAACCGGAGGCATCGAGGACGAAGCGTTTGTTCACCTCGAACTCCTCAAGCTCTGTGGGGCGGTCTATCACGGCCACCGGCGGCTCGTTCTCCCCCGGCTGCTTCTCGGTGACGGTGATGGTCACCTGGGCGTTGTTGGCCGATTCCACACCCTCGTCGTCCCTGACCTTGAGGCTGGCGGTCCATTCCCCGGCGGCATAGCTGTGGGAGGCCGTGGCCTCATCCTGCCACCCCGTGCTGCCCCCGTCCCCGAAGTCGAAGTTGTACTCCACCACCTCGCCATCATCGCTGGAGGCGCCACCGTCGAAGTCCACCCTCTGCCCCTCCTTGACCTCCTCGGGGTTCGCCGAGAGCCGGGCGGTGGGCCGGGCGTTGCTGTTGGCGTTCTCGACATTGACCGAGATGACCACCAGTTCGGAGTATAGCTCGCCGTCGAAGGCCCGGGCCATGAGGGTGTACTCACCGTTGTAGTCGGCCTCGGTGTCCCACTCGTAGGACCAGTCCCCTGTGCCATCGGCGGTGCGCCAGGCGTTGTCGCCGATCTTGACCTCCACCCGTTCCAGGGTGTCCTCGGGATCGTAGGCTGTGCCCTCTATATCCACGACGCCAGAGACATCATCGTTGTGATCAGGATCGGCGATGTTGACCGAGGGGGCCTCGTTCTCGGTGGTGGTGGGTTCCTGGACCTCGAGGGTCAGCTGTTCATCGTTGTTGGAGGTGTCCTCCTCCTCAGGCACGCTGTCGGTGATCCGAGCCCAGAGCTCGTGCTCGCCCACCTTGTCGGTGGTGTCCCACGTGTACTGGTAGGGCCATCGGCCATCGGGGGCGATGGTGCCCAGGACCACCTCGTCAAGCAGGTCCCCATCATCGCCCGGGTCGCCCAGATAGAGCTGGAGCTTGCTGCTCAGGGCATAGCCGGCGCCCTGGTTGAGCACCTCTATGTCAAGGTCCACCGGGTCCCCCTCGAAGATGTCCTCCGGAGGATCGGCGGAGAGGTCGTCGATGATCAGGTCGGGGGGGTCGCTGAAGACCGTGATGGTCTGGGAGATGCCGTCGCCGGGGATGCCGTTCAGATGGTGCTCGTTCCACAGCTCGGCCTGGTCGGCCTGTTCGGGAGCTGTCAGGGTGAAGGTCAATGTGGGTTCGGAGACCCAGAGCTCGCCGGCATCAACATCGCCTGTGTACTCGAAAGAGGCACGCATGACCCACTGGTCGTCCTCCTCCTGGACCTCGTCGACATCCACCACGGCGCTGAGCCCCGCCGCCTCGTTGGCCTCGCCGACGATATCACTGGGCTCGGGCCATGAGCTGGGCAGTCCCACCTTCAGATTGACGTAGTCGGGAGCCTCGCTGCCCAGGGGTGGCCCGTGGGAGTCGCCATTGGAACCCTGATAGGTGTATTCCGATTTGGTGTACTCGTAGCTGACGCTGTAGGTCTCACCGGCCAGGGCTGGGATCGAATCTGGTCCATCGATGGCTCCTGTACGCAAATCCAGGGACCGTGCCACCGCCCCGGGAGCGTCCACGGTGCCCCAGCCGTACTGGTTGTTGGGACTGTAGGGTTCGAAAGGATCGGGGCTGTTACCCCACTCATGGCGGCTTGTCTCGTGCATGATCTGCTTGATGTAATCGTGGGCCGGGTCAGCGTCGGGGGCCAGGGCGGGATTGGCCTGGAGCATCAGGGCCGCCATGCCAGCCACATGGGGGGCGGACATGGAGGTGCCCGACATGGAGGTGTAGCCATTGCCGGTGTTGCGCTGGACCGAAACGATGCCGGTACCGGGAGCCATGACATCGGGTTTGATGCGGCCGTCACCGGTGGGACCTCGGGAGGAGGAGATGGCCCGATTGCCGTTATTGTTGACATTGCCCACCGTGATGGCCCGGCGACTGTCGGCGGGAGCGGTGACCGAACCGGCGTGGGCTGCCACCTGAAGGTTGCCGTTGCCAATAGCGATAGTTACCACCATTCCGGCCTCGGTTGCCTCGTCAGCGGCTTGACTCGTTGCCGAGTTGCCGTTGTTGGTGGCTCCTGGGATGACCAGGACGCCTCCCAGGGACATGGACATTACGTCGATGGAGAAGCGCTCTTTGTTGGCAATGGTCCAGTCGATCCCGTCCAGCAGGTCGGCCTGGGCGATGCTGCCTCCACCCACCAGCACCCCCACCAGGTAGGCCTGGGGGGCCACTCCCTTGTAGGTGCCATCAGGGCCACCTGTGCCGGCGGCTATTCCAGAACAATGGGAACCATGGCCCTGGACATCAATGGGATCCTTCTCGCCGCGGCTACCACTGCGGGCATCGTAGAATCCGATGATCTTCTTGTCGTCGGTGGATGGGTTGTCGTCCAGGTCATCCAGGGACTCGTGCTGTCCATCGATCCCCGTATCGAGGATGGCAATGGTGGTCCCCTCCCCCTTGATGCTGTAATCGCTCCACACCTGATCGGCACCTATGGCGGGCACCGATTCGTCCAGAAGGATCTGAAGTATCAGCTCCGGTTCCAGCCATTCCAGGCCCGGAAGGTAGGTCATGGCCGGCAGGGAGGCCAGGGGTACCGTGGCCACGAGGGCGTCGAAGCGCTCCCAGCTGTCAGTCACCGTTCCACCCAGGTTCTGCACCATCAGCTCATGTTGTGGGGTCAGGTCACGAAACTGGGCCACCACATTCAGGTAACCATCCGGTGCCGGGGTCACGCTCAGCCTTTCGATCTCCTCGGGGTGGGAGGCCAGGTAGGCCAGGGCCCCGTCCACCAGATGGGAGGTATCCTCCGGCAGGTAGATCGGTTCGGGAGAGGTCTGGGTCGAGGAGGAGGCCAGCAGGGGTGCTGTCGTCGTTACCAGCAGGGTGAGGACCAGCAACAGGGCCGGGGACCATCGATGGTGGGCCATGAGGTAAATCAGGCTGGCCACCTAATTAAAACCTAGTCAGTGGATATCATTGGTTTTGTCGCCAAAGAATGTATATTGGAACCTTCCTTGCCTGTACCTGTCCCTGTGCCTGCGCCTATGCCTATGCTTATGCCTCATCTTATTGTTGTTATTGCCATGGCTGGTGTTGTTGTTGCTGCTACTGCCGCTTCCGTTGCTGTTTTTCCACCCATTTGCAGGGTTAACATTATAGCCCTGGCTCGATTCGTCCCCCATGAACCTCACGGGTAAGGAAAAGGTGCTCCTGCATCTGAGTGAGGCCGAACACAGGCTGACTGAAACCTCCCGGGTGATGCCGCCGGGTCTCTCCCAGGAGGGCATCTCCAAGGCCACCGGCATTCCCCGCAAGCACATCCCCCGCAACCTGAAGACCATGCTTGACCGGGGTCTGATCAGCGAATCCCAGGCCCATGTCAAGGGGGCCGCCCAGCGGCGCAAGGTCTACCTGCTGACACCCGAGGGTCTCGAGCTGGCCCGAGGGGTGAGACAGCAGGCCTCGGCGTCCAAGATCCAGCTTGTATCCTCGGACGGCGATCCATGTTCCACGACGCTGGGGGAGGCTGTGAACCAACTGGTCAAGGACCATCCCGAGACCGGAAAGCGGGGCCTGCTCTTCTTCATCCGCTCGGTGTCCGAGGGCGAGGGGGCCGATGGGCTGGCGACCCTGGAGGCGTCCCGGGTCCTGACCGCCATGGAGGAGAGCCCCCGGGTCATCAAGCACATCCACGCCGCCCCGGTGGTCAGGCGCTTCTTCGGCCGCAACAACGAGCTGAAGGAGATCGGGGAACTGCTGGAACAGCGGTCCATGGTGGTGGTCTACGGCATCACCGGCATCGGCAAGTCGGCCCTGGCCTCCCATCTGGTGGAGAGCCATCGGGGCAGTGTCTTCTGGTACACCTTCCACGAGTGGGACTCCCTCTCCAACCTGCTCCAGCCCCTGGGCAAGTTCCTGGAGGCCATCGGTCACGGCAGACCGGGACTCAAGGAGGCCGATCGGGGGGTGAATGAGTCCCTGAGCCTGGTCAAGGAGGGCCTGAACCATTCCGAGGCCCTCATCGTCCTCGACGACAGCCAGAAGGCCGCCCGTGAGCTGAGGGCCTTCCTGGAGGGGCTGGCCCTGAACCTGGAGGGCATGGAAAAGGTCCATTTCCTGGTGCTGAGCCGACAGGTGCCCGAGTTCTACAGCCGGCGCGAGGTGGCGTTGAAGAAGACCGTGGGCGAGTACTCGCTGGAGGGTCTGGACCGCCAGAGCAGTGACAACCTGCTGGCCGCCCGGGGCATCACCGAGGAGTTCTTCGACGAGCTCTACAAGCTCACCGGCGGTCACCCCCTCTCCCTGGAGCTCATCGAGACCCCCGAGCGGCGGATCCAGGTGGCCAACCTGGAGGTCTACTTCGAGGAGGAGATCATGCGTCGTCTCCCCGATGCCGACAAGAGGGTGATGCAGCAGGCCTCGGTCTACCGCTATCCAGTGCCAGCCGATGGCCTGCTCACCGAGCCCGGCCAGGACTACGAGTCCATCGCCAATCTCATCCGCCACGCCCTGATCAACCAGACCGCCGAGGGCGAGTACTACCTCCATGACCTGCTCAAGGGCTTCGTCCTGTCCAGGCTGACGGCCCACCAGCGGCGGCAGATGTACCACAACGCCGCCCAGTTCAACATGGACCACCAGGACGAGCACGAACGCTCCTCCATCGACGCCATCTACCACTACCTGCAGGCCCACGAGCACCTGGAGGCCGCCCGCATCGCCCTGGACAAGGGGCGGGAGCTCATCTTCAAGGGCTACGTGGATGAGCTTCACGAGCACCAGGACGAGCTGGACCACGAGGAGCTCTCGCCGGTGGAGCGGGCCGGCCTGCTGACCATCCACGGCGAGGTGGACATCGAGGTGGGCGACTGGCCGGGGGCCGAGACCAACCTGAAGGAGGCCCTGGAGCTGTTCACCGCCGTGGGTGATCGGGCCGGCCAGGCCAAGGTCTACACCACCATGGGCGGACTGTGCCTGCGCCAGGGGGACCTGGAGGGAGCGGTGGCCCGGTTCGAGGAGGGATTGCCCCTGTGCCACGAGCTGGAGGACCAGGAAGGGGAGAACCACATCCTCAACGGGCTGGGGGTGCTGCACTGGCAAAAGGGAGACATCCCCAAGGCCAAGGAGTACCTGGAGCGCAGCCTGGAGCTGGCCGAGAGGACCCGGCACGATCAGGGCATCGCGAGAGCCATCACCAACCTTGGCATCATCGAGTTCCAGCACGGCGACCTGAACCGCTCCATCGAGCACTACAACCGGGCCATGAGCCTGTCGGAGGCCCTGAACGACCGCAAGACCCAGGCCCAGATCTACGACAACCTGGGGGAGGCCTACCGCCTCAAAGGGGACCGGGAGCAAGCCCTGGACTACTTCGACCGGGGCATCGAACTGGCCGAGACCCACGGCTTCCGCCTCATCACCGCCCACCTTTACCGGGACATGAGCCAATTGCTGGACGAGGCCGAGCGGGATGAACTGGTGGAACAGGCCCAGCAGATATTCAAGGAGCTGGGGGTCAAGGAGGAGTAGGGCGGGCAGGCGGTTTGGGCACTCTACCCTCCTGACGCAAGCAATAGCGGAAAAGTAATGTCGGCCCCCCCCGACTCAGTTGAGGTAGTTACGCAGAATGCGCAACAGAAGAGTGAGTTGAGAGCCGACAGAGAACTTCTCCACGTGACGGTATAAAAATGTTTTGCATAAACAAACGATTAACGAATAAGATCAAGCGAAAAAATCACTATTGTGAAGAGATAAGAGGAAAATAATGGAAAGAGGGACCCCCTTTTTTCAAAACAGGAGGACGCTGGGGGCGAAGCTCGCTTCGCTGCAACCTCGGCACACGGGGGCCCAGGTCCCGGGCTCCCTGACGACTTATTAAGTTATTGTTGAAAATCAGGTTGAAAAAAGGAATCACTCAGTTATAATCCATGCAATGTCCGGGAACAAGGATATTGCAGGGATTAGCGCCTCTTCGATGGGCCATCCACGAAACCTATTAACAGAGGCTCTGATGCGCCCCCGGGCCACCGTAGCTCAGCTGGCCAGAGCGGCTGCCTTGTAAGCAGCAGGCCGGGGGTTCAAATCCCTCCGGTGGCTTCATTTTTTTCTTGTCAAAAAATGAAACCACCGTCGGTGTCGGCCAGTCCTTTGGACTGTCCTCCCCGTAAGACGCTCTGACATGGTGCCTCTTACGGCCTCCGGTGGCTCAAGTTACCGTTATTTTAACACACAGATTGTTCTCCAAAGCCTCCACCAGCACCGGCTTCACCTCATCCACCTCAATCGTTCTCCCCAGCAGTTCGCTCATGGAGGTCATGGTGGCGCTGTCGAATCCACAGGGATTGATGCGGCCAAAGTAGGAGAGATCGGTGCTCACATTCAGGGCCACGCCGTGATAGGTCACCCATCTGCTCAGCGCCACCCCCACCGAGGCCACCTTGCGCCATCGGCAGCCATCGGGCAGTGGGTCAGCGATCGGAGTAGCAGGAGGAGGCGGTGGTTGATGGGATGGTGATAGGGGGTCATTCAGTTCATCGCTGGCCTGCCTGTTGTTGGGTAGACTGAGCTGTTCATCCAGTTCCGGCACCTCCTGCAGTCGTTCTGCGCCGTCCTGGACCACCCAGGCTCCGGGCTCGCCCCGCCGCAGACCGGCCTGGATGTCGAAGGTCGCGAGGGTATCGATGAGGGCCCATTGCAGAGCGCCAACATACCGACGAACATCCTGCCAGGCCGGTGCCAGCCTCAGGACCGGATAGGCCACAAGCTGTCCCGGGCCGTGGTAGGTGACGTCACCGCCGCGCTCCACCTCGATGACCGGCACCTCCCCGGGAGCCACCAAGTTGGCACCCCCCTTGCCCCTGCGTCCCAGGGTGTAGACATGGGGATGCTCGACGACGAGCAGGGTGCTCCTCGCCCGACCTTTGCCATCCTCGGTCAAGGACCGGACCAGCTCTTTCTGCCGTTCCCAGGCCTTTCGGTAGTCACAGGTTCCCAGGTCGATCAGGGCCACCGTCGGTGGTTCAACAGCAGGCTGGGAGGCCGGTTCGATATTAGGCTGGACGGTGGGCTCGGCGGGGGTCGGGACGGTCATCGGCCTATCGGTTCAGGGCGTGGATGGCCTCGCCCCGGGCCGCCTTGGCCGCCTCCATGAGGGCCTCGGAGAGGGTGGGATGGGGATGGATGGTGTCGCCCAGCTCTTCCAGGGTCAGCTCACGCTCCACGGCCAGGGCCGCCTCGGAGATGAGGTTGGAGGCCTCGGGGCCGATGATCTCGCAACCCAGGAGACTCTCGGTCACCGGGTCGGCCACCACTCTGACGAAGCCCTCGGCCTTACCGGAGGCCAGGGCCTTGCCATTGGCCATGAAGGGGAACTTGCCAACCTTGACCTCCATCTCACGCTCCCTGGCTTGGGCCTGGGTGAGGCCCACGCTGGCGATCTCGGGGTCGGTGAAGACCACCGCCGGCATGGCCTTTGGCTCGAACCTAGCCTCATGTCCGGCGATGACCCTGGCGGCCACCTCGCCCTCGGCCGAGGCCTTGTGGGCCAGCATGGGCTCGCCGGTGATGTCGCCGATGGCCAGGATGTGGCCGACATTGGTGCGCTGTTGACCATCCACGGGAATGAAGCCCCGTTCATCTCGCCTGACGCCAGCCGCCTCTGGGTTAAGGGCTCCGGCCTCGGGCCGGCGGCCGACGGTGACCAGCACCCGGTCCACCTCGATGGACAGGGGTTCTTTGCCCTGGGGCTCAACGGTAACGGTCAGGCTTCCATCCACTTTGGCCTCCCAGGCGGTGGCCTTGGCCCTGGTGTGGACCGTCACCCCCGTCTTCTTGAGCTTGCGGGCGATGAGGCTGACGATGTCCCTGGGGAAGCCTGGCAGCAGCTGTCCTTCCATCTCCACCACCGTCACCTCGGCTCCCAGCTTGGCCCAGGCGGTTCCCAGCTCCAGGCCGACGTACCCGCCTCCGATGACCATGAGACGCCCGGGGACCTCCGCCAGTTCCAGGGCCTCAGTGGAGCTCAGGATCCTCTGGCCATCGTACTCGAAGCCCGGGATCTGGATGGGCAGTGAGCCGGTGGCGATGATGGCCTGCTGGAATTCCACCTCCACGGTGCCCTCCTCAGGCGTGTGCAACAGCAGTTCATTGGGAGCGCAGAAGGTGGCCGTGCCCTGGACGACCACCACTCCATTCGCCTTCAACAGTCTGGCGACCCCGGTGCGCAGGTTATTGACGACCTGTCCCTTCCAGGCCTGGAGGGCCGGGACCTCCACGGTGGCGCTGGCCGAGATGCCCATGGCCTCCCCGTTGGCCACCTCGAACCTGTGGGCGGCGGAGATGAGGGCCTTGGAGGGGATGCAGCCCCGGTTCAGGCAAACCCCGCCCACCTGGGGGTCCTTCTCGATGAGGAGGGTCTCGACCCCGAGCTGGCCCAGCTTGATGGCGGCCACGTAGCCTCCCGGACCCGAGCCGATGACCACGGTGTTGACCTTGCGATTTTGGATGGACATCTGATACCTCGAATGGGATGTTGACAGCGAGATGGTCATGACCGGCTCGATGCCATGTATCGATGGGTCGCCAGGATGGAACCGGTCCTTAAAACCGCTGGGTTGGCCCGGCCGTTCTCATGAGTATATGATGATGTTACGGCCCGCTGTGGGTCGGGGCGCAACTATTAAAGGTCCGCTTCCCTCAAAGTAAACCCATGGAGCCCTGGCTCGGCATCGTCCTCCTGTTCACTGGATTGGCTCTCGGAACCATCCTGGGGAGGTTCATCGCCCTGCGGGGGTTGGCCGCCGACAAGCTGAGGGTCCGGGTCCCCTCGGGGGATGACGCACCCGATGTCGTGGTCCAGACCGGCGGTGTGCCCACGGGACCCACCTACCTGGTGGAGGAGCTCTTTCTGCTGTCACCCGACGGCCGGCTCATGGTCCACATGGGGCAGATGCTCGAGGAGAGCGACCTGGTGGGCTCGATGCTCACCGCCATCACCGATTTCGCCCAGGAGTCGTTCGGGCATCAAGGCTACTTGGGGGCCATCGACCATGGTGACAACCGGATCCTGGTGGAATCGGGACGAGGCGCCCGACTCGCGGTGGTCATCTACGGCAAGGCCGACGAGGCCCTGCGAGACCTGATGAACTCCACCCTGGCACTCATCGAGGCCCACTTCCAGGATGACATCCAGCAATGGGACGGCAATGTTCAAACCCTTCGCCGCGCCCGGGAACTCCTATCCCCCATCATCCAGTACACCGCTGGGGTCACCAGGGCCCAGGTGCAGGCCTCCTCCAACAAGGCGGGCATCCGGCTGAAGACCGGCTGGGAGTTCATCGAGGGTTTCGTCCAACTCCAGGTGCGGGTGCAGAACAACACCCCGACGCCCCTCCACTCCTGCCGAATGACCCTGGCCCACGATCCGGCCCGCCTGACCCTCGCCGGGGTCGAGCCCTCCAAACTGCCCCTGGAATCGGGGATGGTGAGCCTGGGTCAACTGCTGGCCCACAGCGAGACCGAGCTGTTGCTGATCCTGGACCTGCTGGAATGCGGCACCATCACCGTGGAGCTGAGCCTGCTCTACCAGACCTCGGAGGCCGAGGCCCAGCAGATGGTATCCCGCCGCATCGAGCTCATCTGCCCCGCCAGCTTCAATCCCTACAACGCCAACCCGGCCATGGCCCGCCGCTACCTGCAATCGAGCCTGCCCCATCGGGACGCCAACCTGCTACCCCTGCCCGGGAACCTAACGGCCCTGGACTACTTCCACCAAATGCGCTACGCCCTGGCCCAGCTGGAGGTGCTGTCGGTGAGCGAACGCCGCAGTGATGTCCCGCCGCTCTTCGAGGGCTGGTACACCACCCTGGACCTGCCGGCCGATGGGGTCATCCGCGGGCCCTTGCCGTTCCTCTTCAAGCCCACGCTGAAACTGGACGAGGGGACCCTGGAGCTGTTGCTGGCCGCGCCGAGCATGGAGGACCTGGAGATCGCCCGCAGGCTGACCCTCGAGCCACTGCATAGGACCCTGGACAACCTCTCGGCCCAGTACGCCATCGAGGTCGGCGGGGTGTGAATGGTCCGGCAGGGAGACCCGATACGCCGACACCCACCCCGCAGTCTGCAGGAGCGGGCCGAGGCGGCTCAAGATGTTCTGGAAGCCCTGGCCCGGGCCAACGATGGGGGCTGGCCCATCGTGGTGGAGGGTCCCTCGGACGAGGTCGCCCTCAGGGAGCTGGGCCTGACAGGCGAGATCGTGCGTCTCAACATGGGTGTCAGCGTCCTGGCCACAGTGGAGGAAATGGCCGAGCGCCACCGGTCCTCCCCCTCCAACAGCTCACCACCGGGATCCCCCCTCCCGGGCTTCATCCTGCTCACCGACTGGGACCGCACCGGGGGGCAACTGGCCCGTCGATTGCGGGAGGCGGGCAAGGCCTGTGGTCTCAAGGCCGACAGCGAGTACCGTCGTCGCCTGGCCTTCTTCACCGGCAGTCAGATACGATGCGTCGAGGACCTGCCCGGTTTCCTGAAAAGAGGTTTGAGCGACAATTAGAACCGAGATCGAGGCAGCAAGGGCAACTTCGCAGATGAACTATCCGATCTGGCGGAACAGGGTCCAAAGTCTGAGTTCACCTTACGCATGCCAGCTGAAATTGTCTTTTCCCAATGATCTCGTGCTGAAATGTACTTTCAAGCCATTATGGACTTATTTGCCATCGTTTCCTGAGTTTCTCATAGCTTCATTGCATTATAATCAAAGATATAAGTAGGTAATGGTCACAAATTATAAATATGACTTCGCCGGCCACGCTCATCTTATTTAAACGTTCTGCCGCTTAACGTCTGTCCTTTTATATATTTGGCGATTTTGTTGTACTTTACTCCTACCAGAGGAGGAATGTGCCATGATTAGCAAAAACATAAGCCTGTTCGGCAAGAAATTGCCGGCCTGGATGCTGCTCGCCGCCCTCGTTGTAGTTGGCGCTGGAGCAACAACCGGTTTAGTGCTCAAGGACTCCATCAGTGGTTACACGACCATTGCCGTGAGTCAGGCAATTCTGATCTCGGACGTCGATTCCGGCGGTACCGAGGACGAGTTCCTGGCCACCATCGACGACGACGGCTCCGCCTTCGCGGCCCACTTTGAGGCCAACAACGGTGACATGCTCGAGATTCACATCGAGGTCGAGAATGTCGGCGGTTCCGACGATATCGTTGCCATCATCACTTGGCAGATACCCGAGAGCATCTCCATGGAAGAGATCAACGATGAGGCCGTCCCTACCGGTCCCGGTAGCTGGCGCTTCTCCGTCGACGGTGGCAGCGATGTCACCCTCGAGTTCGAGATCGCCATCGAGGACGCCGCACCCACCGGATTCTACGAGCTGACCGCCAGCATCACCCCGGTGAACGTGTAATCCAATTGGTGAGTTGAATGCAACTGTTCAACAAGAAGATGCCAGCCTGGATGCTCCTGGCCGCCCTCGTTATCGTGGGCGCTGGTGCAACGACCGGTCTGGTGCTCAAGGACTCCATTAGTGGTTACACCACCATCGCCGTGAGTCAGGCCATCCTGATCGAGGATGTGACCTCCGGCGGTACCGAGGACGAGTTCCTGGCCACTATCGATGACGACGGCTCCGCCTTCGCGGCCCACTTTGAGGCCAACAACGGTGACATGCTTCAGCTCAACATTACCGTCAAGAACGTTGGCGGTTCCGACGATATCGTCGCCATCATCACCTGGCAGGTACCCGAGGGTATCTCCATGGAAGAGGTCAACGACGTTGCCGTGCCTACCGGTCCCGGTAGCTGGCGCTTCGCTGTCGACGGTGGTAGCAACGTTGTTCTGAAGTTCGAGATCGCCATCGAGGATGCCGCGCCCACGGGCTTCTACGAGCTCACCGCCAGCATCACCCCGGTGAACGTGTAAACCGATCCGATTCTCAACGAACTACACCAAACCATGGGTGGGTGTTCGCACCCACCCGCCCCCCTTTTATTCGCTACTTTCCAGTTCAGATTGATCGAGTTCTGAGCAAGGCTCATGAAAACAGGATAGAGGCCACTCTGGCCTTTCATCTGATTTGATCCTATACCGTCAGAACTTCTCCATTCGCAAATGACGCTCGCATGCATTACCATGCGTTTGGTGTGAGAGTCCCAACCTTCCTCTGGTAGGACTCTCCGCCATCCGATTCAACTCAAACAAACCTGGTTTGTTTGTGTCCCATGTGCGTCCGGCGCCGAGAGCCCCTGTCCAGTTACAGGGGTCCGGCGCCACCATTCGCCCCATTAGGCTCGCATGCTTTACCCATGCGTTTGGTGTGAGAGTCCCAACCTTCCTCTGGTAGGACTCTCCGCCATCCCTTTACCTTCAAGCAACTCTGGTTGCTTTGGCTCATGACAACCGGCCCGGGGGTCTCTGGCTTTTGACCCCCGGCCACCTTTCCTTTTTATTCATCTTTCTTCTTTCGTACATCAAATGTTTGGAAGATATGTCGTTCATCGTTGTTCGACCGGTCCATCGTTCAGGCTTGATGAAGCAATATTAAAACGAGCTTTTTCGCAGTGTTAGTTTGAAATAAGTGTTCGATACCGGATGATATGAGCACTGGATCCAGCTGTGTAACATATCGTCATAACGCCTAAATAGAATCAGGATAATATACGAATGTTGGGTCCTAGTCATGGTCAGGACAGTTCTTATTCGAATAGTGGATAAGGTGTGGGTGCGCCCCGAACCAGGTATTTAAATCTTGTGCCGCTGAACGTCTGTTCTTTTATATAATCTCTCAAACAAGAATGGATTACTCCTACCAGAGGAGGAATGTGCCATGATTAGCAAGAACATAAACCTGTTCGGCAAGAAATTGCCGGCCTGGATGTTGCTCGCCGCCCTCGTTGTAGTTGGCGCTGGAGCGACAACCGGTTTGGTACTCAAGGACTCCATCAGTGGTTATACTACCATTGCTGTCAGTCAAGCGATCCTGATCGAGGATGTCACATCCGGTGGTACCGAGGACGAGTTCCTGGCCACCATCGACGACGACGGCTCCGCCTTCGCGGCCCACTTTGAGGCCAACAACGGTGACATGCTTCAGCTCAACATTACCGTCAAGAACGTTGGCGGTTCCGACGATATCGTCGCCATCATCACCTGGCAGGTACCCGAGGGTATCTCCATGGAAGAGGTCAACGACGTTGCCGTGCCTACCGGTCCCGGTAGCTGGCGCTTCGCTGTCGACGGTGGTAGCAACGTTGTTCTGAAGTTCGAGATCGCCATCGAGGATGCCGCGCCCACGGGCTTCTACGAGCTCACCGCCAGCATCACCCCGGTGAACGTGTAAACCGAACCGGTTCTCAACGAACTACACCAAACCATGGGTGGGTGTTCGCACCCACCCGCCCCCTTTTATTCGAACCTTCCCAACTCAGTTTGACCAAGTTCTGCGCAAGGTCCAATATGAACAGCAAGAGGCCACTTTGGCCTTTCAGCTGACCCGATCCTTGAACAGAACCTTCTCCATTCGCAACTGACGCTCGCATGCTTTACCCATGCGTTTGGTGTGAGAGTCCCCACCTTCCTCTGGTAGGACTCTCCGCCATCCGATTCAACTCAAACAAACCTGGTTTGTTTGTGTCCCATGTGCGTCCGGCGCCGAGAGCCCCTGTCCAGTTACCGGGGTCCGGCGCCACAATTCGCCCCATCACGCTCGCGTGCTTACCCATGCGTTTGGTGTGAGAGTCCCCACCTTCCTCTGGTAGGACTCTCCGCCAAATCTTTACGCTCCAAGCGACTCTAAGTTGCTTTGGCTCATGACAACCGGCCCGGGGGTCTCTGGCTTTTGACCCCCGGCC
>CAYLMJ010000026.1:0-28421 GCA_964384995.1 uncultured archaeon | reverse complement strand
AAGCGACAAGGTATTACGCTACCTTAAGAGGGTCATAGTTACCCCCGCCGTTTAGCGGTCCTTCGTCCGGTTGGACCCGGGTTTCAGATACCGCCACTGGGCAGGATTCAGGGGCCATACACATCCTTTCGGACTCGCGGCCACCTATGTTTTTATTAAACAGTCGGAGCTCCCTAGTCACTGAGACCAGCCCCTCGCAGGGCTGGCACCCCTTCTACCGAAGATACGGGGCTAATTTGCCGAATTCCCTTGCCTTGATTTATCCGATACGCCTTAGGCTACTCACCCAGGGGCACCTGTGTCGGATCTCGGTACGGATTGCCTTCAGTGTATACCTTGAACTGTTTTTCAGTGGCACCAGGAATCAGCTGAAGAAACGTTAGTCTCCTCCCGCAACTTAGGATGGTTCTCACCATTACGGTTCTCCTCATCTTTGTCGTAGTTGGGAATCCGCCCTTGGACGATACCCAACCTATCCCGATGCGTCAGAACAAGCACTGCAGAAAGCAAGCACAGGAATATTAACCTGTTTCCCTTTCGATGTCACCGGTTAAGGGACATCTTAGGACCGGCTAACCCTCGACTGATGACCATCGTCGAGGAACCCTAGCCCCTTCGGCGGACAGGATTCTCACCTGTCTACGCTACTACTTTTCCCATGATTCTCATTCGAACGCGGTCCACGGGACCTTACGGCCCCGCTTCCACCCGCGCACGACGCCTCCCTACTCCGTCTCCTTTCGGAGGGCTAGAGTATCGGTGGACAGCTTAGCCCCGTCCATTTTCTGGGCTTGAAGACTAGACTGGTGATCTGTTACGAACTCTTTAAAGGATGGCTGCCTCTAAGCCAACCTCCCAGCTGTTTTAGCCTTCAAACACCATTTGTCTTTGACACTTAGCTGTCACTTAGGGACCTTAACTCCAGGCTGGGTTGTTCCCCTTTCGGACACCAAGCTTACCTCGGCGCCCTCACTGCCCGGCGTCTACGGCGGATGCGAATTCGGAGTTTGACAAGATGCCGAGGGCTTTCGCCCCCTAAACACCCAATCAGTGCTCTACCTCACACCCTACCTCGGCCGAGGTCTACCTACGAGTAGTCTCGGGAGGAACCAGCTATTGCCAGTCTAGATTGGCCTTTCACCCCTATACCCAGGTCATCCAATGGATTTGTACATCACAACAGGTGCGGTCCTCCACCGCCCTTTCGAGCGGCTTCAACCTGCCCAGGCATAGATCGACTGGCTTCGGGTATCTTCCTGCTGACTCCAGGCGAGCGCACCTCGTCCCTGGCAGCACAAGGCTGCTGCGGACCGTCGGTTTCCCTCGGGCTTCGCGGTTACCCGCTTAACCTCGCCAGCAACAAGAACTCCATGGGCCGTTTTTCGAAACGGAAGATATGACACTGGTCAGCGGTGGTGAGCCGCGTCCTTCCTCCTTTGCCATATCAGTCTGTAGCCACCTGATTTCAGGGTCTTTTTACTCTCCCGCTAGGGGTGCTTTACAACTTTCACTCACGCTACTAGTTTGCTATCGGTCTCGGATCGTATTTAGGGTTGGAAGTTAATGCCTCCCGTCTTCGAGCGCGATTTCCAACGCACCCTACTCTTGGGTTCCGGCAATCTCCACGGTCGGTTTCCATCTACGGGACTGTCACCCTCTTTGGTGGTCCGTTCCAGGAACACTATCGAGTTCCCGACCAGCGGAGTAACCGGGCCGTCCACATGTCCTGCGACTTTCATCGCAGGATTCGGTTTGCCCTATGGGGTGTTCGATCGCCTTTACTAACCCCATCTCGTTTGATTTCTTTTCCTGCCCCTACTAAGATGTTTCAATTCGGGGCGTTCCCCATCCATGAAGGATTGAGTCGGCTTTCACCGACCCGGGATGTCCCATTCGGCAATCTCCGGATCTAAGGCTCCATGCACCTCCCCGGAGTAATATCGCAGCTTGGCACGGCCTTCTTCGGCGTCCGAGCCTAGTCATCCATCAAGTGGCGTAGCAGCTACTAACCATTAGGCTCTGCAAGCGTTCGGATTGCGTTTGGTCAGACAGTCATAGGCGTGATCCGGTGATGCGACCGGACCCCCGCATTGGGTTGCGGGGCCTCTGCCACTTCCCCGACCACCCCAGATGGCCGGGTGCACTGTTACCAAGACAGCCAGTAGGCTGGCCTGATTGGTTTCGATTGTATGGATGGGGAGTATATGAAACTTGTGGCGTCGTTAGTGGAACAACAGCGGTTCCATCGAGCAAAGAATGGAAGATTTCGGAGGGCTCTCAGGTCCCCATCTGACCCTGGGTCCCGCAGTGGGGGCAGGCGATGATGGAGGTGCCGGCCGGGATCTGGAAGTGGCCTCCGCAGGCGGGGCAGGCCACCACCGTGGTTGGCGGAGCGGCAGTCGGAGGGGGCGTCGGCTGGGATGGCGTCGGCGCCGGAGCGGCCTGGGTGTTGCGATAGGCGGCATAGGGGTCCGCGGGAGGCGGTGGTGGAGGAGGTGGCTGATATTGCTGTACATTGCCATACTGCTGTTGCATAAGCTGTTGCTGCTGGAGCTGTTGCTGGTAGGGGTCGCCATACCCGGCGGGCTGGTAACCTGGGACCACACCCGGCTGGTGGCCGTGGGGTTGTTGAAGCTGAGTGTCTGCCAACGGAGCGCTGGAAGCCTGGTCCCTTTTCTCCCTGCGCTGGTGAAGCATGAAGCGTCCCGAAAGTCCGACCACCACCACCGCCACGCAGATGGCCACCACCAACAGCCAGGGGAAGGGGTCGTCCTCGCTGGTCAGGGGATAGCCGCCCTTGGCGGGTGAGGCGAAGTCGGCCTTGGCGTTCATCTGGGCCGTGGCATGGGAATTGGTCACGGGCATGACATCGTAGACCTGGGGTTCACCCCCCTCGACATCGGGCACTTCCATGGCCAGCTTCATTGTGCGACCATCATCGAGACTGACGTACTGGGAGAACGGCATCTCCGCCTCCTCCTCATCCTCCTCTTCGTATCCCCGAGCACCCATCACACCCTCATCCACATTGTAGCCCAGGGCCGGCACCAGCTCGCCATCGGGCAGGGGCACGTAGATCTGGTCACCGGTGCTGAAGTGGTAGGTGGCGGGGTCGTTGGTCACCGGGCCAAAGACGAAGCGGTCTTCGACGATGGTGACGTTCTCGGAGAGCTCTTCCCAGTCCTCCTGCTCCTCGGGGTCCATGTCGGTGGGGACCATCCAGGATGAGGGCACATGGAGGGGGAAGAGGTCATCCCACTCGTAGACCCGCTTGGTCAGGCCCATCTCCTCGAATCCCTCGTTGAGGCCTTCGAACATGTACTCTTCCTCACCCTGGGACAGGATAGGGGGTCTGGAGATGTCCAGGTCGCCGTATAGGTATCCCGACACCGTGGCGGTGGAGGTGTCGGTCCACGATTCGTTGGGTTTCAGGGGGAAGTCGAAGACGTTCAGGGCCGGCTCGTAGACGGTGGTGAAACCGCAGGTGATGGAAGCCGAGGCCTTGGCCGTCATGTCCTTGTACTTGAGGGTGATGGGGTCGTCCGATCCGTCCTCGATGAAATCGTAATCGAAGTAGGGCAGGTTCTCGCCCCTGACCGCCTCGCGCCAGCCGATCATTATCTCGGCCTCGACCCGGGCCAGCTCGAAGGTGTCATCGGTGTAGTACTGGGTCGTCAGGGCCCTAAGCACCAGGTTGGAGCTCTGCTGGTACTCCATCTCGATCCATTCCATGGCGAAGAACTCGTCCCCATCGTAGGTTCCGGCCTTGGGCAGCCGGGCCTCCAGGGCCACGTCGATGCGGGAGTGGAAGTAGATGGCCGATTCGGAGGTGACACTGATGAGGTCAGTGCTGTCTGTTGGGAGCACCTCACCCTGGTGATAGAAGCCGATGACCCCGGTGAGACCCAGGTCGATGTCGCGCACCTCGCCCATGGACTGGTTGCGCATCTCCCGTTCCACCTCCGAGAGGGCGGGACCGTAATCCTCGAACAGGTCCACCTCGGTGCCGATGGCCCATTTGGTACCCGGTACCCATGGAATTTCGGGGTCTGAGCCACCACCGGAGGCCTGGCTGGCCAGGGCAGGGGACAAGACCATCAATGACAGGACGAACGCACACAGAGCAGCAGTCCACTTCCGCATAGGAATCCCTCGAATGGAGTTCAATGTCCTCGGTCGTATATATTGATTATGGAAGGGAGTTTTGCATTGGCCGCAAGAAGGGACCCAAACGAGGTAAAAAGGATGGAAAAAAGCCCAGGAGGCGCGGGATCGAACCTGCTCCTGCCCCAATCAACCGGTATCATTGCTAACTTTTTGGATCGAGAATTCCAGCCAAAGCTTTATGCTACAACGAAACGTCGTCGTGACAGCTATGATTCCCAAATTGTCGTCAGTCCGTGGAAGCCCCGCGGCCTCAAGGTCAGACCTCAGCCCCCTGCCGCTATTGGTATGCCTGGTCCTGCTGGCGGGGAGCCTTGCCGGTGTAATGGCCCTCACCGTGGCCGCCATGGGTGCCCCTCAGGTACTGGTGGACTGGGACCGTTTCATCGTCGATTCCAACCACAACCGACTGGACGACAGTCTCGAACCGGCGGCCTTGGCCCGGTACAACCGCGAGGCCACCTACGATATCGTGGTCCGCTACACCCACTATCCCGACCAGAAGGACCTGGACCGGCTGGAGGGGCTGGGGATGCGACCCACCTACATCTCCAAGGCCATCGATGCGGCCATAATCTATGGGGCCCAAGCCCAGCATCTACTGGACCTGGCGGCATTCCCCGGGGTCGTCTATGTCGAGCCCCAGCAGGAGCTGCACTACACCATGGATGTGGCGGCTCCCACCCTGCTGGCCCGTGATTCCACCAACTACTCGCCCAATACCGCCTGGGAGATGGGCTACACCGGCCTGGGCATCAACATCGCCATCATGGACTCGGGGGTTAACAACTTCATCGGAGGCGTGGGCCACGAGTCCCTGGACGACATGGACGACAACCTGCTGACCTTCGATCCCAAGCTCATCACCGGCGTGGACTGCCTGCTCGGGGCCTGCGTCCCCACCGATCCCGAGGTTGGGGACAGCGGCCACGGGACCCACGTGGCCGGCATCGCCACCGGCACCGGAGGTCAGGGCGAGGGTTCCAACAACCGGGGCGTGGCCCCCGACTCCCGGCTCATCGACGTGCGGGTGGGCATCGGCGCCAACGTCAACGTGGCGGCGGTCTACTCCGGCTACGACTGGGCCATCGCCAACGTGGACACCGACTGGGAGATGGACGGCGAGGCCAACGACGGCATCCACATCCTCTCCCAATCCTTCGGCGGCGCCGGCGGCAACGGCCAGGACGCCCTCTCCATGGCCATGAACGAGGTGGCCGAGGCCGGCATCATCTGCGTGGTGGCCGCCGGCAACTCCGGTGGCGGCGGAATAGGCGCCCCGGCGGTGGCCGATCACGCCATCACCATCGCCAACATCAACGACAAGAACACCATCAATCGCAACGACGATTCCATCGCCGGCTCCTCCTCCCGGGGCCCCCGGGCCTCCGACGGCGACTCCGATCCATACGACGAGATGAAACCCGACGTGGGCGCGCCGGGGACCAACATCAACGCCCCCGCGGCCTGGTCCAAGGCGGCCTACGTGTCCATGTCGGGCACTTCCATGGCCTGTCCGGCCGTGGCCGGGGTCCTGGCCCTCATCATCCAGGCCAACCCCGACCTCATGCCCAGCGACGCCATCGGCCTGGAGTGGCCCCTGAAGCGGATCCTCCACGACACGGCCCAGGATTACGGCTCGGCCACCTTCCCCATGCTCTCCTCCAAGTTCGATGGAGCCTATGGCTGGGGCCAGGTGGATGCCTACGGGGCCATCAATCGGGCCCTGAACCTGAAGACCACCTCCATGGGCGGCGACAACTTCGTCTACTCCCGGCAGGACGCCACCATCTCGGGCTCCACCGACCTCATCCGCTCCCAGTGGACCAGCGAGGATGACGAGCTGGTCTACACCTTCACGGTACCCGCCACCTGGGGCCGCCCATCCAACTTCCGGGTCACCTCAGGCCATTCCACTGACCTCTCCACCTCCATCCAGCCCCAGGGGAGCGGCTGGCGGGTGACGGCCACCGTCACGGTCACTGACCCGCCGGCACAGCACACCACGGCCCCGGTGACGGTGCTCTTCGACACCGAGGCGCCGCTGGTGACCTCCAACCGGGATTACGATTTCGACATCGACGTGGAGATGAACGGGCTGGAGGCCAGCTCGGCCGGCCATACCGTCACCGTGGCCCCCTCGGTGGAGCCCGACCTGGTGGTCCAGGCCCTCACCTCCTCCATCCCGGTGCCCAACGAGGGCCAGGAGGTCACCATAACCATCCCCGTCTCCAACGAGGGGGACGAGGACGCCACCGGAAAGCTGGTGGTGGCCAACGCCACCGATGAACTGCTCAACGGCGACATCGCCGTGGACTCCGGCTCCCAGGAGGCCTTCGGCGCCACCTGGGACACCTCGGGCAGTGTGGGCACGACCCAGTTCACCGCCACGGTCTCCGATGTGGACCCCCCCGAATCGGACACCTCCAACAACCAGCGTTCCATCTCCATCCGGGTCAACGGCCGTCCCCTGGCCGACCTTGCGGCCAACGCCACCGAGGCCAAGACCGAGGACCCCATCCTCTTCGACGGCTCGGGCTCCAGCGACGAGCGCTCGGTGGAGGACTATCGCTTCGACCTGGGCGACGGAAACCAGACCGGCTGGACCACGGCCGACAACTACGAGCATGCCTATGCCCAGGCCGGCGAGTACGTGGTCCGCCTGCAGGTCCGCGACGACGATGGATGGGCCTCGGAATGGGTGCCCCTGGACATCCGGATCTACGGGCCTCCGGTGGCCAAGCTCACGGCCAACCTGACGGTGAGCCGTCCCGACTGGGTGGTGACCCTCAACGCCAGCGAGTCCTACGACACTGACGGCGAGATCGAGGACTTCAGATGGGACCTGGACGACGGCAACGTCACCGGGTGGATCGGCGACGACCCCTATTACAATCATGTCTTCACCGAGCCGGGCCTCTACTTCCCCAAGGTGCAGGCCAGGGATGACGAGGACCGCACCAGCAAGTGGTCTTTGGGCTGGGCCCTGAGGGTCAACGAGCAGCCGGTGGCCGTCCTGGAGATGAACGCCACGGTGACGGGACAGGGTCAATGGCTGACCTTCAACGCCACCAATTCCACCGATGAGATCGCCATCATCGACTACCGTTTCGACCTGGATGGCGAGGGGGTCACCGACTGGCAGACCTCGCCGGTGCTGGAGCACGCCTTCGAGGAGCCCGGCTACTACTACGTCCGGCTCCAGGTACGGGACATCTACGACTGGAAGTCGGAATGGACCGAGCGCCAGGAGATCCACATCAACGCCTGGCCCCTGGCCCGCCTCTCGGCCAATACCACCACAACACGGCCCCTGTGGGACATCGAGTTCGACGGGACCGATTCCGAGGACCCCGAGGACGACCTCACCGACTACCGCTTCGATTTCGGCGACGGCGAGGTGACCGCCTGGTCAGGCAAGGCCACGGCGGTGCACTCCTATTTGGAACCGGGCCTCTTCAATGCCCGCCTGCAGGTCCGGGACGGCGAGGGCAGCCGCAGTGGATGGTCGGCCCCCGTGGAGATCTGGGTCAACGCCCGGCCCGTGGCCGTCCTGACCGCCGACACCACCATCATCAAGGAGGAGGACACGGTGACCTTCGAGGGTTCCGATTCCCTGGATGACGGTTCCATCGTTGCCTACCGCTTCGACACCGGCGACGGCAACGTGTCGGAGTGGCAGAGCGAGTCCAGCTTCGGCCACGCCTACCCCTACGCCGGCGATTACGACGCCCGGCTCCAGGTCCGAGACGACCAGGGCTGGGAGAGCCTCTGGTCCACCGAGCTGGAGGTCGTGGTCATGCTGCCCCATCGCGAGCTGACCCTGGAGAGCAGTAACGACATGCTGGTCGGCGAGCCCGGCGAGTGGGTCACCGTGGGCCTGAACCTGTCCAACATCGGTGAGGTGGCCGAGGCCGGAAACCTGGAGGTGGTGGAGGCTCCATCAGGCTGGCAGACCGAGCTCTCCGAGATCGAGTACGAGGTGGAGCCCCTCTCCCTCTTCGCTTTCGAGCTGAGGGTCCGACCCTCGGTGAAGGCCGACGACGGCGACCTGGAGCTGGTGACCGTGGAGGTGACCCCCGATGACGGTCATCCTGGGCTCATCCTGCAACTGGCCCAGCCTGTGTTCGTCAACGATCCCGTGTACCATCTGGAGGCCACCATCGAGAGCCAGTATCTGGCCGTGGCCGAGGGCGAGGCGGGGGTCGTGCTGGGGATGTTGCGGAACCGGGGCAACCGGCCGCTCATGCCGGTGGCCGAGTACACCGCTCCCCAGGGGTGGCAGGTGAACGTGCTGTCCACAGGCTACATCGCGCCGTTGGAAAGCGCCATGATATCCATCACGGCCACCGCCCCCGCGACGGCTCGCGAGGAGCAGGTACAGCTGACGGTGCGCTTTGTGACCAACTCCACCCAGGATGAGGTGACCCTGGACCTGGTGGACTACGTTCCGGTCTTCCAGATAACCGAGGAGGGTCATCACGAACATTTCGTGCCCATGGGAGCCCTGGTCGTCGTGGGGTTCGAGCTCTATCCTCTGGTCCACGGGGCCATGACCCTCTCGGTGGACCCCGGCAAGCTGGACCTCTCCATGACCAACGAGACCGGGGTGTCGGTATTCGTGCTCGGCGGTTCCCGGGGGACCTTTGTCGAGTGGGAGACCATCGAGGGCGACATCTACCTGCTCTTCCTGGACAACCAGGACGGCTACGAGCATCAGACCCTCACCCTGGACCTGGTCCTGGAATCGATCCCAGCGCCCAACGATGGTGACGACGATGACGATGACAGCCCCGGCCCGGGAGTGGGCGTGGTCCTGCTGTTGATGGCGGTCTCGGGCCTGCTGGCGCGCCGGACCCGGAAGTCGAACTGAGGCGCTGGACTTACCCTGCCCCATAATTGCATCCGGGCTATCAGCCGGCCTCAATTGGCAACCGGTATAGGCAACATGCAAAGGCGCAGGCAAGGGTAATGGGCAAAGGCACAGGCAAGGGCAACGAGCAAGTGGCGTTCGGTCGGTGGCACGAAAGGCATAAATAGAATCCAGGGTTCTTATCACCCAGGTGGCGTATGGCTGACCCCATTGTAGTGGGCACAATCCTCTTCGTGACAGGGATCATCCTCTTTCTTGTCGAACTCTCAACTCCGGGTTTTTTCGTTGCTGTCCCGGCAACGGTCCTGTTCGTCTTTGGGGCGATAGTCCTGCTTGTGCCGGATATATTCGAGAACTGGTGGGCGGTCCCCATCGTGGTGATAGTGTCCATCGCCTCGTTGATGGTGACCATGAAGGCCTACGAGAAGCTGGCACCCCCCGACACCCCGGCCTACGGAGCCATCGAGGCCCTCATCGACGCCGAGGGCCATGTGGTGAAGACCGTGGAACCCAATTCCCTGGCTGGCAAGGTCACGATCAACCACCGGGAGTGGGCGGCCACGGCCGATAAGCGCATCACGGTGGGCACCAAGGTCCGGGTCATGAAGGGTGAAGGGGTCCACCTCGAGGTGAGGGAGGCCAGCGACTTCACTACCAGCAAGAAATCTGAAGATTGAACCCAACAACCAAGGAGACAGAAAAAATGGTAAACGCGGTAGTCCTTGTCATACTGATAATCATCCCCATCATCATGCTCGTCCTGATGTCCGGGATCCGGATCATCAAGCAGTACGAGCAGGGGGTCTACTTCCTGCTGGGCAAGTATGTGCGGAACCTCGATCCAGGATGGAACTTCGTCATCCCCATGATCAGCGAGGTGCGCAAGCTGGACCTGCGGGTCCGCCCCCTGGATGTCCCCCGCCAGGAGGTCATCACCAAGGACAACGCGCCCACCATGGTGGACGCTGTGGTCTACTTCCAGGTCGTGGATTCCAAGGCCGCGGTGCTGGATGTGGACAACTACATCACCGCCACCATCCTGATGGCCCAGACCACCCTGAGGGCCATCATCGGCGACATGGAGGTGGACGAGATCCTCTCCAACCGGGAGTTCATCAACGCCCGCCTGCGCGATCGCCTCGATGTGGAGACCGACCGCTGGGGGGTCAAGGTCCACAATGTGGAGATCCGCGAGGTTGAGCCCTCGCCCCAAGTCAAGCGAGCCATGGAGGAGCAGTCCTCGGCCGAGCGGGAGCGGAGGGCCCAGATCCTGAGGGCCGACGGCGAAAAGCAGTCCCAGGTCCTGCGGGCCGAGGGGCAGAAGCAGTCCCGCATCCTGGCCGCAGAGGGTATCCGGCAGTCCCGCATCCTGGAAGCCCAGGGCGAGCGGACGGCCAAGATCCTCACCACCCAGGGTCAGGCCCAGGGTCTACGCATCACCTCCATGGGTGCCGCCACCCTGGATTCCAAGGCCCTTACAGTGCTGTCACTGGAGGCGCTCAAATCCATCGGCAACGGCCAGGCCACCAAGATAGTCTTTCCATTCGAGCTCTCCAGGTTGATGGAGGGGGCTTCAGAATACATCGGTACATCCCAGGCGGTACCAGACCGGGCAGTTTCCGATCAGCATCAGCTGGAGACGGTCATCGGTTCGGCCGATGACATCCTGGGCAAGGTGCCCTCGGTGGAGGAGATGGCCGATGAGCTCAAGGAGATCAAAGCCCAGGTCAAGCACGTGGCCGCAACGGCCGAGCGCGGCGGAGGCAAGATCGCCCATCCGTTAGCACCCGAAGAATAGCCCCACGGTCAATGCCGAGACATTGCCAAGGTTCGAACAGAATAGCTTTGGCCATCCCATGTATCCGCTCCTTTAAGGTCACTGAACCATGCTCACACCCCTAGGTCATCAGCTCCTGGCCTGTCACACCCGGTGGGAACCCTACGCCGGTCCTCCCATCGAGACCCCGGCCGTGGCCCTGCCGCTCATCGAAGGCCTGGGGCTGAGGCCCAATACGCCGCCATTCAGCGACCATCCGCTCTGGCTTTCAGGGGATGGTCCAGGTTCAGATGAGGGTCCCGGTCCCATCACGGACCGACCCTGGGCCGGCGCCAGCCTGGTGGACGATGAAGGTGAGCTCCTGGCGGCCCTCCCCGCCTGGGAGCCGGCACCCCTGCGCGAGCGCAAGGGGGTCCTGGGCCCCAGGATCGCCATCTTCGAAGGCTCCCGGACCTGGCTGGAACGACCCCGGGAGATGGTCAAACGACTGTTGACCTTCAGGCGCAAGGCGGGACCCGATCGACTGGTCTACGCACCCGGAGCCCCCCTGGAGAGCTGGCCCCTGCTGGTCTATCTCGGGGTCGACCTCTTCGATGGCGTGGGCCCGCTGTCGGCGGCTTTGAGGCGTGAACTGATCCTGCCTCCAGGTCACTTTCCGGTGACCCGGTCCCGGGACCTGGAGGGTCTCTGCTCCTGTCGCGGTTGCTCAATGGACGGGAGCTTGGAGGAGCGGGTCCGGGGCCACGATCTGGCCCTGGCCCTGGAGACCACCACCAGGTTGCGGAGGGTGCTGGAGGGTGGCCCCTTCCGGGAGCTGGTGGAAGCGGCCTGTCATCCCTATCCGGCCTACGTGGCGGCCCTGCGACTCGCCGACGAGCTCCATATCAAGGCCTTCGCCGACCATGTCCCGCGGGTGCCGGGCCCGGCCATCCGACCCACCTCCCAACTGGGTGCCAACCGCCCCGAGGTGCGTTGCTGGCGCCATAGGATCCGCGATTACCGGCCACCCACCCAGGCCCCGGTGTTGCTGTTGCTGCCCTGCTCGGCCCGCAAGCCCTACCTGACCAGCAAGTCCCACCAGCTATTCCGTCGTGAGCTGAGGGAGTGCTCCCGACCCTGGCGGGTCCACGAGGTATCACTCACCTCGCCCCTGGGCTTCGTGCCCCGGGAGCTGGAGCGGTGCTATCCGGCCGCTCACTACGACCTGCCCGTGACCGGACAGTGGACCCACGAGGAGCGGGAGATGGCCCGCCGACAGCTCAAGGCCCTCCTGCGCAAGGGTGAGTACGCCGAGGTGGTCAGCCATCTGGGCGATCAGCACCACTTCCTGGCCGACCTGATCCCCAAGGCTAGGGTGACGGTGCAGGATGGCGAGGGCGAGCGGGTCACCTCCCCCAGCGCCCTCAGGCGACTGCGCCAGGCCCTGATCCAGACGACCCGGGGTCTGCCCCCGTTCACCTCCCGGGAGCGGCTGACAGCCGACATATTCGGACTGGCCCGCTTCCAGCTGGGGGCGGGACCGGCCAACCATTTCACCCGGGGCTGCACCGTGAAGGGACGTATAGAGCGACCGCGTCTGATGGACCGGGAGGGCATCCAACTGGCCATGTTCAATCCCGAGCGGGGTTGCCTGAGCCTGACCCTGGAGGGCGGTCAGCGGCTGTTTCGAGCGGGAGGCCCGTTCATTGAGCTGGGCCAGTTCAAGCTCAAGGGCGATATCTTCGCCGGAGGGGTCACTGCGGTAAATGGCCGGTTCCACCCCGGTGACGAGGTGGTCCTGGTGCGGGAGGAGGCGGTGGTCGGTGTGGGCGTGGCCCAGATTGCCTCCAGCCTGTTGAAAGAGAGCCAGCGAGGCAGAGTGGTAAAGGTGAGGCATCGTGGGTGATATCTCCGATTGGATCGCGGCCGCCAAGCGGTCTCCCCGCCGCCGCGACACCAGCGAGCCGGTGGCCAAATGGACCGAACCCGAGTTGCTGGAAGGCGAGAGCGTGGGCGCCTACGTCGCCGTACTGCGCACCCGGGGCTGTCACTGGTCCATCACCTCGGGCTGTTCCATGTGCGGCTACTTCAACGACACGGTTCCCGGCGGTGTTCCCCAGGCCGACCTGGACCGCCAGTGGGCCAGGGTCATGTCCGGGTACAAGGGCCAGCCGATGGTCAAGCTCTACACCTCGGGCTCCTTCCTGGACCCTGAGGAGATCCCGGCTTCAATGCAGCGGGACATGGTCCGGGAGCTGACGGATGCGGGAGTGGTCAGAGTGGTGGTGGAATCACTGCCCCAGTTCTTGACCAAACGGAACCTCGCTCCCCTGGTCAAGGCCGCGGGAGGCGCCAGGCTGGAGGTGGCCCTGGGACTGGAATCGGCCAGCGAGCAGGTCCTGAGCCGGGCCATCAACAAGAGAATGACCCGCAAGGGTTTTGCCCGGGCGGTGAAGGCACTGCTGGAGAGCCAGGCCCTGGCCAAGGCCTACGTGCTGTTGAAGCCCCCGTTCCTGACCGAAGCGGCGGCGATCCGCGACTGCGGGTCCGCGGTCCGTTTCGCCATGGAGTGCGGATGCACCAACATCAGCCTGAACCCGGTGAACGTCCAGCGCAACACCCTGGTGGAGAAACTGTGGAAGCATGATGAGTACCGGCCGCCATGGCTCTGGTCGGTGGTGGATGTATTGCAATCGGCCCGGCCCCTGCCCGCCGATGTGAGGCTCTACTCGGACCCCACCGGTGGGGGTTCACGACGGGGCAGCCACAACTGCGGCAAATGTAACGACAAGGTCCTCAAAGCCCTCAAGGCCCACCGGCTGGGGGATGCCGAGGCCCTCAAATGGGTGGTTGCAGAGGGTTGCGATTGCCGGTCGATGTGGGAGGGTGAGGTGGCCTTGGGCCCCTTGGTGCGCGGTGGTTGGGGGATCGTTGATCTGAAAGGTTAGCTGAACAGCTTTTTGATAAGCTGAAGCGTGCTGGGAAGGCTTGCGGACCCCATTCGGGCAATGACCTGCAGGATCCTGGTCTGTGAGATGCAGATCAATCGATCGAACCTGACCCCACTTGGCCTTAGCAGAACTCCTGTTTCGATAGCCCTCGGAGATTTTGGGTGAATGTATCGAGCAGGTTTCTTGCTGGTGGTGAGTGGCACGATTATGCAATCACGCCTGGAACGGTTGTATCGTTCATGGGATACCACCAGAGCAGGCCTTATCTTGCTCTTGTCAAATGAACTGTATGGGAAATCAACGAGCACTATATCTCTCTGATTGACATGCATTCTATTCCTTGTCTTCCCGGATATCTGGAAGTTTACTTAACTCTTCCCCCCAGGCGTCATCCTCGGGATTGTCCCAGACATCGGCCATTTCGCGCAGACCCAGTTCCTGCCATTCCTTGTCGCTCATCCACTGGATCTTGGCGGCCACCTCATCGGCGGCGCGGATGATGAGCTCCTTGCGTCGCTTGAGGATGACCAGGGCGTCACCCTGCTTCAGGCTCAGGGCCTC
Organism: uncultured archaeon; assembly: GCA_964384995.1. Classification (GTDB taxonomy): domain Archaea; phylum Thermoplasmatota; class Poseidoniia; order MGIII; family CAYLMJ01; genus CAYLMJ01. The sequence continues at coordinate 14,116 of CAYLMJ010000026.1, read as the reverse complement.
GCGGAACTCATGGGGGATCACGACCTGACCCTTTGCGCTCATCTTCACGGTACGGATGGTAGGAACCATGCTTTCAAGTAGGAAATGTCTTACTTCTATTTAGGGTTTGGCTCAAGCCTCCCATTGTTTTATCCTACACCCTTCCTTCCATCCAATATGGCCACAACACCGCCTCCATTGGACCTTCGCGCCCTATCCGAGCATCACGATCCGGACAGCCGCAACACCTACCTGACTGTCTATGCCGACCTCTCCCACGGGTCGGGCCATCACTTCTTCCAGGACCGAATGAAGGCCTGCAAAGCGATGTTGAAGGGCGACCGGGAGCTGGTGGAGAACCTGGAGGCTGGATACGCCAAGGCCATGAAGGGGCTGTCGCGGCTCAGGGGTCTCTCGGAGGCCAAGGGAGCGGCCATCTTTGTGTCGCAAGCCCACGAGCTCTATCAGGAACATGCCCTGACCATGCCCGTGACGGACCATCTGGTGGTGGACAGCTCCCCCTACATCCGGCCCCTGGCCAAGATGTCGGACGAATGGGAGACGACGGCCCTGGTCCTGGTGGACCAGCAGACCTTCCAGCTTCACGCCCTTTCCATCACCGGCATGGAGAAGGTCGGCTCCAACAGCAAGCACATCATGGGCCGACACAAGAAGGGCGGCTGTTCCCAGGCCCGGTTCCAGCGTCTGCGCAAGGGGGCCATCAAGGAGTTCCTGGAGGAGGCGGCAGAAAGGACGGCCAGGATGATGAGCGAGGAGGGGCTGGAGAACCTGGTCGTCGCCGGACCGGGCAACGCCAAGAAGGAGCTCGTCGAGTACCTGCCTCCCAAGGTCCAGGAACAGGTCATCGGCACCATCGACTTCCACTTCGAGGCCTCTCACCGGGGACTGCTGGACCTGGCCCAGGCCGTCGTGAAGGCCGACGAGCGGGCCGAGGAGCAGGAGCGGATGGCCGAGTTGACCGGCGAGATCCTGACCGAGGGTCTGGCGACCTACGGCCTGCGGGAGGTCAGGGACGCGGTGCAGGCCGGTCAGGTGGAGGTTCTGCTGGTGAGCCAGGGCCTGCGGACGGGAGGTTGGAAGTGCGAGGCCTGCCAGCATCTGGGGCTGGGCCGACGGGAGGTCTGCAGGACCTGTGAACGGCCGGTCACCGAGGTGGAGTTCATCGAGGAACTGTTGGAGTACGTTCATCGCACCGATGCCGAGGTGGACTTCATCGCCGATAACGAGGAGCTGGAGGCCCTGGGAGGCGTGGCGGCCCTGCTGAGGTACAGGTAGTACAGGCAGCCTGTTCGACGACCCTTGCATCGTTCAATCCATCCGAACGAGGCCGATACATCGATGGCTGGCATTGGACAACATTGGCCACATGGCCCTCATGACCCTCTTTCTGCACAATATCGACCCCCCTTCCTGGCCAAAACGCTAAAATAGCCCACCCTATGCCGTTCTGGTATTTTCATGGATCGGACCTACAAACTCATCGAGCTGGTGGGGACCTCCAAACAAGGTTTCTCCGATGCTGTCGCCAATGCCGTAAACAAGGCCGCCGAGACCCTCCAGGGCCTGGCCTGGTTCGAGGTCATGGACCAACGGGGTCAGATCCGTCACGGCAAGGTGACCGAGTATCAGGTCAAGGTCAAGGTGGCCTTCCGCATCATCGAGGGCGATCCCGAATAGCCCGGTCCCAGGTACGGTATTGTATGAATTTAACAAAACTATAAATATGCCAAAGGGCTACGGTATTGTATAGATTTGGCACGACTGTGAAAACATGAGCGATGACCTCGAGCTGGCAGCCCTGCGCCACCGTCGCGCCAAGGAGCTGATGAGCATGCAGACCTCTACCACCGACCTGAAGATGGCCCCCGAACAACCCCTCGCCGTCACCGACGCCTCGTTCCAGCAGACCCTCAAGGACCATTCCCTGGTCCTGGTGGATTTCTGGGCCCCCTGGTGCGGCCCCTGCCGCATGCTGGGCCCGGTCCTGGAGGAGCTGGCCGGTGAGCTGGCCGGCAAACTGACCATCGCCAAGGTCAACACCGACGAGAACCAGATGGTCGCCGGGCAGTTTGGCATCATGTCGATCCCCACCATGATCCTCTTCAAGAACGGTCAACCGGTGGACCAGATGATGGGCGCCATGCCCAAGCAGATGCTGATGCAGAAACTGGCCCCCCATCTGAACTGAACCCGCAGACGACCTGTATCAAGGTCCGTCATCCTGGCATATCAAGATCATGGCATCCCCCCTCATACCTGGGGAAAGGGGACCCGAACCTCCGGGCCCCCTTCCCCCACCCATGCCTCCCTACCCCCTGTGACCCCGCCAAATGACGGTCCTGAGAACCATAGGATTATTGCCAACGAGCACCATTCAACAGAGATTCAAACCCCCCGAGGGATCAAAATGGGCGATTACGGTATCTTCACCCTGACCGAGAGCGAGTTCGAGAAAGCCGTGGAACAGACCAAGGAGGCCCTGGCCACCCAGGGTTTCGGCGTCCTTTCCGAGATCGATGTCAAAGCCACCCTGAAGGCCAAGCTGGACGTGGACGTGGAACCCCACATCATCCTGGGAGCGTGCAATCCACCCTTCGCCTACCAAGTCCTGGAGACCGACCCCGACATCGCCCTGCTCCTGCCCTGCAACGTTACCATCCGTACCACCGACAAGGGCACCCTGGTCTCGGTCATCGACCCCAAGACCCTGGCTCAGCTGGGAGGCCCCGCCATGGAGCCCCTGGCCGAGGAGGTGGAGCGCCGCCTGAGGCTGGCCCTGGAGGCCCTGCCTGGTGCGAAATTGACCCCCGCCCGCCCGGGAACCGGGGATTCCGACTGAAGCAGATAGTGATGGATCGGAACGACTTGACGAGGTATGCGACATGCACGTGACCACCCGCTGGACGACCAACAAGCGCTACGACATCACCATGGGTCCCCATGAGATACCCACCGACCAGCCTGTTGCCGAGGGCGGCGACCATGCCGGCCCCTCCCCGGTGGAGCTCCTGCTGGGGGCCATCGGCGGCTGTGCGGCGTTCTATGCCGGGGCCTACCTGGACAACAAGGGCGTGGACCGCGAGGGGCTGGAGGTGATGGTCACCGGTGAGACCACCGAGCGGCCCTATCGCTTTGGCAAGTTCACGGTAAAGATCAAGTTGCCATCTGGTACCGATCCCAAGCTCGAGCGACCCGTGTCCCGGGCGGTCAAGGCCTGCACGGTCTTCAACACCCTGGTCAACGCCGCCGAGTTCGACACCAGGGTTGTGACTAAAAGTAACTAAGTGAGCTTTGGCCGAGCGCCGTTCACCTGTATCTGATGGTAGGTTATCCGGTTCCCAATTCCCCTGAGCCTTGATATGTATATTGAGCCTCGATATGTGTGATAGAGCTTCGATAAGTGTGACGAGATACGTACGTGGGTAAGGTTTGAAATTACTGTTCACCAAACGCATTAAATAAAATCCGACACTGGTGTCGCCATGAACGAACCGGAGACCATCAAGAGCCTGATCGAGGATTCCACGACCATCGCCGTGGTGGGTCTTTCGGCCGACGCCGAGCGGGACAGCCACAAGGTGGCCACCTACCTGCGAGAGGCGGGCTACACCATCATCCCGGTCAACCCCAGCCTCACCGAGTGGGAGGGCATCGAGGCCTTTCCCTCCCTGGGAGCCATTCCCTGGGACCAGGTGGTGGACGTGGTGGATGTCTTTCGCCGCCCCGAGGAGGTGGACCGGGTGGTGGAGGAGGTGATCCTCTACACCCCCGAGAAGAAGATCAAGGGGGTCTGGTTCCAGGAGGGGGTCATCGACGATGGTGCCGCCTTCAAGGCCGAGCGGGCCAAGCTCAGAGTGGTCATGAACCGCTGTTTCATGAAGGAACACGCCAGCCGGAAGGGTGGTCAGTAGCCACCGGGACCTGATCTGATCTGAGTTGGGTTGAGTTGACCTGACCAGCCCTCGTGATACCGCCGCCAGGCGGGCCTCCCCCTGTGGAGACGAGGATGATGCGGTCAAAATAAGGACTACTCGCCCCGTTCCTGCCCTGGAAAAGGCATAAAATCTTTATTAAAGGGACGCCGTGGTACCATTGTTCCAACGGGCTTGCTACCATGGACCGCCAACAGTTGATTCGAGACCTGCGCCAGCTACATGCTGAGAAGTTGGGTATCATCTTCCAGTATCTGAACCATCACTACCTGGGGGTAGGGGCCGATTCCAATGGTTACGAGGAGAACTCCAGTTTCACCTTCATAGCCGACGAAAGTTCCAACCAGGTGGTCAACCGCTTCCGCGAGGCCGCCCTGGAGGCCATGGTCCAGGCCGATCGCATCGCCCAGCGCATCGACGACCTGGGCGGAGAGCCCCAGAACGACATCGCCCCCATAATGACCGCCGAGATCCTGCCCGAGATGGTCCACTACAACCTGGCCCGGGAGCTGGAGCTGTTGGAGCGGTGCCAGACCATATCCGCCAAGGCGGAGGTGGCCGGCGACCCGCAGACCCAGGAGCTGGTGGAGGAGATCGCCCTGACCAAGGAACAGCGCGCCGAATGGCTGGAATCGACCCTCACGACCACCCAGCTCGGCTGATCCTCCCGTTCCGAACCGTTCATCGTCTGTCCGGCACAGTACGAACCTCTCCTTTTTGGCAGGCTGGGCCTTGCCGGTCCCATGTCCTCTGCCTCAGATCCTGAAGCCACGCCCAAGGCGGGCCTCGCCACCAGGGCGGTCCACGCCGGCAACCGGCCGGCCGAGAAGGCCGTCAACACCCCGGTCTACCTCTCCTCCACCTTCCGCCTCGACGACGAGGTCTACTCCCAGTGGGCCGCCGGTGACTGGAAGATGCAGGTCTACACCCGCTTCAACAATCCCACCCTGAGCGCGGCCTCGGCCAAGGTGGCGGCCCTGGAGGGTGCCCAGGAGGGCCTGGTGTTCTCATCGGGCATGGCGGCCATCCACGCTGTCATCACCGCCTTCTGCGAGGCCGGCGACTGTTTCGTCACCACCCCCGACATCTACGGCGGCACCTACGCCCTGTTCGACGAGGAGTTCTCCCGGCTGGGCCTCAAGACCATCTTCACCGACCTTCAGGACCCCAAGGCGGCCCGGGGGGTCTTCAACTCGGCCACCAACGAGGCCAATCCGCCCAAGCTGCTCTTCGTGGAGACCATGTCCAACCCCCTGCTCCGGGTCTACGACATCCCCACCCTGGCCGAGCTGGCCCACGACTTCGGAGCCCTGCTGGTGGTGGACAACACCTTCGCCACCCCGGTGCTCTGCAACCCCCTGGAGCTGGGGGCCGACCTGGTGGTCCATTCGGCCACCAAGTATCTGGGTGGACACTCCGATCTGGTGGGCGGGGTGGTGGTCGGTCCCGAGGAACTGGTCAAGCAGGTCTGGCCCAGGCTGGTGCACTTCGGCGGCTGCATGGACCCCCACGGGGCCTACCTGCTGGAGCGGGGGCTCAAGACCCTGACCGTGCGGGTGGAGCGGGCGGTGGCCACGGCCCGGGAGCTGGCCCGGTGGCTGGAGGAGCATCCCCTGATCACCAGGGTCCACTATCCCGGACAGCCCTCCCACGAGCATCACGGTTTGGCCCAACAGCTCATGCGGGGCCCGGGGGCCATGATATCCTTTGTGGTCAAAGGGGGCGACGCCGCCGGACTGGAGCTCATGCGAGGGCTCAGATGGCACGTGGAGGCCACCTCCCTGGGCGGCGTGGAGTCGCTGGTGTCCATGCCCTTCAACACCTCTCATCTGCCTCTGCCCCCCGAGGAGCGGGAGCGCCAGGGCATCGAGCCCGGTTTCGTGCGCCTGTCGGTGGGCCTGGAGGAACCCGAGGACCTCATCGCCGACCTGGCCCGGGTGCTGGAGGAGCTCTGAGAGCCCTCTCCCCGGCTCGTGATGTTGAAGAGGGAGATCAAGAGGAAGAGCGATGGATCTTCTGGAACTGGTACAGACCCGCCGCTCCATCAGACGGTTCAAACCCGACCCCGTACCCCAGGAGCACCTCGACAGGGTCCTGGAGGCCGCCCGCTGGGCGCCCACCGCCGGCAACCTCCAGGCCTGGCGCATGATGGTCCTGTCCAGCGAGGATGAGCGGGAGCGGGTCAGACGGCGACCCGATGATTTCCTGCCCACGGCTCCGGTGGTGCTGGTCTTCCTGGCCGACGGCCCCGCCTCGGAGAAGCGGTACGGCAGACGGGGCGCCACGCTCTACGCCCTCCAGGATGCCACCATCGCCTGCACCCAGGCCATGCTGGCCGCCTGGGAGCTGGGGCTGGGCAGTTGCTGGATCGGAGCCTTCGACGAGTCCAGGATGGCCCGGAGCCTGGGAACGCCCCGTCACCTGCGGCCGGTGGTCATGCTGCCTCTGGGCTGGCCGGCCGAGGAGCCCGCCATGCCGCCCCGCAGGGAGCTGGCGAAGGTAATTCTCGACGATGGGCCCAGCTAGAAAGGGCCCCCTTTCCGCTCAGTTCGTTCCCAGGCTCGGCTCCAATACCCATATAAGCCACCAACACATTTACCCGGCTCGTCCCAGGGGGACCCAGCCATCCTGATGCCCAAAATATCCATAACAGGCCTGCCGGGAGCAGGCAAGACCGCCACCATCCTCAGGGTGGCCGAGATGGTCAAGGAGAACTTCACCATCGGCGGTTACACCACCCATCCCCTCATGGAGGAGACCAAGGTGGTCCACGGTTTTGGCACCGCCACGGAGCAGGTCAGGGTGGCCATCCGGATGGTGGCCTTCGACAACCAGGAGGAGGCCATCGTGGCCCGCAAGGACCTGGATACCAAGTTCAAGATCCAGGAGCTGGGGGTGGACCTGGAGGCCCTGGAGGAGATCGCGGTGCCAGCCATGCGCCGGGCCATGGAGAACTGCGACCTGATCCTCATCGACGAGGTGGGCAAGCTGGGCTCCGATTCCAAGCTCTACGCCGACACCCTGAAGGAACTCCTGGACATGAACGTCTCCATGCTGTTGACCATGCACAAGCGCTCCCGCAACCCCCTGCTCCAGGACCTTCGCCGCCGCGACGACATCCGGGTGCTGGAGGTGACCCCCATCAACGCCGGGCTCCTGCCTCACAAGATCGTGCGCATCCTACGGGGCGAGGTGGTCTGACACCCGAGATCGAGGAGGCCGCCAGCAGCTCATCTATTGACCTTTCCACCCATCAGATAGTGGAAGGAGGGACCAAGGCCCTCGTGCCCCGCACCGGGGCCACCGCCGGAAAGGGACCCGCCTCCAGGAAGGTCGCACCAGTGTTCTACAATCCGGCCATGGCCTTCTCCAGGGATGTGGGCGTGATGGTGATGAAGGCCCTGCGGGACCTGGAGGCTCTCCCTCCCGGGACCTGGCTGGACAGTCTGGCGGCCACGGGTCTTCGAGGCCTGCGGCTGGCCCGGGAAGTGGGTGGAGCATCGGTGGTGCTCAACGACCACGACCCCCGGGCCGTGGAACTGCTCCGGCGGAACGTGAAGTTGAATGGTTTCCCCGAGGCCAACGGTGAACCTCAGGTCCAGGTGACGCGGTCCCGGATGCAGACCCTGCTTTCTGCGGGCCGATACGCCATGGTGGACATCGATCCCTTCGGCACCCCGGCGCCATACCTGGACAGCGCGCTCCAGGCCCTGGTCAACCGGGGGGTCCTGGCCCTCACGGCCACCGACCTGCCCCTGCTGTGCGGGGCCCAGCCCCGGGCCTGCCGCCGACGGTACGGGGCCCAGCCATTGCGGGGCCCGGCCTGCGCCGAGATGGGGTTGCGCATCCTGATGGGCTGGACGGCCCGTCGTGCCGCCTGCTATGACATGGCCATCGAGCCCCTGCTGGGTTATCAGGAAGGCCACCACCTGAGAGCCTACCTGCGGGTGAGACGGGGAGCCGGAAGGGCCGACAAGGCCCTGGCACTGGTGGGTCAACTCGCCCGAGGTGCTCAAGGTGGTTTCTCCCCGTTGGAAGCGGGCGACCTCGCCGGTCCTTTTCGGGCGAATGTCGGAGGGCCCCTGTGGCTTGGGCCTCTCGCCGATGAGGCACTGCTGGAACGGATGGTGGTTGGCGCCGGTCTGGCCCGGGCCGACCTTGCCTCACGCTGCCTGGCCCTCTGGCAGGCCGAGTACGCTGAACCCTCGCCGGTGGGCTTCTACAGCGTGGACGAGCTGTCCCGGGCCGCTCGGCGGGGTCCCCCCTCACCCTTGAAGCTGGTGGAGTCCCTCAGTCTGCAAGGTCACCGGGCCACCCTGACCCATTTTTCCACCACCGGGGTCCGGACCGATGCCGACTGGGACCAGGCCCTGGAGGCGGTTGCCGGTGCATGATCCATGTTCCATGACGCGTGATGCGTGATGTCTGATGTATGATGCTTGATGCATGATCTCTGTTCCATGGTGCCAGATGCAAGAGCCATGATACCTGTTCCACGGGCGGTTGGAGCTGTCCGAGGGTGCGGACAGGCCTTGATCCTCTCATGCAGTAAGGAGAACCCTCTCCCGGCCTCCGGTTTGGGTGGGGAGTTATTATTAATGGGACCCTTTCACCGACCATGGCCCGAGGCTGGCCTGTTTGGTCGTTGATCCTGGTGATGGTGGTCACGGTGACCGCCGGCTGCCAAGAGGGGACCAGTCCCGCCCCCCCTCTTTGCGAGCTGTTGCTGGATTACGACGATACTCGCGGGGTCCTCTGGGTCTACCTCTCGGGAGTTGAGGACATCCGGTTCGACCACATGGCATTGGGATTCAACGATTCGGTCAACGCCGAGACCGAGGTCTTCCGCCTCCAGGGAAATACCAGTCTCAACCCCGTGCAACTCACCGCCCGGGCCGAGGTGGATGATACCGTGTTCTCCTTCAAAGCCACCCTGACCCTGGAACACGGTGAGGAGGGTGAGCAGACCCGCGTCATCATCGAACCCGCCGACGGCGGGAAGGTCCAGGAGAAATCCCTGCCCTACACCACCATCATGAAAGGGGAGGCCGAAGATTGAGGGTCGGACTGGGCTTTGACCTGCGCACCAAGGTGCCCTGGACCTTTCTCGCCGCCATAGCCGCCGTGGTCCTGGTGGGGCTCTACTTCGCCCTGGCGTTCTTCGAGGTCATCGATGTCTACAACATCTTCCACATCTTGACGGCCTTTCCCCTTTCCTGGGCCTTTCAGGTGGTCTTTGCCATCCTGGGGGCGCTCTTCATCGGGATGTTCATCGCCACCCGCTCCCTTTCGGCAAAGGGCCTGACCCCTTTCGAGGCCTCGATGTTGCGCATGCACGAGGAGGTGCGGGACCTGGGCCGCCAGGTCAGCGATCTCACCGAGGCCATCAAGGACATGTCCTCGCTCCAGGGGAACGAGCCCCCAGGGGAGGCCGAAGGTGACGACCCCAAGAAGGATGAGCAGGACCAGATGGAGCTTTAATAACAGGTCCCGTGCGGCCTTTTATATCCCGGGACGAACGAGGTCCTTATTCTCGGGATTGGGCATATAGCAACCTTTAAGGGGAAACCCAACATGGTCATGGCCGGAGGTAATACTCTTGCGCCCTCCGGTACTTTCTTGGATATTATTGGCCCTGTTCCTGATGGTCGGTCTGGCCCCCGTGTACGGCCCCGAACCAGTCTTCCCCAACACCAACGAGGAGAGCGGACTGCTACCGGTCCCTCTCTCCGCCGCCTCCGGCCCCGCCCGGGGCGAGGGGGATGATGTTGACCTCACCTTCGAGGACCGTGAGCCCGAAGACAACGAGATGATGCGGAACGAGACCAGCAGGTTCACGCTCAACATCACCAACACCGGAGGGGTCGCCGACACCATCGACCTCGATGTCACCGGAGCCTCGGATGGCTGGGAGGCCACCCTGGAGATCACCCAGGTGACCCTCGGATCCGGGGAGTGGCGAAGGTTCTACCTGGACATCTACTCGGCCAGGGACGCCTTTGGCAACAAGGACTTCAACATCTCCGCCACATCAGGGAACGATGGTGGCAATTACGATTTCGAACTGCTCACCATCATCCTGGACACCGATTACATGGTGGATGTGGGCTATCCCAAGGATGGCAACGAGACCTCGGGCAACCGCGGGGACACGGTCATCTACAACATCGAGTTCTTCAACAGCGGCGATGTGGCCGATGACTACTTCATCACCTACTCGCCCCTGCCCAAGGACTGGACCGCCACCGTCGATCCCGAGGAGGCCGAGGGGGTCCCAGAGCATTCGGAGCCCCAGCCGGTGGAACTGAGGATAACCATCCCCGACAACGCCGAGGTGGACGAGCTGGCCAAGATCAAGCTGATCGTCACCTCCCAGACCCATTCCAACATCGATTCGGACCAGGAGACCATCACCACCGCCAACGACGGGCGCACCTACGGCGTCACCCTGGACACCCCCGATGGCAACGAGACCACCATAATCCCCGACGGCAACGCCACTTACAATATCGAGATAACCAACGACGGGGACGAGTCCGACACCTTCACCCTCTCCAACACCGAGGCCACCGAAGGCTGGACCGCCTCCCTCTCCGACGAATCGGTGACCATACCTGCCGGGGCCTCGACCAATGTAGATCTGGAGGTTACGGCCCCGGAAAACGCCCAGGCAGATGACACCATGGTGATCTCCGTGATGGCCCATTCGGACAACCGGCCCCAGCACGAGGACGAGGTGGTCACAACCACCGACATCCGGATCCCCACCCGGGATCTCGACCTGGTGGTGGACCACACCGAGCTGACCACCCAGGCCGGTTTCAGGGCCGATTACTATCTCAACCTGACCAACACCGGCACCGACACGGACAGCTTCACCCTGGAGCTGGAGGACTCTGGCAATCCCGGCTGGACCTTCAACCTGGAGAGCGACACCGTGGGCGATCTGGAAGCCTCCCAGACCCGGATGCTCTACCTGCGGGTCAAGCCCGATGTCCAGCGAGCGGGTTGGGACCAGGAGTGGGCCAACGTGACGGCCACCTCGGTGGGGAACTCCTCGGTGACCCAGTCCATCGCCACCCTCACCACCGTCGAGGCCGAGCCCAACTTCAACGTGATCCAGAGCCCGCTCAAAGCCACCATCTTCCCCGGCGAGACGGCCTACTTCAACTTCTCGGTGTTCAACAGCGGCAACGTTCCCGACAGCTACACCGTGGAGGTCAGCTCCGATGCAGCCGGCTTCACCAGCGAGCTGGACACCTCCCGCCTCCTGGACATCCTGAGGGGTGGCGAGAAGACCGCCATGCTCACCGTGGAGGTGGACGGGAGCGTCTCGCCCAAGAGCGTGGACTACACCGTGACGGTGACCAGTGATGAGGATGGCAGTCTGATCAAGGAGGCCGATGTGACCATCGAGGTGGTCCCGTACGCCGAGATCGAGCTGACCGTCCCGGTGACCAGCGGCGCCACCGACCCCGGCGAGACCCATGCCTTCGATTTCACGGTCAAGAACAAGGGCAACGACCAGGAGAACTTCACCCTGGAGGTGCAGGCCCTGCCCGCCGGCTGGAACGCCCACTTCTACCAGGGCACCTCCCTGCTGACCGGTGAGCTGATCCTCAACGCCGACGCCGTGGCCAACATGCAGTTGCGGGTGACCCCTGGTGATGAGGACCTGGCCGACACCCACTACTTCACCATGCGGGTGATCTCGGGCGTGAGCCCCTCGGTGGAGAAGAGCCAGCTGCTGGAATTGGAGGTCAACGAGTACTACGCCTTCACCCTGACCCCCGACAGCGAAACGGTGGTAAACACACCAACCAACAAAACCCACACCAGCCAGTTCACCGTCACCAACACCGGCAACATCCTGGACTACTACACCCCGGCCGTGCCCACCTGGCCCTCCGACTGGACCGGCTCCATCCTGCCCTCCAGCTCATTCTCCCTGGAACCGGACGAGACCCGAGTGGTGACCCTCACGGTCAACGTCCCCCTGACGGCCAAGGGCGGCTGGACCAACCTGACCCCCACCGTCAGCTCCAGCAACCTGCCCGGCGAGCCCGTGGTCTACGAGCTGAACCTCGAGATCGCCTCCCGGGCCTCGGTGACCATCACGAAGGTGGATTGGATAAGCGAGATATACACCAGCCAGACCAAGACCCTCAAGGTGAAGATAACCAATGCCGGCAACGAGTTCGACAACCTGAGCCTGATACTGTCGGGGGCCAAGGGATGGGTGACCCTGTCAACCACGGATGCCTCACGCCTGGCACCTGGCGCCTCCAAGGAGATCAGCCTGGACCTGACGGTTCCCAGCGGCACTACGCCCACCCAGTACTCGGTCACCGTGACCGTGCAGTCCGAGACCGATGACACCAAGACCGCCAAGACCGTATTCACCTTCACCGTCTACCAGCAGGCGGGCGGGGACCCTGACGATGATGATGGTGATGATGATGGCGGTGGCTTCATCCCGGCCCCCTCCCTGATGGCCGGCCTGGGCGCGTTATCCCTGGGTGCCCTGCTCATTGGCTTGCGCTCCAGGCACAGAGTCTGATGACGGCATGTACCTGATCACCACCTGGTTCGCCACCTTCCTGTGGTCCAAGGATGGGGCAGACAAGGTCCATAGAGCCGACAATGACCCCGGTGCTGTGGCCCACCGGCTGGAGCGCCTGGGCCGCCTGGATATCCTTGAGGAGGAACGGGAGCTGGCGGAAGGGCTGAGGTCGGAAGGCAAAGTTGACGACCCGAACCTGAAGGTCTGCGAGCCGCGGCTGGAGCCGCTGGGAGAAGTGGTGGCGGAACCCTCGGACCTGGATATTGACGTTCTGGCCCAGGAGTGGGGCTATGGACCCCAACTGCTCCACGAGGCCGTCCTCAGACTGGGCCGCGACACCGCCCGGCAAGCCCAGGGTCTGGACCTGCAGCTGCTGCAGGCCGTGGCGGCCAGCGACGAGCTGGTGGAGGTGGCCAACCTGCTGGGGGAGCGGGTGGCCCAGTGGGAGGGGCTGAGCCTGCCCGAGGTCTCGCTGACCATGCGGCCGGCGGCCCTGGCCAAGGCCATCTCCTCGGCTCCCGACCGGGAGACCCTGGCCCAGGAGCGGGAGGTGGACCTGCAGGAGACCCTGGGAGTGGAGGCCGACCCCACCGGACGCACAGCGCTGGAGGGCCTGGCCCGGCTGACCACCGAGACCGCGGTGGAGCAGGAACGGCTGGCCCGCAACATCGAGACCCTGATGGAGCAGGTGGCCCCCAACGTGGCGGCGGTGGCCGGACCCCTGCTGGGCGCCCGCCTGCTGGCCCTCACCGGGGGGCTGGGACGCATGGCCCGGATGCCCTCATCCGCTGTGCAGTTGCTGGGAGCCGAGACCGCCCTCTTCCGCCATCTTAAGAGCGGGGCCAAGCCGCCCAAGCACGGCGCCATCTACCAGCATCCCCTGGTCCACCAGACCCAGCCCAGGCAACGGGGCAAGGCGGCCCGGGCCCTGGCCTCCAAGGTGACCATCGCCGCCCGCATCGACCACTTCGCCGGCGACTTCGCCGGCGACGAACTGAGGCAACAGGTGCAGGACCGGGTGGAGACGCTGAGGAAGCAAACGGGGAAGAGCAAGGGCAAGGGTAAGAGTAAGGGCACAGGCAAGGGCAAGGGCAAGTGAGGGGCCCGAGCTGTGTCACAATTGGCTGGGCGTCACAATGCTTGGTCGACGATAGATGGGGTGTCTGTAGTTACAATGAGGTACATCTCCCTTACACCCCGCTTCGCTCGCTCTTCGCTCGTTGTTCGCTCATCCTTCGCTCGGCCTTCGGTCAGCCTTCGCTCATCCTTCGCTCGGCTTCGCTCGACCTTCGTTGGAGACACCTTCCATCCGGCACTCCCATCCGTCTCTCCCATCCGGGCCCGTTCTGCGTTCCCATCCCGCATATATCCTGGGCGGCAGGCGATATAAAGGTTGCCCAGCAGGGGCAGGCAGGGTTGGCAGTGGTCGGCGGCGGCGATTTCAATTAAATACCCGGCCAGCGGTATTACCAGTCGATGGTCGCGACCCCCGAGGTCCTTCTGCTCCTGGTCGAGGTGGCCAGTCTCGCGGGCCTGCTCTGGCTGGTCTACCGGTCCGAGCTATCCTACACCACCCGCTTCTTCGTGGCCCTGGTGGTGCTCTTCGAGGGGCTCTCCATCA
>CAYLMJ010000025.1:0-29967 GCA_964384995.1 uncultured archaeon | reverse complement strand
TTCGCAAACTCGACGTATCTGGTCGGTGCAGTAGGCGGGCCCGCCGGGATTCGAAAGCTAATCAAATACCTTAAATTCTCAGCCTTGGAATGGCTGAAAGATATGCATCCCTGAGGTCCTTGGGATCGATGTGGTGATAAATATCGATGGCTTCATGTCGCGAATCTCCTCTTAGCTCTTTGATGTATTCACGTTGCATGCCGTTGCGGCGGAGATAGGTGGTCATGAAATGCCGGTAGCAGTGAGGGGTGAATCGCTTGCTGAGATCCGGGTGATCAGGATTGTGCAATCCAACAGCTCGGGCATACTTGGCCACAAGATCGTATATTCCACTTCGTTTCAACCTCTCTCCACGTTGATTGATGAAGAGAGCCAGCTCCGCATCTTCGCTGTGTTTGGACCACGTTTCCCTCGCTTGAATCCATCGCTTTAGGGCAGTAGCAACTTCATCATCGAAGAAAACCAATAGGTTTGTTCGCTTGGCCTTTGGTTTCAGCTGAATGCTCTGCTCCTTCCAATCGATGTCCTCCAGGTCGATTGACACCAACTCCCCGCGACGAATCCCGGTCTTGCATAGTAATACATTGATTGCCCGGTCCCTAGGATCCAGGATGCTGTTGATTAAAGTCCGTGCCTCTTCGATAGAGATCAATTGGCGTCTCGAACCATTATTACCATTCTTCTTCACCATGGATGCGATGTAGCGTTTTCGAAACGGAAGGATTGGGTTTGAATCAATTCGTCCATCATCCAACATAGTATCATAGAAGCTGGACATGGCGCTGTAATAGCGTGAGACTGTCTTTGGATGCACCTTTCTCTCGGATAGCAGATACTTGAGAAATCGCTTCAGATCGGCTTTGGTCACCTCCAACGCCGACTTATTAAGATAGGTGAGATATATCCTTAGATTGCTTTCATAGTCCTTTATAGAATCTGGTGTGAGACCTTGAAGTTGTGCGTCTTCAAGATACTCTTCTAGAAGCTTAGTATTGCTGATGTCACCCATCAGTCACACCACCGATAACCTACCGCTGTGGATTTGATCACTCCGAAATCAAGGAGAATATCAAGTTGTGCATGTATTAAGGTCGTCTTATCCTCATCCCGAGGGTTGACGCCCATCAACTGAAGTAATTTGGCTGAATTGAGTGGTTTCGGTTTCCCATTGGCATTTCGGTGACCACGGATAATATCAGCAAGACGATTATCTAGACCCCGATCACCTTTGTATTGGATAGCCTCAAAAGAATAGGCTCGATAATCTTTGACCTCGTTGTCAAGTTTGTCTCGTAAAGCTTCCAGCATACGGATTCGGTCAAGTGCTTCTTGAAGCTGTTCTTTGAGGATATCATTCTTTTCCAGAATCTCGTTGATGTCAAATCCGGGTTGAACTGAACCATGGGCGAGGGTCATCACATGTGATATGTATTTGGAAAGGCTCTTGAATCCCGCATCTTTAGCCAACTTCGACCAGTGCTTCTTCAGATCAAGGCTCGGCAGGTAGACATCGACCCTCCGTTGCTTGATGGTTTCGGACTTACTCATTGTCAGTGAAAAGGGTCTTGACTATATAAGCATACGGGCAAAAATGGTGGGCCCGCCCAGATTTGAACTGGAGTACACGGCTCCCAAAGCCGCAAGGATGGACCAAGCTACCCCACGGGCCCGCTGGGGGCCGCAGCCATCCACCCCTTTAAAGGCTTCAGGCCCAGAGCCATATCACCGGGCATGGCGGCTTCATCGAAAGGAACGGCCCTTTCCACCAAACCGCTCAAATATCGTCATCCGTTCGGGCAACTGGGAGAACCAATGGACCGAACCTCGGCTTTCGCCATCCACCTGTCGCTGGCCCTCCTCCTGACCGCCTGCCTCGCCGGATGTCTGGACGAGGGTGAGGACGATGAGGATGGGGATGACCTGGGAGACTGGGTCTACGCCATTGAGCTGGATACCCAAAACGTGACCGGCAACACCACCCTGCGGGTGGAGAACATCAACGGCGACGTGGAGGTGTCAACATGGTACGGGACCCAGGTGGACCTGCACGTGGAGAAGAAGGTCCGCAAGATGTGGGAGGGCGAGCTGGACAACGCCGAGGTGAACGTGACCCTGGTGGCCGACGAACTGCTGGTCAGGACCGTCTATCAAACCCTGGCCGCCCACAACGTCACCACCAGCCTGACCCTGCTTGTCCCCATCGACCTGAACATCACACTGCTGAAGACCATCAACGGCAACGTGGAGGCCACCGGGCTCGTGGACGACCTGGCCCTCAGGTCCACCAACGGCAACCTGGTCGCCGACAACGTCCAGGGCTTCGTGGCGGCGGCCACCACCAACGGCGACATCGACATCCTCAACGTCAGCGGCATCGCCGACCTGACCACCCTCAACGGCAACGTGGACGCCAGGGTCAAGGCCATCGCCGACAACGTGACCATCAGCGCGGTCAACGGCAACGTGGAGGCCTGGTTCCCCGACACCCTGAACGCCAACCTGACCCTGACGGTGGCCACCGGGCTAATCGACCTTCACGACCTGGCGGTGAACCTCACCACCGACGGGGAGAAGCACAAGGAGGGTCGCCTGGGTGACGGCGGATATCAGATCGACATATCCAGCTCCACCGGCGACCTGGAGCTCCATCAGCTCTGTGACAAGAGCGCCTGCGCCTCCGGCTGATAACTAACTGGTACGGGTCAGTCTCAGCCTTCGTTCTGCTCTCTCAGGTGGTTGAGGGCCGACCCCGCCCTGAACCAGGCCACCTGAAGCTCGTCCAGGCTGTGGCCGCAGACAAAGGAGTCGGTGGAGCCGTCACCATGGGTCACCTCAACCGTGACCCTGCAGTCGGGTCCCAGGCCCTCCAGACTATCGGGCGTAAGGGTCAGACGGTCGTCGGCGCGGACAAGCTCCCAGTCGGCCGGGTCGTCGAAGACCAGGGGCAGGATGCCCTGCTTCTTCAGGTTGGTCTCGGCGATGCGGGCGAAACTGCGAGCGATGACCGCCCGGCAGCCCAGGAAGCGGGGAGACATGGCGGCGTGCTCGCGGCTGGAGCCCTCACCGTAGTTGACGTCGCCCACGGCCACCCAGCCCAGGCCCCGGGCCTTGTAGCGCCGGGCCAGCTGGTTGAGGGGTATCTCGTCATCCGCCTCCCCCTCGCCTGCCCCCGCGGCCGCATCTCCAGCCTCCCCGTCGCCGTCGGCAACCATATCCACACCGTGACCCGGCCGTTGGGCGAAGGTGTTGGCCGCGCCGCTGAACATGTTGTCCGAGATGTGGTCGAGGTGGCCCCTGAACCTCAGCCAAGGTCCGGCCGGGGAGATGTGGTCGGTGGTGCACTTGCCGGCCACCTTTACCAGCACAGGCAGTTTGGAGAAGTCATCGGGTCCCGGGGCGGCGAAGGGCTCCAGCAGTTGCAGTCGCTGGCTGTCATCGTCCACCTCGATGGCAACCTTGCCGCCCTCGGATGGAGGCTCGATATAGCCTTCCAAGGACCGCTCGAAGCCCCGGTCGGGGAGCTCCTCGCCGGTGGGGGCCTCCAGCCGGATCTCCTTGCCATCGGGAGCGGTCAGGGTGTCCTTCAAGGGGTCGAAGTCCAGTCGCCCGGCCAGGGCCATGGCGGTGACCACCTCGGGGCTGGAGATGAACGAGAGGGTCTGATGGTTGGCGTCGTTGCGTCCCGAAAAGTTGCGATTGTAGGAGGTCAGGATGGAGTTGACCTCACCCATCTGGATGTCATCGCGCTCCCACTGGCCGATGCAGGGGCCGCAGGCGTTGGCCAGCACCGTGCCGCCGATGGCCTGGAGGGCCTCCATCTGACCGTCACGGTGGATGGTCTGGTCAATGGTGTCAGAACCGGGAGTCACCAGGAAGGGGGTCTGGACCTTCAGGCCCGCCGCCTCCGCCTGCCGGGCCACCGAGGCGGCCCGCTCCATGTCCTCGTACGACGAGTTGGTGCACGAGCCGATTAGGGCCGCCTTCAGCTCCAGCGGCCAGCCTTCGGCCTCTGCCTCGGCGCCCCACTGGGAGAGGGGCCGGACCAGGTCGGGGGTGTGGGGTCCCACCACCAGGGGCTCCAGCCGGTCCAGGTCGATCTCGATGACCTGGTCGTAGTGACTGTGGGGGTTTGCCTCCACCTCGGGGTCGGCCCTGAGCAGGTCGGCGTGGCTATTGGCGGCTCTGGCGATGGCCTCCCGGCCCGTGGCCTCCAGGTAGGCTGCCATGTGCTCATCGAACGGGAAGAGGGAGGTGGTGGCCCCCAGCTCGGCGCCCATGTTGCAGATGGTGCCCTTGCCGGTGGCGGAGATGGAATCGCAGCCGGGACCGAAATACTCCACGATGGCCCCGGTGCCGCCCTTGACCGTCAAGACCTCCAGCAGTTTGAGGATGACATCCTTGGGCGAGGCCCAGCCCGACAGGCTCCCTTTCAGGTGGACCCCGATGAGCTTGGGCCAGCGGATGGTGAAGGGCAGTCCGGCCATGACCTCCATGGCGTCGGCGCCTCCCACGCCCACGGCAACCATGCCAAGTCCCCCGGCGTTGGGTGTGTGCGAATCGGTGCCGATCATCATGCCGCCGGGGAAGGCGTAGTTCTCCAGGACCACCTGATGGATGATGCCCGCGCCGGGCTCCCAGAAGCCGATGCCGTAGCGGGCCGAGGCCGACTTGAGGAAGGCGTAGACCTCCTTGTTCTCCCGGTTGGCCAAGGCCAGGTCGTCGTCCTTGCCCCTGCGGGCCCGGATGAGGTGGTCGCAGTGGACCGTGGTGGGCAGGGCCACCCGCTGGCGGCCGGTGAGCTGGAACTGGAGCATGGCCATCTGGGCCGTGGCATCCTGCATGGCCACCCGGTCGGGGTTCAGCTCGGCGTAATCAGCGCCCCGTTCCGGCAACTCTCCCTCGTGCTCCACCAGATGGGCCAGCAGGACCTTCTCGGCCAGGGTCAGCGCGCCCCCCTGCCGGACCCGGTGGTTCTCGATGCGTTGTGCCATGCGGCCGTAGAATTCACCAATGGGTTCACTGTCACTCATGGAACATCACAACAGGAGGCAGGCTCACCGAGTATTAAGACAAGTGTCAGTTGGATTCCAATTGACCCGGCCCCATCGTCCGGAACAGGTAAAACTTTCCAGTTCCTTGCCAAATAGCTGCCGCCTGTGCCTGGATTTTGCCCCAGTATATCGTCGATGAAAGCCTGAACGGAAACTATATATGCAATCTTGGGGCTTAGCTACTCGATATGCATGACGGTCTCGACGGTGAAACGGGCCGGGGCACTTCTGATATCCCTCTCGCTCTTGATGGTGGCGGCACTGGCCTCCACGGGCTGTCTGGGGGATGATGATGATGACGATAACCGGGCACCCACGGCAGTGATAACGGCACCCGAGGATGGTGACGAGGTCCAAGTGGGTGAGAAGTTCAAGGTGGATGGCCGGGACTCTTCCGACCCCGACGGTGACGAGCTGGAATTCTTCTGGACCTCAGACCTGGACGGTGAGCTGACCGACGATTCCCAGCAGATAGCCTACGTGGAGCTGGATACCGCGGGCACCCATGTGATCACCCTCCTGGTGGTGGACCCCGACGGTGCCGAAGACATGGACGACGTGACCATCGAGGTCCTGCCCGAGAACCAGCCTCCGGTGGCCATCATCTCCTCGCCCCGGAACGGGGACAGTTTCTCAGAGAACGATGACATCACCTTCAGCGCCGAGAATTCCTACGACCCCGACGTCAACGACGCCATCACCGAGTACGCGTGGAAGATCGACGGCAGTGCGGTATCCATCGAGCGCAAGTTCACCAAACAGCTATCTTACGGTCCCCACACCGTCGAGCTGACGGTGGAGGACCAGGACGGGCTGACGGACACCGCCGACCCGGTGTCGTTCACGGTCACCAACCTGCCCCCCTTCGCCAGGATCGAGGAGCCCGACGATGGCGACGAGTTCTTCGAGGGCGAGCCCATCACCTTCAACGCCAGCAAGTCGAGGGACCCCGAGGGGGAGGACCTGGAGTTCGACTGGGACTTTGGCGACAACAGCTCCCACGAGGACGACGAGGTGGTGGAGCACACCTACGACACCCCCGGCGAGTACGAGGTCACCCTGATGGTCACCGACGACCTGGACCAGAGCGACAACGAGACCATCGAGATAACCATCAAGTCCAAGGGTCCGATGGCCCACTTCATAGGTGACAAGGAGGATGCCCGGGTGGAGGAGAACATCACCTTCGACGCCAGCGGGTCAACGGCTTCGGGTGACGCTCCCATCACCAACTACACGTGGGACTTCGGAGATGGCAGTACCAACACCACCAACGAAACCTCCATGGAGCACAACTGGACCGACCCTGGCTACTACAACGTCACCCTGACGGTCACCGACGCCAACAACATGACCAACGAGACGGTGATGGAGGTCAGGATCATCCCCCAGGACAGCCACGACGAGGAGACCAATGGCCAGGCCCTGGGCCCGGGAGGCGAGACCACCGATGGCTGGGGCTTCTGGGTGGATGTCTTCCACGACGAGGTGGAGGCCAATCTCACCGTTAGCAGCAACCTCAACACCATCGATTACGAGATCGAGGTCCAGGACGCCGACAACAACGTGATGTGGCAGGAGACCGGCTCGTTGGGCGGTGGCGACGACGACCAGTTCCAACTGCTGTTCACCACCAACGAGACCAACAACTCGGTGGGCCTCTACTGGGTGGAGATAACCGTGAGCGCTGGAATCCTGGGCGGCAGTGCCAGCTGGGAGTACATCGTTGACGTGCGGTACTCCTGAGGTTCCGTTAGCGGCGCTTCCGGAAGGCAGTTGGCAAGGGTAGCCTGAGCCTCCAAGGGGCCCATGACGTAAACTTAATAGCCCAGGCCGGGAAAGTTGATATTGATAGCCGCCATCCAAAGTAACTCCAAAGGAGACCCGGGGAGACCGGATGGAGATCGGATGGAAGCCCCTGGATGATACGAAGCCTCCTCGGAGCTACCTCGAAGCTACCTCGAAGCTTGACCGAAGTAGTACCGAAGTAGTACCGAGAGAGAACCGAAGGATAACCGAAGAACCATCGAACAACCACCGAAGAACCATCGAACAACCATCGAAGAACCATCGAAGCGCGGTGTCACGGAAGGGCTGGGTTCGGTGACGGCCAATGCCGTAGCCGCCATAAGAATAGGAAGATATTCAATAATTGTATATTACTTCGAATTTTTGATTATCAACTTCATGTATTTCGATATAATCATCAGTGGGTTTATACTTGATAAATATCGAAAATGAAATGGTTTCTTGTATTTCCTTGAGTGCATTATTAAAGAAGATTTTATCCCCGGAAGTTAATTCACAATTTTTATCATTATCCAAGAAAGTTACGATTAATGAATTATTGTTAAATAAATCAAATCCGTCCTTAACCAATTGTATTCTACTCTGGTCTTTTAAGTAACTATTTAACCTTCGATTCCCGTCATCGGAATAACATTGGCAATTTGGGGATTCCTCTGTACTATTATCCCATGTAATATCAAAAGAAGTTATATTTCTTATTACATTAATATCCATACTTTGATTGAAAATAATTAAGTCAAAAGCTGAGCTATATGGGAAGTGTATTGGTGATACATAATCAAATATAATTGTAAAGTTGCTATCAATATTTTCAATCGTGTAGCTAATAGTAGGAGTTTCATGCTGATGATTATCTTGATATTCATGGATAAGCCAGATAGTATAAAAAAAGGGAATAGTTAAAATAAGAAGACCTAGCATAACCGCAATTTTCGCATCTATTTTCCTTTGTGTCAGTGGTATTTTCTCGTTTTGTGGCTTATTTTTACCAACCATTGTTGCTCCATTCGACCACGTAGGTCCACCAATGTATTGAATTGTTTGGTTAAAGTATTTTCGCCCGATCTTGATATGTCACAAAGTCCTGCCTCTCGGTAACACTCATCCTCCTCCCATCATCGAGAGACTATTGTGACGGTTTGACTTGTGTAACGCCAATCCAGAGAGAGGACATCCACTACCTGGTCTCGGATTCGGCCTGAGGAACACTGCGGCTAGAGAGTCAACTTTGGCATTGACGGGCAGACGGACGGCAGATAGACGGCAGACGGACGGCAGATGGACAGACGAGACTCTCGGCTCAGCCACCCGTGAGCAATGGGATCACAAGATAGATGGCCACGATGGTGCCCATGAGGGCTTCGCCCACGATCATCCCCGTCGCCACCATGTAGGTCTTCAACAGCTTCAGGGTATGCTCGCGCTCGTCGATGAGCTTCTGCTCCAGCTGGGGGTCCAGGTAGTTGTTCTGCCAGTAGTCCCGGGCCGCGCCGCCCACCACCATGGGCAGGGTCACCGTCAGGGGCAGGTACATCCCCAGGCCGAAGGCGGTGCCCATCCCGGTCACCAGCTCCATGAACACGCCGATGAAGATGCCGATGAGCAGGAGGCTCCAGGGGGTCTTGCCGCCCAGCATTATCTGGGCAAAGGAGGCGAAGGCGTTGGCCTGGGGGGCGTAGAGCACCAGGTCGCCCTTGGCCAGTCCCAGGGAGAGGATGGAGGCCGCAAGTCCCGACACGATGGCCCCCGGCACGATGCCGGTGAGCTGGGCCTTCAGGATGTGGTAGGGCCGGTTGCCGATGTAGAGGGCGTTCTTGAAGTCGGTGATGACGTTGCCAGACATGGAGATGGCGCCGCCGAAGACGGTGGTGCCCACCAGGCCCAGCAGTCCCGCCTCGGAGTTGCTCAGCCCCAGAACGTACTTGAAGATGATGACCAGCATCAGGAGCACGATGAACGACGTGCCCGACACCGGCTCGATGGAGGTCTCGCCCATCACCTTGACGGCGATGGCCCCCAGGGCGAAGGTGGTCAGGATGAGCACCAGGGAGAAGATCAGCGCCGGGATGACGCCGAACTCGGTGGCGAAGATGACGGTGATGCCCGAGAAGGCGATGACCATCATGTAGAGGATGTGGGAGATGGGCCACTCGTACCAGCCCTTGCCCTCGATGTAGCCCGAGTCGCCGCCGCTTCCGCCCTTGATGATGTCCACCACGTCGGCGCCGGCGGTCTTGAAGACCGGGGCCATCTTGAGCAGGCCGGTGATGCCTCCGCCCAGGATGGCGCCGATGGCGATGGGGCGGGCCACGAAGGAGTATGAGCGCAGAGAGGCGCCCAGGCCGAAGTCCTCCCAGGCCGAGACGGTGTGGTACTGACCGTCGGCGGGGTAGAAGAAGGCCACGTCGTAGTAGGCCGCCAGGGGGCAGACCACGAACCAGGTGAAGAAGGTGCCCAGGGAGACCAGCAGGGCCACGCGGAAGCGCATGAACCAGCCGATGGCCGCCATCAGGGGGGTCAGGGCGAAGCCCACCCAGGTCCAGTGGGCCGATTCGATGGGCTGGATGATCTCGCCGTGTGCGTAGTACTTGCCGCCAAAGACCTTGTCCATGAAGGACTCGCGGATGGTGTCGCCCAGGATGTCCTTGCGCCCGGTGTCGAAGAGCTCGAAGTCCCTGAAGAAGGTGAAGGCCGCCACGATGGTGGTCCAGATGCCCACGGTCTTGATGGACTCCTGGGCCGCCTCGGTGGAGCCCTGGGTAACGTCGTTGGCGATGTCGGCCAGCTTGATGTAGGCCTCGAAGCCGGGCAGGGGCAAGGGGTCCTCGACCAGCCAGACCCGTCTGAAGATGATGAAGTACATCACACCCAGGAAGCCGCCCAGCACGCTGGCCAGCAGGGCCACGCCGGCCAGGGCCCACGAGTCGGGCAGGAGCAGGGCATTGTCGATGAGATGGCCGCCTCCCTCCTGGGCGTAGTTGGGGCTGACCGCCAGCAGATAGATGGCCGGATAGGTGAAGACGAAGCCGGTGCAGATCATGGCCGCGCCCGATGAGGTGGCCGCCGAGACGTTGAGCTCGCCGGGAGACCATTTCAGGGAGAGGCCCAGCAGGTAGGCCACGTACCAGGCCCCGGAGACGATGAGGCCGACCTTCAGGCCCACATACTGGTTGATGATGGCGAAGAGGATGCCGATGGAGAGTCCCACCAGGATCTGGTGCCATTTCCATTCGATGCGGCCAAAGGATTCATTGCGGTTCTTCTCGTCGAGGTACTCCTCCAGCACCTCGGTGTTGAAGTTGGCGAACATCTCGGTATCGAACCATTCCAGGCTCCCCTCCTCCATGGCCTTGAGGCCGCCGGGGGTCGGGGGTTGACGGTAAGCTGAGGTACGCACCTTGGCCATAGTGAAAACTCCACAATGAACTGCCCGCCGAAGGGTCTCACACTATAAAGACTCCGGGCCACCACTGCATAATCAGTGGACACGGATTGTCTCGCCCTATCCATATGCGAAGACGGGCCGGTGTTCGTACTGCGTACGAAACCGACCGGGCTGACCATGGGTGGACCTCGATGGCTGTTCGGGTGTGGTTCGGCGAATGACTCCTCTCAGTTCATTCCGGGTGTTCCACCAGTTCCACCAGGACCCCGCCCATCGATCTGGGATGGAGGAAGGCCACCCGCTTGCCGCCGGCCCCTATCCTGGGTGCCTGGCCGATGACCCGCAGGCCCGCCTCCTGGACCTGTACGAGCGCGGCCTCGATGTCGGGGACCTTGAAGGCGATGTGATGGAGCCCTGGCCCTCTCTTGGCCAGGTGCAAGGCGATGGGACTGTCGTCGTCGGTGGGCTCCAGCAGTTCGATCTCGGCCCCGCCGGCGCAGAACGGCAGATGGGCCGTGCGGACCTTCTCGGTGGGCACCTCGTGGGTCTCGGTGACCTTGAGCCCCAGGGCCTCCCAGACCGCCCGGGCCCGCTCCAGGTCCTCCACGGCCAGGCCGAGATGGGCCAGGCCGCTCACGCCCGGGATGGTGTCTTTTTGTTCCAAGCTCATGAACGCCGCTCACAGGGAAGCATGCCTGCTTTTTAACGTTGTCAACGCCCCGTCCTTGGCCCAAGCCACCGTTCTGTGGCTCAATCCATCTTCTCGGCCAGCATCCTGGACAGCAGGTCGAAGGCCTCGGCCACGTTGCGGCCGTCCTTGGCTGATGTGAGCAGGAACGGGGACCGGGTGATGTTGGCCACCTTCTGGAGCTCCTCGTCATCGAACATGGCCTCATCGGCCAGGTCCGACTTGTTGGCCATCAGGATGAAGGGGATGTCCCCGGTGACCTCCATGAGTGATTTGATCCAGTCGATGGTGGTGGCCAGGGTCTCGTGGCGGGTGATATCGCAGACGACCATGGCCCCCTCGGTGCCCTGATAGTAGGCCTGCTTCACACTGTTCCAGCTCCGGTGACCGGCCAGGTCCCAGATCATCAGGGTCAGGTCCACCGGTCCCCGGTCATCCTCGGCCGGGAGCGCCATGTCCTTCTTGACGATGTTGGCCCCGATGGTGGTGAGATACTTGTCATCGAAGACATTGGAGACGTACCGCTTGATCAAGCTGGTCTTTCCCACCGCCGGATCGCCAAGAAAGCAGATCTTCTTGGTGATTCTTCTCGTTGCTTGCTCCATCATCATGCCCAGCTCCGTGGCAATTAGCCCCGGGGTTGGACCGGTGTTGATTTTATTTAATGATATGCACGAATTGGATTGAAATCCAATGGAAAAGGATGGCTGGGAGGGATTTTGCCCCCTTTGCCCCCCTTGCGCCGATGCGGACCTGGACGCCTCCTGCAGATGAGGGCCTGAACGGTGGGCGGGGCCGTGCCGATGGAATGCGGGAGCGAAAGGACCTTAGCTTGGCGTACCTATAGGATATTGGGCCCTGGAGGGACCATGAGTTCGAAGATAGCCCCCTACTTCATCAAATGCACCAACTGCGAGGGCAAGCTTGAGATAGGCTTTGGCTCCAGCCCGGGGGGATTGGCCGACGAGATCCGGGGCAAGAGAGAGGTCCAGTGCAAGTTCTGCGGTGCCAGGGTGCCCTGGAGCAAGGAGGACCTGTTCACCGCCTGATGGGCCCGCCCAGGCCTTACCGGCCCGCCTAATGATGATGGGATGTATCCTCGGTAGACACTCGCTCGGAATTCGCCCTCGCTCGGTCTTGCCTTGTCGGCCAGCAGAGCTGGTCTGACTCAGCGAAGCTGTGTCAGTCCATGCGCGCAGAGAGCGCGCAAATGGCCTCCTCGGTAGACGTGGCCTCCGGCCAGTCTTACCGCTCCCAAAGCTTGGAGCAGATCACCGGATCGGTCTTGGTCTCCTCGACGACGATGCCGAAGTCGTAGGACTGGATGCCCTTGATGGCGTGGAGCTGTTCGGTGAAGTTCTGGATGTCGGCGTGGTCCTTGAAGATGGCCCGGGCGGTGATGCTGTGGGTGCCCGTGGTCATCCAGACCTCGTACAGATTGGGGATGTCGGCCAGCTCGCGCACCACCTGTTGCACCTGGCCGGTGTCGATGTTGAAGCCCATGCAGGCCAGGATGGAGTAGCCGAAGCGCTCCCGGCCCAGCTCGACGGTGAACTTCCTCAGATGACCGGTCTCCTGGAGCTTGCGCACCCGATTGTGGATGGTGGCGTCGGAGACCCCCAGCTCCTTGGCCAGGAGGCTGAAGTTGTCCCGGCCCCGTTCCTGGAGCAGGGCGATGAGCCGCAGGTCCAGGTCGTCGAGCTTGCCTTGGCGCATGGAAGGCGGAAACCGGAGCGAGGGTAAAAGGATTGGCCGTTGAGCAAGGGTCCCGGGCCCCCCCCGAGGTACTACCGGCGGCAGTTCCGAGTTCAGGGGCCAAGTTCGCTTTACCAGCCGATTATTATAGGGTTCCCGGATTGAGCGATGATTTCATGCCCATTAAAGATGCAGATAGCATCAGGGTCACCATAACTCTGGAGCAAGAGATTTACGATCGGATCAAGGAGACCAGCCGCCAGATGGGCCTGCGCCCGGCGACGTGGATATCGATGGTGGCGACCTCGAAGATGAACAACGTGGACGTGCGCGTGGAGGAGAACGGAGGCGAGCAGGATGTCTAAGGCCAAGGCCGAGCTGGATCCGGCTCAGGAATGGCAGACCACCTTCGACGCCATGGAGGATTCCATATGCATCATCGACCTGGATTCACGGATACTCCGTTGCAACAAGGCCACCGAGCGCATCCTGGGCCGACCGCAGAATGAGATCATCGGCAAGTTCTGCTACGAGCTGGTCCACAACACCGACCAGCCTTTCGAGAACTGCCCCGTCGTCAGGATGAAGAGCTCCCGCGGACGGGAGACCATGGAGTTCGAGACCGAGGGCCGCTGGCTGGAGGTCACGGTGGATCCCATCTTAGACAGCGAAGGCAACCCGACCAGTGCTGTGCATATCATCCGCGACATCACCGACCGCAAGGAATCGGAGCAGACCCTGCAAAGGTCCGAGGCCAGTTTCAGAGATATCTTCGATTCGGCGAGCGATATGATCGGCCTGCAGGATATCGAGACCATGAAGTTCGTCTACATCAACAAGGAGACCGAACGGGTCACCGGCCAGTCCCTGCAGGAGATGAACGACAGGGGTGTCGAATCCTTCAGTCCCAAGGATGAGAGATATTCCATCGAGAAGGCCGCAGGGTACATGCAGAAAGCCCTTGCTGGTGAATCCCAGATTTTCGATTGGGGTCTCATCGACCAGGATGAGAAGTTCCATCCCACCGAGGTCAGCCTGAAACGGGTGACGATCTCCGGAGAGGACCGATTGCTCTCCATCGCCAGGGATATCACCGAGCGGAAGGAGGCCGAAGATGCTCGGCTTGAGAGCGAGGAGCGTTTCCGGAACATCTTCGACAACTCTGTGCTGGGCATCTACCGAACCTCGGCTGATGGTGAGATCCTCATGGCCAACTCGGCCCTGCTGAACATGCTGGGATATGCATCGCTGGAGGAGCTTCAAACCCGTGATCTGGAGGCCGAAGGCTACGACCCGGATTATCCCCGTTCACAGTTCAAGGTGCAGATCGAGAAGGAGGGGGAGGTCATCGGTCTCGAATCGGCCTGGAAGCGACAGGACGGGACCACCCTCTTTGTCCGGGAGAACGCCACTGGTGTTCGGGATCAGGCCGGGAAGCTGCAGTATTTTGAAGGTACGGTTGAGAATATAACCCAACGCAAGGAGGTGGAGGTGGCGCTTGCCGAATCCGAAGAGCGCTTCCGGAACGCCTTCGACAACGCCGCCATCGGACGGGCCATGGCCAATCTCTCGGGGACCTTCACCAGTGTCAACCCAGCCCTGGCCCACATACTGGGCTACACTCATAAGGAGCTCCTGAAAAAGACCTGGATGGAGATCACCCATCCCGATGACCTGGCAAGCTCGGGAAAGCTGGTCGAACGATTGTTGTCTGGAAAGGTCAGATCGTTCAGATACGAGCACCGGCTGGTCCACAAGTCGGGAGATCCGGTCTGGGTAGACCTCAATGTGGTACTGGTAAAGGACACTGAGGACCAACCGCTCTACATGGTGGGAGATATTGTTGACATCACCGAACGCAAGAAGGCCCAGCAGGCCCTGCAGGAGAGCGAGGCCAAGTTCGCCTCCGCCTTCCACGCCAGCCCCAGCCTCAAGACCATCACCCGGTTGAAGGACGGCAGGATAGTCGATGCCAACGAGAGCTTCATCCGGATCTCGGGGCACTCCAGGGAGGAGCTCATAGGAAGCCGGACCACCGAGCTGGGTCTCTGGGCCGACCTGGCGGACCGTGAGCGGGTGATGAAGGCCATCAAGGAGAAGGGACGGGTGAGCAACCTTGAGATCGAGTTCAGGACCAAGAGCGGCGAACTCACCACCCAGCTATTCTCGGCCGAAGTGGTCAACCTCAACGACGAACCTCACCTCATCAGCGTCAGCAACGACATCACCCAGCGAAAGCGGGCCCAGGAGGAGCTGTCCATCTTCAGGCGGTTCGCCGAGGCCTCCAGCCTGGCCTACGGCTTCGCCCATCTGGACGGGACCATCGCCTACGTCAACCCCGCCCTGGCCAAGATATTGGGCCATGATGACACCCAAAAGGCCCTGGCCACCAACGTGGCCGAGCACTATCCCAAGGAGATGGTGAAGACCCTGCAGAACGAGATCCTGCCCCTGGTGATGAAGGAGGGGAGCTGGACCGGGGAACTGCCCCTGGCATCCAGTGATGGGAGGGTGACCCAGGCCATCCAGAACATCACCCTGATCCAGGACGAGGCCGGGAAGCCCCTCTACCTGGGCAACATAATCACCGACATCACCCAGCGCAAGCAGATGGAATCGACCCTGCAGGCGGAGATGCAGAGGAGCCAGCGGTACCTGGACATCGCCGGGGTGATGCTCGTGGCCATCGATGCCGACCAGAAGGTCACCCTCATCAACCAGAAAGGGTGCGATATACTCGGTCATCCCGAGGAGGAGGTGATGGGCCGGAACTGGTTCGACAACTTCCTTCCCGAGGACAACCGCGAGACGGTCAAGGGTGTCTTCGACCAGATCATCCGGGGCGACATCGAGCCGGTGGAGTACTTCGAGAACGAGGTGGTCAACAAGCAGGGCGAGAGGCGGCTCATGGCCTGGAACAACACCATGATCCTGGATCCCGAGGGCAACATCATCGGCACCCTGAGTTCGGGAGAGGACATCACCGAGCGCAAGCTGGCCGAGGAAGCCCTGAGGGAGAGCGAAGCCCGATTGTCCAGCTTCATGGATTCGGCATCGGACAGTTTCTATCTTCTCGACCCGGATTTGAATTTCATCGAGATAAACCAGAGGGGTCTGGATATCATCGGCAAACCCAAGGAGACTGTTATCGGTATGAACATTACCGACATCGTTCCCGAGGTGAAGGAATCGGGTCGTTACGACAGACACATGGAAGTCCTGCGCACCGGGGAACCCTTCGTTGTCGAGGATTTCATCCCCCATCCTGTGTTCGGGGATCGTCACTTCGTGCTCCAGTCCTTCAAGGCTGGTGAGAACCTGGGGATCATCGCCACGGATGTCACCGAACGCATGGAGGCCGAGCGGTCGTTGAAGGAGAGCGAGGAGCGCTACCGCACCCTGGCCGAGAGCTCCAAGGACGCCATCTACGTCATAGCCCCCGAGGAGGGCTTCCAGTACATCAACCCCGCCTTCCAGGAACTGCTTGGCTTCACCATGGAGGAGGTGGCAGGGGAGGGGTTCGATTTCATGGAGCTGGTCCATGTCGAGGACCGCAAGCTCATCGAGGAGCGCACCAGGGCCCGCCTGGAGGGTCATGAGGTCCCTCCGATCTACGAGTTCAGGGTCATCACCAAGGCGGGAGAGGTCCGCCACGTGGAGGCCAGCACCGTATCCCTGCCGGGGACCCCGATACTGGTCCAGGGCCAGCTAAGGGACATCACCGACCGCAAGAAGGCCGAAACGAGGCTGAAACAGGCATTCGAGGAGACCAAGCAGAGGCAACAGGAGGTCTCGGCCCTGCTGACCAGTTCCCGGGCGGTGATGGAGAGTCACGACTTCGAGACCGCGGCCAGGAAGATCTTCGACACCTGCACCGGTCTCATCGGTGCCGTCTCCGGCTACGTGGCCCTGATCTCCGACGACGGCGAGGAGAACGAGGTGCTCTTCCTGGAGGCGGGTGGCCTCCCCTGTGATGTGGACCCAGAACTGCCCATGCCCATCCGGGGCCTCAGGGCCGAGGCCTACCACAGCGGCAAGGTGGTCTTCGACAATGACTTCAATGACAGTGAATGGATGGAGTTCATGCCCGCGGGTCATGTGACACTGGAGAATGTGCTCTTCGCCCCCCTGATGGTCCGGGGCAGGGCCATCGGGCTCATGGGCATGGCCAACAAACCCGGTGGCTTCACCGATTACGACGCCCGCATGGCCGAAGCCTTTGGCGAGCTGGCGGCCATTGCCCTGCGCAACACCCGGGACGAGGAGGCCCTCCGGGATAGCGAGGAGAAGCTGAGAACGGTCATCGACCACTCCAGCGAGGTCTACTACATTCACGGCCTCGATCAAAAGCTGACCTACGTCAGTGAAGGGTGCAAGGAGGTCTTCGGTTTCACCCCCAAGGAGATGCTGGTGGAATGGACCACCCTGGTCACCGACCATCCCCTGAACGAGGAGGGGTACAAGGTGACCATGAAGGCCATCGAGACCGGCGAGGCCCAACCTCCCTACATCCTCGAGGCTCGACGGAAGGACGATGACGCGATCTTCATCGAGGTCAACGAATCGCCCATCAAGGATGATCAGGGCCAGGTCATAGGCATCTCCGGTGCCATCAGGGATGTGACCGAGCGTAGGCTCGCTGAGTCAAGATTACGCGAGCATGAGAGAATGCTTTCGGACATCCTGGAGGTAACCCTCTCTGGATACTGGGATTGGAACATACCCGAACATGCCGAGTATCTCAGCCCGGCGTTCAAGAAGATGTTCGGCTTCGAGGACCATGAGTTGCCCAACTCGCCCGATACATGGCAAGAGCTGATATTCCCAGATGATCTGACAGGGGTTCTCGAGGTCTTTGACCGCCATGTCGAGAGCCACGGCAAGGTACCGTTTTACAACGAGGTCCGATACCGGCACCGGAACGGCTCCACCATCTGGGTCATATGCGCGGGCCGGGTCGTCGAGTGGGCCGATGATGGTTCTCCGATCCGGATGATCGGTTGCCATATCGACATCACAGAACTCAAGCGAGCCGAGGAGGCCCTCAAGGAGAGCGAGGAGAAGTACCGCATCCTGGTGGAGAATGCCAACGAGGCCATCAGCGTCCTGGATGGCGACCTTCGATTCCAACTGATGAACCTCAGCGCCGCCCGATTGCTTGGCGGGAGCCCCTCCGAGTTCATCGGCAAGGACCTTCACGATATACTTCCCCCCGACGAGGCCGACAATAGAGCGACTCGTGTGAGAGAGGTGCTGAGGACGGGTGAGGGATACACCCGGGAGATCGAGTTGCCCCTTCCGGTAGGCATCCGGTGGTTCCAGACCAGCCTCCAGCCCATCGTCGATGACGACGGGAACACGGTCTCGGTCCTGAACATGAGCGTCGACATCACCGAGCGCAAAGAGGCCGAGGCGGCCCTCAAAGAGTCCCTGGAGACCTCGGACAACATCGTCAGGTCCTCGCCCATCGGACTCTTCATCTACGAGTATCGCGAGCCCGACACCCTGATCATGCAGGATGGCAATCAGGCCTCCTGTGACCTCACAGGCATCAATGCCCAGGACTGGGTGGGACGCGAGTTCGATGAGGTCTGGCCCGTAGCCCGGGGTATCGGCTTCACCGAAGCACTGTTGAAAGTGATGCGTACCGGGCAGATGTACGATACCGAGAGTCTCGAATACACCGACGAGCGCCTGAGCGGGGCCTTCCGCATCCGGGCCTTCTCCATCCCCGGCCAGCGGTTGATCGTGGCCTTTGAGAACATCACCGAGCGGAAACAGGCCGAGGCGGCCCTCAAAGAATCCGAAACCCGCTTTAGGGCCCTCTTCGAGACCTCTCCCGACGCGGTGCTCATCGACCAGAAGGGCCTCCTGCTCTACGCCAATCCCGCCTACCAGCGCATCTTCGGCATCGAGGACCTGGAGACCCGCTTGGGCCGGCCCTACGACCCCATCGTGGCCCCCGAGGACCTGGAGCGGGTCAAATCAATCTCCACCGATCGGGAGGCCGGCAAGGAGGTACCCACAACCTACGAGTTCACCGGGATGAAGGAGGATGGCACCCACGTGCCAGTGGAGGTGACCGCTGCCCGCTTCATCTACCATGACCAGCCGGCCGTCATGGCCATCATCCGCGACATCAGCGAGCGCAAGGAGATGGAGCAGAAGCTCATCCAGCACGAGCGCCTGGCGGGCATCGGCCAGCTGGCGGCCGGCGTGGCCCACGAGATCAACACCCCCCTGAGCAACATCTCCCTCATGGCCGACAACCTGCGGGAGGAGACCGAGGACCCCATCGTCATCGATTACGCCGCCAAGACCCTGGGCCAGGTGGAGTTCGCCGCCATCATCGTGCGGGAACTGCTACAGTTCGCCCGGCCCGACACCACCGAGTTCGAGACCCTGGACCTCAACGAGGTGGTGGAATCGGGAATGGCCCAGTTGCCCATCCCCGAACGGGTGACCGTCGATACCAGGTTCGCCAGGGGCACCCTGCCCATCAGGGGCGACCGCTTCCAGCTCCACGAGGTCATCACCAACCTGCTCTCCAACGCCGTGGACGCCATCGACAAGGACGGTGACGGACAGGTGACCGTGCGGACCAGTCGCACCCGCAAGGGCGTGAGGCTGACCCTGTCCGATGACGGCTGTGGCATCCCCGAGGAGCACATGCCCCGGGTCTTCGAACCCTTCTACACCACCAAGCCCACCGGCCAGGGCACCGGCCTGGGTCTCTCCCTGGTCTATCGCTACGTCGAGGCCCATCAGGGCAAGATCAAGATACGGTCCGAGGTGAACGAGGGCACCACCGTGACCATCGACCTCGAGCTCGACCGGCCCAAGGCCTCCGTTGGTGATGCCGGGGACAAGGCCGAAGCCGGGGTCGAGGCGGATGATGTGGTTCCAACGGCCCCAGCCGACACCGCCGGCACCGCCGACAGCGCCGACCCGCAAGAGGAGGTGGAACAGTGAGGGTGATGGTGGTGGATGACGACGAACTGCTGGTGGAGCAACTGCAACGCTACCTGGAGCGCCACAAGCACGAGGCCCTGTGCGCCAATTCGGCCGAGGAGGCCCTGGAACTGCTCCAGCGGACGGCTGAGGAGGGCACTGCCCCCCAGGCCATCTTCACCGACATCCGCATGGGGGTCATGAGCGGGCTCGACCTGATCACCAAGGTCCAGGAGCGGTGGAAGGAGCTATTCATCATCGTCATGACCGGCTACGCCACCATCGAGAACGCCATCGACGCCATGCGCCGGGGGGCCTTCGACTTCATCACCAAACCCTTCCGGACCCCTCTCATCGGCGAGAAGCTGAAGGCCATCCAGGCCGAGATGGACCTGCGCCAAGAATTGCAGGAGGCGAAACCCGCCGAGGAGGAGCCCGAGCCCCAGTTCACCGACCCCCGCTCATGGCTGGAGGAGCAGGCCGCCGAGACCTCCCTGCTGGTGGTGAGCCCCAGGGAGCGCCGCCTCTTCATGGGACCCGAGAGCGCCGAGGGCACTGTGGACCATGAGAACCTCCAGTACGTCCAGCTCACCCATGGCAACCAGCCGGGGACCATCCCGCCGGGTCACCTCCACAGCCTGCTCCAGCGGCTCAACGAGTTCAGCCAAGAACATCCCAGCGGTCTGGTCTACCTGGAGGGTCTGGGCCTGCTG
Source organism: uncultured archaeon (assembly GCA_964384995.1). GTDB lineage: Archaea > Thermoplasmatota > Poseidoniia > MGIII > CAYLMJ01 > CAYLMJ01. The sequence continues at coordinate 9,675 of CAYLMJ010000025.1, read as the reverse complement.
AGCCAGATGCACGGCTTCGCCACCGTCCAGAACCTGGTGACCCACTTCATGAAGGAGCAGAAGGAGCAGAAGGAGACCAACTGCCATCTCTGCCTGGGCGTGGGCCGGGAGGAGCTGGACCCCCCTGACCTTGCCGCCTTGCAACAGGTACTGGCCCAGGAACAGCTGGTGAACATCAGCCGCTCCATGGCCCACGAGGCCCGCCTGGCCATCCTCCATCATGTGGGTCAGACCCGGGGCGTGGCCTTCAACGAGCTGTTCAAGGCCATGGACCTGGCCAGCTCGGCCAGCCTGACGTTCCACCTCAAGCAACTGCTCCAGACCAACCTGCTGGAACAGAACGAGGAGGGGGCCTACCGGCTGACCCCCGAGGGCCGCACCTCCCTGGAGGCCCTCTCCCGGCTCCGCGAGCTCAGCGCCACCAGCTTCACCGGGCCGGCCACCCTGCTGACCCTCCCCGATACTGGATCGGCCGAGGACCCTGAATAGGAATTTAAACCCAGAAAGAGGACCAGACCTATTCTTGATCTGATGTTCCTCGCGAGGACCGGAACGGTCGGCGTCTCCCTCCATCGCCTGGCACTTGTTAACTCCACTTTACTTGGAAGTTCATATACTGCAATTGCGAAAAGGGGGCCATGGAGTCGTCGCTAAAATTCGGTGAAGACCTTGCGTCAGCGGCGGCTCGATACCCCTAGGTGTGTGCTATCATGCGTGTGTTACTTGTCGAGGACGACCCCGACCATGCCCTTCTCGTCTCCCAGTGCCTGAAGGGCGAGTTCGGTCTGGGGTTGGACGTCGAGACCGCCCAGTCGGGCGAGGAGGCCCTCGAGCGGATCGAGCTGGGACCGGCCCTGGAGGAGCCCGACATGATCCTCCTGGACCTCTACCTGCCCGGCATCTCGGGCCTGGAGGTGCTCTCCCGCCTGAGGGATGGCGACGACAACCGGCCGGTGGTGCTGGTCACCAGCTGCAACGACCAGCAGGTGGCCATGAAGGCCCTGCGCTGCGGGGCCAACGACTTCGTGACCAAGAGCGCGGACTTCCCCGAGAACCTGGTGGGAGCTGTGGCCCGGGCCCTGGAGCACGCCCGGCTCCAGGAGGAGCTGGCAGAGGCCCAGGCCCACATCGCGACCCTGGAGGTGCCCCTGATCGCTGGTGGTCAACCCTACCCGGCCGATCAGCCTCCGGCCGGAGCACAGGTCCACGTCCGCTCTCCCTCCCTCTCCGATCAGGAACGGCGACTGCTGGCCGTGGGCAAGCGCCTGGAGGCCCTGGGCTCGGCCGTGGTGAAAAGACTGGAGGACGACGATGACCTGCATGTGTGACGGTATCATCTGCACCCCGTCGACCCGCGCCTCCTCCCATTTCCCGCCCCCTTACCTTCACGATCCAGATGAGACCGAAACAGGTGCAAGAACGCGATGAAACGAAGATCCCCTGCCCAAGGCCAGCCCATCGAGATCCTCCTGGTGGAGGACAACCCCGACCACGCCGAGCTGATCCAGCTGGCCCTGAGCGGAGGGGCCTCACCGCCCTGCAAGATTCAGCTGATGCGCGACGGCCAGGAGGCCCTGGACCATCTCAAGACGATGGAGAACGGCACGTCACCCGAGGTCCCTCTGCCGGCGGTGATCCTGCTGGACCTGAACCTGCCCAAGGTCAGCGGCTTCCAGGTCCTGAAGCACATCAAGTCCCATCCCCGGCTCCGCTCCATCCCTGTCTCAATCCTGACCACCTCGGCCAACGAACAGGATGTCCAGCAGGCCTACCAGGACGGGGCCAACTGCTACCTGAGCAAACCGGCCCGTTACACCGACATGGTGGTCAAGCTCCACCAGCTCATCGACTTCCTGCTCAAGATATCCCAGTCTCCCCACCATCCAGGGGTCCAACTGTCCGATAGTGGCAGCTGACCTCCAGTGGGTATCGACCGGTCCTCCTTGAACCGGTGAACAAAGGCAGCGGAAGGGACCAGCCCTGAACTGGAAAGGCACCTTGGAACCTGTTCTCCCTCAGCTCCGATCCCCGGACCATAACAAACATCTCGCAATTATCCCAATGAAGATTTAAGAGAAAGTTGAACTGCCTTTGAGGCTCGGGGTAAAGAAAACTTTACTCCAGGGTTTATTAAAGCTGGAAAGGAGGACTGTTCGTCCGTTGTGGCGACGAGTGGGGTGCTTCAACACATCAGCCAATGGTCATGTTTTCATGCCCCCAACGATCACGAAAAACAGTCCGGATCCCTTCCGTCCAGATTCGCCACGAGACTTCTTTTGCGATGAATCGATAGATCTTGAGTTCCATAGATCACTGGTACGAAGAGGAGGCTGGTCCGAGTGAACCGGGAACCGGCCTCCTCCCCCCCGGAAGGGCATGACCTCCGTTCCGCCGATGATGCACCGTCCAACGGTTCCGGTTCCCCCAGCAACGGCGATCCTTGGCTCCTGGGCCTTGACCGCAGGACCCTTTCCCTGGCAGTCCTCTTTGCCAGCCTGAGCTGTCTGGGCCTGGTAATGGGCCACTCGCTGGCCATCCATTACAACCATCTGGTGAGCACGGCCCTGCTGGTGGCCATCATCGCCTTCGCCCTCTCACTGCGTATCCGTCAGCCCGATTCGGATTTCGCCCGCTTCCTGGCCTTCCTCATCCTCAGTGCCCTCTTCTTCCTGACCGGCCACCTGATCTGGTCGGTGGAGTACTACCTCATCCATGGCAGGGCCAAGGCCTACGAGGAGGCTTCGGCCACCACCGACTCCGTCTGGGTCATCGCCATCAACATCATCATCCTGATGCTGGTCAGCGCCCTCTACCGCAGTCGCAAGAAGTTCGACCTGACCGACATCAAGGTCACCCTGGTCCATTCCCTGACCCTCATTGCGGCCATCCTGGGGGCGGCCCTCTACATCCTCGCCACCACCACCGGCGAGGCGGCGGCCCGGTTGACCTTCCTGGTCTACGCCATCCTGGTCTCCTTTGTCATCACCATGGACCTCTTCCTGCTGAGGCTCTATCGCAAGCAGGCCCTCCATTCCTACTGGTCCATGCTCATCGTCGCCAGTGTCATCGGCGCCGCCAGCATCTTCCTGGACGCCATCAGGACCAACTACGGTCACTCCTCGCTCATCCTCGTGGGCCAGAGCCTGACCAACCTGATGTTCGCCTCGGTGCTGGTGGGGGTCCTCCATTTCCAGGAGCGCAAGGCCCCCATGCTCAGCTACAACGAGATGATGGCCCGACTGGAGTCCACGGAGTCCCGCTACCGCCAGCTGGTGGAACAGTCCCGGACCCCGATAATCAATCTCACCGGGGGTCGACCGAGCTCGGTCAATTCGGCCTTCGAGCGTTACTTTGGCATCTCGCGAGAGCAGGCCTGCGACGATGATTTTGATCACCTCGCTCTGCTGGTGGAGGATGACCGGCACGTACTCCAGGCCTACCTGCAGAACATCGAGGAGGGCCGGGAGGTGGACCATCATCTGGACTTCAGGGTGGTGGACGGTACGGGTCGCGAACGGCAGGTCGAGGCCTCCATGACCCATCTGACCACCGAGGCCGAGGGGGTCATCGTCCAGGCCATCCTGCGCGATGTCACCAGGCGCAAGAAGCTGGAGGCCGAACTGCAGGCCAGCAACGAGGAGCTGGCCGCCTTCGTCTACACCGCCTCCCACGACCTGAAGACCCCGGTGGTCTCCATGACCGGCTTCCTGGGCATGCTCAAGGAGATGGAGCGGGAACGCCTGTCGGACCAGGGCCTGCACGTCATATCACGCATCGAGGACGCCACAGAGCAGATGAAGCAGCTGCTGGACGAACTGGCCATCTTCACCAGGGTGGGGCGGGAAAAGCTGAAGCTGGAGAACCTGGACCTTAACCTGGTGGTGCTGAGCCTCTACAGGGAGTTCAAACCCTACCTGGCCGGCCGGCCGGTCATCCTGAAGATACCCAACGACCTGCCCACCATCGCCGGCGACATGGTGGGCATCGCCCAGGTCTTCCTGAACCTCATCCTCAACGGTCTCAAGTTCCTGGGCGAACAGCCCAATCCCTGCGTAAAGCTCAGCTGGCGCCAGGAAGGGGACCTTTACCACTTCCAGGTCGCCGACAACGGCATCGGCATCGAGCCGGCCTACCACGAGAAGATATTCGAGCCCTTCCAATCCCTCAAGGACCGGCGGGCCGGCAGGGTATCCTCAGCGGGACTGGGCCTCTCCATCGTGCGTCGCATCGTCCAGCGCCACGGCGGCGAGATCTGGGTGGAATCCGACGGCGCCAGCGGTTCCACCTTCCACTTCACCCACCCCGTCACTCTCATCGATTCTTTCGCAACCCCGGGTACTCAGCAAGTAGTGATAGGAGCACGAGAAACATGACCGAGATGATCAACGAGAACCTGGCCCTCGAGATACTCCTTGTGGAGGACAACCCCGACCACGCCGAGCTGAGCCTCCATGCCCTGAGCATGGCGGTGAAGAACCGGGTGCGGGTGGTGGAGGATGGCGAGGAGGCCCTGGAGTACCTGATGCATCGGGGCCGCTACACCGATGAGGAGGCCTACCCCACGCCCGGCCTCATCCTGCTGGACCTGCGCCTGCCCAAGCTGGACGGCATCGAGGTCCTCAGACAGATACGTTCGGAGCCATCCCTCTGCTCCATCCCCATCTGCATGCTCACCACCTCGGCCGACAAGGCCGACATCGCCTCCTGCTACGCCGCTGGGGCCAACTCCTACGTTACCAAGCCGGTGAAGTACCAGGAGTTCGTGGACAAGGTGAAGGAGCTGGGCCGGTTCTGGTTCTCCACCAACATCCTGCCCACCCATCTGACACCGGTCGAGGAAGCGGGGGGTTGAACGATGGGCAATGCGACCCCTGCCGGGAACGGAACATGCCTCCTGCCTTTCATCATTTCCTGGGAGAGATACGCAGGGCGAAACAGGCACCCAGATGCCAGTGCACACCCAGGACCACCACGGAGATGACAACATGTTAGACACAGTGAAAGTACCCGAACCGTTCGCACCCCTCTTTGAAAAGGCCCAGGAGTACGTGAGCCGCTACTTCTCGGAGAAGCTGGAGTCCCCCTCCAAGGGCACCATCGAGCTCTTTGGCCAGCGCTACATCCTGGTCAGGGCCGCCTCCATGTCGGTGGACTTCTTCGAAACGGTGACCAACCTCTACCGGGACTTCGGCGAAGAGGAGGCGGTGGGCATGGCCCGGAGCCTGCTCTTCGACATCGCCCACGCCATCGGCAAGATGGACGCTCGCAACTTCCACCAGCGGATGGAGGTCACCGACCCCATCGAGAAGCTCTCGGCCGGGCCCATCCACTTCGCTTACTCGGGCTGGGCCTTCGTGGACATCTTCCCCGAGTCGAATCCCTCCCCCGACGAGAACTACTACCTCATCTACGACCATCCCTTCTCCTTCGAATCGGACGCCTGGCTCCAGGAGGGCAAGAAGACCGACTTCCCGGTGTGCGTCATGAACGCCGGCTACTCATCGGGCTGGTGCCAGGAGAGCTTCGGCGTCGAGCTGACGGCCATCGAGATAACCTGCAAGGCCAAGGGCGACGACCAGTGCCGCTTCATCATGGCCCCGCCCTCCCGCATCGAGGGTCACATCCAGGCCTACATGGACAAGGAGCCCGAGCTGGCCCAGCGCATCACCAAGTACAAGATCCCCGGCTTCTTCGAGCGCCAGCAGCTGGAGGAGGAACTGCGCCGCGAGCGGGACAAGGCCCAGCAGGCCGAGGAGGCCCTGAAGGACAAGGTCGAGGAGCTGGAGCAGTTCAATCGGCTGGCCGTGGACCGGGAGCTGAAGATGGTGGAGCTGAAACAGACCATCAAGGAGCTGGAGGGACGCCTCGCCGGGTCCGGAGGGGCATAGGATGGAGAGGATCAGGACCTCAACCCAGGAGCAGTGGTTGAGGGAGGATGGCATCGTACACTGCGTGATGGTGGAGCCCGAGGAGACCATCGAGACCGCCAGGGAGAACATAGCCAGCATCGCCACCCTCAACGAAGGCCTCCGGCGTCCGGTGCTGGTGGACATCACCAACTGCAAGAGGATCGAGCTGGCGGCACGCAAGTACTATGCCGGAACCGAAACGGCCAGGCACCAGAGGGCCGTGGCCCTGCTGACCGGCTCCACGGTCAGCCGGGTCCTGGGCAACTTCTTCCTGGGGATAAACAAGCCCGGATTCCCGATCCAGATATTCGATTCCGAGACCAAAGCCTTAGATTGGCTTGGCCATTACCTCAACAGACCCGACGACCTCGGAGAATCGTAGATGAGCCCAACCATCGACCCCGACCTCCTCCATGAGATGGTCGGGATGGTCCAGAAGATCGCCTCCGGCGAGTACTCCGCCCGCCTTGACACCGGCAGGGAGTGGGGTACCCTGGAGGCCCTGGCCACGGGTCTCAACATGCTGGGTGAGGAGATCGAGGACAAGGTGACCCGGCACGATGAGAGCTCCCAGGAGAGCGACCGGCAACGGAGGGCCATCCTCAATATCCTGGAGGACATCGAGGCCTCCAGGGGCAAGCTGGAGGAAGAGGTCTCGGAGCGCAAGGCCGCCGAGGAGGCCCTTCGGGAAAAGGAGGAGACCATCCGCGCCTTTGTTGAAACGTCTCAGGATTGGATCTGGTCGATAGATCTGAATGGGACCCACACCTACTCAAATCCGGTCGTCGAAACTATCCTTGGGTACCGGCCCAATGAACTGGTTGGAAAGTCAAGTCTCGACCTGATGCACGAGGAGGACAGAACGAGCATAGGGTCCGAGTTGCCCAGGTGGATCTCTGAGAAGAGAGGTTGGAAGAACAGATTGATAAGATGGCAGCATAAGGATGGAAACTGGCGTTATTTAGAGAGCAGTGGTGTGCCAATCATAGATGACCATGGGATGGTGAATGGATTTCGTGGTGTGGATAGGGATGTGACCGAGCGCATGGCCGCGGAGGAGGCCCTGAAAGAGGCCAACCTCGAGCTGGACGCCTTCGTGCGCACCGCCTCCCACGACCTCAGGTCACCCCTGGTCTCCCTCACCGGTTTCCTGGCCCTGCTCAAGGATACCGAGGGCGAGAACCTGTCGGAGCCGGGGCAGAGGTTCCTTTCGCGCATCGAGAGCAACGCCCAGCGCATGGAGCGGCTCCTGGACGACCTGCTCAAGCTCTCCCGGGCGGGCAGGGACATGGCGCCCAGGCAGAGGATCGACCTCAACAGCATGATGGAGCTGATCCGCAGTGACTTCGGACCCCAGGTGGAGGAGAAGGGGGCCGACCTGATCCTGCCCGGTGAGCTGCCCCAGGTCCACGGCGAGACCTCGGCCATCTCCCAGATCTTCACCAACCTGATATCCAACGCCCTCAAGTACATGGGCGACGAGCCCGAGCCCAGGGTGGAGCTGGCCTGGACCACCGAGGACGACCATTACCATTTCACCGTCAGCGACAACGGCATCGGCATCGACCCGGCCTACAGCGAGAAGATATTCGAATCATTCGAGACCCTGCAGGACGAACGGGCCGGGGAGGTGGACTCCTCGGGAGTGGGCCTGAACATCGTCAAGCGCATCATCGAGCGCCACGACGGCAAGGTCTGGGTCGAATCCGACGGCCGGAAGGGTTCCATGTTCCACTTCACCCTGCCCTCACTGTTGCCCGAACCCAAAGCGCATGAGCAAGAAGGAGAGTCAAATGACTGAGCAAGACCCCGCCCCATCCGAGAGCAATCCCATTGACATACTGCTCGTGGAGGATGACCCCGATCACACCGAGCTCATCAGTGTGGCCCTGCACAGGGCCAATCAGCTCAACCATATCGTCATCTGCAACAGCGGCCCGGAGGCCATCCGGTTCCTCAGCCGGAACGAGACCGATCGTTACACCCTGGCCTCCCTGCCCAACCTGATCCTGCTGGACCTGAGGATGCCGGGCATGGACGGTCTGGAGGTGCTGAAGGCCATCCGGGCCAACGAGCAATTGGCAACCATCCCCATCTGCATGCTCACCACCTCCGAGGACCCCGATGATATCGCTCGCTGTTACAAGGCCGGGGCCAACGGCTACGTGTCCAAGCCCACCAACTACAACAGGTTCCTGGAGCGGATACAGCAGTTGAGCCACTTCTGGTTCGACATCAATATACCACCACCGGGTTCTCTCACCACTCCAGGAGAGCTCACATGAACGCTCAGCCGGGCATGAGCCTCACCGGCACGGTGCTCATCGTCGACGACAGCCAGTCCGAGCGGGAGCTGGTCCGCGAGTTCCTTGGCGCGGCCCATCCCGAACTGGATCTGCTGGAGGCCCCCAACGGTCCCACGGCCCTGCAGATGATGTCGGGCTCCAAGGTGGATCTGGTGATCCTGGACTACCGCCTGCCGGTGGTGGACGGACTGGAGGTGCTCAAACACCTGGTGGACGAGTACCAGGTGCCGGTGGTCATGGTCACGGGCATGGGGTCCCAGGACATCGCGGTCCAGGCCCTGAACCTGGGGGCGGTGGATTACGTCACCAAGTCCATCGGCTATCACAAGGGTCTGCCCATGATCGTGGAGCGCCACATGGTCCAGGCCCGCCAGAGCCTGCAGCAGCATCAGTTGGAGGTGCATTACGAGGCCCTGGTGGAGCACTCCCACGACCCCATCTACCAGCTGAAGGAGGGCAATTTCGTCTACGTCAACAGGGCCATGGAACAGCTATTTGGCTACTCCCGGGAGGAGCTACTGGCCCCCGGCTTCGACATGAAGCGCCTGATGAACAGGAGGTCCCAAAAGATCGTGGCCCAGCGACAGCAGAGCCTCCAGCAGGGGAACGAGCCCCCCAGCCTCTACACCTTCACCGGCATCACCCGGGAGGAGCGGGAGGTGGAGCTGGAGGCCAACGTGAGCTACCTGCTCCAGCCTGACGGAAGCTACCTGACCCAGGGGGTCCTGCGAGAGCTGACCGACCGGCCGACAGGTGGCGAGAGCGCCCCGGTCGAGACAGCCCCGGGAGCGGGGGTGGACCTGACCGTCACCGCCGGGACACCACCCGAACCGGCCCTGGACACCGAACTGCTCAACCAGCTGAACAACGATCTGGCCTATGCCAGGTCCAACATCTCCGACCTCGTCGAGACGGTGCAACTGGGCAACCAGCTCCTGGGAACGGTGCGGGAGTTCCTGGAGGCCAAGTCGGACAACGTCCGCCGGGTCTGCGTGGCCCAGATGGGGCCCCTGCTGGAGGAGAACGAGGTGGTGTTCGACCACGCCGACAAGAGCCTGAAGGCGGTGCTGGAGGGCCTGGAAAGAGTGACCAACACCCTCCACGACCTGAGCGATGAGTCCAAGGACCGTTCGGCGGAGCCGGCCGTGGCCTCAAAGTCGGTGAAGCTGGATTGAAGAGGGCCGCAAGGACAGGACACTTTCCGTTCAGCATCAACCAACCAGCTTCCATCAACAATGAGGAGCGAACCGAGGGAGCCAGCGTCATCTGGCGACCGAGCGTCGCACCGTTCTGGACTTGTCACCCTCGTCGTGAAAAGTGGCGGGCGACATTGTGACCGAAGGTGCTGAGTGAAACGAAGTACCGAGCGTCACAATGTGCCAGCCTACGCGCTGAAATCGCGCGGAGGCGGGCCCGCCGGGATTCGAACCCAGGTCCAAGGCTCCGGAGGCCTTTAGGAT
>CAYLMJ010000024.1:0-34022 GCA_964384995.1 uncultured archaeon | reverse complement strand
TTAGAATATCAATCTTGATTACCATGAACTGTAATCGTAAGCTCAATTCTTAATATGTCAATGCTAATCAAACGTCGGGTGGGATGCCCAAAATCCCAACTTCCCACATGAGGTTGGCTCCAAGATGAACCATCGCCCAAGGCCAGTTCTCATCGAAGATGAGATTACGACTTCAGCCAGTAAGCTCAAGCTTGCTCGGTCGGTTCGCCAATTTGCAGAGTCAGGGTTCTCTTGCCCAATTCAATTTCGTCCCGCGTACCGGTCTATATCAATGAGGTGGCACCGTTGATGAACCCTATCAAAGATCCCAGTGTAGATACGAGCTTGACTTCTGACGTGGATGATCTGATCCTGGAAAGATTCATGGAGAATATCGCTGACAGAAAGAAGGATGTGAACCTTCAGGAGTTGAACCCAAAGGAGATCCCATGGGAACATGAACGATACACTCTCGAAAAGACCTCAAACACTATGATGGATCTGCGAGCAGAACAGCTTGAAGCTTCAATTGAAACGCAACGGACAGAAATTTGTGATCTTCAGAAAAGTATCTCTCAGATAAATGCCAATATTCGGGATCTTCTCGCCATCTACGAGTTCGTATCTAAACACTTCAACCCCTACGATGATACAGATCTGCCAGCTCAAAATGCTCAGAGGCCTGAAATATCCCATGAACCTCCCCAAAATATCATACAGGAAAGAGATAATGGAACGAATGGGGAAAATGGGGGCAACGAGGGCCCAGTAACCTCTGAAATCCCCAACAATGGTGGGCAGAATACCATGTTGGCCTGCATTCCTGAAAACAATCAATTGGCTCATGTGATAATCCTGAGATGGTTGGAATTCCTGCTCCAGCGGGTTAAACGAGAGAGAATGCCACCCCTTCTGGATTACTATATTGATATCAACTGGATCAGCGAAGAGGTTAAGGATCGATTGCTGACCTTCATGCGGGGTGAGATACCAGACATCATGGCCTACGAACCTGACAATGAACAGTTCAACGAGGTGGTAGAGACGCTGGGCAATGATGACGGTTGGCATCGTCAGTTGAACAACAAGAATGTGGATGAATGGCGCCTGACAGCCGAAGACCATCTCAAGTCATACCTGTTCATTCAACGCATCCTGGGTAACGATACCGATCTTAATGTGCTCAATCAGGTGGAGCGTGAGATCGAGAGCATTCAGGGCAATCTGAAGAAGTATCACGGTCTTTGAGCAGTAAGGCTTCATTCGCGTTATTAATTCTATAATCGTTCAGCTTCAAGGCTGTGAACATCCAATGGTCCATCTCACCTTTGGTGTCTCTGTATATATATCAAGCACAAGGGCTTTATGAGAGATTTCCAATGGCGTGGCATATTCGGCCAGTGCCCACCAGCACTGTCCTCCTCATCAAGGTGACATAATGGCCAAGGCCACCAAAGCTGACAATGCCAACGCCAGTCCTTCAAAACCGAAGAATCTGGTGATCATCGAGCAGGCCAAATGCAAAGGGTGCGAGCTATGTGTCGTAAGCTGCCCCCGAGGTTGTTTGGAGCTAGCCCATGACCATCTCAACGCCAAGGGTTTCCACCCCGTGGAGTTCGAATACGAGGGAACGATCGGGCCATGCACCGGTTGTGGTACCTGTTTCATCGCCTGTCCTGATGGGGCGATCAAGGCCATCAAGGTCCTGAAGAAGGAGGCTGTGCAATGAGTATCGACGATGACCTGGCAGAGACTGGCGGTAGACTGTATCTGAAGGGCAACGAGGCTGTAGCATATGGGGCCTTGCACGCAGGGCTCAACGCCTACTTCGCCTATCCCATCACCCCCTCTTCCGAGGTACCTGAGACCCTAGCCCGGGAGTTCGGCAAACCCGATTGGCCCGATTTCAAGGTCTTCATGCAATCATCTTCGGAGCTGGAGGCCATCAACATGACCATCGGGGCCGCAGCCACAGGGGCCAAGGCCATGACCTTTACCGCCTCGCCGGGCTTCTCGCTGAAGCAGGAGGGTATATCGTACGCAGTTGGCATGGAGATCCCCCTTCTGGTGGGCAACGTGAACCGGGGCGGTCCGGGCCTGGGCAACATCGACCCCGAGCAGACAGATTACGCCCAATGCACCCGGGGTGGTGGTCATGGAGGTTACAAGGTGGTGACCCTGGCACCCTCCACGGTTCAGGAGATATTCTCCTTCCCGGCACTGGCCTTCGACCTGGCCTTCAAGTACCGCCAACCGGTGATCATCCTATCCGATGCGTTCTCTGGACAGATCAAGGAGGATGTCCTGCCTCCGAAGGTCGAAACCAACGTTTACGACACCTCCTGGGCCCTGGCCGGCGCAAAGGATCGGCCCCCCAACATCCTCAATTCGCTCTACCTGGACACCAGCCTGATGGAGATCCACGTTGAGGAGTTGAAGGATAAGTGGGACAGGATCAGGGAACAAGAATGCCTCTGGGAGGAGTACTTGGTTGGGGATGCCAAGATCGTCATCGTTGCCTATGGGATAGCGGCCCGTTTGGCTCTGGCTGCGGTAAACCTCGCCCGGGCCGAGGGGATCCAGGTGGGCCTGCTGCGACCCAAGACCATCTGGCCCTTCCCCTTTGAGCGAATAGGTGAACTTACCGCCAGCGCCGAACAGTTCTTGACCGTGGAGTTGAACACCGGATTGATGGTGGAAGATGTGAAACTCGGCGTTTCGGGCCGGCGTCCGGTGGACCTGCTGTACCGGGTGGGGGGCAACATGATCCCGGTGGCCAAGATCGTGGACAAGATAGAACAGATGAACAAGGAGGTGAAATGATGGTGGAGTTCAAGGAGGACGATTACGATACCAAGTACACTGAGAGCCCCTCGTTGACCGAACGGGACACCCATTACTGTCCAGGATGCGAGCATGGCACGGCCACTCACCTCATCGCCATGGCCCTGGACGAGCTGGGCCTGCGGGATAAGACCATCATGTGTGATACTGTTGGTTGCTCGGTCCTCGATTACTACTACTTCAATGTCGATCACATCCAGTGCGCCCATGGAAGAGGACCGGCGGTGGCCACCGGTGTCAAGCGTATGCGACCTGACCTGACCGTCTACACGGTTCAGGGCGACGGGGACGCCGGGGCAATAGGCATGGGCGAGACCGTTTGGACAGCGATTCGGGGTGAACCCATCACCGTTTTCCTCATCAACAATGCCATATACGGGATGACCGGAGGGCAGATGGCACCGACGACACTGCCCGAGCAGGTGACCACGACCACACCCTACGGTAGGGATATCATGGACACAGGTCGACCGGTGGACATGTGCAAACTCCTCTCCACCCTTGACGGTCCCTCGTATGTCCGCCGGGTCTCACTGGTGATCGAGCCTTTCACCACCCGGGACGGGACCCTGAAATACCGTACGCGGAACCTAATGAAAGCGCGGCAAGTCTTCAAGAACGCCTTTGAGGTCCAGCAGAAAGGAGGCTACGCTTTCGTGGAGGCCATCTCCACCTGCAGCATCAACTGGAAGATGAAGGTCATGGACTCCAAGCGGTTCGCCAACGACCATCTGGTCAAACGTTATCCCCTGGGTGTTTACATCGACCGCTTCGGAATCGAGGGCAAGGTCATACCGCCCGCCGAGGATGACGAAACCCAGGAGGGAGGGCAATGAGCGTCATCCCCTCCAAGACGCAGATCTTCATCTCGGGTCACGGAGGCCAGGGTGTCCTCGACCTTGGTAACTTCCTGGCCTATCAGGCCATTTTGGAGGGGAAACATGTGGTCTACACTCCCTCCTACGGACCCGAGACCCGGGGAGGCAAGGTCAAGTGTTATGTGATCCAGTCCGAAGGGGAGATTGACAGCCCCATCGCCGAGGTGCCCGATGTCATGTTAATCATGAACATGCCCTCCATGGATTTTGAACCCCTGCTGAAACCTGGAGGCCTGTTCTTCTACAACACCTCTCTCACGGAGGACCGTAAGCCTGAACGTGATGACGTTACCATCATCGAGGTCCCGGCCACCGAGATATCGGATGGTCTCCAGAACACCCTCGACGAGGAGTATTTAAAGGGAATTCGAGATGTGAAGATGTCGCAGAACTGTGCCATGTACGGAGCCTATCTTGCATACACAGGACAGGAAGAGGTCAACCTTGAAGCCATCTTCAGCCACTTCTACACCGGCAAGAAAGGGTATTTTAACAAGCTCAACATCGCCGCCGTGGAAGCCGGGCGCCAGTTCATCCGGAACAAGGGTCTGAGCGGTTCGGCATAATGGTTCGGATGAGGCTTTAAGTAGTCTTCGGCCAATAGTTAGGATATGGGCAATGACGAGCCTGGACCCTCCGACAGCGTAACCATCTCGGCTAAATCTGCCGAAGAAGCCGAGGACAAAGAGATGGCCGGAGCGAACGAACCGGACGATAACGGGGGATGGGAGGCAGAGGCCGAATCCATCGTTGAAAATGGTGATGTGAAAGATGAGGGGGACGTTGTGAAGGAGGAGGAAGTTCCCGAAGAAGAGGAGGATGACAGCGATGATGAGATGGAGGAGGAACCTGAGGATGATGAAGAGAAGGAGGGTGGACACGATGAGGTCGAGGAGGAAAATGATCCATCCGGTCCAAGGATCGCGATAGGGTCACCGGAGGATGACGACTACGAGGATGACGGGCCCGCCGCCGCCACCCTGGTGGTGGGTGCCTCCAGCGTTGATGAGGATGACGAGCTGGACGAGAGCGATGAAGATGATCCCTCTGATGAGGATGAAGATGATGAGGATCCAGCACCTCTGGAGGAGGATGGTTCCGAAGAGGTCCCCTCCCCGAAAATGGATCATGAGGAAGATGAAAGAAGGAAACGACGCCCATTGCCTGCCATCTTCGTTGATGAACACGGCCTGCTGGACAAGCGGGTCATTGGAGCATTGGTCATTGTCATGGTGTTGATAGTGGCTTCGATCTTCATTTACATTGTTGTGAACAAGCCTGGTGAATTGACTATCCCTTACGAGCAACTGGGCGATCGGGTGACCTACAAGGTCAACGGCAACGCCTACTTCAAGCTCCATCAGGGTGAGATCAGCATTCCCATGATCCAGGGGAGTTCAATCGATGAGAGCGACATCGATTTCACAGGCACCCTGACCCTGGGAACCAATTCCTCCTTCGAGACCATCAAGGATGGTTTTCAAAACGACCACACCACCTTTGCCAGACGCATCGTCCAGGACCTCGACATCGACGGAGAATCCCGACGGGACGGCCGTGCTCCCATTGCCTGGCCTCCCACGTACGAAAAATCAATCCAGTACAGCTACATCGATACGACCTCGTTGCTGACCATCAAGCTCATCTCGGAACACAACCTCTCGTACGATCTGGCCAAGGAGGACCTGGACTGGCTGGCGGCGAAAGGTGTGATGTATGTTCAATACTCCTCCTTCTCCCTATTCATCCCCGACCCGGCCATGTACAATGGGCCGGATATGAAGGAGGGGGAGTGCGGCACCTACATCCCGGACGAGGTGAACTCCGATGCTTTGCGATGGTGCATCAAGGAGGGGGAGGATATCCTGGGACACCAGACCCTCAAGATCGAGATCGAGCCTGCCACCCTGCCCGATGAACTGACTGTCTCAAAGATATCCCTCTGGTTATCGGAGGCTTCGGCCTATCCCCTCAAGATAAGCATCAGAATGGAAGCCGAACTAAGCTGGCCGATAATCGGACAGGTTGCCGAGGGGACGCTGCGGTACACCGCCATCGCCAGCGACATCAAGCATGGTTCGGGTGATGTCCCGAGCGGAACACCAAAATCTCCTTCGGAACAAAAACACAGGCTGGCCCAGCAGCAGGGGCAGTTCATGCCCTGGAGCAAGGACGGGGCCCCCCAACTGGGTGTCACTCCCGAGTACAGCGGTCTGGATCCCGATTTCGACATCCAGGAAGCTGTGGACGTGATTAACGGCTCTGACGCCAATGTCACCGATTATCTTGAAAGCAAACCCAATCACTATGTCCTCGATGCCAGCTATGGGAGAGATGGTGGGGTTCAGGAGTGGAATTTCACCATGGGTTATCATCGCACCAACAACAACAATGACATCAAGGCCTACTTTGCGACGGTGACCAAGAATGGGACCGGTGAGGTCGTTGTGGAGAATCTGGCCAAGAACGATACCGGCAATCCCATCCTGGACCGGGCCGACATACCGACCCTGCTTACTCTGGGAGGTGTCGAACTGGTCCTGGCCAGCGATGACCATGTGGCACGGTGGGCCCTGATCGGAAGCGGGGATGACGCAGCTTTTGACTATTCCAAGGAGACCCTTTACCTCAGAGAGAATCCTGCCACACCGGTGGCCAATCTTGGTTCTCTCAGCTCGTCCTTCAATAGTCTCAATCTTTTTGATCTGGCCAATTCGTACATCGATGGTGATATGGACCTCAACGACATCCTCGGTGAGCTTTCCGAAGGGCAGGGGGGCTACGGTTACGTTCTGACCAGAGACATGAACAACGGTTTCTACACAGCCGTGGTGGATGCCGAATCAGGCGGATTGCTGGGTGTTGGCATCCTGAAGCAGAGCGCTGACCAGTAGTAGACATATCGATAATCAAATCTGAACTGCCTGGTTGCAACCGGCCCATCTCGATCTATTGGGGCTTTGGTTCAGGTCATTGCTCACGAGCATCATGTATCTGTCTATTCGGGCGGCCTCGAACGCTTGCCAATGTGGCGTTCCTTCCATCCGGCTATGAGGGCTCGGGGGTCGAACTTCCATCGCACGGACAGCTTGACCTGGGCCAGCTCATCGACGATCTCGCCGGCGCCCTCCAGCTTTGAGGCGTCGCCGTCCCAGTTGGATAGCACGGGACCGAAGCGAGCCTCGATGTCTTTCAAGGAGACCTGCATGAAGCGGCGGATCTCGGGACGATCCTGACCCGAAATTACCAGGACGATGAAGCAGTGATAGCCATGTTCGATGAGCAACATCAAAGCCCCGTGCTCCAGTCGCTTGAGCCTCTGGGGTGCCTCTTCCTCGTCGGTTCCGTCTGCTTCTTGGGCTTCGCCGCCTGCCTGGAACGACTCGGCCACGAAATCCTGCAAAGCGGTTAACATCGAGCCCACGATGTCCTCATCCAGACTGCCCTCGCCCTCTGATGAATGGCCGATGACCCGGCCGATGGAGTCCAGCAGGAAGACCTCCTCCACCCGGTACTTGCCCAGCCTGCGCTCCTCCCTGATAACTGCCACCGCCACTGCCACCAGGAGGGCCAGAAGGGGCAGGATAACCAGCCAGTACTCGTAGCCCAGGCCAAGGAAGGTGGGGTCCTCATGAACGGGTTTGGTGACATCCACATTCTTCTGAGCCGTTGCCTCGGCAATGATACTTTGCTCCCCTGCGTCCAGCGGGCTCGTGAAAAGGAGATATAGTGCATAATTTCCCACTTCAGTTGCATTCCATTCGAATGTAAGAATAGCACTTGAGTGTGGTTCAAGCAGGATTATTGTGTTGTTTATCCATGCTATCCGGGTAGCATACCACATCAACTTGGCCTGGAAATTTCCCTTGATCCAGACATTTCCCTTGTTGGTTATCGATATCCTGAAGATGATGGAATCACCCTTCAGGATAGTATCCGAGCTTCTGCCTGGATTTATCAATGAAACGTCTGCGATGCTAAGCTGGGGACCCAGGTTGATCAGCTCTGAGATGGAATAGTTCAGCGAATGGTTCCAGACACTCCACCATGAGTCGATAACACTGAAGTTGAACTCATACTCGTTGTGGAAGGTCCAGGTACCGTTCACCTTTTGTTTGGTCATCAGATCGAATGGACCACACAGGCCAAGGCTGTTGGTTCGGGCGGTACGAACCAAGGTTCCGTTCCAACTTATAGAAAGGAGGCCTTTTGAGATGGGGACATCACTAGGATTGCCCTGAGGGTCAAGACCGTGGAAGGTGAGCTCGACGAAATACCCCACGTCAATGGAGGATGAGTTGTCATCGAGTCGCACATTGGCAAGGGAGAATGTCGTGTTCAATAATCTGACTGAGGAGTTGTCCAGCCACATGGTGGGTTCAGGAGTGGCGCTGGTGAAGTTCATCAGCTCGACCAGGGAGCTGTTCAGGTTCAGATGTCCTTCGGGTAGCTCCCCGCTCTCCCAGG
The DNA here is from genome assembly GCA_964384995.1 of uncultured archaeon. Classification (GTDB taxonomy): domain Archaea; phylum Thermoplasmatota; class Poseidoniia; order MGIII; family CAYLMJ01; genus CAYLMJ01. Next base: position 25,854 of record CAYLMJ010000024.1, on the reverse strand, counting down.
CGAGATAGCCTCCGTTCACATGGGCGATACCCTCATCATGTATCTCTCCAAGGGTGCTGTTCCGCGCCAATAGCACGCCCTCGATATCGAAACGGATGGGGTTGTTGCCCCTGATCGCTCCGTTGGTGATATCAAGGGTTCCCAGCGGCTCGATGGTCAGACCGAACTGACCCTCGGTGGTCGTGTTGAATATCAGGTCCCCGTCCTCGATGATGAGCAGGGCATTGTCTGGAACCGTCAGATTGCCGGTGATCACATGGTCGCTCTGCCAGATGGCGATATCGACGATGGTCTCATCACCCTCGGGATGATGGATTACCTCGGCCTCCACCTCGCTGGTGCACAGAAAGCAGAGCAGTAAAAATAGACCAATGAACGATAGGGAAAAGGCGATGGTGCGAGGAGAGAGGGGTCCGGCCATGACTCACCTGTCAGTGCCAGGATGGAGCCTATTGGCTATAAGTTCTTTGAACCATGATCTAATCTCACAGCGAACAAGTACGGGTGGGCATTTCCCTAGTGACCGGTTACAGCATGGCCGCCGCCAGAAGGGGGAGCAGGATAGTGGCGTCGCCCTCGACCGTTATCCGCCGGGCCTCGGGTCGCACCTTGCCCCAGCTGACCGCTTCTCGCACCCGGGCGCCGGACAGGGAGCCATCCCATTCGGGGGCGGTGGTGACCTGCACCGCGTAGTCGAGTCCCCCTCGGAACTGGTTCCACCAGATGGTATGGTGCTTAGAGATGCCGCCACCCACCATCAAGGCCCCGGTGGCCTTGGCCTCGAAAACGATGTCCGAGAGCATATGCTCCTCGGCCAGCACATCCAGGGTGAAGTCCCTGTGGGACTGGTAGAACTGCCAGAGCTGGGAGCCGAAAGCGCCATCTGAAAGGCCGGGGACGAAGATCGGAATCTTGTTCTTGGCGGCCCAGTAGAGCAGTGAACCATCAGCCTTGGTCTGACCCATCAGCTCGGGCAGCAAGAGGCCGAATTGACGGATGAGCTCCACACCGGTCCAGAGCTGAGGGGAGTTTCTCTCCTCGTCGGTGCCGCCAGTCTTTTTGGACCCATGAAGTTGGGTGAGTACTGGTTGCATGAAGTTCTCCAGAGCGATGCCATAGGAGGTGTCCGGGACCAGTACGTTGCCCAGTCGGTTGACCCCCTCGTCACGCAGGGAGGCATCATCCATCTCGAAGGTGCCGCAGTAGTAATCGGCAAGGCAGCGGGCCAGGTCGTGGTCCAGGGTCCCGCAGGTGGTCATGACCACATCCACCAGACCCGAGCGGATCATGTCACGGATCACGCCCCGGCAGCCGGTGGAGATGATATCGGCCGGAAAGGAGAAGAAGACGGTACAGCCGGATTCTTCCTTGACCGCCTTCATCTGTTTGAGGATATCGACCGCCGTGGCCAGTTTGGCGGCCACGAACCCACCGGTGGAATCGAACTGCCGGAGCAACTCGCTCAGGGTCGTTGTCGAGGCGATGCTAAGGTCCTTGACCGGACGGGTCAACAGGTCATCGGCCATGGTCGGTCAAGGATGGGAGGGCTAAAGGATGTGGGGTGGGTGGGGAATGAAAAGGTAACGTGAGCTAGATGGATTCAGTCAGAGCCCGTCGGGTCCGGTTCTGAAGGGGTCGACGCTTCATTTTCGTCTTTTGGCTCGGCCTCCTCCGTGTCCCCTTCTCGACCCTCATCATTGCCATCTTCTTTTTCCTCATCTCCATTGCCAGCGTAGAGGGCCACGGCCACGATGCGATCGTCTTCCTTGGGTCGCATCAGGCGAACACCCATGGCGGCCCTTCCCGATTCTGAGATGCCCTCCACCGGAGTGCGTATGACCATGCCCTGGACGGTGGAGATGATGAGGTCGGGGGCACCCTCGATGGGCAGCACGCCCACCACGTTGCCATTGCGTTCGTTGGTCTGAATGGTGATGACGCCCATGCCGCCCCGGTGTTTGGGGGCGTAGGCCTCCACCGGAGTGCGTTTGCCGAACCCGTTCTCGGTGATGGAAAGCAGCTGAGCCTCCTCCTTGACCAGGGCCATGGAGACCACCCGATCGCCCTCCCGAAGCTTCATGCCCCGGACCCCGGCGGCCACCCGGCCCATGGAGCGGACCTCCGATTCGTGGAAACGAATGGCCTTGCCGTTGGCCGTGGCTATGACCACGTAATCGTCGCCATCGGATATGCTGGCACCCACCAGCTCATGGCCCTCCTTGAGCACCACGGCCTTCAGGCCCTGGCGGCGGGAGCGGCGGTACTCGGCCAGCACGGTCTTCTTGATCTGGCCGTTGGTGGTGGCAAAGACCAGGTAGCGGTCCTCGGCGAACTCCTCCACCGGGATGAGGCAGAGGATCTTCTCCTCGGGTTCAAGCTGGGGGAAGAGATTCACGATGGCGGTGCCCCGGGCATGGCGACCGGTCTCGGGGAGCCTGTAGGCTGGAAGCCAAAAGAGGCGGCCGAAGTTGGAGAAGAAGAGCACCACATCATGGCTGTGAGTGACGTAGACCTCGATGACATAGTCCTCATCCTTGGTCTTCACTCCCCGCAGACCCACACCCCCGCGATGCTGGGCCCGGTAGGTGTCCAGGGGCAGGCGCTTGATGTAACCGCCGGCGGTCTTGGTGATGACCACCTCGTGCTTGGGGATGAGGTCGGCGATGTCTATCTCCTCCTCCATCTCCAGGATCTCGGTGCGCCGGGCGTCGCCGTACTTGGTGGCCAGACCCTCCAGCTCGGTACGGATCAACTGGTCCACTTCGGCCGGATCGGCCAGGATGGCCTCCAATCGGCTGATGAGGGTGGTCAGCTCACCATGCTCATCGTGAAGGGCCTGACGCTCCAAACGGGCCAGTTTGGCCAGCCGCATGTCCAGGATGGCCTTGGCCTGAAGGGGCGAGAGCTCCAGTTCAGCCTGGAGGGCCAGGGAAGCGGTGTCGGCCGATTCGGATTCCCGGATGAGCTGGATGACCCGGTCCATGTGCTCCTGGGCCTTGAGGAGGCCCTCGATGATGTGGAGGCGGGCCTGGGCCTTGCGCAGCTGATGCTCGGTCCGCCGCGTGATGATCTCCCGGCGATGCTCCAGGTAGGCCTCAAGGATCTGTTTCAGATTGAGCACCTGGGGGCGGCCCTTGACCAGGGCCACGCTGTTGATGGAGAATGTGGATTCCAGGGCCGAGTGCTTGAACAGGTGGTTCAGGACAACCTCTTCCACGGCATCCCGGCGCAGGGCCACAACCACCCGCATCCCCCGTCGGTCCGACTCGTCACGCAGGTCAACGATACCCTCCACCTGCTTGTTCTTGACCAGATCAGATATATTCTCCAAGAGCCGGTTCTTGTTGACGTTGTAGGGGATCTCGGTGATGATGATACGCTTGCCGCCCTTGGCACGGTCCTCGAAGTGGGTCTTTCCCCGCACCTTGAAGCTGCCCCTGCCGGTGACATACGCCGACAGGATGCCGTTGATGCCGCAGATGTAGCCGCCGGTGGGGAAGTCGGGACCCTGGATGGACTGGAAGAGGGTGATGATGTCGGTCTCGGGTTCGTCCAGGAGCTGGAGCAGGCCGTCCACCACCTCGTTGAGGTTGTGGGGAGCCATGTTGGTGGCCATGCCGACGGCGATGCCGGCGGCGCCGTTGACCAGCAGGTTGGGCAGAAGGGCCGGAAGGACCTTTGGTTCTTCCAGCGAGCCGTCGTAATTGGGATCCCAGTTCACAGTCTCGGCATCCAGGTCGGCCAGGAGGGTCTGAGAGATGGAGGCCATGCGGCTCTCGGTGTATCGCATGGCGGCGGCGTTGTCCCCGTCAATTGAACCGAAGTTGCCCTGCCCATCCACAAGGGGATACCGGAGGGAGAAGTCCTGGGCCATGCGCACCAGGGTGTCGTAGATGGCCTGGTCGCCATGGGGGTGGTACTTGCCCATCACCTCACCCACGATCCGGGCCGATTTGCGGTAGGGGCGAGTATGGGAGGCCCCGGCCTCGGACATGGCGTAGAGGATGCGCCGATGGACCGGTTTGAGGCCGTCACGGACATCGGGAAGGGCCCTTCCGACGATGACCGACATGGCGTAATCCAGGTAGGACCGGGCCATCTGGGTCTCGAGGGCCTCGGGTATCACGTTAGCCGCAATGGCCAGTTCTGCAGGGGTAGAGCCCGGGCTCTTTTCTGCAGGTTCATCGTCAGAATCATCAGGGGTCACAAAGACACCTTTGAAGTGCTCAATTCATATAGACGACTAGTATATAAAGGAAGGGCCTACGATTTGCATGTAAAATAATTATCAAAATTATCAGGTATAATAATTGAGCAAAACGTTTGATAATCTTTGGGTCAATCCTTAGTTCGGACTCGTCCGCCTGAACCATCGCGAGGAGGGCTTCCAATGTCAAATCTCATCGATCACTTTCGTACCAATGATCCTTCCGTGCTATCCGACAATAGTGAAGAGAACCCGGCCGAGAGGTTCGAGGCCATAGGGACGCTCATCGAGGCCCTGAAGGATGACGAGTGGAAGGTCAGGAAGGTGGCGGCCGATATCCTCGGTCAGCTCAGGTACCCGGAAGAGCTGAGCAGCCAGGGTGACCGAAGGGCGGTGGAGGCCCTGAGGGAAGCCCTGAGCGATGGGAGCCAGGAGGTCAGAAGGGCGGCCGTGGACGCCCTGGCCCGGATCGGAGGCACCGAGGTGGGCCACCCCTTGGCCTATTGCCTGTCAGACGAGGACCCGGTGATCCGCCTGAAAGCAGCCACGGAGCTCTGGAAGGTGGGAGACAACCAGGTGGTGGAACCCCTCCTGGAAGCCCTTGCCGATCCCAGCTGGGAGGTCCAGATGGCGGTGGCCACGGCCCTGGGACAGCTCGGTGACCAGCGGGCGGTAAAACCCCTGCTGAACGCCCTGAAAACCCCCCACTGGCAATTGCGCTGGCGGGCCGCGGCGGCCCTGGGTTGGCTGGGAGATGAACAAACCGTTAAGCCGCTGTTAAGATCATTGGAGGACGAGACGTCCCTGGTGAGGTCTGCGGCCTGCGAGTCCCTGGGACGATTGCAGGCCCAGGAGGCCATCCAGCCCCTGATGAAGGCGTTGGCCGACGGCGACCCCCAGGTCCGGGAGATGGCCTCGATGGCCCTGGGACGCATTGGTGAGCCGGCCCTGGGTCAGTTGATCAAGGGGCTGGAGGCACCGGCCTGGTACATCCGCTGGGGGTCTGCGACGGCCTTGGGCCACTTGAACTTGAAGGAGGCCCCAAAGTTCCTCAAGGGAGCCCTGAGGGACCCTCACTGGCGGGTGCAGGAGGCCACGATAATGGCCCTGGGACGGCAGGATACAGATGGTTCGATCCTCCACCTGCTGAGGAAACTCGATATCCAGCACCCTGTGGTCCAGAGAACGCGGGAAAGAGTGATGGGCCAGATACACAATGAGGCCAACAAGGCTAAGGGTGATGAAGAGGCAGAGAAACCCGATGGAGCAGATATCAAGGAGGAGACGGTGCCGTTGCTCATGGACTGGTTCGAGGGTGGCTTGGACTCCACCAAGATCCGGGAGAAAATGGAAGGGGGTGAGATCGAGGTTTCGGCAGAGATAGGTTCCACCGAACACATGGCTCTCCTTCAAAAGGCCGATGAGCTGGTGGATGTGGCCAGGGATGCTGAAGGCAACCAGGGTGACGGGACCTTCAGCCGCGCCTACGAGCTCTATCAGGAAGCCTTGACCCTGAACCCGGAACTGTACCAGGCTGAGAACAACTGGGGCAACGCACTGACCGATCAGGCCCGCAAGAAGAGCGGTGATGAGGCCTCCCGACTATACGAGGAGGCTTTCATGCATTACCAGCAGGCCCTCGCTCACGAGGAGCGGAATCCGGTAGCCCTGACCAACTGGGGCATCGCCCTTTTCGAGAGGGCCAAGGAATTGCCCCCGGAACAGGCGGTGGAACAACTGGCTTTGGCCTCGGCCAAGTACCGTCAGGCCATCGAGATAGATCCCAACTATTTCGAGGCCCATCTCAACTGGGGCAACTCCCTGATCAAGTTGGCAAGGATGGCCCAGGATGATGAGGCAAAGGAGTTGTTCCAGCAGGCGGTCGACCGCTACGAGGCGGCCCTTGACATCATCCCCGAGGACCATCGAGTGCTCCACTATCTTGGCACCGCCATCCTTGATCAGGCCAAGGGCAAGGGAGGCCAGGAGGCCAAAGAGCTCATGAGCCGCGCCAGGGAGAAACTGGTGCAGGCCGAGGTGGGTTATCCCGGCCGTAGCAGTTACAACCTGGGTTGCCTGAGCGCCATTGCCGGAAACGAGGTCGAGTGCCGTCAGTGGCTGGAGAAGGGAGCTGAGATGAACTCTCTGCCAAAGCTGGAATTCATGATGGAGGACCCCGACCTGGAACCGGTGCGCGACGCCGAGTGGTTCGAGCGGATAGTGAATGGAGCCCTGCCCGAGTGAATCGGTCTTTGGATATTGGGTCCAATGTTCACCGGGACTGTGGATGCGTCCGTGGGCCTGAAGATGCCCAGATCTCTGGAACCAGGGTTGAGTTGGGGCGGTTGTTCCAGACGCAATTATTTATCGGTGGTCTGCATGATAGCTGACAATAGGGTTCGGTTCGAGAGGGCCTGGGTCAGAGTCTTTAAATACACTGGACCTCGCCCTCCCAACCCACAACCAGGACGAGCATGAGCATTTCCACCCTTGTCTGGCTGGCGATATTCTTCGCCATCGTCTTCATCTGGCGCTGGTTCCTCCTCTGGGCCCAGGATCGCTGGTTCCCCATTCCCCCCGAGGTGGCCCAGGCCCAGGCCGAAGCCGAGGAGGCCGCCGCCGCCAAGGACAGTGAGGCCCACGAGGTCCAGGTACCCCAGGTGGAGGACAACCGGAGCCTGAGGCTCATCGGTTACAGCTCATTCCTGATGTGGCGGACCCAGCGAGGCAAGAAGTTCCTGGATGACGTGGCCAACCGATGGCCCAACTTCTGGCGCCGTTTCGCCGACATGGGACTGGTCATCGTATATGGGGTCATGGTGCTGATGATGGGATTGCTCATCTGGCAGGCCACACTGATCCCCAGCATCCCCAAGGAGCGGGCTCCCTCGCCCAAACTGCTCATCGGCCTGCCCGGGCTCAACCCGGTGATACCGTTGTGGTACGGCATCCTGGCCCTGGCTGTGGCCATCATCGTCCACGAGTTCTGCCATGGCTTCCTGAGCCGGGTGGCCAAGGTCAAGGTCAAGACCATGGGCCTGCTCTTCTTCATCTTCCCCGTCGGAGCGTTCGTGGAACCCGATGAGGAGCAAATGATGACGATGCCCCGGCGGGAGCGGATGCGACTCTACGCCGCCGGACCCACCTCCAACATCATCCTGGCCATCATCCTGGCCCTGGTCTTCTCCTGGGGTTTCATGGCCTCCCTGGAGCCCGATGAGGAGGGTGTCCTGATCACCTCGGTGAGCCTGGCCAAGGAGGATGAGGACGAGTATCCGGCGGAGAAGGCGGGCATCGAGCCCTGGATGCTCATCGTCCAGGTGGATGACGAGCGGATAACATCGACCGACGATTTCTCAGACCATATGAAGACCACCTACGCCGGCCAGAACATCACCATCACTGTCATCGAGGAGGGGGAACGGAAGGTCTTTGCGAACATCACCCTGGTTGACAAAGGGGATTACTGGCTCAAGTATTACCCGGACGATTACGAGCCGGAGATGGCGGGCCAGGGCTTTCTGGGAGTGGCGACCGCCGATCCCGAGGATATCACCGACCGTTTGGCCCACCCGCTGGGCAAACATGGTGATTCCAGCCGTCTGCGCAATTTTCTGCTCTACATCACCCTGCCCTTTGCCAAGCTCCAGCCCTTCCCCGATACCTTCACCGAACTCTATCAACCCTCCGGACTGCTGGGCTTCATGCCCGAGGGGCTCTTCTGGCTGACGGCCAACATCATCTACTGGATCTTCTGGCTCAACCTGATGGTGGGGCTCACCAACGCCCTGCCGGCCACCCCCCTGGATGGTGGGTTCATCTTCGCCGACGGGCTCACTGGCGCCCTGGAAAAGTTCAAGGGAACCATCCTGACCCAGGAACAGAAGGAGAACCTGGTGGGCAACATCACCGTGGTCTTCTCTTTCTCCATCCTCTTCCTGCTACTGTTCCAGATCATCGGGCCCAGGGTGATAGGGAGTGAACTTGAGGATTTCGACGCCGAGTTCACCATCTCCGATGATGAGGTCCTGATAGGCGAGGTGATCCAATTCGATGCCAGCTCCTCAGAAGGTGATTTTGTCAGATACGAATGGGATTTTGGGGATAACAACTCGGATGAGGGGGAACAGGTCAGCCATAGCTATGCCGACCCTGGGCGCTACATCGTGGTATTGACCGCCTTCACCAGTGACAACGATAGGTCGCTGGCCGGAGGTGGGGTCATAGTGAACCTGGAGCATTCCGACAGCGGTAGCATTGCCCGAAGTGCCGAGGAGACCTATGCTGTCGAGATCAACAGCAAGGCTGAACAACTGGTGTTCCAGGGGAGTGTCGATTACGATGCCGGGGACCGGGGTCAGATAACCCTGACCACACCCGCCCAGGAGCTCTCCCAATCCTTCAACTCCCCGTTCGGAGGGAACCAGGATTTCGACTGGGAGGTGGCAGATGACGGACCGGGCGACTACGAGCTGGTCATCGAGGTCTTCGCCTCCTCTGCCAGCGGCGTGAATTACGAGTATTCCGTTTCCGGGCAGTTCTGAAGCCTGTCTGACAAAACTCCGTATTTCGACCTCTTTTTCCTGTGGATTGAAGATTATTTTAAATACTGGCCGTCCTGTAGCCCCTTTTAGTCAGACAATACGTCTGACACAGGTTGTTCGATGCCCGCCACCAATCGCCTGACCCTGAGACTGCCCGACGAACTTGCCGATGAGCTCCATCTGGCGGTGGAAAAGGGCCATGTTCCCTCGGCCTCGGCAGCGGTGCGGGCGGCTCTGGAAGTGTACCTGGGTGACCTGGGGACCGGCAGTCAGGGATCGCGGCGATTGACCATCCGATTGCCCGAGCGGCTGGCAAGGGACATCGAGAGGTTGCAGGTGGAAGGTGAGGTGCCCGCCTGGGAGACCTTCGTTCACAATGCCCTGACCGAACAGCTAGCGGCCACTCTGAAGGCCAACGCCCTGCGGGAGAAGCAGGTGGAACGACGGTTGCAACAGCGCGGGGCCCGCAAGCCCCCCTCGTACCTCTCTCCGTGAGCCGGATCGTGCGTCGTGAATGAAGTGATCGAGAAGGGCTCGACAGGGCTCGAACAGGCCCGAGAAGGGTCCGATGGGGTCATATTTCCAATTCAACTGTCAGTTCGGGAACTGACGTTAAGTGGCCAAAATGCTATATATAGGACCGTGATAGGCCCCCCGCCTTCAGCTATTTAAATGAAGGCGAAGGACTCAACGGTGAATATATGGCACGCGAAAGTCGACGCCGTAGCCGGCGGTCGGACAGCACCCGACCAGCCATGTCAGGGACCGGTCCCAGCCCCAAGGCTGGGTGGACCCCACGGCGGACCAAAACCATCCTAGAGAAGACCGATTTGAGGACCGGGCTGATACTATTCCTCATCTTCGCCCTGGCCCTCTTCGTCCGCTCCTATTTCAACGCGGAACCTGCCCAGGAGGACGGATACCAGCTGACCGGCGGTTCCGACCCCTACTATCACAAGCGTGTCTCCGATTATGTCCTCGATACCGGGATGCATCTGAAGAAGGACCCCATGCTCAACTTCCCGGTGGGCGGGACCAACAACCGCCCGCCGGTGTTCGACTGGTCCATGTCGGTCCTGGGGACCGCGTTCTCGCCCCTCAACGGAGGGGATGTGGAGGATACCACCTGGAAGGCCTTCCTCTTCATGCCCGCCTTGTGGGGGGCCCTGACCATCTTCCCGGTCTACTTCATCGGCCGCGCCCAGTTCGGGCGAGGCGCCGGTCTGTGGGGGGCCTTCCTATTCGGCATGATGTCGGGTCACATCTCCCACACCACGCTGGCCCTGGCCGACCACGACGCCTACATCCTCTTCTTCACGACCGTGGCCTTCTACTTCTTCATGCGGGCCCTCATGGCCGCCGAGGAGGGCAAGTGGGTCACAGACTGGCTGGATACTCAGGCGATCCGTGATGGTTTTCGCAGTTACGTGGACCACAATCGCGAGTCGCTGGGCTATGCGGGCCTGGCCGGCATGTCCATCGCCGCGGTGGCTCTGGCCTGGAAGGGATTCCCCTACCTCATCTTCATCATCTTCGGCTACGCCGTGGTACAGCTCCTGGTCAACATGTTCCAGGGCAAGGACTCCATGGCCGTGGGCGTGGTGGTCACCATCACCATGGGGATGCCCCTGCTGTTGAGCCTGCCCTACTACAATTCGATGAACTTCGTGGACATGTGGTGGACAGCACCCTTCTACATCTTCCTGGCCACCCTGGTGGTCATCGCCGTTCTGGTTCCCACCCGGGACCTGCCCTGGACCATGGTGCTAACCTCCACCGCCATCGTGGCCGTGATAAGTTACGTGGTCTTGAAATACCTCTTCGTGGACGTGGGGGAACAGCTCTTCTCGGGACAGGGCTACTTCCTGCGCACCAAACTGTTCGATACCATCGCCGAGGCCCAGCCGCCGCGGTTCCCGGTGTTCGTCTTCGCCTACGGCATCGCCACCACCTGGCTCACCCTGGTGGGCGCCGCCTACATGGTCTTCCTCATCTACCAGCAGAGGCAGTGGAAGGCCGACTACATGTTCGTCCTGGTCTGGGCCATCACCTCCATCTACATGGCCCGCTCGGCCGTTCGTTTCATCTACAACGCCACTCCGGTCTTTGCCCTGCTGGCGGGCTGGGTGGTCTGGCTGATAATGAGATGGGCCGACTTCCCGGCGTGGTGGGCCAACCTGCGACGCCTGAGCGGAGGCGGCTACGAGGTGAGCATACGCCAGTTGGTCCGGGACAAGACCCAGGGCCTGTGGAAGGCCACCGAATGGAAACACCCCACCGTGGCCGTGGCCATAGGCTTGCTGGTCATCGGTGCCAACGGTCTCCAGGCCGTGGATGCCGGCATCCCCTACGAGAACAAGAAGGATACCGACGTCTGGATCTGGGATCACATCCCCCTTGAAGGCTACCTCAAGCGGGACGAGTACAACTACTCCCAGAGGCAGAACACGTCCATCTATCCCGATGGCGTCAGCAACATGTACAACCGGACCGCCTCCGACGATCTCAGGTATCTTGGCATCACTGGACCCAGTTTCCCCTCGGATTACTGGATCGAGGGTCTGCGATGGCTGGCCACCCAGGACAATCAACTTCCGCCCGATCAGCGACCCGGCTTCATCTCCTGGTGGGACTACGGCTTCTGGGCCATAGACATCGGTGAGCATCCCACGGTGGCCGACAACTTCCAGTGGGGCTACCAGCTGGCCGGGAACTTCATCGCCGCCCAATCGGAGGAGGAGGCCATCGCCCTCCTGCTCTACCGCCTCTTGCAGGCCGAACGCCCCTCGGCGAAGAAGGACCCCGACCGACCCTTCAACGATGAGATCCGCGCCATCATGGAGCAATATTTCACCGCTGAAGAAGTGGACGAGATCGAGGACCTGATGGCAGACCCCGAATCGTACGCCAAGGAGGGGGTGAACAAGAAGAATGCCGCCATCAGGGCGGTCCGGCCCATCCTCATGGAGTTGGAGAAGGATGAACTGGTGGACCTGCTGAGCCTGGTGGAGAAGAGCTCCGGGAACTCCATCCGCTACTATGCCGTCGATCAGCGATTGATGCCTTTCTCCTGGGACAACACCGGCATCCTATACGCTCCGGTCACGCTGGCCGATTACGATATCAACGAGTTCATCGAGGTCATGTTCGTCACCGAGAATGGTGAGACATTGAGCGCCGAGGAAGCGGAAAAGGAGGCTGAAAAGGATCCCACCTTCCAGGTCGTGGACCGCACTTTGGTCTACAAGGAGCGCTTCTACAAATCCATGTTCTACAAAGCCTTCATCGGCTGGTATGGAGAGGACATCGGCGGACTCGTCGATGACGGTATCCCGGGACTGGCTGGCAATCTGGCCAGCACCGAACTGAATCGTATGCCCGGCTGGAACCTCTCCCACTTCAAGCTGGTCAAGGCCATCCCCGGCCTGACCATGCTCAAGTACTACGATGGAGCCAAGATATCGGGCCAGGTCCGCACCACCGCCGGAACCCCGGTGGCCAACACCCGGGTGACCATACTGGATGTTGATCCCCAGTTCGGGACCATCCCTCACGGTTCGACCTTCACCGATGAGTATGGCTACTATGAGATGAACGCCGTGGCCGGCAACCTGACCATCATGGTCAGTCAGGGTCCATTGGAATCCGAACAGGAGATGCTCTACCAGACCTCCAACAACGTCCTGACCCAGGAACGCGGTTTCCTGATCAGCGAGGCTCAGGCCACCCGTCAGGGAAGCTGGGAGATCGCCCATGACATCGAGGTCGACCCGGTCAGTTTCCAAGGCACCCTCTACTGGGACCTGGATGACGATCAGGATTACTCCGAGAACACCGATGAAGCCTTGCCTGGCCTGCCAGTGGTCCTGACCCACAACTTCACCGGGCACCAGACCACCACCTACTCGGCCGAGAACGGCTCCTACGTGCTGGACAATGTGGCACCCGGCGAGTACCGGATGACCACCACCTTCAACGACCACGAGATCGAGCTGGCCCAGTACCTGGGGACCGCCGCCATCCAGGCCGGCCAGGAACTCACGGTGGATGGGGCCCTTGAGCCAGGTCAAATAAACGGACGGATCGAATTCAACCAGATCGAGCCCCAGAACGTGACCCTGAGCCTGACCGATCAGCTGAACGGGGATGTTGTGTACACCACCGGGATCACCGCCTTCACCTTCGACAAGATCCTAGAGGGAAATTACACCCTCAAGGTGGAGAACGACAACCTGGCCTCCCAGCTGCCGGCCAACCAGGTCGCAGTGACCATCGTCCCGGGCGACCCCCTCAACCAGAGCCTGTCCATTCAGCCCGGCCTGGCCATCACCGGAACCATTCGCCTGGGTGGCAAGGGGTTGGCCGATCAGGGGATCGATTACTTCAGCATGGATGGTGGGGTGGAAGGTCAGGTCATCTCCGATGAGGACGGGTACTTCGCTGTTGTGGTACCGCAGGGAAAATACTCGTTCTATTCCAAATATCAGGAACACCAGACCACCAACACCATCTTGACCAAAGTGGACACCAAGACCTTTTCCGGAGCCCTGGACCTCAATCTGCGCCAATCCAGCAAGGTCACCGGAGTCCTCTTCTACGACGACAACGGCAACGGCCTTTACGACGCCGAACAGGAACAGCTCGTGAAGAATCAGGAGGTCTCCTTTTTCAACTCACTGGGTGCCATGACCAAGACCATGGTGACCGAGGTCGGTCGATACAACATCCATCTCCCCTCAGGACTCTACTCCTCCTATGTAATGGTCCAACGAGCCGGGGAGGCCGGCATCGAACCGTATGCCGCTCTGATGACGGTCCAGATATCCTTTGCCGAGCGCGAACTGAACCTGGGCCTCAGACCCGCTCACGATCTCATGGGTTCCCTGGTCGAGGGCAGCGGTGATTCGGCCAAGAACGTCAATGGGACCGTCATCGCTACATCGGCCCGGGGCACGGTCCTGTTCCCGGCCGTCTGGGGTGATTTCGTGCTCTCTCTGCCCAGTGACACATACACCCTGGACATCGACATCTATGGCTACTCCATCGAGGAGCAGCTCGAGGTCGACCTCACAGGCCCCAAGGACCTGACCATCCAGGTCAAGCCCAACGACATAACCCTCACTGGCCAGGTCACCTGGAAAGATCAACCGTTGATCGGTGCCACCGTGAGCCTCATGCCCTTCGATCACCCAGAGGAGACGGTCCAGCAGGATGTGAGTCGAGCCGGCGGATACTATTCCATCGGTGTGCCCCCAGGGCACTACCTGGTGGAGGTCGAGAAGCTGGAGGGCAATGACCGCTTCTCGGCGCTGACCGACATCCTCCTGCCTCTGGGAGGCGGCACGGTCGATCTCGACCTACAGGCCGACCTGCGACTACAGGTGACCGGGAAGGTAACCAGCGACCAGGTGCCTGTTGGAGGCACACTGGTCTTCACTTCTGCTGAATTCCCGGAACAGACCTTCAGGATCGAGAACAGACCCATCGAGGGCTATGAGGCCTACCTGGCCCGGGGAACCTATTATGTCACCTACGATGACGGGTCGACCTCGGACCATCTCTCCCTGCTTCAGACGGTGGATGTCGATGCCTCCATGACCCGCGATTTCATCCTTAACAGCGATGACCGATGGAGCGCCGAGGTGGTCAACAGCGTTGACCTGGACCGGTTGGGGGAGAAGGTGGACCTGGTCCTTCACGGGGCCGCCGGAACCCTCTTCATCACCACCGACGAGAATGCAAAGATCAGGGTCGATATGCCAGCCGGGGATTACACCGTGGAAGTTGACCATCCTGGCTACCAGAGCTACACTGGCAGTCTGACCATCCTGTCCGGTGTGACCAACAAGGAGGATGTCCCCCTGGTGCCCGAACCGGTGGCCATCTCTGGAAGGGTCACCTACGAGACCCCAAATGGAACCAGGGTGGGACTTGAGACCTCTCCCATCACCTTCAAGATCGACTACAGTGAATCCGACCTCGAATATTCGTTGATGACCAATGAGACAGGCTATTACCAACTTGACGATGTCCTTCCCGGCCGCTACGATTTCATTGTGGACCACACGCTGGCTGACGGCAGTGTCCGATTCAAGTATGACACCACCAAGACCATCCGGGCCGGTGAGGCTCACCAAACCTACAACCGCAACATCAACGCCGAATATCATCTTCATGGCCTGGCCTACTACGATCGGGATCATGACCGGCAGGTGGATGAGGGTGAGGTGCTGGAAGATACCACGGTGGATATCTGGACCGCCAGCGGTACTTCCCTGGTGAAGAGCCTGAAGGTGGATGATCAGGGAGCCTTCAGTCATTACCGCGTTAGTGGTGATTACCTGCTCATCGCCCATGGTACAACTCCGGGGGGAGCCACGATGGTCTCCCATCAGATGATCGCCCTGGACCAGGCGGTAGAGATCGACCAGCTGCTTCAGCGAGGCGTGACCCTGAATGCAACCACCGTGCACAACAACAAAGCGATCAACGTCCAGGAGCTTGTGCTGACCGGACCGGTTAAGCTCTCGCTGGAACCGGTTGAGGGCAATGTCCTGACCGCTCTGCCCCCGGGAGATTACAACCTGAAGGTCGAACATGATGACAATTCGGGAACCCCGGATTACTTCTACTTCCTGGACCAGAACCAGACCCTGACGACCAATGATGACATGGTCCCATTGGAACTGCAACTGGAAAAGTTCCAATCCCACGGCATGGAGGTGGTGGCCCTGTCAGAACCCAGGGTCTCTACCATCGTGGGCAGTCCCATCAACTTCACCTTCAAGGTGACCAATACCGGTCACTTCGAGGATGTGTTCAGACTGGACCTCGGCGAGGTCCCCTCCAACTGGACCGTCGATCGGGAACTGGGTGATGAGTTCCCCATTCGGCCCGGCGAGACCCGCACCGTCAACATCACTGTCACTCCCGATGAAACGGTCATACCAAAGATCTTCATGAACCTGGAGGCAAACTTTAGCTGGTCCAACGACCGGGACGATGACATCGAGGATATCTACGAGGTCTTCGATCTCAGAGTGACACCCCTGCAAAGGCCCAGACCCAATTTCATTATCTCCGATCTATCGGTCTCGGGTGATCGGATCGAGGGCATTACCCTGGAGATCACCGCTACCATTGCCAGTACCAGACTGGATTCAGGTACTCACGCTGTCACGGTGCTCTTCCTGGTGGATGATGAACCGTTGAATGATCCCTTCAATCCCTTCATTATCGAGCTGGATCCCATCGAGAATGAACAGGTGACCGCCTCCTGGAAGGCCACGAGGGCGGGAGCCTACAACATCGAGGTGAAGGTTGATCCCGACAACGAATTGGCTGAGACCGAAGAGGAGGATAACACCTATTCCCAGACCGAGACCATCGAGGAGGAATCTGATGGCGGCTGGCTGGAGAACCGCTGGCTGGCGGCCGGCATAGCCGGCCTGATCTTCGTGTTGCTGGTGATCATCCTGGTCATGACCAACAACATCCGTCGCCGCTCCTCGGTCTATGGTGGCTACCGAAAACGCAGGTGATCGCAGGCAATTGACCATCCCGGCAATACTGGTAACAGCAGCTTAGCTTGCTTGATGTGCGATCACGTATCAGGGGCCATGGTCAGGTCCTACCCCCGATCATAAGTATCCAACGATCGATCCCAGATGGTACCATCTTGCAACTGATGGTTATCGATACGCCTCAAGCCGCTGGAAGTGATAATGCAGTCGACGCTACCCCGGTTGAATGGATATGGGGCAATGAATGATCAACTAGATGGAATGGGAGATGAGAAACGATTATTGATCACGATCGAATTCTTTCATTGTAGATCTCATCCTTACCAACAATGAGGGGATAGGTCAGGGATATTGTTCCCACTACGGTCAATGAGGTCAAATGAAAAAAAGAAAAAGGAGGGCGCTAAAAGCGCCCTCGTGGGTTTTTCGATTTGCTTACGCACCCAGTTTGAAGGAGCCGATGGTGTCGTCGGTGATGTCGTATTTGATCTCCAACTTGTAGTCATCATCGGCAGTGTGAGTGGCTTCGTTGCCGCGAACGGTGAACTGGTCACCAGCGGTAAACTTGCCATTCCGGTCGTTGTCATTGAAACGGACCGAGATGGTGCCCTCACTCTTCTGGTTGTCCTTGGCACCCTGGGTTCCAGCCTGCACATCGTCGAGGCGGATCTGGGCCTGGTCCGAGTCGGTGTAAGCACCGCCGGCGCCTTCGGCACGGTCGGCCTTGTTGTTACCTTGATTGGTATCAGCAGAGCCGTCATCGTCCCAGGTCACATCAACACCGTGCCAGTCGCCACTGATGTTCTGCAGGGCGATCTCACCAAATTGCTTGGTCAGGCCGGTTTGATCCTTAAGGAAGTACTGGAAGGCCTCCAGGTCGTAGTTCTTGGATATCTTGATGACCCTGCATTGATAGTCACCATTGCTATCCTCGGTGCAATCGATCTGAACGATGGGTGCGGCTTCCCCCTGCTCCAGGAAACTTGAAGCCCATACGTACAGCACCGCCGCGAGCACGACGGTGATGGCCACCATTAAGATGACCGCGATGACGGGGGATACACCCTCCTCGTCATCCCATTGTTTGCGTTTCATATTTTACGTCCTCCATTTGTTAAGCGGGACTGTTATCAGCCCGCTGGAACAAACTGTACGCAAAATGGCTATTAAAACATATCCAATTTTGATTACGACGATTGCCGTACCTAATTTCGACAAACGATACGCGGATCCAGAGGCTTGGAAAGCTCGTTCCCTCTAGCTGATACGGGTGATCATCTCGGGGGTGATGCCGTGATCGGTGATGGCGTAGACCATGATGGCGGTCTTCTCGGGATGGTTGCGCACCTTCTTCACGATGAGTCGATTCTCGAACTCGGAAGCCAGGCGGGCCACCTCGAGCTCGAATATCACATCACAGGTGGCCTCAAGGAAGGCCTGGATCTTGGACTCGAAGACGTTGGAGGACAGGGTGAAGAGGGCCACTCCCTTGTTGTACTGGATGTAGGCCTTGATGGTCATGATGGCGCCCAGGACCTGCTCCGCATTGTAGTGTTGAAGGTAGAAGTCCAGAGAGTCTATGACCACCCGGAAGGGGGCCCTGATCTTGCTGATCTCGTAGACCGTGTCATTGAGAAAGTTGATCTGATCGGCGGGGGTCCCGTAGGCCCCCATCCGGGTCAACTCGGCCACTGACAGCCCTTCCTGCTTGAACCGGCTGGCCTGCATCTCCCGGGCCAGGACCTTCTCGAAATACTGGGTGAAGATGTTGATGATCCGGATGTCGGTGGGCCAGCGATGCTTCTCGAAGACCTGGATGAGCTCCTCGGAGGTCTCGTCGGTGGAGAAGTAGACCACGTTCTCCGAACCGACACCTGCGGCTGCGAACTGCTTGGAGAGAAGCTCGATACCCGAGCCGGGGCTGCCCTCCACCAGGACCGTATATCCAGCCGGGATGCCGTTCATGAGCAGGGTATCGAGACGGGGCACGCCGGTACTGACGATCTCGCCTTCCACCATCTAAGACCCCTCCTGGCCCCAGATCTTCTTGTCCATGGTCTCGTCGGATATCAGCTTGAGGATGTTCTCTATCTCCTGGGGGGTCTGTTCCTCGACGGTGAAAAGCACCGGATAGATGCCCTTCAATTGAAGGGTGCTGGCAAAGATATGGACGAACTCCTGAAGCATTCGCATGTCGGCGTAGATGGTCAGGGAGTTGATGGAATCGAAGAAGACGAAGCGATGTTCATGCTGATGGACCCGGCGCATCAGCAGGTCCACGTTCAAGAGGATCGATTCCAGCATGGTGGGTGATTCGAGAAAGACCGTTCGGGGATGGACGGCCTCCCCCCCCACGGTGTAGGAGATGCAGTCTACAAGAAAGAGATCGTCGTAGTTCACCTTGGCCTCGTTGAGCTCCTTGAGGATGACGCTTGCGGGCCGGGTGGCGGTGACATAGATGCCACCCCCCTGTTCCAACAGGGTCTTGATGGTTCTCAGGGTCAGGTCGTGGTACTTGGAGGTGGGGCAGAACACCGAGACCACCTTGCCCGATTGCATGAAGTTATCGATCAACTGTTTCTCGAACGCCGCCATTGTACCACCTATGAGTATACCGTCTGTTGTCCCTCATGGCCCCATTTCAGCAATGGCACCACCGCTAGGCCAAAGGGGGTCAGTTCCACCACATAGCGCGAACGGGAGTGCTTGGTTCCCCGCATCTTGATGACCTGCAGTGTTCGCAAAAGGTCTCCTCGACGCTGGATGTTTCCCAGCAGTACGATGCCATCGGCCACGGCCTCCTCGACACCGAAGACAGAGTAGGTCTGGACCGCCCCGCCCACAACGGTCTCGGAGATCAACATGGTTGTGCAGCCGAATGTGGCCAGGAATTGCCCCAGCCTGAAGATGAAGGAGCGGATATTGGCCTTGGATTGCAGTTGATAGCAGATGGCGGTGATGGAATCGATGACCAGCCGGGTCACCGATAGCTCGTCGACGATGTCCTCGAAGGCACCAAGGAGGGCATCCATGTCCTGGACCGTCAGCTCCCGGTTCTCGATACCCAGCCGGTCGTTGATGATGGTCAGGTCGAAGATGTTGAGCTGTCCATCCTTGACCAGCTGATCGTTGAAGAATCCGTAGGTCCTCAGGTTCTCCAGAAGCTTCGAACTGGGCTCGGTGACCGAGATGAAGCATGTGGTCTCGCCGTTCTTAGCACCGTTGATGAGGTATTCCATGGAAAGGGTCGTCTTTCCCGAACCCACGGTACCAGAGACCAGAAGGGTATTGCCCAGCGGGATACCGCCGTGAAGGATATTGTCCAAGCCTGCTATGCCGGTCTGACACTTCTCGCGGGGGCGTCCCCCGCGGGGATCGACGGAAACCTGTGCCGCCTCAATCGTGGATTCGGAAGCGCTTAATGCCAAGGGGTCTCACCTGCCGCGATAGTAATGAGGTCAGATGTTAAGAAGCTTGCCCACCCCATCATGAGGCCAGCAATTCGGCCTTCTCGAGGTAGGAGCGGAAACGCTTGCGGATGGTGCGCTTGTTGAATTGGGAGGCCTGGCATTCGTTCAAGATCTTGGCCAGCTCCTTCTGATGCTCCTCTGGGAGTTTTTCCCAGCTGACCGGTTCCGGCTTCTGGGGCATGAACTCGTCATAATCTACCTCTTTCTGGGCCTCGAGCAGCTCCTTGAATCGCTCTTCCACCAGCCCTATGAACTGTTCCTCGGCCTCCTTCTCGGCCTGGCTGAACACGCCGATGAGCTCTTGCTCCACGGCCTCGCCCAACTCCTCCAGCTCCACCCCCTCGGGTAGGAAGCGGCTGAACCATGAACCATCCTCGCGCAGAGGGTCCCGGTGCAGGCGATTGTAGGCATCGATCAGTGGGGTCTCGTACTCTTCCTTGGCCATATTTACGGCACATCCCGTCGAGAGCGAACCATGATATGGGCTCTATAAAGGTATTGTGGTAATGGTCACATTTACTGGTCCTGGTAAACCTTAGACCACTTGGTTGGGCTAATTGCTAGGAGCCCTCATCAGCCCAGAGTCAGCCTCAAGGTCTCGATATGAGATCGATCGAAATGGTCAGGAACGATAATGATATCCAAAGTTCACTTGGATGGATAATTCGAAACAAGGGGAGGCGAGGATATCGCCGGACCACTATTGAACAGTTCCAATCGGGATTGACCCTGACGTGCTCGGACTGCTTTCTCCAACCCGCCCTCGGCACCAAACAACTGCTGGTGATTGGTTATGTAGTCCTGGGCAAAACGGGAAATGAAGGAGCCGATGTCATCACCATCGGCCGCTCTCAGGGCCCCTAGATACCGTTCTCTATTGGCTGGGAACAGAAAAGGAGGGTAACCTGAGGAATCCAACTGGTGGTTGAAGAGCTCTCGACCCAACAATCCATTGCCACTTGAGAATGGATGGAGCTGTCCCCAGCGGTGATGGAAGAGGCATATTGACTCAAAGGGATGGGCCTTCTGATTATCTTGATCCATTGAACCAATGAGGTTCTCGAGTTCATCTTTCAGCAGGACCGATGGTACCGGAACGAAACTGGAACCCTGAAGGACGGCGCTCTCCTGGCGCAGTTCACCCTCATTGGGCCATACGCCTCGCGCCAGTATTGCATGATAGCGCTTGAGCCTGGTAAGGTCCACCGGGCCCCGGGTTCGATGGAGTACATCGAAAAGTTCTTCGATATTCATCAATAGCTTGACCTGATTGAGTGTTATGTGGGTGGGCAGGACCTCATCCATCAGAATATCCTTCAACTGGCCTCTCGTCAACTCGATCCCTGCCAATGACAGGGTGTTCTGGAAATGTGAGACCTTGAAGTGCTGGCGAGAACGGATCACTTCATTTGCAGAAAGGAGCCGGCGAGCGGCTAGATGCCGGTAGTGGATCTGCTCGATTGCCTCGATGGTCTCAGGCTTGAGTGTATTTGAGGTGAACTTGCCTGCCGATATGCGGGCCTTGGTATCCACGGCCTTGGCTTCGAACCAGGAAGCGTGGACCTGCTCCAACCTCTTCAAATCGTGAGATGAGGGCTCCTTTGAACCCAGATATCGTTGAACCTTGTGGACCTGGCCATCCACCTTCAAAGATTTTACCAAATAGTAGTAGGGTTTGCCGGATATGGTTTTTCGGGCCAGATAGACCATGATGCAACATTTGGTTCCACCTTAAATAGTCTTGCCTGACAATAAGTGGGGTTAATTTGGGAGATATCAGGAATCCCGCGTTTAATTAAGGCAGAATATCACTCCTGCACATACCAGCATCGAATCCTCCCTTCTTGTTGCCAATATATTCTATTATCCAATTGGAGCCTCGAAAGCTGAAGATGCAGGGCCGTTTAGTTCAATATATATGAATATTCGGCTACGCTTTTGACAGTCTATATAAGCTTATCGGACATCTAATATTTGGCGGAGTCAAATGTTCAGCATGATTGAGCTAATATTCACGCCGTTGAATTGGAAATTCCAATCTTATGTCCTATCATCCTCGCCTGAATGAACCGACCGGAAGATTATTCTGAGCGTCAAATGAATCTTGGTCTCATTTGTTAAAAATAGCCTTGTTCTTCTAGATGAAGGATGATCTGATGGGCTGCTGCATCGGGAGATATCTGGGTGGTGTCGATGGTGACCTCTGGATGCTCAGGAGCCTCGTATGGGTCGTCGATGCCGGTGAACTCCTTGATCAGGCCGGCCCGGGCCTTGGCGTACAGGCCTTTGCGATCCCGGGTCTCGCAGACCTCGAGAGGGGTTGACACGTGGACCTCGATGAAGCCTCCGTAGTGGCTGATGAGCTCTCGGACCTCGCGACGAATGGCGCGATAGGGGGCGATGGGGGCGCAGATGGCCGTGCCCCGGTTCTTGGTGATCTCGCTGGCGACGAAGCCTATGCGCTGGATGTTGAGATCCCGATGTTCCTTCGAGAAGCCGAGCTCGCTGGAGAGGTTCTTGCGCACGATGTCGCCATCAAGGAGCGTGACCGGCCGACTGCCTTGCTCCATGAGCATGGCCATCAGGGTCTGGGCGATGGTGGACTTGCCCGAGCCTGAGAGCCCGGTGAAGAATACCGTAAAACCCTGTTGGGAGCGAGGGGGATGGATGCGCCGCAGGGCTTGGATGACCTCGGGATAGGAGAACCATTCCGGGACGTCCAGACCCCTGCGGAGACTGTGGCGCAGTTCGGTGCCCGATAAATTCAGGATGCGGTGGTCGCTGGGCACCTTGGACCTGGGGACATACTGGCTGGCGTTCTCATCGTAGACCATCTCTTCGAACTCGACGATATCAAGCCCCAGCTCCTCTTCATATTGCTTGCATAACTTGGAAGCTGCATCCCCTTTGTAGAAGGGCTTTCCAGCTGGATCCCGGGCCCCGGCGTGGTCGCGACCCACTATGAAATGGGTGGCGCCATAGTTGCGTCTGATCAGGGCATGCCATAGGGCCTCTCTCGGTCCTGCCATGCGCATTGCCAGGGGAAGCAGGCTCAGCATGGTGGAGGCTTCGGGATAATGGGCCAGGACGGCCTCGTAGCATCGGACCCGGACGAAATAGTCCAGGTCGCCAGGCGATGTGCGGCCGACCACTGGATGAAGGAGAAGGTTGGCGCCGGTCTCCTCGGCTGCCACCTTGGTGAGCTCGACATGGGCCCGATGGAGGGGATTGCGGGTCTGAAAGGCAACGACCTCGTTCCAGCCCTGCTTCCGAAATGCGGCCCTCAGCTCTCCGGGAGTGTGGCGCAGGTGTTTGAAGGTGTGATGGGGGGGCAGTTCCAGACCCTCCAGTTTGCCTCCCAGATTGTAAGGATGGGTGCTGTGGAACAGCTCGCGGACCCCGGGATGGGAATCGTCGGTGGTGCCGTACACCGCTTGTGCCTCCTCCTTGAAGTTGGACCTCCAGATGTCCGAGATGTTGAGGATGGCAAGGACCATGCCTTCTGGGTGGCGGAGGGCCAGGCGTTCCCCTTTGGACAGACTGTTGGCCAGCGCTTCGGGGATATCGAGGGAGATGGGGATGGGCCAGAGGCTCCCATCTGAAAGCCGCATGTTGTTGCAGACCGAATCGAAATCCTCCTGGCCAAGGTAGCCGTTCAGGGGGCTGAAGGCGCCATTGAGCAGAAGCTCCAGGTCGCAGACCTGATGGGGGGACAGGTCCAGTGAGGTGAGCTCAAGGGTCTCCTCCTTCAGTCTTGCGACCTCTTTTTCGTAGGGGATGAGCGAGCGAGGCTGGGGATGTTCGGGGGTCATGATATCGGTCCCGGGAAGGGGAAGGTCCAAGCTATCGGCCTTTTAAAGGGAAGGGGTGAGGCGGAGAGAGGGTGAGATTGTGAGATGGACCAAGATGGAGGTGATCTTTTTCCGAAAGAAGAGTTCCAAAGGATGGTGCTGGGGACCGGTCAGCCTATGGCGTCGAGGGTCACGATGCCGCCGGCGCAGGTGTCCATGCCCTTGACCAGCACGAAGCGGCCCAGCTCCTCCATCCGGTTGAAGTCCTCAACGACCACCGGCGAGCGGGTCTTGATGGTGACCAGGCCGATGTCGTTGACCTCCAGGTGGTCGGCATCTGTGTCGATGACCTTCAGGGTGTTGGAGTCGGTGCGCTCGTGGATCTGATCCAGGGTGCACTCCACCTCCTGGGTGGCCAGCTGCAAGGTTATGGGGTCGCCTTTCTGGTAGCCCTGCTTGGCCAGCCAGAAGACGCGGGCGGTGATGGTGTCGGTGGAGGTGGGTGGTTCGTCGGGGTCGCAGGCCACGGTGCCCCGTTCGATGAAGAGGGGGTCTGAGAGGGTTACGCCGATGCTCTGGCCCGCCTGGGCCTCCTTCAGTTGCTGCTGGAAGAGTTCCACGGTTTCGATGGTGGTGGGGGCGTTGTCGGGAAGGAAGATCACCTTCTGGCCCTTCTGAAGCCTGCCGGTCTCAAGGCGGCCCACGAGGATGCGCTTGTCGTCAACCTTGTAGACATCCTGGATGGGGAGGCGCATGGGCTTTTCCACCGGTCGGGGATTGGTGGTGAAGGTGTCGAGTGCCTCCAATAGTGTGGGGCCCTGGTACCATGGCATTTGTTGGGAGCGGTTGGCCAGGTTGTCGCCCTCCTTGGCCGACAGGGGGATGGTGTAGGTGGGGTCGAGCCTGAGGTCCTTCAGCAAGGGGTCCAGTTGAGCCACCACCTCGTCGAAGCGCTCCTGTTGAAAGCCCATCAGATCCATCTTGTTGATGAGGACGATGAGCTGCTTCAATCCCAGGAGGCTCAGGATGTAGGCGTGGCGGCGGGTCTGCTCCCGCACTCCCTCCTGGGCATCGACTATCAGCACGGCGGCCTCGGCCTGGGAGGCGCCGGTGATCATGTTGCGGGTGAACTCCACATGGCCCGGGGCGTCGATGATGAGGTACTCCCGCTTGTCGGTGCGAAAGAAGGTCTGGGCGGTGTCGATGGTGATGCCTTGGCGGCGCTCCTCCTCCAGGTGGTCCATGACGAAGCCGAACTCAAGGTCGCGGCCCAGCTCCTTGCTGGTGCGCTCCAGCTCGGCCAGCTTCTCCGGTGACAGGGAGCCGGTGTCGTAGAAGAGGCGGCCAATAAGGGTGGACTTGCCGTGGTCGACATGGCCCACGATGACGAACTTCATCTGCTCGGTCATGATGGTCCCTCCATTGGGCTCGTGAGGGGTTGGGATCGGATACCATATGCTTGGGGATGTCTTTCAGAAGGGGCTGTCATTTCCACTCCCTCCCTTCTACATGTACCCCAGGGAGCGGAGCTTCTGCATCATGTAGGCCTGCTCCTTGTCCTGGGCCCTTCCTGCTCGTTCCGATGTGTCGGTGGTCTTCAGTTCGGCTACGACCTCCTCGATTGTGGCGGCGTTGGAGGGGATGGGGCCACAGCAACATTCACAGCCCAGGGAGCGGTAGCGCTGGCCTTCCTTGGCGAAGTACAATGGGACGCTGGGGATGTCCTCGCGCTGGATGTAGTCCCAGATGTCCTCCTCGGTCCAGTGGAGCAGGGGGTGGATGCGGATGTGGTCCTCCTCCGCCTGCTTGGATTTGTACTGGTCCCAGAGCTCGGGGGGCTGGTTCTTGTAGTCCCAGCTGAAGTTGTAGTCCCGCGGTGAGAAGACGCGCTCCTTGGCTCGGATGCCGTGCTCGTCCCTTCGGATGCCTACAAGTAGGGCTTTGAAGCCGTGCTTGTCGATGGTCTGCTTGAGGCCGTCGGTCTTGAGCTTGGTGCAGCAGTCCAGCTTCTCCCAGCGGTCGCCCATGTCGGGACCCCAGCCTTCGGCTATCGCCTCCTCGTTTCTTCCCACGATGAGGTTCAGGTCCCACTCCTTGGCGTAGTGGTCGCGGAACTCGATCATTTGTTTGAACTTCTGGCCGGTGTCGATGTGTACTGCAGGGAATGGTAATTTGCCGAAGAAGGCTTTCCTGGCAAGCCACAGCAGGCAGGTGGAGTCCTTGCCCACCGACCAGAGGATGGCCATGGGCTTGAACTTGCGGTAGGCTTCTCTGATGATGTGGATGCTCTTGGATTCCAGTTCGTCGAGACGGTCCATG
>CAYLMJ010000023.1:0-34035 GCA_964384995.1 uncultured archaeon | reverse complement strand
CGTAACAAGGTATCCGTAGGGGAACCTGCGGATGGATCACCTCCTACGATATAAGGCGTGTGTAAGGGCGGAGCATAGTTGGCACTAGAGTGGGCTTTGCACGTCGTCGATCTCCCATGATCGATAACCGACCAGCCTGGGCTCTCGCGGCCCGGTGCCTGCCTGCTTGCCGGTTGCCTGCCCGCCCCTGCCTGTTCCCGCTTTTCCTGGACCTGTTACCAAGCTAAAGCTCTCTGTTGAATGTAATTACCAACGTATACCAATCGTGTAGATAGCGTTTGTCTACCGTTTACCTACCGTGTACCCAGCGTATACAAAACGTATACAGAACGTATAGAAAACGTATGCAGAACGTATAGGGAACGTATAGGTCGGATGAGGGGATGAGGAGAGGAGGAGGAGAGGATGATGGGGGGATAAGGAGAGGATGACGATGGAAGGGTCCGGTTGACGCCGGTCGTCAGTTGTCCTCAGGCAGGGCCTCGAACTCCCTGCGCTTGGTCTCGAACCAATCGTCCATGGCTTTCGCGTCGGCCATCAGCTCCATCATCTCGTCCATCACCTTCTTGTGGGCCTGGTCATCGCTCATGAACATCTCCATGCCGTGGGCCTTGCTCAGCTCCGCCAGCTCATCGAAGGTGCCGGCCTGGAACTCGATATCGCAGGCGCCTCCGAGCTGTCTGCAGGTCATTGTCTTCATGGGTGTCACCCGTTCTATGCCAATGGCCTTGTCTGTGGCTATTTAGGATTGTGGTCCGTTCATACTGACGAGCAGTCGACTTGACCAAGCCTCCTTGCCTTTAGCTACTCCCTCGACCATCCCCAGGCACCCAAGCTTCCCTAACCCCAGGAGGCATAGGCGAAGAAGCAGGCGGCGATGACAAGGAAGATGAAGGCGGTGAGTCGGTTTGTCCTGAGCCGCTTCTCCCTGGTCGCTCTGTCGGTCGCCTGGCCCAGGAACCTCTCCATCGTCCGGTCCTGCCAGTCGGCCAACTGCTCGGGGAAGGCCAGCACTAATAGGGCCGCTGTGAGGAAGATGAGTCCCCTGATGGTGTTCGCCGGGTCCATCATGGGGCAAGGAGGGGCGGTGTAGTTAATGCTTGGGTGGTGGAAACCCTGCTACAGGCGCAGGCACAGGCATAGGCCGGGGCAGGCTGTCGTTGGAACAGATCAATCCAGCACGATGACATCCTCGGCCGGTCTGAAGTCGGAGTCGAATGTCAGCAGTTGTTCGTTCATGGCCCTGGCGCTGGCCAGGATGATGCCGTCCATCAGGCTGAACTTGGCCGCTCCCTGGGTGCGCATCTCGCGCTTGAGTCTGGCGGCGGTGATCAGGGTGGACTCGTCCATGGGCGTCAGCTCGGCAATCTGTCCGATCAGGTCCAGGGCCTCGGCCGGGTCGATGTGGTTGGCCAGGCACCAGTCGGCCAGCTCCGCTATCTGCACCGTGGAGATGAATGCTGGCTCGCTCTCGATATGGTCGTAGATGGCCTTGAACCGCCCGGACGTGGCGTCGTTGATGAGCAGTTCGACCAGGACCGATGTGTCAAGGAACATCAGTATCTATCCTTCTTCTCGCGGACGAACGACGCTCTGTTCTTGAAGGTTCCGGCCAGCTCCCTGAGCCTCCGGTTGCGGTCGGTCATCGAGGCCGGGGGCAGGGCGATGGGGATGGTGTCGCCCAGCCGGTAGCCCTGGGATTCGATCACCTCGCTGGGGATGATGACGCCCATGGAGTTGCCGACCCGGCGGAGCTTGGTATCGATGACCGTGGCCATGGTTATGTTATAACGTTATAACCTAATAAACCTTGCCCACTCCCTTTGGGTCGGGAGAAGGGTGGTGAGGAAGACGAAGGGGACCGACCAAAGGCTATAACCATCCGAACGGGTGCCTCGCCCATGCCTCCACCGCATCACGATGGGCATCATGCCGAGACAGAGCAAAAGCCTCCTGCTGATAGCCAGACAAGGGAAGCCCGCGTCATCGACCTCTCGGAGCCCACGCTGGTAACAGGGCCGCCCGATTCTGTGCGCTTCAAGTCCCGGGTGGTGGAGCTGGCGCCCGGCGGCTCCGTCGGTCTCCACGTCACCCACCGTCGCGAGGAACTCGTCGTCGTCCTGGCCGGCGAGGGTGAACTGCTGTTGCCGGAGTCATCAGATGGTGAGGAGGCAGGGTCAGGCGGGCGCGTCCTGGCCCTCTCCGCTGGCAGGGCGGCCTACGTGCCTCCCGAGACGCCCCACGACATCCACAACACCGGCGACGCCCCCCTCCGCTACATCTACATCGTGGCGTTGCTGGATTGAATATTTCAACCACAGAGACACCGAGAGCACAGAGACGACACAGAGTTAATTCTCGGTGAACACTCTGTGTGCTCTGTGTCTCTGTGGTGATCTCTTACACTGCAAGCACGATATCCTCGATGGGCCCGGGCCAGCTCAGACCTTATAAAAAGGACAGGCGGCCCACAAAGGCTATAACCTGCTGTCTTATTGGATAGCCAACGGTGGCCGAGATGGTCGACAAAGACGATTCCCTCCCCGATGAAGAAGAAGACCTTCCAGAAGATATGCCCGAAGGACCCTCCGACGAGATGATGGAGGATGGTTCCGAGGACCCTTCCGAGGAGATGCCCGAAGATGAGGATGACGGTATGTCAGAGGACTACCCCGAGGATGATGAGGATGAGTCCCAGCCCATCTTCACCGACGAGCCCGAGGAGCGGGAGTCCATGGCCTCCAAGCTCATGAGCGGCACCACCGACACCCACACCTGGTTCGTCCTGGCCATGGGGGCGGTGCTCTTCATCGGCTTCTTCCTGGCCATCATCGGCTGGTACGGCTCCCTTGACAACCAGGACAAGTGGGGCGTCTACCTGACCCTGGGCCTCTTCATCATGATCATCGTGCTCATCATCCTGGCGGTCCTCCTGCTGTGGAACCGCATGGTGGGCGGGATGTACCTGTTCAAGGATGCCATCGTCAAGCCCAAGGACGAGTACGACGATGATTACGAGGAAGAGGAGGACGACGGCTACTATCCTCCAGCGCCCTCACCCGGCTCCCCGCCACCCCCATCACCCTTCGACTCCGCCGATGAGGAGGAGGAAGAAGAGGATGAGCTGATGGAGGAGGAAGAAGAAGAGGATGAGCCCGAAGAGGAGGACGAGGAGGAAGAGCTTGAGGAGGAGGACGAGGAACCCGAGCCAGAACCCATGGGCGGCGATGACATCATCATGCCCGGCCAGTGAATCGGTTCCCCATTTCCAACCCCCCTGCCCCGTGACCCCTGACCTGTAACTTCATTGCATCAGGTCGACCCTTGCAGATGTCCCGGTGAGCCAGAGCCTCCATCCCATCCAGCATCCCATCCAGTATTCTGCAACTCGAACCTTCGATCTCGATCTCCACTACCATCGTTCTCCACCATCCCTCTTCAATTTCATCCTCCTTCTTCAACTTCAGCCATAGCAAGAGGAGGCAAGCAAGAGGAGGCAATTCTGACCGCCCGCCAGAGCCCAACATCGATGGAGCCGAGTGCCGGGTGACCTCAACTTCCCAGCCGGTGGGCGCCCACCTCGGTGAACTGCACATTGACCAGATTGGCCACATGCTCTGCCACCTGGGTACCGGCCAGGCTCCCCTGGTATCCGAACACCAGATAGCCGCTGGTGGCGTTGCTGGCCAGGGTCATCAGGCCGCCGCCGGAGGTGAGGTTGATGGAGGCCGCCGAGGGCACGATGGTGGCCATGAAGGCTCCCGTCCGATACTGGATCGAGTAGCTGTAGCCGTCCCGGGACCCGTTGGTGAGGTCACCGAAGCTCTTGGTCCGCGGACCCGTGTCCCGACCGTCACTGCCCGCCAGGTCCTCCCAGGCCACCACCGGCGAACCGGCCCAGACGGTGTAGCGGCGGGTCAGGCCCCCGTTCACCACATCAAAGACCACCGCGCCGTCGGTGGTCTCCTGGACCGTGAAGGTGGTCCAGTTGGCCTGCTGGTCCAGGACGAGCCAGCCGCCCGAACCCTGGTCCACGGCGGAGTACTGGTAGATGCGCAGATGGGAGTTGTTCACCACCTCCCACTGCCAGTTGAAGGCGTTCTGGGTGACCCATCCGGTGGCGTTGACCCTCAGGCCCCCGCCCTTGGGACCCGCCCGCACCGGTTCTGGGGTGTGGATGACATCGAAGTAGAGGTAGTAGCGGGTGTAGCCGGGCTCGTTGGCCCATACCACCTGGCCCACGGCGTTGTCCAGGGCGCTGTAATCCTGGGCCGGCAGGAAGCCGGCGGCCACATCCAGGGACTGGTTGGCCGCGCCCCCTTGGGCCACCACCCGCAGGGAGTCCCGGTCAAAGCGGCCCGTCTCGCCCAGGCGGTCCAGGAGCGCGGTGAAGTTCACCGTGGTGGACAGGGGCGCCGCCCGCTCGGGGTTGGGCAGGGCCACCTCCAGGCCGTAGCGCATGGGGAAGTCGGTGTTCCACCACACGTCGGTGGCCGTCAGGGTGTAGGTGAGATCGTCGGACAGGGATATCTGGCCCCGGTCGTCGGTGAGGAGGTAGGTCCATTCGATATGGTACCGGGAGGGACCCACCAGCGTGATGCTGTCCAGCTCGATGGTGCAGGCTAGGCCCTGGCCCAGCAGACCCCGCTGGAACGGGACCCGGGTCTGGGAGAACAGCTCGCGCACCGTCTCCTCGCCGGCGCCCTGGTGCAGGTAGTTGTGGGAGATGCGGTACTCCAGGGCCAGGGGGAACTCCCGCTCCAGGTTGACCATGTGGTAGCCCAGGGAGCTGGTCTTTGTGTTCTGGTTGCCCGGGGGCTGGTTCTGGGCCAGGTCGGTGCCGATGGCTATCAGGGTCAGGCAGATGGCCAGGCCGGTGGCCAGCATCAACTGGCCCCTCTGGTCGTCGGCCACCTCACCCGCCATCCCGTTCCACGGACCTGAACGGCCTGGGCGGCCTGGGCGGCCTGGGCGGCGCTTCATGTGGCACCACCCCGGGGACCGAACCACAGCGAGAGCTGGACCTGGTAGACCTCGCCCTGATGGAATAGCATCCGCTCCACGATGACCACATCGCCCAGCTGGGGCGAGTACTCCAGGGTCGCCAGGACCTCTTCCCCCCTGGCCAGCTCAAGCTCGTAGGCCATCGAGGGCAGCAGGGTGTCGTTCAGGTAGGCCGATACATTCTCCCATTTCGGTTCCAGCAGCCACCACTTCAGCGTGGAGTTGCCGTAATTGGCCGCGATGGTGGCGTTGGCCGGGACCATCCCGTCGGCCACCTCGAGGATATCCCGGCCCAGGAGCTCCAGCTGGATGGGGCCGGAGGTGTCCTGGTTCGCCACCGGCAGCACGTCGATGGCCACGTTCATGGCCGAGGTGAACAGGACCGCCGTCAGCATGACCTCGAGGACATGCATCTGGGCTTTGGTGTTCATGGGGCCCATCAACGATCTACACGGCACCGTGGAGGGAGGTCTGGATGCCCAGCATTTCGTACATTGCCCAGCTCAGGGTGAGCAGGTAACTGGCCTGTAAAAGTCCACCATAGACCTCACCGGTCTTCATGAAACCGGCGGCCATGCCGTTGCCCACCGCCTGGATGACTATGGACCAGAAGAAGATGGTCGCGATCCAGATGGGGTCCAGCCGGGTGATCTGCATGTTGCCGATGTTGCCCCCCTGGTCCCCGGAGGCTTGGGTCTCGGCCGAAGATTCGGCGATGGCGGGGACGAAGGTGAAGGCCAGGATGATGATGATGATGAGGTAGACCATGAAGGAGGTGTAGATGACGGCCACGTAACTGCCCACATTGAGGGTCCGCTCCATCTGGAGGGATTTGATCTCCTTGGCGTCGTAGGAGGCGGCCAGCAGGATGTCCGAGATCCGTCCTCCGGCCTTGTTGGCCTCGTCCACCATGGAGATGGCCTGCCTGACGATCTGGGAATCCACCCGTTCGGTGAACATCTCCAGGACCTCGCCGAAAGAGACCCCCCAGCTGATCTGGGTGGCCATCTTGTTCACCTCCTCGTTGAGGAAGCCGTACTCGCCCTTGGACAGGGTCTCGACGGCCACGGTCATGGAGAGACCACCCTTCCAGAACTCGGCCAGGTCCCGCAGGAAATCGGGGAACTTCTGCTCGATGCGGTCCTTGCTCTCGGCCTTGTATTTGCCATAGAAGGCGATGGGCAGCATGAAACCCAGGATGGAGAAGACGATGTAGTCGATGGCCGATATCTCGGGATAGCCCCGATAATAGGCTATCGGATTGGCCACCTGCTCGCCCTCGTAATCGCTGGTTTGGTCATCCGCGTCCTGGCTCTCGTTCTTGCCGGGTAGACCACCCTCGAACAGACCCAGCTGGAAACTGTACTTACCATCGTTGTAGTAAGAGGGTTCATTCACCCTGAAATCCTTGTCGTAGTCCTCCACATCGGTAAGCTGGTCCTCCCGATTGGCCAGGATGGCCAGCATGATGAAGATACCAGCGATGATGGAACTGAGGACCACCATGATCAGGGGGTTGTAGTCGATCTTGCCCTTGCCGATGAGCTGCCAGGTGCGGACCGTGGAGTACTTGGTGACCATGGGGCGTTTCTTGCCCTTGGTATCCAGCCACTTGCGCTTGGTGAGCCGGCTCATGCGCCCACATCCTTGGAATACATGTAGAACAGTGCCGAATAGGAGGTCTGCATCAGGGGCAGCATGGCGAAGACGATGAGATAGAGCATGGTCTTGTCCATGGTGAAGCCCGAGGTCTGGACCCACAGGGTGATGACCATGATGATCATCAGGAAGATGGGCATGGCCACAGCCGCCACCACGTAGGACTCGGCGAAGAGGGCCAGGGTGTCAATGATCATCTTGACCCGGACCCGGTTCTCCTCCGAGTAGTATTCCGCCCGGTTCAGGAAGTAGAGCTTCAGGTTGCCGCCGGCCGTGATGGTGCCCACGATGCCCTGGAAGAACTCGGCCAGCTTGTCCGAGGGGGCCCGTTCCACCGACATCTTCAGGGTCGACACCAGGTCCTTGCCCAGGTAGTTCAGGTCGCGATAGATCAGGGTGGCCTCGTGGGATACCAGTCCATAGACCGCCTCCTGCTTGGCCAGGGCCTTGAAGATCTTGTCGGGGGTGGCGTTGGCCGCCGCCATGGCCGCCACGAAAGTGGCCGCGTAGGGCAGTTTCCGATCTATCTTGGGCGCCATGGTCGCCACCGTGATACCGGGCAGTTTCATCATCAACTTCCAGATGAGCACCGGTACCGCAAAGAAGCAGAAGAGCACCAGCAGGATGCTGAGGGGTATCTTGGCGCCGGCAATGGTCAAGCCCGGTTGCTCCCAGTAGATGGGCTGTTTAGTATCATCGTCTACGCCGATCTCGTTCTGTTCCATCACCGGCATCACCACGAAGGCCACCACCAGGCTGATCATGATGGTGATGAGCCAGACGATGGTGGTGATCAGGGCCGAGTAGGCGATGTAGGTGGCCGGCATCATGTTGGAATGGGATTTGAGCAGCTGGCTTTGCAGGTCATAGTTGTCCCGGGCCAGGCGCACGCCCAGGCCGCCGAAGAGGTAGTTGGAGATGGAGGTCATTCCCACCGGGATACCTTTCTTGACCTCTTCGACCATGTTTGTCACCTCCCTCAGGTACCTGCCTTGGCCATCTGCTTCTGGACCTTCTCAAGGGCCTTGGCCACCTGCTGCTGCATCTGGAGCTCGAACTTGGCCTTGCGGTCCTGCTCCTTGGCCCGCATGTTGGATTGCTTGGTCGGGTCGGGGTTCTTGGCCATCTTCTCGTCGTACTGGGTCCGCTTCTTGATCTCGGCGTTGAACAGGTTGTGGAACTTCAGGACCGAATTGCCATCCAGGTAGGTCACATCCCCCAGGTCCAGGCCCAGGGAGGCCATCTGCTCCTTGAGACCCGCCAGACCGCTGAACCCTTTCTGGGAGGCGCGGGCCTGGGCCTTGAGCAGGAAGGACTCCATCTGCTCCTGCTTGTTGGAGCGGGTCACCTCCTCCTTTTGCCGGGCCTGGGCCTGCTTGGTGGGATCGGTCATGTTCTTGATCTTCTCATCCATCTTCTGGATCCGGGCCGCTTCCACCTCCCGCATCTTGGCCAGTTTGTTGGCGTCGGGGGGCAGCAGGCTCTCCAGGTCCGAGACGGCCGCCGTCTCGTCGAAACCGGCCTGGCCGGGGGCGCCGATGACCCTTGATTCGCCCACCTTGCGCCGCCGGGCCTTGACCTTGCGGGTGGAGGTCTGCATGTCGGCGTAGACCTGACGCATGACCTCCTCGGGGTGGGCGTAGTACTCGGCGATGACCTTGGCGAAGTCCTGGTAGTAGCGGATGTTCTTCTTCACCGTCCACTCGATGACCAGTTGACGCCGCTTCAGCTCGTCCATCACCTCGACCCGGTTCAGGTTGGCCTTCATCATGATCTTCTCGAGCATGTAGGACTTGCCCGAGAACTCCATCTCGTCCCGGGCCGGGACCCACCGGAAGACCTCGTTGGTGAGCAGCTCCTTGGAGTTGGGGTCGATGCCGATGATCTCGACGATGGTCTTGGCCCGTCGGACCCGCTTGCCGCCCACCCGGGTCTGGACCTGGATGGAGATGGCGTCCAGGGCCGGGATCATCACCCTGGGGGTGTCGATGGGCTTGTTCTCCAGACGGTGGACCAGGGATTGGACGGAGTCGGCGTGGAAGGTTGAATAGGTGGTGTGCCCGGTGGCCATGGCCTGGAACAGCACGTAGGCCTCGGCACCTCGGATCTCACCCACGATGATGTATTCGGGACGCTCACGGAGAGCGGCCCGGAGCAGGTCGTACATGTCCACCTCGCCCAGGGTCTTGCCCCCGGCGCCAGCCTCACCGCCGAAGCCCTGACGGGTCACGCCGGGGATCCAGTTGGGGTGGGGCAGGTTCAGCTCCCGGGTCTCCTCGATGGACACTATCTTGTGCTGCCAGGGCATGAAGAGCGCGCAGGCGTTGAGGGAGGTGGTCTT
Source organism: uncultured archaeon (assembly GCA_964384995.1). GTDB lineage: Archaea > Thermoplasmatota > Poseidoniia > MGIII > CAYLMJ01 > CAYLMJ01. The sequence continues at coordinate 25,031 of CAYLMJ010000023.1, read as the reverse complement.
GCCCGAGGCCGTGCCGCCCACGAACAGCATGGACATGCCGTACTGCATCGAGAGCCAGAGGAAGGCGATCTGCATCGCGTTGAAGGTCTTGTACTCCAGCAGGTCCACGGGGGTGAAGGGCTCGTCCCTGAAACGCCGGATGGTGAATGTCGAACCCCGTGTGGAGATCTCACGTCCCAGGGTCATGACGATACGGGAACCGTCCATCAAGGTGGAGTCGAGCAGGGGCTCGGCCACCGAGATGTGCTTGCCACAGCGCTGGGCCAGCCGGATGATGTACTGCTCCAGCTCCAGCTCGTCGGTCCAGATGATGTTGGTCCGCATCGATTCGTAACGCCGGTGGTAAACATAGAGCTCCACCCCGGGACCGTCACACGATACGTCCTCGATGTTGGGGTCGTTCATCATGACGTCCATCTTGCCGTAGCCCAGCAGGTCACGCTTGATGTAGTAGTGGATCTTGTCGGCATTGGAGTTCTTCACCGAGAGATTGTAAGCGTTGATGATGTCCGCGGTGGCCTCGACGAGGAAATCCTCCTGCTCCTCCTCCAGGTTCTCCTTGGAGATGTTGAAGGCCCGGATGAGCACGTCCATGATCTGGTTCAGATCGTCCTGTTCTGCAGGGGAGATCTCCGGTTCCACGACGTAGTAGAGACGGGAGTAGTCACGCTTGTCGAAGAGGATGCGCACGTAGGAGAAGGGAGCCGTGACCGCGTAGGTGTCCAGCTCCTCGAACTGTTCCCCCAGCTCGATGTCCGCCATGGCCATCTGCGACTGGGCGGCGGTGGAGGCGGCCTCGCCGCGAGCCTGGGCCGCGGCCTGCTTGCGGGCCAGTTTCTCCTGCTTCTTCCTTTCTTTCTCCAACCGCTTCTGGGCCTTCTTGTCCAGGGGAGCGTCGGGGGTCGCCCCGGGCTCGTCCATCGGCTCAAGAACGCCGAAGCCGTCGTCGTACATCTCTTCAATGGATTCTTCTGTGGCTGCCATGTGTTACACCTTCAAGGTCACACACCCTCAAAGGGAGCCCTGAGTTGGATCGTGTTAGACCCGGGCTGATAGTCTATGATCAAGTAAGGGGTCGATGAGCGGACCTTACCTGATATTACACTACCTTGATCGTTATATATTACCATTTCGACGCTGGCACCGTTATTCCGCGTCTGTCTGACCACGATGCGGTCCTCGAGGCCCAGGACCACGAAGGAGACGCCGCTCTTGGGGAAGTCGACCCTCTGCTCATGGGCGACCTCGGGATACTTGCGGGACAGTTCCAGGACGGTGTTGATGCCGTAGACCACCCTGGCGGCCACCTCGTCCACCTCGGCCTGCCCGTGGGCCACATCGGTGGAGTCCACGGCCTGGGTCAGCGATATCATCACCGACGTCAGGATCATCGACGACAGGAACACGGTCCAGACATAGGATATCTCGGCCGAACCCTCCTCATCATGGGGGAGGCGATCGGGGAGGCGATCGGGGAGGTGATCGGGGAGGCGGCGAGGTTCACGGACCGGGGTGCCGGACCGGATCGGATGACCTGGGAGCCCTCTCATCGGAATCCCAGCCTGATCTTCACTTCGGTCTCGATAATGGAAAGCTGGAAGGGCTCGTCCTGGGTGTAACCCACCTCGTCGGCGGTGTTGGAGGCCAGGAAGCCCTCATTGGAGCGGAAATAGGCCAGCCAGCCCTTGCGTCCCTGTCCCAGGAACTGGAACTTCAGGGAGTGGATGGGATCGGGCATGTAGAGCTGGGAGCCCTGGTTGGTCATGGAGATGTAGAAGTTGCCCGCGGTCACGGCGTTGAAGGGGGCATCGGTGCTGTTCAGGGCCACCAGGTTGACCAGGTATGAGCTCTTGCCGTCCTCGTCGTCCTGGCTCAGGATCATGGGGCCGTTGGCCACTCGGGGGTTGATGCCAGGCTCCCGCACCACCAGGCCGCCGTTGGCCATGTGGATGCTGTAGGTGCCGCCCACGCTGGGGTAGCGGTACTTGACGGCGTCGGTCTCGAACCACTTGAAACCACCCACCGCGGTCCCGTTGCCGGCGTGGACCGTTCCGGTGAGCGGGGGTTCCAGGACCACTCCGAAATCCACCCGCGTGCCGACGAGCCCCTTGGTGGCGGAGGTGCCGTTCTCGGACCAGTTGACGGTGACCTGCCAGTTCTTGGGGGGCGAACCCAGGGGTCGCGAAAGGTCCTGGACCAGGAAACCGGTCTGGTCCTTCTCGAACTCCCTGAACGTCAGCTCGGCCCAGTCGACGTAGGTCCAGATCATCAGCCACATGTCGCTCTTGCCGTTGAGGTTGATCACCCCCGCCGAGGAGGATACCGCCGCGGTGCGGGAGGCGCCCTCGCCCTGGGCCACCACCACCTCCAGCTGAGCCTCCAGCCCCTCGAAACTGCCCAGGGTGGCCGAGTAGGAGGCCAGGGCCTCGTTGCGCTGGATCATGGGAATGCCCCAGGCCAGCATGGCCCCTGAAACGGTGATCATGATGCCCAGGAGCAGCACGGTGGAGATCACGGTCTCGGCACCGTCCTCGTCGCGGGCCAACCGATGAGAGGAGGGGTTGTTCTGGGCCATGGCAATGAATCCTTGTTCAAAGCATGCAACTTATTGGTTAAAAGGTTATGTGGTTATCTCCGATTCACGACGGAGTGTATTTAAAGACTCAGCGGGGTCGAGACCTTACAATCGATAGGATGGCCAGACCTGTAAGGACGACCAGGGTGATCAGAGCCCCGAAACCGGGCAGGAACCCGTCGTCGTCATCGGTGTCGCCGTTGGTGCCGGTGGTGCCGCCCTCGATGGTGACGACCAGGGCGTCGGTGGCCATGTGACCGTCGTTGTCGGTGACCCTCAGCACCGCCTGATAGGGGCCCTTGGCATGGTAGGTGTTGGTTATCAGCGGTACCTGGACCGCCAGTTCGAAACTGCCATCGCCCTCGAAATCCCATTCGTACAGGACGATCTCGCCATCCACATCTATGGAGCCGGAGGCGTCGAAGAAGACCGATTGCCCCACCTTGCCGGTGGTGTCTGCACCGGCCTCGGCCTCTGGCGGGGTGTAGAGCTTCACGATCACCTGAGCCCAATCCGACCATAGCCCCTCCCCGTCCTGGACCCGGTACTCGATGATGTGGGAACCCCAGGTGAGGTTGTCCAGGATGGTCGAGGAGGCGTTGGCCACCACGCCCATCTCCTGCACCCGCCACTGATGGGCCACGACGGTGCCGTCGTCGGTGCCATGACCCTGGAGGCTGATATTGCTGGGCCACAGGACCAGGGTCTCCATGGCCTCGATGTGGGCCGTGGGAGGATCGTTGAGGGAGAACCGGCCCACCGCGGAGGTCACCGCTCCCAGACCATCGTCCACCTCCACCTTCCAGGTGTAATTGCCCCCCTCGTCCACCCGGTCCAGGACGTAGTAGGTCCGGTCCAGGCCAGACGCCGCCAGGACCATCGGAGAGCCCTCCTCGCCGTAGTAGACCGCGTAGGTCAGGACGGCCGAATCGTTGTCGGTGGCGGTCCAGTTGAGCACCGGCGGCCCCACCAGGAGGCGCAGGTCGTTCTCCGGCCCCAGCAATTCGATGGTGGGCGGGCCGTTGACAATGTAGTTGCGGACCTCGGACATGGAGGTCAGGTTGCCATCGTGGGCCTCCACCTTCCAGCTGACGTTGGAACCCACCGCCGTGCCGCCCAGCCGGAATGTGGTGCCGTTGCCGGTGACGTTCTTCTGCCAGACGCCGTCGTCGACGCGGTACCACAGGGTGAAGTTGACCCCGGGCTCCTCGGGACCCCTGCCCGACCAGGTCAGTTCGACGCCTGCCCTTTGCTGGGTGTTGTTGGCCGGAGCGAGGTCCTCGATGAGGGGCGGCTGGTCGGGTTGATGGAAGGTCAGGGAGAGGGGATGGCTCAGATTGAGGGTGCGCTTGGGGCGCCACTGATCGGGGGTGAGCATTTCCACCTCCAGCGGGCCCAGGGTGTCGGAGGCCCCCGCGGTGAGATTGGCGTAGGTCAGGAGCCACTCGGTGAAGGTTCCCTCCCCGTCGCTGACGAGCTGGATGCCGCCGTATTCGGGGGTGCGGTAGATGGGGGTCGAACCGGCGGTGAGATTGAGCTCCACCCCCTTGAGCGGCCGTCCCAGGTAATCGGCGACCCTCAGCCGAAGGTGATTGGTCCGGGTCAGGGAGCCTTCGCCCTCAACGAAGACCACGGTATCGAAAGAGCAGTTCCACGCAGTGTCGTGAGTGTTGGCCCCGCTCAGCCGCAGGTCCTGCACCTGGTCCGTGCTGATGACCTCCCGGTGATCGGTGTCCCGTGACCCCTGGAGCACCAGGCCGTACTGGGCATTGTCTTTGAAACGGCTCCCCTCGAGGCGGGTCCCGTTGGCCTGGAGCAGCCAGGCGCCGTGCTGGTTGCCATGGCTCAGGATATCGGTCACCACGGCTCCGGTGGTGCCCTCCAGGTAGAGCCCCACATGGCTCCCGTTCAGGTCCAGATGGGTCAGCTCGACCCCCTCGGCCTCGTGGACGTGGATGGCGGCGTAGGGCCATTCCAGCCGACCGCCCCTGATCGTCAGGTTGGCCAGAACGGTGCTGTCGGCGGTCACCCGAATGGTGTTGCCGGCACCACTGCCGTTGATGATCACCTCGCCGGGAGCCCCCTGGCCGATGATGGAGAGGGTGCGGTTGACCACCACCGAGTCGTTGTAGAGTCCCGGTGCCACCCGGACGATGTCGCCGGCCTCCACATGGTCGGTGTCGGCCAGGGCCGCCGTCAGATTGAGGTAGTTGCCCGACCCGTCGGGGGCCACGAACCAGGTCTCCCCGCTGGCCGGAGAGGACCAGATGAACAGCAATGCCAGGACAAGGGCCAGGCCCAGACCCAGGAACAGCACGGCCCCTCTGACCACCTGGGACAGATATCCGTTGGTTCGGTTCCCTTGCCCTTCGCTCTCCCGGCCCGGGCCGGGGCCACTGGGTGCCTGGGTGGTCCTGACAGCCATGGAACTGTGATTGACCACTTGGCTATTAAGGCCTGGGGCCAGCTTATCAGGAGCGAGCCTGGGGGGTGGGAGGGTTGAAGGGGTGTGGGGCCTACTTCTCCAGCCTCAGCTGGGCGTTGCAGCTGGTGCAGCCCACGGTGATGGGGCGGGTGGTATCGCTCACCAGGACCTTGGTGGAGCATTTGGGGCAGGTCACGTTCACGGCCCCGGCCGGTGGCGGCGTCGAGGGTGGTTGCTGGGCCTCGCCCGGGGGGGCGGCCGCGGGGGCTGGCGCTGGCGCTTCCGGCGAAGGGGGCGGCGTTGGGGCCGCGGCGGGGGCTCCGGTCGCTCCCGCGGCAGCGCCTGCTTCGGTACCGGGTGTCGGTGCCGGTGCGGGAGCGGGAGGCTGATCCTCTGCCTCATCGCTCTTGCTCGAGCGCATCAGGAAGAAGCCCAGGGCCCCCAGGCCGACGAGCATGAGCGTGATGGCCCCGCCCACCAGGGCGATGGGGAAATCCCCGTCGTCATCGTCGCCGCCCTCGATGGTGCCCGAGATGCTGATGGTTGCCTCGGCCTCGTTGTCGGCCTCGGGGTTGGAGCCTATCTCACCCGGTTGGACGTTGGTGGCCACCGCCTTGAAGACGTACTTGCCCACCTGGTCCTCGGGCACATCGTAGGTCAGGGTGAAGGTCTCGATGGAACCTTCGTCGATGGTGAAGTCCTCGCTGACCAGGGGCGTGGTGGCGGTCTTGCCCTCCAGGAAGACGAAGAGCTGGAGGGTGAAGTCGGCCGCCGAATCACCGGTGTTGCGCATCTCCACCTCCACATCGATCTGGCTGTTCTCCTTCACCGAGGCGGGCAGGTAGACCTCCATCACCTCCAGCTCGGGCGGGGCGGCCACCGAGAGGACATTGGAATCGTCGATGAAGTTGAAGGACCCCTGGTCCCACAGTCCCGAGTACTGCCCCTCCAGGGGGTCCAGGGTGTGGACCGAGGCCTTCAGGGAGTAATCGCCGGTAAGGGGGTCGAACTTGCCTCCCAGGGACCTGAAGGTGTAGGTCATGGTGAAGGTGCGTTCCTCGCCTCCCAGCAGGTCCTCCCGGCCGGTCATCTTCACCAGGTCCTGCTCTCCCGACTTGATCAGGTCGAGCTGGACGTTGGCCGAGACGTCGATGTCGCCGTTGTTGCGCCAGGTCAGCGAGAAGGTCACCTCGGTGTTGTCGGCCACCACCTCGGGGTCCCAGCTGAGGTTCACCAGCTCCAGGTCGGGGAGCTTGAGCACCTCCAGGTCGGTGTAGTCGTGGCTCTCGGTGTCGCCTCCCGACTCCTGCCACTGGATGACCAGCTTGTCGGCCGGTTCCACCGTCCAGTCGAAATCAACATCCAATGTGCCGCCGGCGCTGACCGTCAGGCCCGTGCCGTCGTAGATCTGGGTGCCGCTGTCAGAATCGAGGTAGACCTGCAGGTCCAGGTTCCCCTCCTTCTCCCCGGTGTTCTCCAGGGTGATGGTCACCTCCAGTTCCACGGTCTCCACCACCTCGTCGCTGAACTCCACCTTGTCGACGCCGATGATAACCGTGGCCGGGGCCACCGTTATCTGCTTCTGCTCGTCGTTGGCGTTGCCCGATCCATCCTGGGGCGTGGAGTCGGCGATGCGGGCGTGGAGGTAGACGTTGCCCTCTTCGGGCTCATCCCAGGTGGCCTCGAAGGTCACCGGTGCCCCGTCGGTGGGGACCTCCTTGAACACGTCATCGATGGTGTTGCCCAGGCCCGGCTCGCCACTGCCATCTGCGGACCACCAGAAGATCACCTCGACGTCGGCCGGGTTCTGACCGTTTCCATCGTTGGTCACCTCCACGCTGAACTCCACCGGCTGGCCCTCTTTCAGGCTCCCCTCGTCCTCCACGGTGATGGTGCTCAGCTCCAGTTCGGCATGGGCGGTCACTATCTCCAGCGCGGAGAAGGAGGCCCCTCCGGGGGAACCGGCCACCACGTTGAAGATGGGCGCGGTCTCGTCCTTGTCCTTGCTGGCCGAGTTGTTGGAGGCGCGGTAGAACGAGTTGAGCAGGGCCGCGTTCTCCACGGTGATGGTGACATCGTACTCGATGACCATGTCCTCGATGAGCAGGCGCCCGCCATCGGCTGAGCCACCGCTGAGGACCACCCTGGCCATCTCCACCCCGTAGTCGTCCTTGAATGTGTCGGCGCCATCCAGGGCGTCGTTGAGGGCGTCCACCAGACCGCTGCCGGACCATACATCAGGTGAACTGCCCCGGTTCAGCTCCCCGGTGTAGGTCCATTCAGGTGAGCCGCCATCCAGGTCGAGGGTGGGGTCCGTGGGGTAGTTGTCCCAGTCCGAGGAACGGCCCCAGATCTCCACATGGGTCTGGTTCTTCAGGGGCTGGGAGTCGCGCCAGGCCACCACCACCTGCTCCTCCACGGCGATGGCCGCCGGACAGGCCGAGGTGGTGGGAACGTTCTGCTGGTCCGGACCCGTCGATATGGGCTCAGCGGCGGCCCACTCGCGCCCGCCGTCCATTGAGCCGATGACGTACTGCTCGTAATGGCCCGCTCCGGGATCGTAGGCGAAGTAGCCCACCACCACCAGGCCGTTGAGGGCGTCCACCGAGGGGTACCACCGGTCGAAGCCGTCGCTGGCGCTGAGGATGACCGGCTCCTCCCAGGTCTCCCCGGTGTCGTTGGAGATGCTCATGACCACGTCCAGGTAGTTGTCATCGTCCATGTCGTCCCGGTAGACCACGTAGACGTAGGTGTCGTCGAAGGTCAGCATGGGCTGGTCCACCGACCCGCCGGCCTGGAACCTGACCACCTCGTCCCATTCCTCACCGCCGTCATCCGAGATGGTGTAGTAGAGGGAATCGGAGCTCTCCCATCCGGCCACCAGCACGCCGTCCCGGGCCTCCAGGGAGAGGGAGTCGGAGATGCGGCTGTCCAGCTCCTCCCGCTCGGTCCAGGTCTCACCCTGGTCCTCCGACCTCATGTAGAAGATGTGATAGAGCTGGTTGTCGTCGTACTCCCACAGGATGTGGACCTCGTCGCCATCGGCGGCGACCCGGGGATAGTAGTTCTGGACCGGATCGCTGTAGAGCACCTCCACCGGCTCCCAGTTCTCGCCGTAGTCGGTGGAGCGCCGGAAGGTCAGGTTGGCCATGCTGTCGTTGAGCCCCCGCTCGTGCCAGACGATGTAGACCGAACCGTCGGACCCGGCAGCGATGTCGGGGGGGTAAAGATAGGAGACGAAGTTGCGGCCGTCGTTCTCCCGCTGGGTGATGACAAAGGGTTCCGACCAGTTGGCGCCGCCGTTGGTGGACCTGATGAAGAAGAGATCGCCATCGTCGATGTGCTGATCGTTGCCGTTGCCCGAATGATCTCCCGCGTCCCAGTAGACGGCGTAGAAGTTGCCCTCCGGGTCCACCGTCATGTGGATGTTGCCCGAGTCGGCCTCGTAGTACTGCTCGGAGGCCACCAGGGCCCCGTCCCAGGTGGAACCGCCGGCATTGCTGCGCCTCAGCCAGATGTCCTGCTCGTTGCCGGCCCAGGTGTTGTTGCCCAGGTGTTTCTGCTCCCGGTCGGACCAGGCGGCCCATAGACTGCCGTCGGGAGCCAGGGCCACGTTCACGTCGGCCCGGAAGAGGCTGAAGCCCTCCTCGTCGATTATCTGGGCCCCGCCGAAGGTCGTGCCGCCGTTGCTGGAGACCCGCAGCTTGATGTGCTGTTCCTGGGTGTCGTTGTCGGTCTGGTACCAGGCCACGTAGACCTGATTGCCCAGGAAGGTCACATCGGGCAGGCCGGGCAGGTAGTCGTCGGGTCCCGAGGTCAGGGTCTGCTCGGTGTCCCACGTCACCCCGCCGTTGCCCGAATGGCGGTAGTGGATGCGGTACTCGCGGCTCAGTTCGGTGTAGCCCTGCCATGTGACGTGGACCTCGTCGGAAGCGTCGGCGGCCACGGCCGGCTGGTCGGCCTCGCCGGTGCCGGTGGAGACCACCCGGATGTTGGACCAGGTGGCGCCCCCATCGTCGGTGTGGCGCTGGAGGATGTCGAAATCGGTGGTGCCGTCCCCGTCGTAACTGCCGTTGTCGGCCCAGACCACGTAGAGGTCGTCGCCCGCCACGGACAGGTCGGGCAGTATCGACTCCTCGTCGGCGGCCCCGTCGGATATCACCTGGGAGGTGCTCCAGTTCCCTCCCCGGTCGTCGGAGAATCTGTAGATGATGTCGTAATCCGCGTCGCCGTCCCCATCGTGGTCGCCGGCCTCCTGCCACGCCAGGTGGACGTCGGTGCCCGAGGCCGCCAGGACCGGGCTGTAGACCAACCAGGTGTCGATGGTGCTCACATTGGTCGGTTCGGACCATGAGTCCCCCCGGTCGCTGGACACCGTCCACTCGATGTCGGAGGGGTAGTTGGGCCAGGCCACGTAGAGGTGGTCGCCGGCGGTGGCGATGGTGGGGATGGGAGTGGTCAGGCCGGTGAGATCGGTTGTGAGCTGGCGGATGGGGCTCCACCGAATGCCGTCCCAGTTGCGATAGAAGACATCGAAATTGGTGGTGCCGTTCTCCATCAGGTCCCCGTCATCGACCCAGACCAGATGGACCGTGTCGTTGTAATCCACGACCACCTTGGGGATGGCCGAAACGGAACCGGCGTTGGTGTAGGCAGAGAGCAGGGTCGGATCGTTCATCTGGTCGCTCTCGACCTGGGGCAGACCCGAGAGGCTCATGGTGGCCGAGGTCACCGTGGCGCCGGCGGGCAACAGGACCTCCACCTCGTCGGTGTCATCGTCCTCGTTGAGGTTCATCGTCCACGCGGTGCGGCCGTTGGCGAACCGGTACTGCTGGCCGAAGGCCCCGTAGCCCTGGCCCGCGAAACCCCACTCGTAGTTGGAGTTGTTGCGCACGTCCAGCCAGAGACCCTCGGTGTAGGCTCCGTTGTTGTCCTCGGGGGAGATGTCCATCCGGGCCTCCAGGACCTCCACCGCCGGGTAGGTGATGTTGGTGCCTCCGTCCTCGCCGGCCTCGTCGAACTTGAGGGTTATCTCGGTGTGGTCCGAGCCGTCCCGGGAGAACTGGTCCGAGGTGATGGCCGAGACCTGGGGGGCCCAGCTGAGAGCCAGGAGGATGACGATTAGAACTGATAGCCAACGTTGGGTCTGCATGGTGATTCCTCGACGACAGGATTGTGTTTTTGGCACCTCGCCAATCTATAAAAGGCTACCTCCCAAGGTGGATGAACAGCCTGTCGATGGTTTGCCGAGGCCCTTGCCGGTTCACTTGCTGGTGCCCTTGCCGATGCCCTTGCCGATGCCCATGCTGGTGCCCTTGATAGCGCCCTTGCCGATGGGTTTGATATTGCACTCGATGACGCGCTCGATGACGCACCCGCTGTACGCCTTTTGGCCCAGGCGCGATGACCTCCTCTCCGATCCTTATATGTAAAAGGATTGGCGCCTTTAATTATAAATAGGGAGTTTACAACATCCCATTCAAATCCCATTAGGGGAAACTCCATGGAATTCCTTAGACATCTTGCCAAGCTAGTTACCACCAGGCCCAAGGAGGTTGTGGCCGTCTTTGTTGCCATAACCCTCCTGATGGTCTATGCCTCCAGCCAGAGGGATGACGAATTGGTGGTGGACGAGTCCTCCTTCCTGCCCGACGACGAGGTGGCCAACGCCGACGTGGAGATCCGCGAGAACTACGGTCAGGTCGAGTCGGTGACCCTGCTGGTCAAGGGCGACGGCGGCGACGTGCTGACCCGTGACGCGATGGTGGATATACTGACCCTGGAGCGCTCCCTGCTCGACGAACCGATGGTCCAGACCAACCTGACCCCCTCCACCCCCCAGCGGCCGGCCGTGACCTCCCTGGCCGACCTGCTGGCCTTCGTCCTCATCGGCCAGGCCGCCCAGGCCGAGGGCATCGACGGCTTCCCGGTCCTCCAGATGGGGGACGCCGACTACCAGGCCCGCATCTGGGCCTTCACCGGGCACCAGAACGTCACCCTGCTCTTCTCCCCCTCCGACGGTGGCGACCCCTTCAACGCCACCTTCAACCTGACGGCCCAGGACGACGCCGCGGTCAAGGAGCTCATGCTGGCCTTCGCCAACGGTGAGGTCCAGGGGATGGAGGACATGGGCGGCGTGGCCGCCTTTCTGCTGACCAAGGATTTCGACCCCGACGTGGCCGCCGCGACCCAGCTGAAGGCCAAGGCCACCCTGATCAGCATCGACCTCGACTACACCCTGCGTGAGGACGAGGCCATGGAGAACGACGCCCAGGACCGCCTGCTCACGGTGGAACTGCGCATCGACGATATCATCGACGAGGCTGGCTCCGAGCACATATCGGTCTCCCAGCTGGGGGACCAGATCGTCAACCACGAGATCGAGGAGGCCACGGACTTCATCACCATGGTCCTCTTCGCCGCCGCCATCCTGCTCATCTTCGTCATCCTGGCCATCACCTTCCGCTCCTTCATCGACCTGGCCCTGGGCATCGGCGGCCTCTTCCTGACCATCATGTGGGTGGGCGGTTTCGAGTCCCTGGCCGGCTTTGCCCCCTCCGAGATGTCCCTGTTCATCCCGGTCATGCTCATGGGCCTGGCGGTGGACTACGTCATCCACATGATCCTGCGCTACCGGGAGGAGTACATCCACACCCAGGATGTCCCCAAGTCCGCCGGCATCGCCGTCTTCTCGGTGGGCTCGGCCCTCCTGCTGGCCACCTTCACCACCGTGGTGGGCTTCTCCTCCAACGCCACCTCCTCCATGTCGGTCCTGCGGGACTTCGGCCTGACGGTGGCCTTCGGCATCCTCTCGGCCTTCCTCATCTTCACCCTGCTGGTCCCCGCGCTCAAGATACTCATCGACCAGTGGAAGGTGGCCCGGGGCAAGGACCCCCTGCCCAAGGCCTCCCGGCCCAAGGACAAGGACGATGACGATCCCGGCCTTGAGATCCTGGACCGCTTCCTGGTCCAGGGCGCCGAATCGGCCGAGAACCATCCGATGATCGTGCTGTCGGTCATGGTCCTGATCACCCTGGTCATGGGCGCCCTGGCCACCCAGGTCTCCACCGAGTTCTCCATCCGCGACTTCCTGCCCAAGGACCTGGAGATAACCCAGGACTTCGACTACCTGTTCGACGAGTTCGACTTCTCCTCCGAGTCCTCGTCCGTGCTCATCGAGGGCGACGTGGCCCAGGAGGCCGTGTTCCTGGCCATCCAGGACACCGAGGCCAATCTGGTGGGCCAGCCCCATGTGGTGCAGGTCCAATCCCCCAATGGCACCATCATCCAGACCTCCTCCATCCTGACCCTGATGCAGGAGTGGGAGGAGCAGGACCCCGACTTCGCCCAGGCCTACGCAGACGCCGATACCAACGGCAACGGCCTGCCCGACGCCAATGTCACCGACCTGTACGACATGCTCTACGAGCTGGACGCCCGGGGCACCGCCACCCTGCTCCACCGCGACGATAACGGGAACTACGACGGCACCATCCTGAGGATACCGGTGGATTCGGACAACTTCAAGGAGAGCGCCGCGGTGACCGAGGAGCTGACGGAAGCCACCAAGCCCATGGAGGCCCTGGAGACCGACGGCAAGGTGGACCGGGTGACCCTGACCTCGGGACCGGTGCTGGTGGACATCATCATCGGCTCCATCAACGACTCCATGCTCTCCTCCCTGGGCCTGACCATCGTCATCGCCATCCTGGTCCTGACCATCATCTTCTACCTGGAGTGCAAGTCCCTGATGCTGGGCTTCCTGACCACCGCGCCGGTGTTGCTGGTCCTGGTCTGGATCATGGGCACCATGTTCCTGCTGGGCATCCCCCTGAACGTGATCACCCTGCTCATCGGGGCCCTGACGGTGGGACTGGGGATAACCTACGCCATCCACATCACCCATCGCTTCGTGGAGGAGCTGGAGGAGCACAACTCCATCAGCCGGGCCGCGCGACACACCGTGCGCTACACCGGCACCGCCCTCTTCGGCGCCGCCATCACCACCATGGCCGGCTTCGGCCTGCTCTCCTTCGCCATCATCCCGCCCATGCGCCAGTTCGGCATGATGACCGCCATCACCATCCTCTATTCCTTCCTGGCCTCGGTCTTCATCCTGCCCACCTTCCTGGTCCTCTGGGCCCGCCATTCCCAGCAGGGGGAGGCTCCCGCCCTGGCCACCGTCAAGGAGGCCAAGGACGAGGACGATGCCGACGATGACAGCCCCGACGAGCGGGACACCTTCAGGAGGCCCGATGAGGCTGACGAGGTCGAGGATGATGAGGACGATGAGGGTGAGCCCGAAGCCGATGAGGAAGAGCCTCCAACTTCAGACGATGAGGAAGAGGCCCCGCCGGAACCCGCCCCCGACGCCGAGACCCTGCTGAAGCAGATCAAGCCTCCCGAGCCAATTAACCTGGGCTGAATCTCGGCTGTATCTCGACTGGATCTCGGCCGGGCTCCCCGTCGGTGAACAGTGTCCCTCGGCAGCCGTTGGCAACTCTCTGCGGCCGTCGGCGGCCCTCACCAGCCGTCCATCAGCTCTTCAATGTCAGCCAGCACCCGCTCGGCATGGCCCTTCACCTTCACCTCGGGGTAGACCCGGGTGACCATGCCATCGGGATCGACGATGACGGTGACCCTCTGGGGTCGTTGGAAAGGGTTGAGGGCTCCGTAGACCTTGAATATCTCCTTCTCCCAGTCGGAGAGCAGGAGGAAGGAGAGCTGGTTCAGATTGGCCATCTGGTGGTTGTGGGTCAGCGAATCGGTGCTGATGCCCATCACCTCCACCCCCAGGGACTGGAACCGGGGATAGAGCTTCTGAAAGCCCAGGGTCTCCTTCCAGCCTTTGAAGAGCCCGCACGAGGGGGTGAAGAAGAGCACCACCCACTGGCCCCTGAAATCCTCCAGGCAAACAGGCAGGCCCGTCTGGTCGATGGCCATGAAGTTGGGAGATTGGGAACCCACCGTGATCAACTCCCCAGCTTCCGGACGATCCTCGGGTGATAGACTGTGTCGGGATATGGGGGGGTTGTGAATGGTTTGCTGCGCGTTCATTTACACACATCAGGGGAGTTGCTTCAGGTGGGCTCCCGTTGTTTTATATATTGAAACCTTTATATATAAAGCTTCAGTTGACCCTTTATAAATCACATGGAACTGGGTGCTTTGACCATGGCCTCTGCCTCCCCCGACCCCCACCAGGCCCTGCTCCAACTGGGGCTCAACGAGGACGAGGCCAAACTCTACCAGAGCCTGCTGGAACTGGGCCGGGCCACCGTGGGCGAGCTCTCCCTCCAGGCCTCCCACTCCCGGGCCAAGATATACGGTCTGCTGGACAACCTGACGGCGCGAGGCATCGTTAAGGTGGTGAGCCAGCATCCCCTGACCTACGTCCCCGAGGACCCCCTGGAGATGGCCAGCAACCGGTTGTCCGAGGTGGAGGCGGCGGTGAAGCTGACCGGGGAGACCCTGGGTCCCCTCTTCAAGTCCGGCGGCGCCCAGATGGCCGAGGTCAAGACCTTCCGCGACCTGGACCTCTATCGGGAGGTGGAGCGACTGGTGGACCTGACCGAGGAACGGATGGACCTGATGGTGGCCCTGATGCAACCCGAGGGTCCTCCCGCCATCGGCGAGAAGATCAAGGCCGCGGCCAGGAACGGCATTCCCATCCGGGTGCTGGTGCCAGAGCGCATCGACCCACCCCGTGACCCCGAGTTCATCGAGGTCACCGAGGTCAGGGTGGCTCCCACGCCCGCCGCGGGGATGCTCATCATCGACGATTCCTGCCTGGCCTTCGGCGGCACCGAGGGGTCCGGGGCCGAGAGGCATCAGTTCGCCGTCACCATCCGCAACACCGAGCTGGTGCGCTTCGCCAGGATGCTCTTCGAGCTCCTCTTCGCCGGAGGGGAGCCCTATTAGCGGTCAACTCGACAGTCTGAGGGGCATGGACCTTGGGGACCTGTGGAGCAGGCTGGGCCAGGTGGTGGCCTCGGCCGGAGCCGATCCCGGCGCCAAGCCTCCCCGGGGTCTTCTGGAACAGATCATCCACTACATCACCTACCAGCCGGTCCTGACCCTGGGCATCGTCTTCCTCATCACCCTGGGCATGTTGATACCGGCCGGCCAGATGGAGGAGAACATCGAGGCCGACCTGAGCATGTACCTGCCCGAGGGGGCCGAGGCCACCGAGATAATGGACGAGCTCAGCGAGGACTGGTCCTCCGACGTGGTCATCATCTTCGTCGAGACCGACAACCGTGAGGACCCCTACGACCCCGACACCGGCGAGGGCTCCGAGGACAACATCACCGACAGGCGCATCCTGGTGGAGATGTCGGCCATCGAGGGTGACGAGGAGTACGGCGAGGAGGACGGGGCTCTCGACTGGAGCAAGGACGGTAGCGGCAAGGATGACGGTTTCATCTACGCTTTCTCCATCTCGGTGCTCATCAAGGAGCTCAACTCCACGCCGCCCCGCATAGTCGAGGCCGCCGAGCTCCAGGCCGAGGAGGACACGGGCCTGAGCCTGAGCTTCGATGACGATTACGTGGCCCAGGGGGGCGCCTACACCATCCCCTCCCAGGACCGCATCAACGAGATCCTCAACCAGACCACCAACAACACCATCAACAAGGTCGTGACCGACACCAACGGCGACACCATCTGGGACACCGCGGTCATCATCCTGGGGGCCCATCCCGACGCCGACGAGGAGGAGCTCATCGAGCGCATCAACAACGCCATCGACGAGCGACCCTCCGACCGCCGACGCACCAAGATGACCCAGACCGGCATCATCCTGGTGATGCACGACATCACCGAGCAGGCCACCGAGGACCTGAACAAGAACATGCGCTACTCCATCATCTTCATCGTGGGCATGGTCTTCCTGCTCCAGCGCAACCTCAAGATCCTGCCCATCGTGCTCCTGCCGGTCTTCGTCACCCTAATCTGGACCTTCGGCATCATCACCCTGCTGGACGTTCGGCTCTCCCCCATCATCACCGCCGCCGCGCCCCTGCTCATCGCCCTGTCGGTGGCCTACGGGCTCCACCTGGCCAACCGCATCGCCGAGTTCGAGCACAACGAGGGTTTGCGGGCGGCCATCCCCGACGCCTTCCGCACCACCGGCGTGGCCATCGTGCTGTCGGTCATCACCACCATCATCGGCTTCGCCTCGTTGTTGATATCATCCATCGTGCCCATCGTGCCCCTGCGCATCATGGGCGCCACCCTGGTCATCGGCATCGCCTGCGCCTTCATCCTGACGGTGCTCATGGTGCCCAACCTGGTGCTGTTGCTGAGGTACAAGAAGAAGCAGATGGGCGGCTGGCAGAGGGTGGGGGAGGTGCCGGTGCGCTACCGCTACCCCATCGTGGCCATCGCCATCGTGATGACCATCATCTCCCTGGGCATGCTCTCGGCCATGACCGAGCCTCCCGAGCAGAGGAAGCAGCAGGAGACCGATGTGGAATCCCTGAAGAAGCTCTACTCCTACTCCGACGATTTCAACGCCGGACAGCAGGCCTACCTGCTCATCAAGGGCGACCTGAACGACACCGACGTGCTGGATGGCATCGACGCTCTGGAGGAGAAGGTCAAGAAGATACCCGACGCCACCCCCATGACCATCGTGGACCTCTTCAAATCGGTTGCCGTCAACGTCACCGTCACCACCTGCACCTGGGACGAGCTGCTGCCCGGCGTGGATTGCCCCAGCCAGTTCGAGGTGGTCCTCTACGAGTTCACCGGCACCTACTGGGAGTTCATCCACCTGGATGACAACCCCGAGTTCCAGCGCCGCTCAATCAGGATCTTCTACGACAGCCTCTCCCCCGAGATGAGGCGGATGCTGATGAACTCGGACTACGATCGCACCCTGCTCATGGCCGACATGCCCTTCCTGGGCCGCACCGAGACCAAGCGCATCGTCAACGCCATGAACTCCATCGTCGACGAGAGGCACTGGATACCGGGCGGCTCGGTCACCCACGTCACCGGCATGGCCGCGGTCACCATCATCATCGACGACGCCACCATCGAGATCCAGAAGGACACCCTCACCGTCTCCATCATCCTGGTCTTCATCACCATATCGCTGATCTATCGCTCGCCTCGCATAGGGGCCTTGGCCATGATACCCATAGCCATGGTGCTGGCCTGGCAGCCGGTGACCATGGCCGGACTCTCCTCCTCGGGGGCCGAGGCCGAGCTGGGGATGATGACCTCGGTGGTGTCGGCCATCGTCGTGGGGGTGGGCATCGACTTCTCCATCCACGTGACCAACCGCATCAAGGAGGAGGGGGAGTCAGCCAAGGGCATCGCGTCATCCGCCGAGCACACCGGCCAGACCATGGTGGAGGCCACGGCCACCACCTGCGGCGGCCTCATCGCCGGGGTCATCGTCCCCTGGTTCACCGGCTTCTTCTCCCTGGTCATCCTCCTGCTCATCTACGCCATGTTCACGGCCCTGTTCGTCCTGCCGGCGGCCTACGCCATCGTCAACGGCGTCTCGGGCGACGACCTGGGACCCCGGCGGCCCTCGGTGCTGATGACCCGCCTGCGCCAGAGGCTGGGACGCCAGGAGCCCCTGACCGCCGAGTCGCTGTGAGGGCTGTGGGGGAGAGGGAGAGCCCGACATTGAACGAGGGTGCCGCCAAAGGTTTTATCAAGCGGGAGGTTGGCCGACCATGCGCCGGATGAGGGCGGCCATGCTGATACTCGCGGTCATCACCCTGGTAGGGCTGTTGCTGGCGGTGGACCCCGAGGCCGTGGGCGAGGCCATGAAGGGGGTGGACCTGCGCCTGCTGGTCCTGGCGGCGCTCCTCTACCTGGTGAACCTCTCCCTGAAGGCCGCCCGCTGGCGGGTCATCGTCACCACCACCGGCGCCCGCCTGCCCTATCCCCAGGCCCTGAGGCTCTTCCTCTGCGGACTGGCGGTGAACAACACCACCCCCGGCGGCGTGGGCGGCGAGCCGGTGCGGGCCCTGCTGTTGCGCCACGAGACCGAGACCCCGGCCGGTGAGGGCCTGGCCACCATCTTTGGCGAGCGGCTGATGGACCTGACCATCCTGATGGCCCTGAGCGTGTCGGGCCTCTGGTTCCTGCTCCCCGAGCTCACCCCCCAGGACAGCCACAACATGGTCCTATCGCTGGGCCTGCTGGTGGGGGTGCTGGCGGGACTGCTGATAATGGCCCTCCATCCCGCGCCCCTGGCCTGGCTCATCGCCCGCTTCGACCGCCCCGGCCTGGACCCGCCCCAGTGCGTTGGCGACGAGAAAGAGGAAGAGATAGACCCCGATGAGGCCCACGAGGACGCCGCCACCCCCAATGGAGAGGGCACATCTACGCTTGCCTCCTCCTCCTCCCCCATGACCACCGATGTGCGTTCATCCGACAGTAGCGAGAGCAAGGGCGGCCTGAGAGCGCGACTGGTGGGGCTGATGTGCCAGTTCCAGACCGGGCTGGGACAGATTCGCTCCTCGCCACGCACCGCCGCCACCGCCCTGGGCATCACCGTGGCCATCTGGCTCAACGCCTCGCTCCGCTTCGGGGTGCTGGTCCTGGCCGTCACCGGCGACGTGGAGGCCGCTGGTCTCATCTTCCTGGCCGCCGGCGTGGTCTACTCGGTGGGTCAGTTCCTGCCCCTGGGGGCCGGCAACATCGCCGTGGCCACCGTGGTCCTGGCCGCCGCGGGGGTGGCCGAGGCCCAGGCCGCCGCCATAGGACTGCTGGAGGTGGCCACCTCGCTGACCCTGTCGGTGCCCCTGGGCATGGGAGCCATGGGCCTAACGAGCCAGTACGCCAAGATAACCGACCCGGACTCCGATGACCGGAGTTCCGACACTGGATGAACAGGCGGCCCCTGCTGTGGCCGGAGAGCGAGCCTACAGCCAATCCTTCCGCTCGAGGTATTCCTCCATAGTCATGGGTTGCCATCCACGGTCCAGGCCCCACTTCAGGAAGCGCTCCAGCCGGTCCAGGGCTCCCGCGGTGCCGGCGGTGTAGCCCGGGGGCAGCCACCGTCGGTGGGGTCGCAGGTCCACCACGTCCCAGGGATGGAGGTAGAGGCAGAGGTATTCGCATCGCGCCTCCACCATGGTCGTCCCCCACCGCAGGTAGGCCTCGGGCAGGGCCCTGAACCAGAGCCAGGAGAGGGGCAGTCTCAGGCCGGGCACCACCGACACCGGCACCACCGGCAGGCCGCAGTCGGGGTCGCGGAAGAGGCCGGTGGGTCCCCGGCCGCTGTACCTTCCCGGCACCGGCGTGGGATGGTGGGAGCTGTCGTACCTCAGTCCCAGGTCGGCCAGCACCTGGCGCGGGGGATGCTGGTACCTGGGGGCGCGAAAGCCCACCATCGGCCGTCCGGTGACGCCCTCCAGCAGTCCCTTGGCCAGTCCCAGCCGCTTCCGGGCCCGTTCGGGGTCCATGGCCTTGTAGTCATCGGTGTGGTCCAGGGCGTGGAGCGCCACCTCATGGAACGAGTTGGCCAGTTCCCGGACCAGCTCAGGCCGGGCCCGGGCGAAGGCGGCGGTGGTGAACCAGGTCACCGGTACCTGCAAGCGGTCCAGCAGTCCTATCAAGGCCTCGGTGCCCCGGGCGGGTATCTCGATGGACTCGTCAACCAGGCCGGCGGTGGCCAGGCGGTCCAGCTCCTCCAGGTCGATGGTCAGGAGCAGGGTCAATGGCGAAGCTTGTGAATTGGGCTGCCGTTCAGTTGAGGAGGTCACGTTGAACCATCGTATTGTAGTATGAGCTCTGGTAGGTTTTCATCGATCCAATCCATATTGCTTTCCAAAGTCGTCAACTGAAATCGATCCCTCTTGCTCTCGTTCTTTCAGGCGTTCAACCGCATCAGGGTTCAAGGTTGGCTCCATCCTATCAGCAATCAGCAGGTAGACCCCCAGCAGGGCAAAGCCCATGGCGAAGCAGACCTCGGCCCACTCGTTGAACTGCTCCAGCTCGTTGCCCAGGACCAGGGAGATGTTCTGCAGGAGGGTGAAGAAGGTGCCTGTGCCAAAGGCCGGGACCAGAGAGCGGGGCAGTTTGAGCAGCCAGGGGTATAGCAAGCCTCGCAGGGGCGGGGGCAGTCTGTCGGACCAGGGGCTCCGGGCCATGTACGGGAGCACCACGGTGTAGAACACCACGATGACCGCGCCGATGGCGATGGCCACCTCCATGAAGACCAGGTTGTGCAGGTTCATGCCGATGCCGGTCTCCTCCTTCACGTCCTCTGGCGGGTCATAGCCCAGGGCTCGCTGGCCGAACTCCAGCTCCTGCGCCGCGGCGTAGAATGCCACCGCCGAGAGGAAGAGCAGTTGCAGGAAGACCAGCAGGACCCACAGGCGCATCCGGTCGTCCTTGCTCGCCGCCCGCTCCCGCCACAGCGCGAGACAGCGGGGCACCATGCCCGCCAGGCCGATGATGAGGCCGATGACCGTGAGGTTCTCGATGTAGCTGTCCTCGTATTGCAGGCGGTCGAAGAGCTCGTAGTTCACCTCGTGGAGAAGCAGGATGGCGATGGTCACCACGATGGAGACCAGCAGGACCGGTTGTGACCAGAGGGTCTCGAGAGGGGCCGATTCCAGGTCGGCGGAGGGGCACTCGCCGTTGGTATCCGGGGTCGCAACACCCTGATCCTCATGTCCGTCGGTCCGAGTATCCCCTGGTTCCTCGTTGGTGGACGCTACGGCCTCCGCTCCGTCCTCGGTCGGTGTCTCTTCATGGCTGTCGGCCATGGACGACATCCCGTTTACGCCTCCTTTAGCCTTTCTTTTGCCGCCTCCTCGATGCCCACCGCCTCGGCCACCCGGTAGGTGGGAGCCCCGCCATCGTAGTGCAGGCGCACCATGAAGCGGGCCCAGGCTCGGGCCAGGAGATTGCGGCCCAGGCGGGTAAGGCAGGTGATGTAGATGAGGTCTCGGACGCCCTTGAGCAGGCGGGTGGCGTCGTACTTGGTCTTGCCCCCGACCCGCAGGCGGTAGTCGATGGGCACCTCACCCAGGACATCGTCGGGCTGGAGCACCAGGGCCGGGATGTAGCGGTGGAAGGAGCCGTAGAGGATGAGCCCCTCCAGCCGGGGGGCAAAGTAGCCCTTGAAGCCCGAGCCGAAGTCGTGGGCCGGGACGCCGGTGAGCAGTCGGGCCAGGCTGTTGGAGATGCGGGAGGGGATGCGCTTGCCCGCCGGCTCGTCGGCCCGGTCGGCCCGCCATGTGGAGACCACGGCGTGGCCCTCGTTGAGCCGCTCCAGCACCGTGGGGATGTCGGAGGGATGATGCTGAAGGTCGGCGTCCATGGTGATGACCACCTCGCCGGTGGCGTGGCGGATGCCGGCCAGGGTGGCGGCGGTCTGTCCGCTGTTCTGAGCCAGTCTCAGCCCCACAAAGCGCCCGTCGAGACGGTTGAGGGCCCGCATGAGCGGCCAGGTCCGATCTGTGGAGCGGTCGTCGACAAGGATGACCTCCCAGGGATGTGGCAATGGCTCCAGGGCCAGCCTCAGCTCCCGGGCCAGGGGTCCGACGCACTCCTGCTCGTTGTAGCAAGGGACGATGATGGAAAGGGAAGTGGAGTCGGTAACCCAGCCTGGGGTTACTTTCCTGGTTCGCAACGTTGGACCGGCCTGCTCCTGCCTTGATGGCGCGCGCTCCGTGGGGTGGGCGGTGATCACGTTCAGGTCACCCCCTCGCCGGTGATAAGCCCAGGTGCCAGTTGGAGGCCCTCGCCGGGGGTGTTCCAGACCATGAGGATGAGCAGGACCCTGCGGATGACCGGGTTGGGAGCGGCCATGACCAGCGGGGCGAACCAGCAGATGTACCATGTGGGATAGTCGGGACTGCCGAACAGGAGGACCATGATGGCGAAGGCCGACAGCAGGAGCAGGGGCTCGGCGGACCCGGGGGACAGGCGGTGGGGGGTGTACCGGGGCAGGTAGCGGGGCACCAGCCAGACGAAGAGGGCGAAGTAGGCGATGAGCCAGGTCAGGGCGAAGACCCAGGGAGGCGAGCTGTGGAGACTGTCCTCGAAGATGTAGTAGCCCGAGGCCACCTGGAAGCCGTAGTAGACCAGGAAGGTCACGACGATGAACTGGTAGGCGAGAAGGGTCCAGCCGTGCTCGGTGCGCCAGCCCGGATAGCGGGCGGTCATGCGTTTCCACAGGTCCAGCTTCCACTGCCATATCGATAACAGGAATTGGGGCCAGGGCGAGCTCCCATTGCCTTGGCCAGCCAAGCTGGCCTCAGCCGTAGCCGCTCCGCACGCTCGCGGCTTACGGCCTCCTCCTCCAATTGTGCGCTGAGCTCCCTTGGCATTCCCATTGCCACCCCACCCTGTGGAGAGAGAGCGGGCCATGAGCCAGCCCATGACCATGAGGAGGCCCAGAAGGCCGAAGATGACCAGGAAGATGTCGGAGACGCTGACGCCCAGTAGCTCTCGGACGCCGCCCAGCTCCTGGAAGGCCCGGGCGAAGGACTTGAGCCAGACCTCCATCCAGTCGCCGCCCTGGTAGTCCATGTAGACCTGGGTGGCCCCTGGGTAGCGCCATTCAAGGACGCCGAAGGACAGCAGGGTGGCCACCGGCAGGCTGAAGGCAAAGCCGAGCCGGTCCCGCCAGCCCTTGATCACAAAGAGCAGAAAGGGTGCCATGACCACGGGATAGAACTTGAGCGCGATGCCCAGACCCAGAATGAACCCGGCAAGGGGCGGACCGTACCAGGGCGATGCGGGAGCGTGGGTGATCGACGATCCAGATTGTGGAACCTCACTGCTACTTGCCACGTTGGGGTCCCTTGCCTCCTCCTCCTTGGTATCCGACCCCTCCTGTTCTGCTTCGCCCACCTCGGATACATGTGCCTCCTGCGCTTCTTCGCCTTCAGCGACCTCACTGCTACTTGCCGCCTCGGGACCCTTTGCCTCCTCCTCCATTGCCTGCTGTCCCGCCCCTTCGCTATCTGAAGGGGGATTGACCGGCCAGACGAAGTGAAGGGCGAGAAGGGTGGTGAGGATGACGAAGGGGTCGTAGTGACCCGAGAGACCCGAGGATTCGACGGCGATGGGGAAGAGCGCGTAGGCCAGGCCGGCCTGCAGGGCGTGGAGCCGGGAATAGCGGGCTGACAGGACCCAGAAGAGCAGGATGACCACCAGCGAGTCGGCGACTGAGGAGACGAAGCGGAAGGCCACGTGATAGGAGAGATAGAGGTCCGAACCGCCCAGCAGGGAGCTGTTGATACCGGATGTCGCCGCACCGACGAACCATATATAAAGGGCGAACAGCGGTGGCTTGTTGATATCGGCCCGTTCCACGTATGGCGCGTCCCCGGCCACCAGAGCCTCGGACCGGTCCACATAGAACACAATGTCAAGGGTGATGACCTGACCCTGAAAGAGCAGGGCAAAGCGCAGCAGCAGAGCCACGACAAACAGCAACACCATCTGCTGACCCAACGAACGAGCTGTCAGCCACCCCCGCACACCGGCCAACCCACCCAGGTAGGGATACAGAACGAGAAACGCCACCAGCATGGTCAGCCCATTCAGAAGATAGTAGCCCCAGACCGCCAGCGTCACCCAGCATACGATGTACACCGCCAGGGCAAGCCAAGCGTAGAGGGGGAGGCCGTGGTGGGTCTGGTGGAGGAATGCCAGGTATGGCCTATCTGCTTGCTGTTCTGGCTGTTCGTCTGCTTCTGAGTCGGTCATGCGGGAGGGAGCCATCGTCGGGGAATGGCCCTATCGAGAGGCTTAATCGGTGGCCGCATTATAAGCCGCATTATAAGGGCCAAGGGTCCAGTATCAGAACCTACTTAGAAACTCTCTCCGAATGGGGTTCCCAGTTCTTCTTGACCTTGTACCTTCCAACGAGTATGAAGGCAACAGAGGCGATGAAGGCAAATATGATACCCGCTTTCAGTTTCTGGTTCAGTCCATCCTCCACAGGAAAAGCATCGTTGAACTTGATCATTTCAACTCTATGAGTGGTCATGTTATCTTCTACTCGGAGGTATGTATAGTAACTTTCATGAACTTGACCATAAGAATAAGATGCTGAATTTGTATTGAAACCTCGTCTATCTGAAATAATAAGGTGATACTCTTGACCATAACGTTCAATGAATTTGATAGTGAAATATCGATCGGAAAGGGGAATACTTGGGCGCGCTATAATTGGATTTGGTTCAGAAAAGAATTCTTGGAAATGGTATCTATCAGCAGGACTGGTCCCTTTTGAACTCCCTTGAATATTCACCAAGATGGAGTAGTCAGCTTCCTTAGTCAACTTGTATGATGTGTGCTCCTCATCGATATATTTCGGAAAAATATCATGAAGTAGTAATGTGCCGCTTTCATCAATACTATAATGATGAAATCCACTTTCATTACTTTGCAAGAAATGGAAACCGTTTGAGTTCTCAGCGAATGGATAATACCAAGAGCCGGTGAGGTTGCCTATGCTGGTATTGATCAATTCATTTCCTTGAAAATCTATCCTATGGTAAGAAATATTCCGATTATAATAATTTCTGGGTTCGATGTACGGATCTATTAACAAAAAGTGAAGAAAATTGCTTCCGCTAAATGCAAATAAATGATTGTTTGCGGTGGAACCAAAGGAAGTGTTAAAGTGCTGAGAAAAATTGTAGAATCTAACATGGCTATTTAATTCTCCATCGACATTAAAGTATGTGCAATTGAAATAATGTTCTTGATATCCGCTCCGATAACGTGAATTCAATGTTACTATCTGAAATCCATCCTCAAGAGGGGAGATCCAGTATTTCCTATACTCATAACGTTGACCACGATTCTCTAATCTATCCAAGGTATGATAAGATAGCAGTTCACCATTGATATCATAGCTTGTGAATGTCATATTGAAATTGTTGGTAGCTTTCCATCTATTATAGCGATCATATCGTTCGATTTGAAATAAGTTGAGACTATTCTCTTCAGCAAGAATTTGGATTTTACCATTATTGCTAATGAAAAATTCACGGATATTCAACTCATCTATCTCCTGATTTGGATATTCCAAAT
>CAYLMJ010000022.1:0-34268 GCA_964384995.1 uncultured archaeon | reverse complement strand
CCCAAGTTTGACACTTGCTGTCGCTGATTTGAGCAGGGAATAGAGTTTGACAGTTGAAGAATCGGGGTCGATTTGGACCCCGATTCCCTATCCGAAGGGCAGTCCAGGCGTTAGAATGGCTTGATTCAGGGGGTCGAAATTGGAGTAGATCCGTCTCTTACGACCTCCAGGTTTGAATTCCACCGTAACTGTCAAATTCATTAAGCTCTGGCGGATGAATTTTGTGGATGTATGTTGTACATCAACCCGTTCATACCGGATGAGTGATATGATCAATTGGGCGATAAATCCGATTAGAAGTGCTCCATAGATGCTATTATTCGACCAAACTCGAAGAGGTTTGATATCTATCTCGTTCTTCAACGAATCGAATATTTTCTCGATAGAATCCTTCTTTCGATAGGTGGACAGCGCTTCTTGAAGTGTCAAATTCTCGCTTGAAACAATGCAGAAATATCCTTCACGACCATTTTGAACATAGTTATCGAGTAGCTTCAGAGCGTCTTCCTCAGTCATCTCGTCAAGCTTGGTCTGATAGGATACCGAAACGTCAACCAATGGGTTGTTCACGAGGAATCGCTTTGGTAATCTCTTGTTCTTATCGAGACTGTTCTGTATCTCCCTGGCTTCTTCTAGTTTTCGCAATGCTCTACGATGTCGACTCTCGAGCTGCTCACGTCTGAGCTTTCCTGAGAAGTAGAAGTAATCAATCCGACTTGGTTTAACGTACTTGATCCCATATACAGCATCATCCCGATCTATCTGTGTCGGCTCCGATTCAAAGAACATCTCAATCCGCTTGTCATCACTTTTATTCAGTTTTTTCGCAGTAAGGTATTGCATCTTATCAGCAAGGATCAACTCAACATTCTCCATGCTGTGAGCTCCTTTATCAAATGTGACTAGGGAACCAGGTCTGAGCTTTCTTCGGATCTGTTTGTAGGTCTTGCGAAAGTGCCGAGTATCATTTAGGTTCCCCGGACCAACGGTCATCCCGATGGGAATGTTCACAGGTTCTGAGAGTTGACTCAATCCAAGGGTTATCTGCTTCTTGTCTGGTCGATGGTCTCGACTATATCCGTACTTTCCAAGCTTACATTTGTCACCGTGAAGTACCAGACTTGTCCAATCGAAGACAACGTCAGTCTTCTCGAATTCATACTGGTCGAACAGAATGTCCTGGATTCCAGCCAGTATCTCCAAGTGATTTCGACCGAGTATCTCCAGCACCCGGAACAGCGTTCTCTGTTCGAAAGGTCTGAGCTTGAACTCTTCAAGTACCTGGGATCGATTGATCCAGTCGCTGGCACGTGATATGCTGAAATTCTCGGTCAACTTGTAGCTCAGGAGTGCCTGAATCAGCTTGTTGAGATCCCGACCTCTCTTCTTGAATTTCCCAAAGATCGAGGAGAATCGAAGCTTTGAGTAATAATCCCGTACTCCGAGGATGGTCCCGATAGGAAAGGATATATTCTGGTTCGGCTCTATTCTGTCTGTTCTTAGTTGCGTTTGTTTCATCACTTATCGAAACTAAGAACACCTCTTCTACTTATCTGTCAAACTCAGGTTGTCTTGGCCGAATAGGACCAGATGTTGTCCTTCAGGAGCTTGGCCCAGCCGGATTCCACCTTTTTATCCTCATCGTCGAGAACCGACACCGCCACCCGCCTGACGGGGATGATGTTCTCGACCACGATGTTCAGGGTGTCGCCGGCCTTCCCTGCGTAGTCCCCGGGGTCCACCTTCCTGATGATCGGCGGGCGGAAGAAGTCGGAGACCGCCAGGGTGTTGGCGGCCTTGCCCTGCTCTCGCGCCGGCGCGCCGTACAGCTCGTCGGTGGGCGACTCATCGTTGGCTATCTGGGCGTACTCCATCGCGTCCTTGAACCTCTCGGCATGGGCCTTCTGCTTCTCGGAGCGGTGCCGGGGGGCCACCGGGATGGAGGTTATGACGTACTTGTCGGCGTAGCGCTTCACCACCACCTGTCCCACCTTGCCGCTCATCTCGCCGATCACCGGCAGTTTGCGTATCTTGGCCATCGTCGGGTCTCCTTGTCAGCCGGGTCGTGCCCGGTCTCTGGGTTGCTTCTAGCCAGCCTCTATCTTGCTTCTAGTATATCAGTCTTCTTCCACATCCCAAGGTCGTACCCAGCTTTTTCCCAGCTTCTTCTCAGCTTTTGCCCAGTTCATCCTAAGGTCATCCTAAGGTCATCCTAAGGTCATCCTAAGGTCATCCTAAGGTCTTTGCAGGGTATACTGAGCTTGCTCTCTCGTATCATCCTGCTATCAGCCAGCTACCTTCCCGCTGTCTTTCGGCTGTCTTTGGGCCAGCGCCCCCCTTCCACTCCGCTCCTTGCCTTTCCTCAATCCCCAGGCAACAGGCAGGCATCAGGCGGGCACCCACCATCCTTCAACCAGGAGGCCGGCCTGTCCGGCCGAATAAGAACAAAACCGCCCCAGCCTCTTTATGGGGTATCCACTATCCTGCGCCATCAATCTGCATGCTGGCAGGAGCGACGCCGTATGGATATCATAGTTCTCATGAAACAGGTCGTGGACCTCGAGCAGGTCCGGATCAAGCACGACACCCGGGAGCCCATCCTGGACGGACTGCCATGGCTCTTTGGCGAGTTCGACAAGTGCGCCCTGGAAGGGGCCCTGCGTCTCAAGGAGGCCCACGGCGGCACCGTCAAGGTCATCGCCCAGGGTCATCCCAAGCTCAAGGAGACCATCAAGGAGGCCCTGGCAATGGGCGCCGACGAGGCCGTCCTCATCACCGACCCGGCCCTGGAGGCCCCCGACACAGCCGGAGCCGCCCGGGTCCTGGCCGCCGCCATCAAGGCCTCGGGCCCCTACGATCTCATCATGGCGGGCGCGGGGTCAGCCGACGAGTACACCGGCCAGGTCCCCTCACGCATCGCCCAGGAGCTCGACCTCCCCCAGGTCGGCTTCGTGCGAGAGATCGACCTCGCCGACGGAAAACTGACCGCGGTACGGGACCTGGAGCAGGCCCATCAGGTGGTCGAGGTCGAGACCCCGGCCCTGGTCACCGCCGTCTCCGAGCTCAACGAGCCCCGTCTGCCCCCTCTCACCGCCATCCTGAGAGCGGCCCGCAAACCAGTGAGCGAACTGGGACCCGCGGACCTGAACCTGGACGCCGACGCCCTGACACCGAGTCTGGAGCAGACCAGCAACCTGGCACCAGCCCAGGCCCGCAAGAACGTCATGTTCGAGGCGGCTCCCGATGAGGCCGCCGCCGAGCTGGCCAAGGCCCTGCGCAAGGAGGGGATGGTCTGATGCGCACCATAGTCTACGGCAGGACCGCCGACGAGCTGACCGAACTGCTCACCCGGGCCCGGGAGCTGGGATGCGAGGCCCCGGATGTGGCCTGGCTGGGCGGCGAGCCCGATGCCGACCTGCAGGGTGAGCTGGCCCGCTTCGGCGCCGCCAGGATACTGGTGGTGGACGACCCGGCCCTGGCCGACATGACCACCGACGTGGCCGCCGCCGCCCTGGCCGGCATCATGTCCGATGACGCTCCGACACTCCTGCTCATGGGCTCCGACCTGCGTGGTCGCGAGCTGGCCCCCCGAACGGCCCACATCGTCGGTGCGGCGTGTGTGGTGGACGCCCTTAGCCTGAGCCTGGAGGGCGATCAGGCGGTCACCGAGCGCTACGCCCTTGGCGGCAACACCGTGGCCGGCGAGAGGCTCACCACGCCCCGCCAGATCGTGGCCGTCAACATGAAGAGCGTGGAGCCCGAGCCGGCTCCCAGCCCCGGGGCCGCCTCCGTGGAGCAGGTGACCGTTGACCTAACCCCATCCCGGATCAAGGTGGTGGAGACCCGGCCCAAGCCCTCCGAATCGGTGAACCTGGAGGACGCCGAGACCCTGGTCTGCGTGGGCCGGGGGATCGAGAAGGACGGCGACCTGGAGCTGGTCAACCAGCTGGCCTCCGCGCTGGGCGGCGAGGTGGGGTGCACCCGGCCTCTGTCCCACGACTTCCACTGGCTTTCGGAGGAGCGTATGGTGGGCATCTCGGGCAAGAAGTGCAGTCCCAAGCTCAACGTGGCCATCGGCCTGTCGGGCGAGATCCAGCATTCGGTGGGCATCATGGGCTCCAAGGTCATCGTGGCCATCAACAAGGACAAGTCGGCCCCCATCTTCAAGCTGGCCGACTACGGCGTCGTGGGTGACCTCTACCAGGTCCTGCCGGCGCTGGTGAAGGAGCTCGGGCAGGGTTGACCGGACCGTCGCGAACCCACCTTTCGGGCTCGGACCAAGGCTAATAAACCCGGGTTCATTGGTCCAACACGCGTGGCCGGCGCCCGGCCGGCAGCAACTCTTGACAGCCTCAAGGAGTAATCCTCATGACCCTGGTCGACACCGAAGTAAAGGGCCCCGTGGGCCTCATCACCCTGAACAATCCACCCATGAACGTGCTCTGCACCGCCCTTCTGGAGGACCTGGGCGAGGCGGCCGAACAGATGGAGGCCGACGCCAACGTCCGGGTCGTGGTCATCACCGGCGCCGGGCGGGCCTTCGTGGCGGGAGCCGACATCAAGGAGATGGTGGACATGGGTCCGGCAGAGGCCATGGCCTTCGCCAGGAAGGGGCAGGGCGTCTTCGACAGGCTCCAGTCCATGACCAAGCCGGTCATCGGCGCCATCAACGGCTTCGCCCTGGGCGGGGGCACCGAGCTGGCCTTGGCCTGCGATGTGCGCATCGCCTCCGAGGCGGCAAAGTTCGGACAGCCCGAGGTCAACCTGGGGGTCATGCCCGGCTTTGGTGGTACCCAGCGGCTCTCACGCCTGGTGGGACCGGGCAAGGCCAAGGAGCTCATCTTCACCGGCGACATCATATCAGCCCAGCAGGCGCTCTCCATCAGCCTGGCCCAGGCTGTCGTCGATGGGTATAAAAAGGACGACAATGGCGAGCTGGTGAAGAACGAGAAGGGCAAGCCGGTGCCGGACAGCGGTCCGGTGGTGGCCGCGGCCATGGAGATGGCCACCAAGATGGCGGGCAAGGGCCCTGTGGCCCTGAAGCTGGCCAAGAAGGTCATCAACGAGGGTCTGGACTGGACCCTGAAAGAGGGCCTGGACCGGGAATCCCAGCAGTTCGGCGAGCTGTTCACCACCCAGGACCAGAAGGAGGGCATGGCCGCCTTCATGGAGAAACGACCGGCCAACTTCACCGGCAAGTAGGGCCCATCAGAAGGAGAACTTAGAATAACAGGAGAACAACAGGAGGAGAGACTTGCGCCGACCCAAACTGCGACTGCCGCCGCTCAAACTGGACCCCTTCCCCCATCTGGTCATCTCCAGCTTCATAGAGGAGAGCAACCTCAGACCCCTGGTGGAGGCCCTGGCGCGCCTGGAGTACCGGCTGGATGAGACCGATCTGTACAGCTACCTGACCACCGGCGACCTGATGGACAACGAGGAGGCCATGCTGCGGATGCTGAGACAGGTCCTGTCCGATGGCGAGTGGCTGGGCCGGGTGGCGACCCTCTTCGAGACCGGTCATCTGGAACTGCAGGAGCTCTGCGCCCGCATCTACTCACCAACCGATTACTATCTGCCCCACACCGATGCCGGGGGAGGCCGCAACATCGCCTTCGTTCTCTGCCTGGCCCAGGGCCTGACCGAGGAGCGAGGCGGGTGTCTGGACCTCTTCGAATGCGATGAAGCTGGGCGGCCGGAAGAGATCACCCGGACCCTGGTCCTGCCGTTCAACAGCCTGGCCCTCCTTCAGGTATCCGAGGGTTCCTGGTACCAGCTCCGCGAGGTGCTGGGCCAGCAGAAGGTATTGATGGTGGGGGGGTGGTACGGTGGATAGTTTCGACGAACTGGTGAATCCCGAGTACCTTGTGGAGTCCATGGCTCCCTCCATCTTCAGGTCCCTTTACCGTCACGCCATCCCCAACATCCGGCTCCAGAACTTCCTCAACCCCAAGCTGGCCACCAAGATAGCCTCCCCCGAGGCTGGGCGGGACCATCGGCCCGGCTTCCATCGCCAGGGTGTGGCCCGGGTGCCCTCCGATTTCACCCTCTTCACCGACCCGGGTTTCCTGGTCTTCCTGGAGCGGATCCTGAGCACCCCGCTGAGGTTCGTGTCCCAGGAGTACCAGGAGTACGGACCCGGTGACTACTCCCTGCTCCATGAGGACGCCAGCGGGGAACACCGCCTGGTGGTCAAGTACGACCTGACCCCCGACTGGAACGAGGACTGGGGTGGTTTCGACCTCTACACCTGCCCCGACACCGACCCCATCGTGGGCCACAGGGAGTTCGGGGCCCTGACCCTGGCCCGCCTGGAGCCGGTGGACCGCTCCTGCTTAAGGTACGTCAACCACCTGGCCGGCGAGGCCAAGGTCAAGTTGATGGTGGGATCGTTCCAGATCGTCCAGTCTGCTGATCGTTCCAGTTGAAGTTGAAGATAACGCAAGAACTGCGCCTCTCCTACAAGATCATCCGATACAGCTGGCTTTGGCCAGAAGGAACTCAAGGTTCGTTGGAGCTCTCGACCTGCTTCAGCGTCTCTTCATCCTCATCATCGGGTGATTGTCCATTGGGTTCCACATCGGGGTCCGATGGCTCGGGCTCGTTTCCCGCACCCGGCAGCTGAGGATCGGTGACCCCATCGCTGGACATTCCGGAATCGGAGTCCAACGATAACATCAGGGGGGCCAGGGGCATCAGGATGGAAAGGACCACAACGCTCAAAGCCAAAGTATCGCGTAACATCGTAGGAACTCCTGGATGGGTTACATCCAATAATCCCTCCGCGGATGCGTATTTAAAAAGAATGGAACGGATTTTTACGACTATATTAAAGCCGGGCCACGGAGACTTGCGCTTTTTCAAGTTTGTTCAGGATATTCTGGAAGAGCTGTTCTTTGCCGAACGCTTCGGGCGGATGCACCCCAGGGTCGTCGATGGTCCCGTCAAGGAGAAGGTCGGCAAAGGCTACGGCCGTCAGGCCGGTGGTCCGGGCCATGGAGGTCCAGCCCTTCAGTCCCGTGTCGTGGACCGTCCACCCCGCCGTCTCTCCCGAAACCGTTTCCGCCTCCACCCTCAGGTGGGTGAACTCCGGTTCGCCGGGCTCCAGGCGCCACTGCTCCTTTAACAGTTCCAGGGTCATGTCCCGGGGGGCCATCTCCCCATTCGGGGTTCTTATAGGCATCGTCGAGAAGAGGTCCGCTTCGCGGAGCAGTTCGGCCATGGCGGCGTGACCGGGGTAGCGCAGGGTGTACTCGGCCATGTCATCAATGGGCAGGTCCAGCAGCGACCTCAGGCCATCGGTGAGGAAGGCCTCCAGGGTTCCCACACCCTCCACCTTCAGGGGCTTCCTGCCGGTCAGGGCGGGCACCTCGATGGGCTGACCCTTTCGCTTGAGCCGGGCGGGTCGGGTGTACTCCTCGATGACATCGGAGATGGAGAATGGGGCGGCGTACTCCCAGGGCGGTGTCCGGCGCACCGGGAGGCCTCCAACGTAGATGTCCAGCCTGGCGATGGATTCGCTACCGATCTGATCCAGCAGCCGGGCGGCCATGAGGTTGGAGATACCGGGGGCTATCCCCGCGTCCACCACCACCGTCGCCTCCCTGGTTCGGGCCAGGGAGTTCAGGACCCTGGCGTCCTCGGGGGTGAAGGCGATATCCACACAATCGGTGCCGGTATCGATGATGGCCTTCAGGGCCCGGTGTCCCAGATGGCCCGGCAGGGCGTTGACCGCCAGGTCGCAAGTTCCAAGGACGGCGCCGTAGCTCTCCAGTTCCGCGCCATCGAACCTTCGGATCTCCAGTCCAGGGTCCCGTTCCTTGTTGTCGGAGAGGACCGCTTGGGAGGCGTCCAGCAGCTGAACCGTGTGTTCCCGGGCGAGAAGCTCATGGGCGATGAGCGAGCCGACGGCTCCGCCGCCTAGTACCGCGATTGTGGGCATGACCGCTCAAACCCAGGATATGATAATAGCTCCTGTCCTTGGATCCTGTCCTTGGATCCTGTCCTTGGATCCTGTCCTTGGGTTCTATCCTGCCCCTACCCCTAGATTATAATACCATTTCCATGTGAGGGCTCATATCCACCATTGGATGTAGGACCATGTACCGCAAAGGCTCATTCCTTTTGGCGCTCTTTTTGCTATCCACACCGTTGCTACCATTGTTCGGAGTGGTACCGGCAGCAGCCTACAGCGGCCCCGATGCAAAGTGGAACCAGAACGGACTCCAGCACGTCTCCTGGAAACCGCTGGCCCCCATGGCCACCACCACTTTCGTGGGCTTCGACCGCGACTCCTATCTGGATGACTGGGCCTACCTGGCCGCCCTGCCCACCTCGGTCTTCTCGGCCGAGGGACAGCTCTACGCCTCCCCCCTGCTGTACTGGGAGGACCCGGCACCGGATGGAACGCCCCAGGAGGAGATGGCCATGTACGGGTACGAGTCCATTCAGTACCTGATGGAGGACTGGATGGTCTACACCGGAGGCGAACTGGACCGGCTCCAACTGCTCCAGATGGATGAGACGCAGGAGAACCAGGCCGCCAGCGACTACACCGCCGATTCTGTCCTCAGCCTCAGCTCCACCTCGCCCTACCAGCTAGCCTCCGACCTGGCCCTGGCCAACTGGGCCTACTCCGACGAGGCGGTGGTGGCGCTCATCGACCTGGACTTCCCCGAGGTCCCCGATGGGATATCGGGCAACGTCTCGGGAACGGCACCCGGCGGCGAGACGGTGGAGTATCTCATCGAGGGCTCCAAGACCCCCGATCCTGTGACCCCCAACCGTCACTACTTCGACACCCCCGAGGGCTACAAGTATGTCGAGGCCTACATGGAATGGACCTGGAGCGGACAGACCACCCTGCCCGATGGCTCTGCGGCCGGCGAGCGGGGCAAGGACCTGGACCTGCAGCTCTACGATTCGGTCATCGGCGAGGTGGTGGCCTCCGAGTACTGGAACGTCATCTCGGGCAGCCTCATGCGGCCCTACGAGCCACCCTACGAGGAGTGCTACACCTACGCCTACAACCCAGGCGAGTGGGGGGCCTACGTCACCTACATGCCCACCAAGGGGTTCAGCGCCATGGACGAGAATGGCCAGGCCATCTCCACGCCCATCCAACTGCCCCTGCAAGACCAGGACTCAGAGGCCCGGTACGAGATCGAGGTGACCCTCTACCCCGGCGTGGATGTCGCCCTGCCCAGCCGGGCACCGGCCATGACCGGACCGGCCACCTTCACCCTGGACTGGCAGGACGGCCAGAACCTGGGACTCATCGTGAGGGGTCCCTCGGGTGCCGAACTGGCCCGGGACACCTCGGATGACAGGCCCAAGACGGTCAGCTTCACCGACCTCGGGGATGGCGATTACTCGGTCTCGGTGATCAACCTGGAGAACAACGCACCCCCCGCCGAGTTCGATGTCTCGTACTCGTTCGAGCCCATCATGCATCCGGACCAGGCCAGCGCCATGGGCAACGCGGCCAACGGGGCGGTGTGGGCCTCGCTCAACAACATGCCCCTGCTCTACGCCAGCGCCGGCGGGCTCCCCGAGGTCACCGGCGAGACGCTCAATGTATTGGGAGTGGAGAGGGTCCATCTCATCGATCTCGCCGACCGGGGTGACAACGTCAAGGACGACCTGAAGGACCTGCGAGCCCGGCTCCAGGGCAAGATAGACATCGAGCATGTCACCAAGGCCACCTCCCTCTACCGGACCATCCACGATCTCACCGGCCAGAACGATATCGTCTTCACCTCCCTGCGGGGCTGGAGGCCCTGGCTCCTGGAGGCCACCTGGACCTTTGCCGAGCATCCCGAGGCCACCTTCCTGGGACCGGCGGCCCTGGCGGCGGCCTTCCACGGCGCGCCCCTGATCATCAGCGACCTCCATCCCCAGGTCTCGGCCCCCGTCGCCTGGCACAACTCGTTCTGGCAGCAGGCCTACCGCAGTCGCATGCCACCGGGGATCGCGGCCATGTACCTCACCGGGACCATGGTCTACGATTTCCTCACCGAGCATGGGCTCAACGAGACCGACAAGGAGTCCATCCTGACCGTGGCCGGCCAGTTCACCATCGGCCAGGCCTGGGATCGCATGTTCCCCGGCGTCGCCGATGCCGGTCGCATCTTCGGCACCCCGGTGGACACGGCGGCCTGGGTGGCACGCTCGGGCCTCTACCCGGCCCTGATATGGTCCAATCCCGCGGTGGACCCCAGCCTGGACCCCCACGGCGGCAAGCGCATCATGGGCTCGGTCTCCGAGTTCCAGGGCGGGCAGCGAGCGGTGACCGTGCCCGAGCGGGAGGAGGTGGCGGAGTACAACATCGCCCAGTCCTGGGTCTCGTACCAGCACCGCTTCAACCAGCGGGCCAGCGAGCACTGGGGCTCCCCCTACACCGGGCCGGCGGGCCTCACCCCCTGGTTCTCCGAATCGGACAACCCCATCGACATGGATGTCAATGCCAATTACGGCCGCACCGGCCAGTACTACCCGGACATGACCACCTCGGAGGTGGTGCCGTTCTACGCCGAGAAGGGCGGTTTCGACAGTGTCTTCACCACCCGGTTCGAGCAGACCATGGAGAATCTGAACCGGGGCACCCTGCTGTGGGTGGAGGTGATGCACGGCGGCCACCAGAGCGGAGGCGACCATTCCGGTGTCGTGGGCTTCTGGGAACCCTGGGATGATGGCTTCGGCTCTCAGGAGCAGAATCCCTGGCGGGGCTACGAATCCACGGGCACCACCGAGGAGTTCTACGTGGACCAGAACACCGAGCGGACCATGCACGGCCCCGACACCATCACCATGAACAAGTACGCCGGAGGCGACGGCGAGCGAGCCAACGACATGGGCTGGGCCCACGGCGAGGTGGAGAACCACGACGGCATCATCATCGCCATCGCCCAACAGATACAGACCACGGGCAAGTACGGCACCGATTTCGCAGACGCCCTGGACAACGTCCATTCCATGGGCTTCAACGGCGGGTCGTGCCTCATCGCCAACACCTACCTGCACCTGAGCATGGTGCGCCACGGCTCGGTCTTCCAGGTCATCGACCCCTGGCTGACCTCGTGGTACTGCGCCGTCGCCATCGAGATGTTCGTGCGGGGCCTGGTGCTGGGCAACACCGTGGGCGAGGCCTACTCCGAGGGCATCCACCACGTGGGCATCGAGTACCTGACCAAGCAGTGGTGGTGGGACATCTTCGAGAACGTGGTCTACTACGGTGACCCCGACCTGCGAATGTGGTCGCCCCAGGACCATCTGACCTGGAGCGCCCCCCCCACCGTCGATCTGAGCGTCGAGGTGGAAGGCCATGCGCCGGGTGGTGCCGACGAGCACCCCCACGCCGTGGGCGCCAAGTGGCCCTATCAGCTGGGTCTCGTGGCCATGATCGCCATCGGCATCGCCGTGGCCATCGCCGTGGTCAACCACTTCCGCGAAGACCCGACCGAGGATATAGAAGACCAGGTCGAGAGCGCCGAGTCGGCCGAAGAGGTGCTGGACGCCGAGCAGTAGACCTCAGGGTCCCATCCAGAACGGGAACGGCTACCGGATAGTCTGTTCCTTCAACCACAACCATGTGAAGGCCACGACCACCAGGGCATGGGATATCTCACCATTCTGGATCAGTCCCGGCACCTCGGCCAGGGGCACCAGCTCAACGGTCAGGTCCTCCATCTCCTCCGGCTGGGGCTCGCCCAATTTCTCGCAATTGTGGGCGAGGAAGGAGTGACAGCGGTTGTCCTGGATGGCGGGGTTGGGCTCGATGGCGCCCAGGAGCTCCATGCCCTCTGGACCCGCCTTCGGGGCGTAGCCGGTCTCCTCCAGCAGTTCCCTGATGGCGGCGCCGGCCGGGGTCTCGCCCGGGTCCACCATGCCGCCGGGTATCTCAAGCTCGATGCGGCGGGGGCCCGAACGGTACTGGCGGATCATCACCACCTGGTCGTCACTGGTCAGGGGGATCACGTTGAGCCATTCGGGGCAGGCCAGGCGGTAGAAGTCGCGCTCGCGTCCGTTGCGCGGGTTGCGGACCTGGTCGGTCCACAGCTCGAAGATCCGATAATCGCCAACCAGCTGGGAATCCAGGGTGGCAAAGGGTTCCGGAGAGGGCATGCAAAGTGATTGAGGGGAGCACTAATAGTCACGCCTTGCAGGATGGGAACCGGGCAGAGGTTGACCTACTTGGGTCCCGAGCCTGAATCCATTGTGACAACCGCGGCGGTGACGACGATGATCAGGATACCTATGGTACAGCAACCCACTCCGGTCTGATCCCGGCCGCTATCCCAGATGACCCACCAGACCACGGCGATGATCAGGGCCGCCAGTCCGGCGAAGAATAGCTTGGCCTCCTGTTGTAATCGCATCGCCGCCGTAGCAGGGCCGGGTAAAAAGGATTTAGTCCTACTTGGCCTCTAACTGGCCACCACCCATGGTTGATGACGCATCCGTTCCAGCCTCGCCGGAAGCCCTCGATGGAGATGCCGCAAAAGGCGACACCGCCGCCCGGGCCCGCCGCCTCTTCACCCTGTTGCAGGAAGCCTATCCGCAGGCCGAATGCGCCCTGGAGCACCGTGGCCCCCTGGAACTGCTGGTGGCCACCATCCTGTCGGCCCAGTGCACCGACAAGCGGGTGAACCTGGTGACCAGGGAGCTGTTCGCCAAGTATCGCAGAGCCGTCGACTACGCCAGCGTGCCCCATGAGGAACTGGCCAAGGATATCCGGTCCACCGGCTTCTTCAACGCCAAGGCCCGCCACCTCCAGGGAGCGGCCGAAGCCCTGCTCAAAGACCATGACGGCCAGGTGCCCGATTCCATGACCGAGCTGGTGGCCCTGCCCGGGGTGGGGCGCAAGACCGCCTCGGTGGTCCTGGGGGTGGCCTTCGGCAAGGCCGAGGGGGTGGTGGTGGACACTCATGTGGCCCGCATCAGCCGCCGTCTGGGTCTCACCGGGCAGAAGGACCCTGGCAAGATCGAGCGGGACCTGATGGAACTGCTGCCCCAGGATATGTGGATCGACTGGTCCCACATGATCATCTGGCACGGGAGGGAGGTCTGCAAGGCCAGGAAGCCGTTGTGCGAGGCCTGCACGCTGGCGGAGGAGTGCCCCAGGGTGGGGGTGGCACCGTGAACCGATTCTCAGACCTGCTGTCATCGGGTCGCGTCGCCATCGCTGGAGGGAAAGTCCCAGCCCCCGAAGGGGTCGGGCCGATCCCGAACCTTGTCGAACGGGTGACCGACCTTCTTACCATTGAAGCCCGGTTCGCACTTCTGCGGGCCTCGGCGGTCTGCTCGCCCCTGCACCTGCTGGCGGCGGTCCAGGGCGCCTGGCAGGGTCTGTCCGAGGGCACCGCCGCGGCCCGTGACCTGGGGGGCGAGACGGCCCGTTTCCTGGCGGCAGAGCGACAGGTCGGACAGGCCCTGAACAAGGTTGGATTGCTACTGGTTACCAAGGCCGTGGCGATGGTCCTGATCCTTCCAGAGGAAGAGGCAAACGCAAGGGCGGGCAAGGACTCGCAGGTGGAGGGCACCGACGGGGAAGCCTATGTTTCGACCCTCACCAGCGGGGAGGTCGGGGCGCCGGAGGCCCTGGGTGATGAGAGCCCGGCCGGGAAGGTTCTTAGGAGTCTGATTAGGGAATTGGGATGGGAGCGGAACGATGAGCTTCTGTCCGGTGTGGCTTTCGGTCACGCGGGCTTCGGCCTAGCTTCCGAGGTGCTGGAATCCACACCCCGGGCGCGGTGGGAGAACCTGGTCCTCGCCCGCTGTGCGCTTGTACCGTTGCTTAAATAAACCCCCGGTTCTAGCCGAACCATGGACCCCATACCCATTGCCAGACCCCTCATCGGGGAAGCCGAGAAAGAGGCCGTAATGGCCGTAATGGATTCGGGCATGATGGCCCAGGGACCCCGCGTGGCCGAGTTCGAGAAGGCCTTCGCCCAGTTCTGCGGTGCCAAGCATGGTGTGGCCACCTCCAACGGCACCACCTCGCTCCACCTCTCCCTGCTGGCGGCTGGTGTGACCCCCGGCGACGAGGTCATCACCACACCCTTCTCATTCTTCGCCACCGGCTCCACCATCGTGATGTGCGGAGCCATACCGGTCTTCGCCGACATCGACCCGGTCACCTTCAACCTGGCTCCGGCGGCGGTGGAGGCGGCGGTCACCGACAGGACGAAGGCCGTGATGCCGGTCCATCTCTACGGACAGCCCTGCGACATGGCCGAGCTGTGGGAGCTGTGTGAGGCCAGGGACCTGAAGCTCATCGAGGACGCCTGCCAGGCCCACGGGGCCGAGTACAAGGGTCGGCGCGCCGGCAGTCTGGGCGACCTGGCCGGCTTCTCCTTCTACCCCACCAAGAACATGACCACCAGCGAGGGTGGCATCGTGGTGACCGATGATGACGAGCTGGCCGATGAGGTGCGCCTGTTGCGGTCCCACGGCCAGTCCCAGCGCTACGATCACACCTCCATGGGCTACAACTTCCGGATGACCGACATCTCCGCCGCCATCGGCATGGGCCAGCTCGGGAAGTTGCCGGAGTTCACCGGCAAGCGCCAGGCCAACGCCGCCCGGTTGAGCAAGGGATTGGCCGATATCGAGGGCATCGTCACCCCCATGACCGCGGCCGACCGGAACCATGTCTTTCACCAGTACACCATCCGGGCCCCCGACCGGGACGGCCTCAAGGCCCACCTGCAGGAGAACAATATCGGCTTTGGCGTTCACTATCCTCATCTGATCTACGAGGGCGCGGCCATGGCCCCCTACGCCTCCGATTGCAAGGTCGCACAGCAGGCGACCAGGGAAGTGATCTCGTTGCCGGTGCACCCGGCCCTCAGCGAGGCCGATGTGGACCGCGTAGTGGAGACCATTGGGAAATTTTACTCAAAATGATAAAACGCGTTTTTTACCGAAACGGTCCAAAATCGTGTGATATTATATTTTAAAAAAGGCAAAGATTTTAATATCCCAACCAGTTTTAGATTTTCCTATTCCTATTTTGGAGGTTACCCAATGACAGCAATGGTTGGTCAACCAGCTCCCGAGTTCAGCGGCAAGGCCGTCGTTGAACGCGGAGAAAGTTTCAAACAATTGAACCTAGAGGATTACAAAGGCAAGTGGGTGGTCCTGTTCTTCTACCCCCTGGATTTCACCTTTGTCTGCCCCACCGAGATCCGAGGCTTCCAGCGCCACAAGAAGGAGTTCGACTCCATGGGCGCCGAGGTCATCGGCTGCTCCACCGATTCGGTGTACTGCCACAAGGCGTGGATGGAGCGCCCCCGCACCAAGGGCGGCATCGACCGGCTGGACTTCCCCCTCATCGGCGATACCAGCCTGACCATGGCCCGGGATTACGGCGTCCTGGTCGAGGACCAGGGCATCGCTCTGCGCGGCACATTCATCATCGACCCCGAGGGCGTC
Source organism: uncultured archaeon (assembly GCA_964384995.1). Lineage (GTDB taxonomy): Archaea > Thermoplasmatota > Poseidoniia > MGIII > CAYLMJ01 > CAYLMJ01. Next base: position 18,833 of record CAYLMJ010000022.1, on the reverse strand, counting down.
CTGCGCCATGCGACCGTCAACGACACCGGTGTCGGCCGGTCGGTGGACGAGACCATCCGCAACCTGCAGGCCCTGCAGACCGGCGAGCTCTGTCCCCAGAACTGGAAGCCGGGCAAGCGCACCCTGGGCGAGGCCTGAGCTGAAACTTCGGATAACCATCCATCCCATCCCCCCAAAACCCCCCAAACCGGTCCCGGCCCCGGCGGTCGGGACCAACCCTCTTCTTTTTTCGACCGTTCGATCCTCAGTGAGGGACAGGACCCATTCTGGGTTCAGTTCATGGTCCGATCAGAACCGGACTTCCTTGAGCCACTGGAGATCGGGCAGGTAGAGCTGCCGGATGTCGCTCAGACCGAGACGAAGCATGGCCAGCCGTTCCAGGCCCAGGCCCCAGGCCAGTACCGGGTGTTCCACCCCGAAGGGGGCGGTAACCTCGGGCCGGAAGATGCCGGCACCTCCCAGCTCCAGCCACCGGTCCTGCCAGAGCACCTCCACCTCCAGGGAGGGCTCGGTGTAGGGGAAGTAGCCTGGGCGGACCCGGACCTGGGGAAAGCCCATGCGGGCGTAGAAGTGCTTGAGCAGGCCCACCAGCATGGCGAAGCTGGCGCCCTCCTCCATGCAAATGCCCTCGATCTGGTGGAACTCAGGCAGATGGGTGGAATCGACATTCTCCCGCCTGAAGACCCGCCCCACCGAGAAGACCTTCACCGGAGGGTCGGGATGGTCCTGGAGATGGCGCACGGTGTTGACGGTGGTGTGGGTCCGCAGCAGGGGGCGCTGACCCACCTCGGGGTCCCAGGTGCCGCCCCAGCCGCGGGAGCCGGTATCGCCGCCATGCTCTTGGATGGCCTTGATCTTCTTTATAAGCTCATCGTCGGTGAGCTCGATGGTCTCTGGGTCGCTCAGGTAGAGGGTATCCTGGAGCTCCCGGGCGGGGTGGTCCTGGGGGATGAAGAGGACATCCATGTTCCAGAAGGCCGACTCCATGAAGTCGCCGCCGATCTCGGAGAAGCCCATCTCCAGGAATATCAGGCGTATCTGCTGGATGAGGCGGCTCAAGGGATGGTGGCCACCGCTCTCGGGGGCTGTGGCGTGGGTGTCCACATCGTAGGGGGCGAACTCGGCCTCCTTCCAGGCTCCCGAGAGCAGATGCTCGTGGGTAAGCTGGGAGAGCTGGGGGGTCAGGTCCAGACCCTTGTCGATGACAGCCTGCCCTTTAGGGGACAGCCGGTAACTGCGGAAGGTCCGGGTGCGTTCCCTGATGAGCCCCTTGCGGGAGCGCAGGGCCTTGAGGGCAGCAGGGCCTTCGGGGAAAGCCTCGATCTCGGCCTGGGTCAGCTCACCTTTCTCATGCAGTGACCCCAGCAGCTGTTCGTCGGCTCCGGGACCCTGGGCCAGATGGGCTTCCAGGTCACCCGAGGGTTGCAGGCCCAGTCCCGCTTCGGTCTTCACCGGCTGGGCCCAGCCCTTGCGCTTGAGCCAGCCGATGGCGATCTGGCCCTCCTTGAGGTCACTGAAGATGCCCTCATCGACGCCCTCCTGCAGGGTGAACTCCCCGGTCCTCAACCGCTCGAGAGCGCGTCGTTCCGGAAGGCCGTGCTGGGCATGGTGCCGGGCCTCCTCCTCGGGGCTGAAGGTCAAGGTGACCTCTTCCTTGACCTCCACCAGGCCCTTGGTGGCCAGCCAGGAGAGGGCCGATACTCCATGCTTGATATTGGTACCCGCGGCTGTGGCCATCTGCTCGGCATCGCCGGGACCCTCCCTGGCCAGGGCTTGCAATAGCAGCTTCTCGTTGTGGCTGAGCGCGGTGGAGGGTCGACCCTCGGTCATGAGCGGCTAATGGCGGGTCGTTTTAAATCCAGCCCTGCAGCCGGCCCATGACGATGAGGTTGTTGGCGATGAGGAAAAGACCCACGGCCAGGGTGAAGAGGGGCACCACCCGGGCGTCGGAATCGATGGTGATGAGCCAGGTGGAGATGAGCATCAGGGCGATAAGGACCATGGCCTTGAACTTGACGAAGCTCCAGACCGAGTCGTTGATGAGAGGGTAGAGGAAGGGGTTGAGCTCGGTGGCTCCCACCGAGAAGGCCATGTTGGAGGTGACGATGTCGCCCACGCCGTACACCAGGATGGCCAGCAACCAGAGCAGGTCGAACTGCCACATCCAGGACGGGCTGTGATAGGGTGAGGGTGTCTCCCGTTCGTGCCTGCGCTCGAGCCGGTCCTGCAGCTGTGGTGCCAGTTCGATGTAACCCTCAAAGTAGGAGGGCACGGAGGGTCGGTACTGGCTGGTGCGGGGTTTCCAGGGAGCGGCCTTGGCCGCCCGGGCCCGTTTGATCACCGGCCAGGGGTTCTTCATGGCCTCGCCCGGGCGCCTACTGATCCGTACCGGTTTGCGATAGGCTTCATCGCCGGGGCTGGGGCCAGGGACCACTTTTTCGGAGGGCAAGGGCAGGGTGTCCGGATCAAGGGTCGAGGAGACTGTGTCCCGCTTGTGGCGGAGCACGAGCTCTGAACCGGACTTTGTGGAATACACGATTGGTTGTGCCCGCCATGCTTTAAAGGGTTTATGACACGATTTCTTTACTAGCTCTATCCAAAAATGGAAGCCTTGGCAGCCTGGCAGATCACCAGAACCAGTCCTCAGGTTCAGTCATCGAAGGTCATTTTCCGTCCCGGCCAGTCCCTTTCGGCCACCAGGGCCACCCGGCTGGGGGGGGCGTCATCGATGACCTGCCAGCCCAGTTCATCTGCCAGCTTCCCGGCCAGTTCCAGGATCTCATCATGGGACAGCATATGGTCGGGGTCGAGCCGGCGACGGGAGTAACCCAGCCACATGTAGGACTTCACCTCCACCATGGTCCCCTCCCCGGTCCTCCGGATCAGCGAGGCATAGCCCGGCAGGTCGTGGTCGTTCCAGCCCCGCACCATGGTCAGGCGAATGACCTTGCGGGTCTCCAGCTCGGCCATCAGGTCCAGACTGGCCAGCAGACGCTCCCAGTAATCCTTGAGCAGGGGGATGTCCAGTTTCTTCCAGGTCACCTTGTCTGGAGCGTCCAGGGATAGGTAGAGCTGGGTGGGCAGGGCCTCCTCGTCACGAAGCCGTCGGAGGACCTCGGGATGGAGACCGTTGGTGACCAGAAAGGAGGTGATGTTGCGGGAGTGGAGCTCGCGGATGAGCTCGGGAAGCCTCCTGTAGAGCGTGGGTTCACCGGTGAGGGAGATGGCAAAGTGGCGCACCTGGCGGGCCTCCTCGTACAGCTGCCGGGTCACCTGATTGTTGCCCTTGAAGCCCGTGATCTTGCGTCGGTGGGCCTCGATGGCCCCCTCGATCAACTCCACCGGGTCATCGGCCTCGGCCTGCTCGATGAGTTCCGTTTGCCCCGAGAAATGTTCGTTGGCCCGCCAGCAGTAGATGCACTTCTGGTCGCAGGCCACGGCCACCGGTGTCATCTGGCAGCAGCGGTGGGAGCTGATGTTGTAGAATCTCTGCTTGAAACAGACGCCCTGGCCCCGCAGGCTCTTCTTGGTCCAGCCGCAGACCTCCACCGCCGAATGGTTGCCCACTATCTCGTAATGCTGTTTCTCCAGGAGTGTGCGGTACTCGGGTCGCATGGTCTCCGGGCCTTTTTGCTGGTCACTGCCCAGTTCATGCTTTGCGCTGGAGGAGGTCTGATCGATGGTGGGACCCGGGTCGGTCATCCTCATTCCAATCGATGTAGGTCAAAAGGTCTTTGGTCCCTGCAGCCAGTTGACTTAGGCTGAAACAACGTCGATATTCTCCATGTGCCATTTGACCACGCTGGTAGTGATGGTGGCCTGCACTGTGGGATTGGCGGAGAAGCTGTTGTCCTGGCTCCATGTGGCCACTCCTGAGATGCCCTCGCCGGGAACCTCAAGGCTCTGGGTGAAAGCGTCCACATTGCTGGCCGAGGCATTGTACTTGGCGGGAACGTCGTTGATCACCCAGGACAGGGTTATGGAACCATCCCAACCGGTCTGTGAATCACTGAGAGTTCCGGCAGAATCGTTGGTGGAGGATATCTCAAGGGAGAACTGCCGGGACCCGGCGGCCACTGCATCCTGGGTCTCCCAGCTAAAGGTCACCCGCACCTCCACCATGGTGGTCTCATTGGACCAGTCCCAGTCCATCTCGCCGTAATCCACACCGAACTCGATGTTGTCTCCCTCGCTGTTCCAGGTATCGGAGGCACCGGGACCGGATTCCTCATCCCGGATGACATCGGCGGTCAGGAGGGTACTCCCACCAACGGGATCTGTATCGTACTTGGAGGCCAGGGAGCTGAATGTGGCGGCCAGGATCAGGACGATGATGATGAAGCCGATGATGCCGATGGCCAGCTTGCCGGTGACGACCAGGGTGCCCAGCTTGCCCATTTCCACCTTGTGCAGTTCTTTTCGCTGGTACTGGCGGAGGTCTTCAAGATAGTTATCGACCGTCCCTTTGGATGAGGCCATGGATTATCAAGCGGGGCGGGACTAATTAAGTTTAGGGTCCCCGGGAGGGTACCTACATCCCACCGGTCTCAAGGGTGGCCTGGACCCTTCGGCGGGACCATTCCTTGAGCTTGGCCAGGACGATGACGGCCTCCGCCGGACTGGCGTAGGTGGGCCAGGGCAATCGCTGGGCCACCTCCCTCCATCGGGGCGAGCCGGGGCAAACGGCGACTATGGGCTTCCCGCCTTCTCCATGGTGAGGGCCGAGGACATCTATCATCTCATCGAGCTGCTCCAGCTGCAAGTAGGTGGAGCGCAGCTGGGCCACCACCACGATTACATGCACGTGGGGGTCCTGGATGGCCGCCCGGATGGCGGCTCCGAATCGGGGGCCGTCGGCATCGGCGATGAGGTCCACCGGGTTGATGGTCTCCACCATGGGGAAGGCCTCACGGACCTTCACCCAGGCCTCCCCGGCCAGGCGAGGCAGATGGAAACCGACGGCCGAAAGGGCATCGGCCAGGATGATGGCGGGACCGCCCACGTTGGAGATTAGGGCCAGGTTGGAGCCACTCAGACGGGGCAGACGGCTGAGCCCATCGGCCACTGCCAGCAGCTCCTCGGGGGTCTCCACCATCAACCCTCCGGCCGAGCGGATGGCGGCGGCGAAGAGCCGGGCGTTGCCGGCCAGGGAAGCGGTGTGGCTCTTGGCCCGGGCGGCGGCGGCTTCCGAGGCCCCGCCCTTGAGGGCCACCAGGGGCTTGTCTCGGGTCATGTGGGCCAAGACCCGGCGAAAGCGATCGCCATCGGCCAGGCCCTCCACGTACAGGGCGATGGCCTGGGTGGTCTCGTCCTGGGCCAGATGGGCCATGATGTCGGCGTCTCCCAGGCCCACCTTGTCCCCAGGGAAGATCACCTTTGAGAGCCCCTGTCCCCGACCCTGGGCCAGGTCGACAAGCATGGCCCCCACACCCCCCGACTGGCAGACCAGGGCCACCTTGCCCGGATCGGGGAAGAATCCGTCCTCGAAGGAGGTGTCCAGGCCGCTGGAGGTGTCCATCAGTCCCATGATGGAGTTGGGTCCCAGCATCGCCACCTCGCCTTCGGCCACCAGCTTGCGCAACTGGATCCGCTGAAGGGTGGTGAAGCCGCCATTGAGGAGCACCAGGGCCCGACAGTTGCATTCCAGAACGGCTCTGTGCGCCCATTCCAGGGTCTGGGAGGGGGGCAGCAGCACCACGCCCAGCTCGGCCTGGGGCAAGGGGGTCGTGGGCTTCTGGAGGTCCACCACGTGAAGGGAGCCTCCCTGATATCGGGTCAGGTTGTCGATGACCCTCAGGAAGGCCGCAGGAGTGGCCATGCCTCCGGTCAGCCGGCTGGAGCCGATGACCACGATGCTCCGGGGTGCAAAGAGGGTGTCGAACCGGGGCTGGTCAACCTTCTCCTGGGGTTGGAGCTGAGTCTGAGACATCGTTGGACCCATCCTTGCTTGGTTTAAATAGTTCTCGTCGTCAAGTACTACGAGCAGCCCGAGGTCTCACCACAGGTGCGGCAGAGGTAGCAGGAGCCATTGCGGACCATGATGGAACCACAGTTGTGGCAGGCAGGGCTGTCCTCGAAGGATGCGAACCGGGCCAGTTCCTCGGAGGAGGCCTGGACCTTCTCCTCCTGCTCGACGAAATCGTCCAGGCTGGTATCACCCATGGGCAAGGTGGGATGGAGGGGTTCATCCAGGTACTTGTTCTTCATCCACCTGAAGATGTAATCGATGATGGACTTGGCGATGGGGATCTGCTTGTTGTTGGTGTAACCGGCGGGCTCGAAGCGGCTGTGGGAGAACTTGTTGACCAGGACCTCCAGGGGCACGCCGTACTGGAGCATGATGGAGGTGGCGGTGGCGATGGTGTCCATCAGCCCCGAGATGGTGGAACCCTCCTTGGACATGCGAATGAATATCTCACCGGGCATGCCGTCGTCGAAGAGACCGACGGTGATGTAGCCTTCGTGCTGGTTGATGGAGAACTTGTGGGTCAGGGAGACCCGCTCGTCCGGGAGCCGGCGGCGGAAGGCCAGGGGCCGGACCAGCTCCTCCTCCACCTCGCCGGTGGATGAGCTCAGGGGCTGGGAGAGCTTGGAGCCGTCGCGGTAGATGGAGATGGCCTTGAGGCCCATGCGCCAGGCCTCCATGTAGAGCTGTTCGATCTGCTCCCAGGTGGCCTCGTTGGGCACGTTGACGGTCTTTGATATGGCGCCCGAGATGAAGGGCTGGGCGGCGGCCATTATGCGCATGTGACCCATGGGTTTGATATAGCGCTGTCCCAGGGGTCCGCACTTGCTGGCGCAGTCGAATATGGGGAGATGCTCGGGCAGAAGATGGGGGGCGCCTTCCAGGGTCTGGTGACCCAGCAGTCGCAGTTCGGCTCCCCTTACCTGATCCTTGGTCAACTCCAGTTTGTCCTCCAGGATGTTGACCGTGTCCACATCCTCCTCGGTAACGCCCAGACGGGCCAGGCGCTGGGGACCCAGGTTGGAGGTTGAGAGCAACAGGGGCAGGGAGTAGGCCCCGGCCAGCTGAGCCTCAAGTTCCAGTACATCCTCGGCGTTCAGCCCGGCCCCGATGAGGTTGTTGACCCCCAGGTCCAGGTCCTCGCCGAACTTGCCGGTGCCCAGCAGGTAGGTAATGATGTCCTCGATCTGGTCGGAGGTGTATCCCAGGCGTTCCAGGACCTTGGGCACCGAGCGGTTGACGATCTTGAAGTTGCCTCCGCCGGCCAGCTTCTTGTACTTGACCAGGGAGAAGTCGGGCTCGATGCCCAGGGTGTCGCAGTCCATGAGCAGGCCGATGGTGCCTGTGGGGGCCAGCACCGAGGTCTGGGCGTTGCGGAAACCGTGTTTGCGACCCAGCTTGAGGACCTCGTCCCAGGCGTTCTGGGCGGCCTCCACCAGCGACTTCTGACAGAGACGGCCATCGATGCGCAGGGAGGCCCGGCGGTGCTGGTCCATCACCTCCAGCATGGAGTCGCGGTTGGGGGTGAAGCTGGGGAAGGGACCCACCCTGGCGGCCATCCGGGCCGAGGTGGCGTAGGCGTGTCCGGTGAGCAGGGCGGTCAGGGAGCCCACCCAGGAGAGGGCCTCGGGACTGTCGTAGGGGATGCCCAGGCTCATTAGCAAGGCGCCCAGGTTGGCGTAACCCAATCCCAGGGGGCGATAATCATGGCTGTTCCCGGCGATCCGCTCGGTGGGGTAGGAGGCCAGGTCCACCACGATCTCCATGGCGGTGATGAGGACCCCGATGGCGTGCTGGTATCCTGCCACATCGAACTGGCCATCGACATCCAGGAACCTGAGCAGGTTGATGGAGGCCAGATTGCACGCCGAATCGTTGAGGAACATATACTCGGAGCAGGGATTGGAAGCGTAGATGCGCTCGGTGTTGCGGCAGGTGTGCCAGTTGTTGATGGTGGTGTCGAACTGGACCCCGGGGTCGGCGCACTGCCAGGCGGCCTTGGCGATGGTGTACCAGAGCTCACGGGCCTCGATGGTCTCGTGGACCTCATCGGAGGTGCGGTAGCTGGTCTCCCAGTTGGAGTCGTTGAGCACTGCCTGCATGAAAGCGTCGGTGACCCGCACCGAGTTGTTGGAGTTCTGACCGGCGACGGTGTGATAGGCCTCGCCGTTGAAATCGGCTGGGTACCCGGCGTTGACCAGGGCCGCCACCTTCTTCTCCTCCTTCACCTTCCAGTTGGCGAAATCGAATATCTCGGGATGGTCCACATCCAGTATGACCATCTTGGCCGCCCGGCGGGTGGTGCCTCCCGATTTGGTGGCGCCGGCACCCCGGTCCAGGACCTCCAGGAAGGACATGAGACCCGAGGAAGTGCCGCCTCCAGACAGTTTCTCGTACTTGGAACGGAGGGTTGAGAAGTTGGTGCCTGTGCCCGAGCCGTATTTAAAGAGCCGGGCCTCGTTCTTGGAGAGCTCGAAGATGGATTCCAGGTCGTCCTCCACCGACTGGATGAAGCAGGCCGAGCACTGGGGCCGCTGGTAGTTGTACTGGATGGGGCGGATGGCCTGAGCCTCGAAATCCCAGGCGTAGTTGCCACCCGAGCCCTGGATGTCGTACTCGTGGTAGAGGCCGCAGTTGAACCAGACCGGGGAGTTGAAGGCCGCCTTCTGATGGAGCAGCAGATGGATGAGCTCGGTCTCGAAGGTCTCGGCCCCCTCGGGTGCGGTGAAGTAGCCGCCGTGCTCCTCACCGAAGGAGCGGATGGTGTGGGCCACCCGGTAGATGAGCTGTCGGATAGAGGTTTCCTGATCGGTCTCCGGAACCCCCGCCCGGCGGATGTACTTGGAGAGGGCGATGTCCGATGCCAGATGGGACCAGCTCTTGGGCACCTCCACCTCCTCGACCTTCTGGATCACCTCGCCCTTGTCATTGGATATGATGCAGTTGCGCACCTCCCATTCTACCTCGTCGAAGGGGTTCGAATCGGGAACCGTGTTGTGACGAACGAGGGGGGAGGCGGGTGTCGTTTCGGAGGGGGTGTAATCCTCCGAATCTATCTTGGCATCAATGTGGGCGGCTTCCATTATAACACTCCAACGGGCGGGTGAAAGGGTGGTGAACTGGTGCAGGCACCCGAGGTGGTGTCAAGGTCGCCAGGCAATAGCCGTGGCTGGGATTTGACCAGAGCCCTTGCTGCCATTATGGTCGGTCTTGGAACCCCCCAAGGAGTTCTGTATCAACCTCAATTACCAGCTTCGAGGTGCGGGACTTTGCCTAAGGGGAGCTCGGTTTAAAATCCTTGCCATTTGGATATTGAATCCTAGAATCACGAGGGGCTGAAATTGGCATTACGCACCGACGGGGGAGAAGTGACATGGATGGGTCGCCTCTTGTTCCAAAAGGGTTGCTCGGGCTGAGGGATTTGAGGGGTTTGACCCGAGGTTTAAATAGCACCCCCAACGGGCAAGAAAAGGACCGCCATAGAGGGTGGGACCAGGAGGGTCTCAACTGCGGCGTTCGGGCCGCTTCGAACCGAACCGAACGCCCTCCTCCGAAGCCTCGGGATCACAAGAACTTCCGGTCAGGGCCCGACACAGAGCCTCCAGGTCCTTCTCCTCCAGACCCACCCCTGGAGCACCATCACGGCGCCAGATGATCTTGCCGTCACGGAAGGCCACCAGCACCGGTACGACCTCCAGATCGAACTGGTCCCACAGCGGGCTCTCGTAGTCCTCCATGTCACCCATGGCGAGGTCGAAGCCCCTGGTTGCGGCTTCCTCCTTCAATTCGGCGAATCGGGTCAGGAAGGCACGGCAGTAGGGGCACCAGTCGGCGGCAAAGCAGACGGCCCAGTCACCATCACGTTCGAGGGTCTGACCTTTGAAATCCTCAAGGCCCAGGCGGGGTATGAGATCCCAGGGGTAGCTCATGTCATCACTGAATGCAGATGAGGGGTCCTGCCTATTAATATTCTCGAATGAACAGCCCCAACAGAAGGCCGCGGGATGAACTGGGCCGGGCCTCATCACAACCCTTTTTAATTGGATTTGGCTCCCTGCCTCCCCCCGGAGTTCGAGCATTATGGCAGTGGATTACAAAGCATTGGGCCTGGTGAACTCAAGAGAGATATTTGCCAAGGCCATGGAGGGCGGCTACGCCATTCCCGGTTACAATTTCAACAACATGGAACAGCTTCAGGCGGTGATCACGGCCTGCGTCGAGACCAAGGCCCCGGTCATTCTCCAGCTCTCCAACGGTGCGCGCAAGTACGCCAACCAGACCATGCTCAGGTTCATGGCCGAGGGGGCGGTGCAGATGGCCCGGGAGGAGGGCAGCAACATACCCATAGTGCTCCACCTGGACCACGGCGACACCTTCGAGCTGTGCAAGTCGTGCATCGACAACGGCTTCTCCTCGGTGATGATCGATGGCTCGGCCCACCCCTACGACGACAATGTGGCCCTCTCGCGTCAGGTGGTGGAGTACGCCCATCCCAGGGAGGTCACCGTTGAGGGCGAGCTGGGGGTCCTGGCCGGCATCGAGGACGACGTGTCCCACGAGGTCTCCCACTACACCAAGCCTGAAGAGGTGGAGGACTTCGTATCCAAGACAGGAGTGGACAGCCTGGCCATCTCCATCGGCACCTCCCACGGGGCCTACAAGTTCCCTCCGGGCACCGACCCCAAACTGCGGTTCGACATCCTGGAGGAGATCGAGCGGAGACTGCCCGGCTTCCCCATCGTGCTCCATGGCGCCTCATCGGTTGTGCCCGAGTACATCGAGATGATCAACCAGCACGGCGGAAAGCTCACGGGGGCCATGGGGGTGCCCGAGGACCAGCTCAGGCAGGCGGCCCGCTCGGCGGTGTGCAAGATCAACATCGACAGCGACGGCAGGCTGGCCATGACCGCCGTCATCCGCAAGGCCCTGGCCGAGAACCCCGAGGTCTTCGATCCACGCAAGTACCTGGGTCCGGCCCGCGCCGAGCTCATCAAGATGATCAAGCACAAGAACGAGACGGTGCTGGGCAATGCCGGCAAGGCCTGAGGATGATGATGCCCAGGTTCTGATGTTCAAGAGTAAACAATGGTGATATGATGAAAGTCGGGATACTGACCGGTGGCGGCGACTGCCCTGGACTGAACGCGGTGATCAGGGGTGCCACCACCAAGCTGGTGAAGGAGGGTCACGAGGTCGTGGGCCTGCTGGACGGCTGGAAGGGTCTGCTGGAGGCCATCGAGAGGCCCCTGACCCTGGCCGACGTGGAGGACATGCACCGGGAGGGCGGCACCATGCTGGGCACCTCCCGCACCAACGTCTTCAAGACCGAGGATGGACCCGGCCTGGCGGCCCGGCAGTTCAAGGCCATGGGCCTGGACGCCCTCATCGCCATCGGGGGCGAGGACACCCTGGGCGTGGCGGCCAAGCTCACCAAGGAAGGACTGCCCATGGTGGGCGTGCCCAAGACCATCGACAACGACCTCTCAGAGACCGATGTCACCTTCGGCTTTGACACTGCCATCAACATCATCACCGAGGAGCTGGACCGGCTCCACACCACCGCCAGGTCCCATCACCGGGTCCTGGTGTGCGAGATAATGGGACGCCACGCCGGTTGGATGGCCCTCTACGGCAGTATCGCGGGGGGCGCGCACATCTCCATGATACCCGAGGAGGACCTGGACATCAACGAGCTGTGCGACTCGCTGAAGCGCCAGTATGAGCGGACCAACTACGCCATCGTCGGGGTCTCCGAGGGAGCCAAGATAACCGGGCTGGGTGAGGGGGAGGAGATCCTCCAGACCGAAGAGCTGGACGACTTCGGTCATGTACGGTTGGGAGGCATCGGCAAGACCCTGGCCAAGGTCATCGAGGCCAAGACCGGCTTCGAGACCCGTCACGTGGTCCTGGGTCACCTGCAGAGGGGAGGACGACCTTCGGCCATGGACCGGGTCTACGGCACCCGGCTGGGGGTCCTGGCGGCCCAGATGGTGCTGGACGGCAAGTTCGGCCACATGGCCTCCATCCGCGGCACCGAGGTGGTCCCGGTGGACATCCAGAAGGCCGTGGGCAAGCTCAAGACGGTGGAGCCGTACCGCTATGAGGTGGCGAAACTTTTCTTCGCGTGAGATATCGAGCGCTTGATCTTGGACCTGGTTTAATCGTGGTGAATCTCATTCCGTTGATGGGGCAGGCTGGTCAGGTTGGTTTGACAGTTCCTGGGCCTTTTGCCTCTCCTTCTCGGCCTTTGCCTCCTCTTCCTTCTTGGCCTGGGTCTCGAGAGCCAAGCGCAGGGCCTCATCCTTGCCTTCCAGGCGGGCGGCGAGGGCTTCCACCTCTTCCATCACCTGGGAATTCTGAGCTCCCGCGGCCATGACCTGGGCTTTGCGCAACCGCTGTTCCAGCTCGCTGACAAGGGCCGGGTCGGTCTCCTCGACCTTGCCTTTGGCCTGCCGCTGATCCATCTCCTTTAGCTCGTTGTCGATCCCACGTAGGATCCGTTGGACCTGGGACAGAAGCTGGGCGATGAGGCCTTTGGCGAGGTCAGGATAGCCGGCCTCCAGGAGGGGTTCGACGCAGAGGGGATCGAGGAACCGACCCAGGGCCTTGGCCGAGGCATCACGGTTGTCCTGTTCTTCGTCATCCATCAGGCACCCGATGAGGGGCTCGATGGCCGAGGGTTCGTTCAGGGCCGAGAGGGCCTCGATGGCCCGCCAGCGGATGCCAGGGTCACCGTCGGCCAGGGCCGCGAGAATGGGTTCCACGGCCCGAAGATCACCGAAGCGGCCCAGGGTCTCGATGGCCCGCCAGCGCACCTCCCGCTCATCATCCTCGAGAAGGCGGATCAGGGGCTCAACGCACTTGGGCTCCATCATGGGGCCAAGGCCCTCGACGGCTCGCCAGCGGACCTCGGTCACCCTGTCGCCGAGCACCTCCAGGAGGGGTTCCAGGGACTCGCGCACGTGGAGCTGGGACAGACGCTTCACCGCCTGGGTCCGGATCCAGTCATCCTTGTCGCTCAGAGACTTGATGAGACCTGCCGGGACCCGGGGGTCGTCGATGACGGTCAGGGCCGCTATCACATGACGTCGGATATCGAGAGCCGACGCGTCCACCAGCCGGAGCAGGGGCTCGATGGCCAGCTGGCTGCGGCCTTTGCCCAGGGCTTTTACAGCGGCCAGACGGACCTCATGCTCCCCATCCTCCAGGGCGGTGATGAGCCCCTCCACAGCCTCCAGGGAACCTATATTGGCCAGGGCTTCGACGATGGCCTGACGAAGGGGCGGGTCAGGATGGTCCAGGGTTCCGATGAGCCCCTCCACAGCCTGATGGCTGTGAAGCTTGACCAGGGAGGCCAGGGCCACATTGGACAGCTCGACCTCACCCTCCTTGACCATCTTCAGGAGAGGTGCCACACCCTCAAGCTCGCCGATCTCTCCCAGGGAGCGGGCGGCGTAGGTTCGAACCTCGGTGACGGGGTGGTCCAGCAGACCGATGAGGGTGGCGGAGGCCTTCCGGTCCCAGAGGGTCTGTAATCCGTCGAGGGCCTCCATCGCGGCCGCTCTCAGCTTTGGGGTCGCGCCGGGTTCGGCCAGCAGATCGAAGAGGGGGGCAACGGCCTGGACCTTCTTCAGGCGAGCCAGCAAGGGTATGGCCTGTTGGGGAGTGAAACACTCGGGATCGGACAGGGCTTCGATGAAGGGTGCGATGACCTCCGGTTCGTCCCGGTCCAGCAAGACACCGGCGACATAGTCGCGAACATGGGCGCTGTCATGGCGCAGGCCGGCCAGCAGTTCCTCAAGGGGATCGGCCGAGATCAATGAGTCAACGGTGGCCTCCACGGCCTGACTCACATCCAGAGGTCGCTCCAGGAACTCGATGAGGGGGATGAGGGCGCGAGGGTCGCCCAGCCGCTCCAGTGCCGGCGGCACCTGATTGCGGGTCTTGGGGCTCTTGTGGGAGAGGGCCGCCAGGAGTCCCTGGATGTTCTCGTCGGCCTCGAGCTGTCGGATGTTGGGTCCAAAGAGTGCCATGGTCGATACCTGCAGAGGTCGGGGAGTGCGGTGAGCCGGGGTTTGGGCCTAAAGGTTTCGCCTGCCTGGGTCTCCTTCCTTGGTGGAATGGGACACCCACAATTTTTTAGCCAACTTTGTGCAATTATTCAGCAATGCCTCCTCGCCAAAGCCGAGACCCTGAACCTCTCCCCTTGAATTTGCAGGAGCAGGGGGCCTCGGAGGTCATCGGCACGATCCTGATGGTGGCCATGACCGTGATGCTGGCGGGTGTGCTCTACATGTGGGCCTACAGCTTCCTGGACTACACCGAGCCGCCGCCGACCTACGGCACGGACCAGTACCGGACCAGCGAGGGCGACTACATCGTGGAGATCGTTTCAGCCTCGGCCAAGAAGAAGGCCCAGGCCTTCCACTGGTACCTCAAGGACGAGAGCGGGGTCACGGTAGTCCATGGCAACCTGTCCATAATCGGCGAGAACGAGACGGTGGACGCCCTGGTGGGCGGCCGCCTGGGTGAAGGTGATAAGTTCGTCATCGACCCCGATACCCTGGACCTGAGCTCCCTGGACGGCTACACCTTCCAGATAAGGTACAATCCCAGCGGCGACATGGTCGTCACGGTGAGGCTGTTCGGTTGATCAGGTCCACGTCCGATCGTTGATCAATGGAGGCCCACGACCTCGCGCCAATCGAGGCCCACCGTTCTAAGACCCAGCTTGGGTATCAGCGGCAGTTTGCGCTTGTGGGAGGTCAGATGGACCATCAGGGCAACGCGCTGGACCTCCTTCTCTGACTGTCCAGTCAGCTCGGCGACCCGGGCATGGGGCAACTTCTGTTCCAGGCCGATCAGGATGCGGTCCAGCTCGGTGTAGCTCAGGCCCAGCTCGGCCTCATCGGTCTGGCCCTCCCACAGCTCGGCACTGGGCGGGGCGGCGCGGATGGCCTCGGTCACTCCCAGCTCCTCGGCCAGGAGCCGCACCTGGGTCTTGTAGAGGTCGCCGATGGGGGCCACATCGCTGGCGCCGTCGCCCCACTTGGTGAAGTAACCGGTGAGCAGTTCCGACTTGTTGGAGGTGCCAGCCACCAGGGCTCCCCTGGCCTGGGCTGTGGAGTAGAGCATTACCATCCTCAGCCTGGCCAGAGCATTGGCCTCCACCAGTTGGCGGGGGGCGGAAGGCATGGGTTCGCGCACGCCCTTCACGTTGACGATCAGGGGTTCCAGTTCCTTTCTGGTCTTTTTATACAGCTCGTCGAGAACCACCAGCTCATATCCGATACCCAGCTCACCTGCCCACTGTTGGGCCAGGGCGGTGGAATCCCCCTCTCTGACCGGCATGCTCAGGGCCAGGACCTGCTCGGGTTCGACAGCCTTGGCGCACAGGGCCGCCACCACCGCCGAATCTAAGCCTCCCGATAGCCCCAGAACAAAGCCCTTTGCTCCCGCAGCCTTGAGTCTGTCCTGAAGGAACTGGACCATGGTTGTGACAGCGTGGAGCGGTAAAGGCAGGGCCAGCGGGTCATGGGCGCCCGAAGGAGGCATCGAGGTCCAAATGGACGCGGTGTAAATAGGCCTTGGGGGAGCAGGGAGCTTTCTGGACCCGGTTTCACGGCCAACTATAAATGGAAGCGGGGATTGGACCAGCCATGGACGATGAACGGTCCTCCCTTGAACGGCCCGTGGTGATCGTGATCGTGGCCCTGCTCATCCTGGTGGGGCTCTACTCGCTGTTGAACCCATCGGACGAGGACGACGACCCGACGGATGGTGTCGAGCTGAACCTGCCCGAACTGGAGTGTTTCGATGGCGACCAGTGCAACACCGAGATCTTCTCGGCCAGCGGTCGCATCAACGAGCACACCATTGTCTCGGACCCAGCCGATCCCGACCATCTGGTGGCCGGGGCCAACGACTACAACGCCGTGGGAGACATCCCCGGATGCGAGACCGGCTACGCCTGGATCGGCACCTACTTCTCCGAGGACGGGGGCCAGACCTGGACCAACGATTACCTGCCGGGCCATCCCTGCGACAGCGATGTCTCGGTGCTCTCCCAGCACTACGGAGCCGGCGACCCGGCCCTGGCAATCTCCCCCTCCGACGGCAAGATCTACATGGCCGGCATCGGCATCGGCGGGGCGGTCATCCAGTCCTCCATATTCGTGGCGCGCTCCGACGACGGGGGCCGTACCTTCGCGGCCGGCAACATCGCCCTGGTGGACGTGGGTGAGGGGGTCGACCAGTTCCATGACAAGGAGTGGATAACGGTGGATCCCAACAACGGAGCGATCTACGTTGGATGGACCGATTTCGCAGGCGGGGCCCAGACCGCGGTGCTGAGGGTCTCCCACTCCACAGACCAGGGAGCGACCTGGTCCTATCCCCCCGAGGCGGTCACCACCTTCACCAGCCAGGAGGATATCCAGGCCGTTCAGCTGGCAGTGGACTCCGACAGCACCCTCCATGTGACCTGGATGGACTACAACGACCACACCTTCAAGATCTCCCACTCCACCGATGGCGGGGATTCGTTCTCGGCTCCGGAGGTCATCGCCACCGATATCGATTACCGCAACGCCATACCCCGGGCGGCCTACCGCACCCCCACCCTGCCCATGCTGGCCATAGACCAGACCGGAGGGGTCTACAACGACCGGATCTACCTGGCCTGGCACGACGGGCGAGGCGGCAATCACACCGACATCCTGCTCATTTACGGGGATGAAGGGGGTACCAACTGGTCTGAACCGGTGGTGGTTAACCGGGATGAGGGAGAGGCCCATCAGTTCTTTGCGGCGCCGGCGGTGAGCCCCGAAGGGTACGTCTTCGTGGTCTACTACGATAGGAGTTACGATGTCAACGATTCCCTTCTGGACTTCAGCTACGCGGTGTCCACGGACGGTGGTGATAGCTTTCCCTTCAACGGGCGGTTGACCAGCGAGTCGGCCGACGCCGAGGACCAGGCTTTCATAGGAGATTACGTGGGGGCATGGGCCAACGAGAATGGTGCCTACGGGGTCTGGTGCGATACCCGCAATCCAGGCAACAACGGTGATGTGTGGTTTGCCAAGATGGTCTGGGAAGAGGCGCTGGTCCTCGGTTGATGCTGGGCACCTTCTTTCCGTCCGCCCGCCTGCCGTTTGCCTGCCAATTGCCTGCCGTTTGCCTGCTTCTTGCTGCCCTAATGCCTGCCTTTACCCTTGAGTGAGAAGGGGGAATGGCCCGAACTAATTTTTGGGTTTGGGTTCCTCTTTGACGGTGGGCTTGTAACCCCGGGTCTGGCGGCGGCGCTCCCACTGCTGACGGGCCAGCTCCCGCATGTCCTCCACCGAATCGGACTCGTCCACTATCTCCACGCCCAGAAGGGTCTCGATGGCGTCCTCAAGGGTGATGATGCCCTGGGTGGAGCCGTACTCGTCCACCACCAGGAAGATGTGGTCGCGGCGCTCGATGAAGCGGTCGAAGATGGTGCCCACCGAGTCCTCGGGGAGTACCGTGTGGAGGGGATGGACCATCTGCGACATCCGGGTCTGCTCCTGGTCGTTGGACACCGCGTCCAGCAGTTCGGAGCGCAGGACCACGCCGATGACGTGGTCGAGGTCCTCGTTGATGACCGGGATGCGGGAGAAGCGGATGGGGGTGTGCTCCTTCAGGACCTCCTCGACGGTCTGGTCCTTCTGGAAGGTGACCAGGACGGTGCTGGGGGTCATGACGTCCTCAGCGAGTATGTTGTCCAGCTGGAGCAGGTTCTTGATGACCCGGGTCTCGTCGGCCTCCAGGGCGCCCTGGTCCTCACCCAGCTCGGCGGCGGCGATCATCTCCTCCCTTGTGACCTCACCCTGGAAGCCATCGGGTTGGATGCGCTTGGAGATGCGTTCCAGGACCCAGACCAGGGGACCCAGGACCTTGATGAGACCGCTGATGATGGTGCCCGATGCCGGGGCGAGACGCTTCCACTTGGCGGCGCCCACGGACTTGGGGATGATCTCGGAGAAGACCAGGATGAGGAGGGTCAAGATGATGGAGGCCAGGGTGAGCCAGTAGTCGCCAAAGACCCGCTGGACCTCGGCCCCGACGCCAGCGGCACCGATGGTGTGGGCGAAGGTGTTGAGGGTCAGGATGGCGGCCAGGGAGCGGTCGGTGTTCTCCTTCAGGCGCTTGAGCCTGTGGCCCGCCTTGGGCCTCTCGTTGGTGAGCACCTCGATGTAGGGATGGGTGATGGAGAGGATGACCGCTTCCAGCAGGGAGCAGAGGAATGATATGGCCAGGGCGATGGTGAGGTAGACGCCCATGGGCACCAGTTCGATTAGGTCGACCATTTGGATTCAGGCCTCGCTGGAGAGTGGGGTAGTTGACATGCTGTTCATGGTATTGAGAGACGGCCTGCCCGGCTTCCTGCTCGCCGACGATGAATATATAAAGCCCGCCTTGCCTTGTGCGTTAAGAAAACAGATGGGTATGGGGCCAGGCCCCGGCCTATCGTGAGGCTCGGTGGTTCCTTCGCTATCGTCGCCCGTGGGGGTCTGGATGGGCAGTGTGGTGTTGAGGTTTCGGTTACTCAAGTATCTGGCCCCTGGAACCGCGCGCCCGCAGGAGGGGGGTTCCATCGGTAAGCTGAAAATCGCATCATGGATATTAAGGTTTTGTGGGACCGTTTTGGGGAGAGGGGTTGGGATCTATTTTAAAAAAAGCCTGTTGTACCATAAGGCTTTTTTACCGTGAAGGGGAAAATAGACTGAAAGATGACGGGAAATCTTCTTTCGATCTTTGCCCAAATGGATAGACGCCCGTCGGGGATCGCTTTCTCTCCGACCTACACCTCCCGGCGGGCCCTATCCGACCGGTCTGGCTTTGA
>CAYLMJ010000021.1:11322-35470 GCA_964384995.1 uncultured archaeon | reverse complement strand
GTTGACGATGTCCTCATCGCCGTAGTCGTTGACCACGTTGATGAGCATCCCCACCACGTCGCCCACCTTCAGGCCGTTCAACGACGGCTGGAAGTCGGGGAAATCGATGTTGGTGGACTCCTTGAAGGCCAGGGAACCGATGGTTTCGGTCTCGGACATGAAGATGGTGTCCTTGGTGAGAAGGTCCACCTTCACGTTGTCCAAACGGTACCAGCCGTTGTAGTACTGATACCAGTAGGTGCAGTAGCCTACCCGCCAGCGCAGACGAACATCGTCGAAACCGGCGTAGTCGGCCAGGTCGAGCTCGACACTGCCCCACTTGTACCCGGAAGTGGTCTTCCGATACATGTCGCCGGAGTTGCCAAAGCTGTAGTAGGTCCAGCCTTTCATGCCGCCGTAGGGGTTGCTGTAGCTGGTGGACATTTCTTGACCGTAGTAACCACCCTTGGTGAAGTCCATCACCTGCTCATACTCGTTACCGCCGTCGGTGCTGATCTCCAGATAGGCTCCCTCGTACATGTAGTAGAAGCCCCACGAATGATCGAAGGTCAAAGTGGCGCTCACCACATCGGATAGGTCAATGGAGGGCATCTCCATCCAGGAGTCGTAGGGCATGGGGCCCAGAGATTTGGCCCAGTCGCCGTCGCTCTTGTCGTGGACCTCCACGGCATCGTAGCTGTAGGCGGCCCGGTAGATGTAGTTGTCATCCACGCCAAGGCCGTACGTGTAGTAGTTGTGGCCCGGGTAGATCTCATCGTATGGAACAGCCACCGAACAGCTTCCGCCGCCGATGGGGCACTTGCTGATGCCGCCGTAGTAGCCGTAGTAGGGTCCGAAGTAGATGTTGGTGCCATCGGATGCCACATCGTAGAAGTAGCGGTCGCGGTAGGTGGAACCGTAGCCGCCGTTGGCCACGGCGTAGTATGACCTCACTGCTCCAGAGTCTGTGTACTCGACCACACGACCCCGGCGGCTGCCGGACTGGTAGCTGTAGTACGACTGGAAGACGTGGGTCTCGCCGCCGATGGTCTCGGCAGTGATGCCCCGGGGACTGCAGTAGTTACCGCACGATGAGATGTAGTTCCTGACGAAACGGCCCAGGTAGGCGCCGTTGGAGTCGCTGAAACGGTTGATGTATCCCCGGCTGGAAGTACTGGAACCGCCAGAGCTAACCAGCACCTCGTCATTCACCTCGTCGTAGGCGATACCATACGCGTAGTAGGTGTACCCGTAGCGGTAGTTCGACCATTCGAAGGTATAAGCGTCTGTACCAGCGTTGTAGCTGTATTTGTAGATCCGGGCGGAACTGCCGTAGGACAGGAAGAAGACATCACCGTCATCGTTGGCCGTTATCTGACGCGGCTTGTAGTAGGAACTGGAACTCCGCGGTGAGTAGTTGTCCAGCTTGTGGACGTTGGTACCGTCGGTGTCCATGATGACGATCTCACCGTAGTTGTTGGTGCCACCGTAGTAGCAGGCCACGTAGATCTTGTCATTGGCGACGTACACATCGTAGGGTCCGTCGTAGAGGATGTCGATCATCTCGGGGGTATTACCGTACCCCTTGCGGCCGGCCGACATGGCCTCGCCGTCCCGGGCGCTGCCGTCCTTGCCAACGTTGTAGTAGTCGTTGTCGGTGCCGGTGCCCCAGCCGTCGGTGGGACCCGAGAGAACGCCATGGGTCCAGCCAGCGGGGTCGCCGTTGGAGAAGTCCTCGTCGATGACCGTCTCAACGGCTACCGAGAATACCTCAGCGGTCACGTCCACGTCGGTCTGGGTGTTGACACCCTTGTTGACCACCGTGGCGCCGATCTCGTTGGCGTCGGCCAGGCTCAGGGGGTCGGGGACGTTCACGCTGGACAGGCGCAGTTCGTTGTCCGGAGGTATTGGAGCTGTGAACTCGATGGCCAGGCTGTTCTTCAACGAGTTTTGAACGTTGTAAGAGTACTGCAGACCCACCGTCTGATCGCCGTTCTCGATACCGATCGTGGCGTATCCGCCGCGGGAGTAGTAGGAATAGGAACAGATGGCGTCCAGGTACTGGAAGACGATGTCGCCGTTCTCGTACAGGACAGTCTCGAAGGTCACCTGGTAGTTCGTGCCGCTGTACCAGTAGGGTATCGTGATCTTGTACCATTCAACAACGAGATACCGGTTGGGTGAGGTTCCGCCAGACATCCAAAAGACATTGGCGCCCTCGTTGCCCCTGATAATCATATCGTCCCACCAGGGTGCCACAACATTTCCGATCCCGGTGCCGGGGATCTGGTAGTTGTAACCACTGCCGCTGGCGCCACTGCCAAAGCCCATCAGACCGTTGGAGTTCACCCAGGCGGTGTCGAAGTCCTCCTCGTAGAATGTGAATGACCAGGGCAGGTCGAAGCTCACGGCGTTGTCGTCGTAGGTTCCACTGCCAAAAAGAGCCGTGCCGCCGGTGGCATCGATCCAACTATATGTTGGACCGTCACCTTCGTCACTGTCCTTGTAGCTATAACCCATTGCGTCGGGGCCTCCCGACTTCGCCGACACAGCGGGAATGATCATCATTATCCCGCTTGTCAGCATTGTAAAAATCACCACGAAAGCGAAAACTTTCGTGAGCAATGCTCGCTTACGCTCGATATTGCGTATTTTCATGTGCTACACCTTGTGTTGAGTCCTTATCAATCTAATAGAGGAAAACAATAGATTGACATCAAAAACTAACACCTTCAATTCCTATAAGAATAGCGAATGTAATGTAGGGATGCCGTCCTTAATGGGGTGCGTTGGGTATAGATGTAGTCCTTATGATATGTTAATATACGTATATAGCGGAAACCGGGTGAAACAGGCGCCCGGGCAATTGGGGGAACCATGGCCTTTTCCGGTGTTCTGAATGGGACCAATGACCCGGCCCGGCCGGTGGCTTTCTGGGGCAGACAACGATACTTTCCTTGCTCTTTGAACGGCCTCCTGGTGTGGCAGGATCTTCCATGACTTTTTGAAATAAAAAAAACTGTTGGGCCGAAGGAGGCCCGAAGGGGGCCTGCTGGATGTCTTGAAGTGAGTTCAAGATCGATGTTCAATAAGGACTAATCCAATCGGATTTCATTATATTGTGGACCATAAATAAATAAATGACACTTTGATTCAAGGTTCATGGACGATCGCCTGTGGGGAGCCCCAGACAACCCTATCCTCTATCAGGCTGGGGCAGGTAATCGTCCTGACGGCTCTCTATCAGCCGTTCCGTGGAAGCTGGGGGTGAGGCTCCGGTCGATCATGATCGTCCTAGCAGGTCTGTCATTCCTGCTGATCTTAGGGCTCTGCATATCCCCATCGAGCCAGGCCGAGAATGCCCCCCCCAGTGCCACAATCGAACATATCGATCCAGTGAAGACCTACGACACCCAGGCCATCTCCTTTGCCGGCAGGGGCGATGACCCCGATGGCAACATCACCGCCTGGTGGTGGCTGTCCGACCGGGATGGCAACCTGTCCGAGATCGACCGTTTCGAGCTCTCGGGACTGAGCGTGGGAAACCACACCATCACCTTCCAGGTCCGCGATGATCAAGGGGCCTGGTCCAACAAGGCCACCCAGGACCTCACGGTCCAGGCCAACCATCTGCCCTACGCCACCCAGGCCAACCTCTCCCGCATCTCCGTGTTCCGCGAGGAGAACCTCACCATCTTCGCCTCCGGTGAGGACGAGGAGACCGACCTTGCCGACATGGCTCCCCAGCTGGAGTACCGATCACCCTACCCTGGATACGAGGGCTGGTCGACCCACACCGGTGACATCTTCTCCACCGCCATCTCCAAGGATGGTGAACGGATCGCGGTGGGTTCCCTGGACCGCAGGATAATCTGTTTCTCCAGGGACAGCGCCACTCCCCTGTGGAGCTACCCAGTGGGAGCGTTCCCAGAGGTGGCCATCTCGGCCGACGGACAGTACATCGCCGGCAAATCGTGGGATCGCAGGGTCCATCTCTTCCACTACCGCAACCCGACCCCCCTGTGGAGCTACCACGCCGGCGAGCATCTGTATGCCGTGGACATCTCGGATGATGGCAAGTACATCGCCGCCGCCTCGGCCACCGGAAAGATCCACTTCTTCAATCGAGGCTCCAGCACACCCTTGTGGAGCTACTCCACCCAGGACCGTGTGGACCGGATCGCCCTCTCCGCCAATGGGGAGTACCTGGCAGTGGCCTCCTGGGACCATCATATCTATCTCTTCCATCGGGACAGCGACCAGCCGATGTGGAACTACACCACTGAGGGACGAGCGGACGGCGTGGACATCTCGGCCGATGGGGAGTACATCGCCGCCGGTTCCGACGACCAGAGGGTCTATCTCTTTCACCGGGACAGCAACGAACCGCTCTGGAGCTATACCGCCCAGGGAGGCGTGGACAGCGTGGCCCTCTCCCAGGATGGCCGCTATCTGGCCGCCGGCTCCGACGATGACCACGTCTATTTCTTCCACAGGGAACATGGCGAGCCCCTCTGGTCGTACCCCACCCTGGGCAACGTGGAGAGCGTCGCCATCTCCCAGGATGGGACCGTGATCGCCGCCGGTTCCAACGACAATTCCATCTACCTCTTCCACCGGGATTCCAGCCAACCGCTCTGGACCAAGGCGACAGGAGGCGACATCCACATGGTGAGCCTCTCGGCCAGTGGCGAAGACGTGGTCGGTGGCTCCTACGACAGCCATACCCACTTCTACTCCCGCTGGGGCAACTTGGGCGTTACCGATATCCACTACCAGGATGACCAGTGGAAGCTCAACCTCTCGTTCGCGCCAACGGCGGTTCCCGGCATGTACGAGCACCGGCTCCGATTCAAGGATGGTCAGGGCGGTGTGGGACCCTGGAACCTGCTCAACCAGACCTCCATCGTGGTCAATCGCGCCCCCACCGCCACCATCGATTCCATCACCCCCGAACCGCTCCATTCGACCCAGCTGGTGACCTTCACCGGGACGGGCCTTGATCACGACGGGGAGTATTTGATCTCTGGATATCACTGGGAATCGGATCTGGATGGATATCTGGAGGGCAACGCCTCCTTCACCCGCAAGGGTCTGAGCCCAGGTGAGCATACCATCATCTTCCGGGTCCAGGACAGCGATGGTGACTGGAGCGAGAACGCCACGACCCTCCTGACCGTGGAAGTCAACCAGGTACCGACCATCGATTCCCTGGATACTTCTTCCTGGCAGATCCACCGGGGAGGTCACCTGCAACTCCTCCTCAACGCCAGTGATGATCAGGACCAGGAGGCCTATCTGGACTTCCATGTCGAGCACCTGGAGCAGGAATGGGCCCCCATGGACCCTCACGAAAGCCACTTCCGTGATGGGTACTGGCGCCTCTGTTTCGACTTTGCCATCGATCATCTCCTGGGTCCCTTCCCGCTGCGCATCCGGGCTGTGGACTCCCACGAGGGGCAGGGCCAGTGGCACTCGCCTGACATCGAGGTCTCCATCGTCAACAATCGACCAACGGCCTTCATCGACTCCATCGTCCCCTACCGCTCCAACTTCACCGAGCTGGTGACCTTCAAGGGCCACGGCGAGGATGTCGACGGCACCATCACCAGCTACCGCTGGCACTCCTCCACCAACGGTATCCTCAGCGACCAGGCCAACTTCTCCACCATGACCCTGACCCCCGGTGTCCATACCATCCACCTGTTCGTCCTGGACTCCGACGGGGAGTGGTCGTCGGACGACACCGTGACCTTCCGGGTCAATGCCCCACCCACCTCTCACATCGAGACCCTGGAACCCCAGCTCTTCACCCTGGGTACCGTCGTGAACCTGTCGGGCTATGGCGAGGACCCCGATGGCATCATCGTGGGCCATCGCTGGTGGGCCTCCTGGTCGCCTGACAACCTGAGCCTGGAACCCTCCTTCAAGCTGGTCGAGATCCCCTACGGCATCCACACCCTCTTCTTCTCGGTCCAGGACAACCGCGGCATCTGGTCTCTGCCTGACACGGCCCTGCTCCATGTGAACGCCCGGCCCTCGGCCCATATCCTGGAGAGCACCTCCACATTCGTCCACTCCGGCGAGACGGTGACCCTGGCTTCCACCTCCGGGGACCTGGATGGCTACATCGTCGAGGAGCGATGGACCTCCAGCATGAACGGGGTCCTCGACCTGAGCGGTGGCCCCCTCGACTATCTCCAGCCCGGTCAGCACACCCTCTCATTGCGGGCCCGGGATGACTTTGGCGCCTGGTCCCTGCCCGTGGAATGGCCACTCAGGGTCAACGACCGCCCCCGCATCGAGGTCTCCTCCATCCGACCTCAGGTGGTGGAGCAGGGTGAGGAGGTGGTGTTCACCATCAACGCCACCGACACCGATGGTCAGCTGGACCTCTATCGCCTGAGCTTTGAACCCAGCTCCCAGGGACCCATCCTCTACTTCGAGTTCTCGCCCCAGGAGCAATGGACCCTGGACACCGCCACCTTCCAGCAGGGTGATCACACGGTGCACCTGACGGTCTGCGACAATGACGGCGGCTGTTCCAGCACCTTCAGCTCCTGGCTCTACCTCAACATCCCGCCGGTGGCCATGACCGGGGCTCTCGAGCTCACCCCCTCCCGGGAGGATCGTGACCTGGTGGTGCTCTCGGCCGGTGGTCTGGACGACGAGGCCCTGGTCGCCTACCAGTGGCGCTCCGACCTGGACGGTCTGGTGGGCCACACCGGCGAGCCTCGCATCGAGCTGGAGAACCTCACCCCCGCCACCCACAGGCTCTCGGTGCGGGTCCAGGACGCCCACGGTCTCTGGTCGGCCTGGGTGGCCTGGGAGGAGCCGGTGACCATCACCTCCCCCGAAGAGCCCGAGCCCGAGATCATCCGTCTGCTCCGGGAGCAGGCGCCGATGATGCTGGTGGCCCTTGTGGGATTGCTCACCATCAGCGGCATTGGCGTTCGCCGTCGTCGCAACCGGGTCTACCGGACCCAGGTGGTGGAGCCCCTGGCCCGGTTGAGACAGCTGGCCCAGATGCATGAGGAGGCCCACCTGACCTATCCCAGGGAGCGCTTCGACCGGGTGGTCAGTGAGCTGTCCATGGGTCGCTATCGTGGTGTCCTTGCCGATTCGGTGAGCCTGGCCAAGCAGATGAGCGAGACTCTGGAGCTCTACGGCACCGCCCGCCAGATGCTGGATTCCACCCATCAGCTGAACCACCTGGTGGCCCTGACCGAGAGGACCCCTGCCGAGCCCGCCAGCGAGAACGACCTGGAAGACCAGATGAACGAGGCCCTGGAGCAGTTCGATGAGGCCAAGGAGCTGCTGCGCAAGGCCCGGGAACTGGCGGCCAGTGCCCAGCTGGATCAGGACGAGCTGATGGACTGGGAAGAGCGGAACAACTAGCCTGCCTTGACGATGATGCGCTATCGGAAACGGTTCGGTTCACGATCCAACACGGTCTGACGGCGAAAATCTGGGGATAGGGGACCGATGGAGCTATCATGGAGCTTTCATGGAGCTTTCGGGGCCACCTCAGCGGGGGAGGCCTCAGGGACCGGCCTAGGCAACAACATCCATGCTACGATCGATGGCCAGGTTGGCGATGGAGCTGGAGAAGCTGGTGATGTTGTGCAGGTGGGTGGCCACGGTGTACAGGGGGCCGATGATGCGGGGGTCGCTGGTGTACTCGTTGAGCTGGTCCCGCAGTTCGGTCTCGGCCGCCAGGGCCTTGTTCCGCTGGCCCAGGGCGTGGTTGGCCAGGACCAGGTCCCGGGACAGCAGGGCCGAGATGGCGTCCTTGAGGATCATCTCGGTGTAACTGCTGAGCTCCTGGATCTTGCGGTATATCTGCTCCGGAGGCGGGGTCTGCCCCTCCTGCTTCATGTTCGATATCAGCTTGGCGATGGCCTCGGCGTTGTCACCGATGGACTCGATATCCTTGGCCGCCGCCCGGTTGCCCATGAGCTCCAGGGCCGAGCGGGGGGTCCAGGCCTCGCTCTTCTGGGGGCTCTTGTGGATGGTGTGGATGAGCCTGATGATCAGCCAGTAGAGCTTGTCGGCCTCCTCCTCGCGGCGGACCACGTTCTTGGCCAGGTCCCAGTCCAGGGTCTGGAGGGCCTCCACCACGTCGCTGACCATGGAGGCGATGAGGTTGTAGAGCCGCTTGAGCAGGGTGTTGATGGTGAACTGCTCCCGGTCGATGGCCGTCTGCAGGACGATGCGCTGGGAGGTCTCCTCCATGATGCCGATGCCCATGAGGTGGTTGACCGCCGAACGGACCTCCTCCAGCTGCCGGTTGGAGATGCGACCTTTGGAATGGACCTCGATGTGGTTGCGCCCCAGGATGTAGTTGCCGATGATGAGCTTCTCCACCAATCCGGGGTTCTGGAACTGGTCGGCCTCGATGATGTAGGGGGTCCCCTCGTCCTCCTCGATCTGCTGGGCCAAGTGGCCCGGGATCAGCCGCATGCTGCCATCCTCCTCCTCGTTGCAGAAGAGGGTGTCACCGTGGTTGATGCTCTGGGTGTGGGTCCACCCCTTGGGCAGGGTCAGGCTCAGGGAGTTGTAGCCTACTTTCTGTATCTTGCGGGGTTCCAAGGCGGTACCGTCCGATTATTGTCTTTTCAAATCATTCTGTCTCTATAAATCGTTTGGGTTGAACCCAATCTAATTACACCCTCACGTTCATAGGTCAACGTAAGGACTTGGAGGGGCTTGTAAGGATATTTTTGGCCCTCTCCTTGATCCAGCAATTGGGCAGTAACGGCCTCCCCTTGAAGGGGGGTTTGGAGGGTGCTTTCGAGAACTTGCTGGCCCTGCCCCCTGCTGGATGGTCCGTTGAAGAAGGCTCAAGGATTTATCAGGGTCCCACAATGGGAAGACGATATGCGACTGGGCGTCATGGCCCTCCAGGGGGCCGTCAGCGAGCATCTCGAGGCCTTCAGCCTGGCCCTGGAGCGATTGGGCCAGTCTGGGGAGGTGACCTCCATACGCTCACCCGACCAGCTGAAGGACCTGGATGGCCTAGCCCTGCCCGGCGGTGAATCCACCACCATCGCCCGCCTGCTCCGGGCCGGCGATCTGGTCAAGTCCATCCACCAGCGTGTATCCGAGGGCATGGGCATCTTCGCCACCTGCGCCGGGGCGATCCTGATGGCCCAGGAGGTGGAGGAGGGCCTTCCCGACGGTCCCGGTTCGGGACTGGGCCTGATGGACATGCGGGTCTCCCGCAACGCCTTCGGCCGCCAGCGTGAATCCTTCGAGGCCAGCCTGGAGGTGGAGGGCCTGGAGGAGCCCTACCGGGCCTTCTTCATCCGCGCCCCGGCCATCGTGCGCTGCTGGGGTGACTGCGTGCCCCTGGCCTCCCACGGTGCCGTCGTGGTGGCCTGCCGCCAGGGCCCCATGTGGGCCCTCTCCTTCCATCCCGAGCTCTCCGACGACACTCGCCTCCACGAGGCCTTTATCAGCTCCCTGCTGTGAGGGTGTTCCACTATCGTCGGTAACCAAGGCTTCTGGCCGGTGACCGATGGCCAGTGAACTGTCGTTGACGGTTCATAATGGACCTTCAACAAAGGCTAAAGCCCATGGACCGTTGCCCTGAACATGGTCCAGGTACAGGCCTTTCGCTGTCTTTTCGAAGGACGGGTCCAGGGGGTCTACTTCAGGGTCCAGACCCGGGACAAAGCTCGGGAGCTGGGTCTCGTCGGCTGGGTCCGGAACCTGCCCGACGGTCGCGTGGAGGCCCATGTGGAGGGCGACCCCCAGATCATCCATGAGCTTCTGAACTGGACCCGGACCTCCCTGCGTTCGGGACGGGTCGACGAGCTTGAGCACGAGGTGGTGGAGCCCGAGGGCTTCGCCGACTTCTCTATCCGCCACTGAATCGACGGTGGGCCAGGTTAATGGGAGCCCCCTTGCAGGGGCGAGAAATCTCACTTTCGGGGCCATAAGGAAGTCTTATAGGCTGGTTCCGCCTGAAAGTCCCGCCCATGACATCGCTAAACATATCCATGCTGGAGATCTTCCAGAAGGGCATCATCAACGAGGTCCTGTCCGAGGAACTGCTCGTCGAGAGCCTGCGGGAGATGATCAAGGACGAGATCAAGGCCAACCTGCGGGCCAAGCTAAAGGAGCACCCCGAGCTGAACGAGCGACTTAGGGAGGCCATGCGACTCTACTTCGAGGCCAAACTGCAGGAGCTCTACGCCGGTCTCAAGCTGGCCAAGGCCTCGGGGGAACTGGCCCTGGAGGCCCTCCCCTCCAACCTTTCGGACACCTTCTCCCAGGAGATCATGGGCATCGTGGAGCAGGAACTGAGCCAGCTGCTGGAGAAGGCCCTTTAGCGACGATGGCTATTTGAAACTGGAAGGAGAAGAACGGGACCCGAAGGTCACTCCCACTCGATGGTGCCCGGGGGCTTGTGGGTGATGTCGTAGACCACCCGGTTGATCTTGTCCTTCAGGCTGTTGGTGATGCGACGGGATATCTTGTCCAGCACCGGCCAGGGCACCTCGGCGGCGTTGGCGGTCATGCCATCCAGGGAGCCGACGGCCCGCACCCCGATGGTGTCGCCGTAGGCCCGGATGTCGCCATGGACCCCCACCGAGCGCACTGGCAGGAGCACGGCGAAGTACTGCCAGGGGATCTCCATCTCGCCTCGCTCGGCGGCGGCCTCCAGCTCCTCCTCGACGATGGCACAGGCGATCCGGACGGTCTCGGCCCGCTCGGGAGTGGCCTCGCCCAGGATGCGGATGGCCAGACCCGGGCCGGGAAAGGGCTGTTTCTGCGCCACCTCGATGCCCATGTGGTCGGCCACCTGGCGCACCTCGTCCTTGTAGAGGTCCCGCAGGGGCTCCACCAGCTTCAGGCCCATCTTCTCGGGCAGGCCGCCCACGTTGTGATGGGACTTGATGACGTCCCGCAGGCCTCCGCCCGATTCGATCCAGTCGGGGGCGATGGTGCCCTGGAGCAGGTACTCGGCACCCCAGCGCTTGGCCTCCTCCTCGAAGACCTCGATGAAGGTGCCGCCGATTATCTTGCGCTTGGTCTCGGGCTCGATGACCCCTTCCAGGGCCTTGTAGAACCGGGGACCGGCCTCGGCGAAATGGAGATTGACGCCCATTCTGCGGAGCATGGCGCAGACGTTCTCGGGCTCGCCCAGCCGAAGATAACCGGTGTCCACGAAGACCGCTCTCAGGTCGTCACCCAGGGCCTCAGCGGCAATGACGGCAGCTACCGACGAGTCGACGCCTCCCGAGGCGCCTATCACGGCCTTGCCGTCAACGACCGAGCGTACCGATTCTACGGCCTCTTCCACGAATGCGGCGGGATCTAGCATACATCGGGCCAGGCGGCCTGGGGTTTAAGAGGCATTAGATTGGACGTTGCCTTGGAGCGATGGATCGGGAGATGAACACCACGAGGATAGCTCTTGCAGACTGCGGGGTAATCTTTTAATACCAACCCTACATAGTATTGCTATGTATCTGGTTCCAAGTTGCCATTTCCTTGACGCAACGCGTTCACAGGCCCCCGAGGTCCCGACATGTCTGTAGTGAACCGCAGTCTAAAGAACGTCCTGCGGAAGCCGACCCGGGCCCTGGGGGTCATCATCATCATCGGCGTCAGCCTGGGCATCTTTCTCTCGATGTCCATCATCAACGACAGCATCTCCGATCGGTCCATGGAGCTCTCCGGGGACCTGGAGACCCGCATCACCATCGCCCCCGCAGGTGCCGGCCCCAAGGGCGGCGAGACCCTTGATGGCAACGTGTCCATCGAGGTCGAGAGCCTGGCCGCCGATCCCGACAATCACATCACCTCGGTGCAACAGCTGGTCACCCACCGGACCTGGAACGAGACGACCTCCGAGAAGCGGTTCGTCATCGGCCAGGACCCCGGCGCCCCTCTGGTACCCTACGGGGGCGGGAGCATCACCATGGAGTCGGGCCGCGGTCTGGACCATGGCGATGTGGGGGAGAACGTGGCCCTCATCGGCATCAGGTATCCCGATGATAGCGTCACCGTGGGGAACACCCTGATTGTTTCAGGCCTGGAGCTCTTGGTCGTGGGGAATTTCTCGGCCGAAGGTGGCTTCAGCGAAACGAGCATCATCGCCCCCATCGATGTGGTCCAGGAGGCTTTCGCCATCAGCGGGGCCCAGATCATCTACGTCGAGGTTGACTATCTGGGCAACATGGACCACGTGGAGGAACTGCTCAAGGAGGAGCTGGAGGCCACAGTGAACGGGACCACACGCTACGACATTGCCCCTTTGGCCGACATGGAGTCCACCGCCCTGCAAGACTCCCTCAATGCCATCATGGCCAACAGCGAGCTGGGGGCCTCATTCTCCCTGGTCACGGCCGCGACGGTCATGGTCTTCATCATGGTGCTCATCACCCGGGAGCGAATCCAGGAGATCGGTGTCCTCAAGGCCATCGGCTTCAAGGATTCCAGGATCCTCTCCCAGTTCTTCGTCGAGTCCTCGGTGCTGGCCACCATCGGCTTCGTGGTCGCCCTGGTCTTCGCCCTGGTCGCCGGACCCTCCATCCAGTCCTTCATGGTCGAGAACGAGACCGATACAAATCTCATAGACTCTGGAAAAGGCGGGGGCGGCAAGGGTGGAGGCGGCAGGACCTCGGCCATGGGCGGCTCCGGCGAGATAGAAGTGGCCGATTTCTCCCTGAGCGGGAGTTTCATCCTGTATACGCTGATCCTGGCGCTTATCCTCGGATTGGTGGGGGCCCTCTATCCCATCATCAAGGCCCTGATGCTCAAGCCCGCCGAGGCCCTGAGGTACGAATGAGGGAGGTGGAATGATGGAAACGGACAGAGCGATGATGGAAGAGCGGACCACCTTGAACACCGATCCGCCTTCTTCCAATGAGAACGATTTCGAACAAGGGAATGTCGATATGGCAATGCAAGCGCCTTCCTTTAACGATCAAGCTGGATCTCGGCCTCCCGAGGGGGCCACGGTCATCCTGGAGAACGTGGTAAAGGACTACCACCTCAAGGGCCGGCCTGAACCCATCCGGGCGGTGAGGGGTGTTGACCTGACCATCAGCAAGGGCTCCATGGTGGCCCTCAAGGGCCCCAGCGGCAGCGGCAAGACCACCGTGCTCCAGCTCATCGGAGCCCTGGACACCGCCACCTCCGGCGAGGTCATCGTGGGTGGCAAGGACCTGTCGAGGATGACCAAGGACCAGCTGACCGCCCACCGGGCCCGGACCATCGGCTTCGTCTTCCAGACCTTCAACCTCATCCCCAACCTCACGGCTCTCGAGAACGTGGAGCTGGCCATGGAGGCCACCAACACCCCCAGGGAGCAACGGCGGAAGAAAGCGGTCCAACTGCTCAAGACCGTCAACATGTACGCTCGCCGAGATTACATGCCCTTGAAGCTCAGCGGCGGCGAGCAGCAGCGGGTGGCCATCGCCCGGGCCCTGGCCAACGACCCCACAATCATCCTGGCCGATGAGCCCACGGGAGCCTTGGACTCCAAGACCGGCCGGGGCATCATCTCGCTGATGAACAGGTTGCGCCGCAAGCACGGGACCACCATCATCATCGTCACCCACGACGAGAACGTGGCCCGGCGCTGTCACGAGGTCTTCACCATCAAGGATGGGCGCATAACCTCCGGTCGTGATGTGAAGAAGCTCAGGCAGAAGGAGAGCGACCGCCAGGAGATGAAGACCCGCCTCTCCCTCTCGGAGAGCGTCATCGCCCGCCTGGCCTCGGCCGGCATCGGCAGTCTCAAGGACCTGCAGGAGGCAAACCTCACCGACCTGGCCGAGGCCCTGGGCAACCGGAAGAAGGCCGGCAAGCTCCTGGCCAGGGTGGCCGATCTGGATTAGCGCCCATCTGCTGGCTGAACATCCAACTCGATGAGCAGGCAATCTGCCAAATGCTTAAATAGAACCAATATACTTAGTATTGCTATGCAAGTAGTGGTGCGATGTGTGCTATGACCTCCATCGCCTCCACCAGTTCCCAAAGACATTTCAGGTCGATAACATGCAATCCTTCCCCAGCAAGTTGACCAGCCTCCTGATGGTGGCCGTGATGGTGGGCGCCGTCTTCCTGGTGGCCACGCCGTCAGTGGCGGCCGAGACGGCCTCCTACGATCTTGGCAAGCTCGAGGTCATCACCGGCACCGTCGGTGAAGATCCCGGTGCCAGTGAGAAGCTCAACGAGGCCGGCGACTTCATCGCCATCCGTTTTGGCGATGACTCCTGGTTCTCGGTGGTCTACGGTACCGATGAATCCCCCAACTACATCCACATGCGCTCACACCAGAAACAGTACCTGGGAGGCGCCACCGTTGTCAAGGCCAACGGCGATACCATCGACGATGCCAGGCCCATCCCGGTCATCCGCAACGCCGGGCAGGCCCTGACCTCCCTCATCGAGTTCCAGGACGATGGATATCAGATCGGATTTGGAGACAACAGGAAGACCATCGGGGCCGACAACGGGCTCTTCGATTACAAGCCCAAGCAGGGCTGGCAGGGCCACTCCACATTTCAGGCCGGGAAGCGCGAGCCCATCCAGAAGGCCGTGAGCCTCAGCACCAACTGGACCCGGTCGGACATCGAGGTGGACCTGGACCAGGAACGGAAGGCCGCCAGCGTCAACTTCTCCCTGACCGCCACCAACCTCTCCTACATCTACCTCAACGAGACCGCCCCGGACCCCCTTCCAGTCCTGGAGAACGTTACCCTCACCTTCCATCTTCAGGCCCAGGCGGTGGAGCGGGACGTGGAGGTGCCCTGGTTCAAGGTCACCGTGAAACAGCGCGAGGCCATCGATTCCCAGGTTGCCGATACCAGGCACTACCACGGGACCACCATCAATTCCACCATGAAATACGACCATTTCATAGACGGCTGGAACTACACCCAGCGGGGCAACAGCACCCGCCTCATGCTGATGACCTTCACCTCCTTTGCCACCTTCATCCCCCAGGGGGTCGAGAAATGGTTCAAGGCCCAGTACCTGGACGAGCACCTCAAGGAGGGCAATGGCATGGCCGAATACGAGGTGGACTACGAGATCGACCAGGATACCGGTGATGAGACAACCTACAAAGAGGATGGAGGCCGGGGAGGCGACAATGGCGATGATGGCGGTGACGGCAGCAAGGATTTCGACGGCAAGCCCGATGGCAAGGGCAAGGTCAAGTACCGTCCCGAAAAGGATTACCTGAACAAGGTCCAGCGGATCAAGAAGAACCAGCTCACCTTCAATGACAACTGGGAGCGGGTGGCCCGCTTCAGCTGGGTCTCCGAGGTCGATTCCACCATCGACGACGATACCACCACCGAGAACCTGACCTACCAAATCCATGCCATCCAACCCTTACAGCTTTACCTGGCCAAGGCCGACCTGGCCAAGAAGACCGAACGGCTCCAGGAGTACCAGTCCCGGGGCATCGCCAAGGGCATCGTGGTGATGGGGGGCTACATCTACCCCGCCGGCGACACCCTCTTCCATGACCCCTCGTTCGAGACAGCCACGAACCTGGTGGAGATCCTCGATGAGGCGGGAGAGGACCTGCAGGACCTGCTCGATGAGCTTGCCGCCATCCAGATCGTACAGCTGTTCCTGGTGGCGGCCATCGCCGTGGGAGCCGTGGGCATGACCCACAGGCGCCTGAAACGGTAGGTCAAGGTCACACACAGAACAGCACCCGCCGAGGACAGGACCATGATGAACAGCACCGGCTATCCCGCCCTGGACGGCTATCTCTCCCGCGTCGGCCTCCGGCTGACCATGATGGAGGGGCGCCATCGTCGGGAGATCCTGGAGGAGCTGGAGGGCCACATCCTGGACCGGGCCACCCACGAGGGCGATGGCGAGGCCACGGTGACGACGGTGAACGAGGCGGTGAGCGAAGCAAAACACCCCGCGGAGGTGGCTCGCCAGTTCCGCGACCTCTACGGCTGGGGAACCCCCTTCCGGGCCCTGGCCCTGGCTGCCGGTGCGGGGGCGGCTGTGCTGTCCGTTCCTCCCGTGGTGGAGGGTATGTGGTGGGTGGCGCCCACCGCCAGCTTCGTCTACCTGGTCTTCCTGCTCTTTGTCAGCCTGGGGGCCGGGGCGCGTACGGGTCTGGTCGTCGCCGGCGTAGGCTCCATCGTCCGCTTGCTGGGTCTGGCCTCCCTGGATACAGCCTTGTACGAGGGCCTGGAACTCCAACTCTTCGTGTCCACCTATCTCATGGTCACCCTCTTTGGCCTGCTGCTGGCCTGCTTTCCGGGCTATCTGAAGCGGAGGTTCCTGCGGGATTTCGGCTACCTTTAGAGGCGAACGGGGCGGCCTTTGCCAATTGTTGCTCGCTTTCTCTACGAACAGACCCCAGGTTTACGGTTTCCCAAAATCTTATACCAAATGACCTTTTCCGCTCACCGTGAAGCAGGAACAACAGACACTCGTTGCCGTGTTGATCGCGGTCATGATCATCGTGCCCGTCCTGTGGTACCTCAAGACCCGGGATGGCGACGATCTTACGCCCCTTGGCTCCACCGGTCTGTGGAAGGACGAGGATGGCAACACCCGCATCGGAGAGGGGGGACCGGTCTACGATGGGGAGGTGGAGAGCGTGGTCCCCGACGCGCTGCTGGCCGGCCAGGTGAACGAGCTGACCCTGGAGGGGGAAGGTCCGGTTGTCCTGCTCCAGCCCGAGCAGGCCATGGCAACATTCCAGGCCAGCGACGGCCCTCGCGTCCAGAACGCCACCTACCTCGAACTGGACGGTTCCGATACTTTCCACCTGCTGGTGGCTCCCACGGCCACCGAGATCGAACTGGCGTTCTACGGTCATGGCGGCTTCACCTTCGACATCCCCGT
This sequence comes from uncultured archaeon, assembly GCA_964384995.1. Classification (GTDB taxonomy): domain Archaea; phylum Thermoplasmatota; class Poseidoniia; order MGIII; family CAYLMJ01; genus CAYLMJ01. The sequence goes on along the minus strand of CAYLMJ010000021.1, from coordinate 18,643 downwards.
CATTCCGGGGCCCGAACCGCTCATCTCGGGGGAGCTGGTCTACGACATGATGCTGACGGTCACCGACGACGACAATCCCCCCGGGTACGAGGACGGCTACAACGGCCGCTGGTACTCGCCCTCCAATCCCTACTTCATGCGGGCCGCCCAATTCTTCAGGGACACCCTGGACTCGTACGGCCTGGACGCCGAGATCCAGACCTACACCCCCGATGGCGAGGACAACCCCACCATCATCAACGTGGTGGCCATCAAGTGGGGCCAGGACCGCAACACCTTCATCGGAGTGGGCGGCCACATGGACGTTGTCGCGCCTGTGGCTCCGGGAGTCTATGGCACCCTCCAGGGTGCCTACGATGACACATCGGGAACCGTGTCCACCATCATGCTGGCCCGTGCCATCTCCGAGCTTGACACCCAGAACACCTACTTCTTTGGCCTCTGGGCCGCCGAGGAGGAGGGCATCCACGGTTCCAGCCATTTTGTCAACAACTTCCACGACAACTACCCGGGTTCCACAATCAAGGCCTACCTGAACATGGACATGGTGGGCATCGGCTGGCCGGGAACTGGAGGCGACGGCGAGGACTACCCCATCCACGGCTACATCGGCGGTCTGCGCACGGGACAGGTCACCGAACCCATCCGGGGCTACGAGGCCATCGTCAACTGGACCGCCCATCACTTCCTGGGCTACCCCGAGGTGGAGGCCTTTGAGCTGGGCCATTCCAACTTCGGCCGCTCGGACCACGTCCCCTTCCAGCGGGAGGGGGTTCCCTGCACCTTCTACATCGGGCCCCACGACGGCCAGTACACCGAGTACCACCAGATGGAGGACACCCTTTCCAACATGGAGGACTGGATGGGTGGTGAGGAGGAGATGCGGGAGGGCTTCGGCATCTACGCCTGGATGGCCCTGGGCAACCTGCTGCTGCTGGACAGTGAGGACCCCGGTTAGCTGAACCGTTGCCTGAGCCTGCCTCCCCAGCCTCGCGCCAGCGGGCCAATAGGCCACTGAGCCACCCTGGATCCCTCTGCTCCTGCCTATGCCCTACCCATGCCTCTGCCCGCGCCTTGCCGCTCCTTGCCGCTCCTTGCCTGTGCTCGAGCCCTCCGAAACTCCTTTTAGCCCGGCCGCACTCCTGCGCCTCTCGGTAGACCATGGCCGAACCCTTTCGCGGGCGCAACCTCATCTCCGTTGCCGAGCTGGACCGAGAAGAACTGGAACATATCCTGACCCTGGCAGAGCGCATGCTGCCAACCGCCGAGAAGGGCGAACCGAGGCTGGAGACCCTGAAAGGCAGGGTGCTGGCCACCCTCTTCTTCGAGCCCTCCACCCGGACCAGGCTCTCCTTCGAGACCGCCATCTGTCGTCTGGGCGGCTCCTACATCGGCTTCGCCGACACCCGCTCCACCTCCCATCAGAAGGGTGAGACCCTCTTTGACACCATCAAGATGGTGGAAGCCTACTCCGACGCCATCGTCATGCGCCATCCCAACGAGGGCGCCGCCAGATTGGCCGCCCAGGTCTCCAACGTGCCGGTCATCAACGCCGGCGACGGTGCCGGCCAGCATCCCACCCAGACCCTGCTGGACCTCTTCACCATCAAGCAGGAGCAGGGCCAGATCGACGACCTGCACATCGGCCTGGCCGGTGACCTGCGCTACGGTCGCACCGTCCACTCCCTGGCCCTGGCCCTGACCCACTATCAGGTCAAACTGACCCTCATCGCCCCGCCAGCGCTGTCCATGCCGGCCGAGTTCGTGGAACGGGCCCGAGGGTCGGGACTCGATGTCCAGGTGACCGAGGACCTGGAATCCACCATCCCCGACCTGGATATCCTCTACCAGACCCGCATCCAAAAGGAGCGCTTCCCCACCGAAGAGGAGTACTTGAAGATCGCCGACATCTACCAGGTGGGTCTGGAGACCCTGCGGGAGGCCAAGCCCGAGCTGAGGATCCTCCATCCCCTGCCCCGGGTGGATGAGATCGCCCCCGAGGTGGACAACACCCCCCACGCCGCCTACTTCCGCCAGGCCTTCTACGGCGTGCCCACCCGCATGGCCCTGCTGGCCCTGGCCCTGGCCGACGAGCCCGAGGCGGGATTGCCCGCCGGGGTAGCCGGAGGTGGTGCCTGATGGCTGAGGAGGAGAAGTTCCTGAAGGTCCAGCCCATCCGCAACGGCACCGTCATCGACCATGTGTCAGCCGGCAAAGCCCTGAAGGTGCTGGAGGTCCTGGGCCTGGCCCATGGCAAGGCCACCGGGGCGACCATATCCCTGCTGACGCGGGTGCCCTCCGGTCGTGAGGGACGCAAGGACATCATCAAGATCGAGGACCGGGAGCTGACCCCGGCCGAGGTGCAGATGGTGGCCCTGATATCGCCGGGCGCCTCCATCAACATCATCCGCAACTTCGCCGTGGCCGAGAAGTTCAACGTGGAACTGCCAGGTGCCATCGAGGGCCTGGTGGAGTGCCCCAATCCCAACTGCATCTCCAACCAGCGGGAGCCGGTGCCCAGCCAGTTCCAGGTGGAGAGCGAGAGTCCCCTGAGGTTGAACTGCTTCTACTGCGAGAGAACGGTGGATGATGTCGAGGGCCAGATGGTCTAATTACGGTACCACCCGGTGCCTGTCCCTGGGGAACAGAACGCATTCCCGCACGTTGTCGGCCCCGGTGAGGACCATGGTCAACCGGTCCAGTCCCAGGCCCCAGCCGGCGTGAGGCGGCATTCCGAAGCGGAAGGGCGCAAGATAATGCTCGAAGTCGGCGGGATCGAGGCCCTGGGCGGCGATGCGGGTCTCCAGGAGGGACGGGTCGTGGACCCTCTGTCCCCCTGAGGTCATCTCCACCTCCCGGTACATGAAGTCGAAGCCCAGGCTGTCTCGGGCCTCGCTGTTGACATTGCCCTCATCGTCGGGAGCGGGCTGGATGTAGAAGGGCTTCAGCTTCAGGGGCCAGCGGGTGATGAAGTAGAATCCGGTCTGGGTCTTGGCGATGGCCCGGGTGGCCTCCATGGACAGGTCCTCGCCCCACTCGAGGTCCACTCCATTGGCCTTTGCCAGCTCAACGCACTCATCATAGGTCAGGCGGGGCAGGGGCAGTTCGATATCGGGCAGTTCATGGCCCAGGCAGGCCAGCTCATCGGCGCGATCCCGCTTCAGGGCATCGATGGTTTCTGCAACCACCCGCTCCATCACCTCCATCACCGCCTCATCGTCGGCGAACGACATCTCGATGTCGATGGAGATGAACTCGTTGAGATGGCGGGGAGTGTTGTGCTCCTCGGCCCGGAAGGCCGGTCCGATCTCGTAGACCCGGTCGAGCCCTCCGCTCATCAGGGTCTGCTTGTAGAGCTGGGGTGACTGGGCCAGGTAGACCTCCTTCTCGAAGTATCGCACCGGGAATAGCCCAGTCCCGCCCTCGGTGGCGGAGGCGATTATCTTGGGTGTCTGCACCTCCAGGAAGCCCTGGTCGCGCAGACTGGAATGTGAGGCCGCCGAGATGGCCGAGCGCACCCTGAAGTAGGCCGCCACCTCCGGCTTGCGCAGGTCAAGGTAACGGTTGGTCAGCCGGGTCTCCAGCTCGGCCTCCACCTTGTCGATGATGCCCAGGGGCAGGGGCGTGGCCGACTCGTTGAGGACCTGGAACTCCTGGGGGACCACCTCGATGCCTCCGGGAGCCTCCTGGTTGGCCTTCACCTCCCCGGTTACCGAGATGACCGATTCGCGGCTGAGAGAGGTCCAGGCCTTGAAGTTCTCCTTGCCCACCTTGCCCTTGGGCAGGGTCAGCTGGACCACGCCGGTGTGATCCCTGAGCTGGAGGAAGGCGATGCCTCCCAGGTTGCGGGTATCCTGAAGCCAGCCACAGAGGGTCTGGGTGGTGCCGCTGTCGTTTGACAGGTCAAGGTCGCCGCAGAATCTGGTCCGCTGGAAATCGGTCATGTCATCACTCCATTTTTCTTTAAATACTGCTCGTCTTGTAACGCAGGATCGCGGCCACACCGCCGAAAGCTCGCATCAGCAGCTCTCCCTGCTCCGATTCGCCGCTGATCAGCTCCACTTTGGTCCGGGAGGCCTCCGCCAGGGTTGACAGCTCCAGCACCAGGTCCTGGGCCTCGCCCAGCTCGGCCGGCTGGCGGCAGCTGGGACACATTGGAGGATCCTCCTTGGGCGGTGGTCCCAGATTGGAGAATCCGCAGTTGGGGCAGCTCAACTCCACTCTCTGGGCGGGCAGTTCGTCGGATATCAGCAGCATGTCAACGGCCCCTATCGTCAGGTCCTCCCTGACCTGAGCCTCTCCGTAGGATGCCAGACCGCCATCGGTCTTGATGACCTGCTTGATGAAACGGTCCATGAACTGCTTCTCCTTGACCAGCTGGACCTTGGCCAGGGTCTGCTGGGCGTTGTTCACCAGTTCGCGCAGGCCGCTCTCGTCGGTGTAGCCGGTGTCGAAGGTGTCCAGGATGAGCTTGCGCAGCTCGTGATTCAGATAATCCTGATTGATGAAAAAATCCTTGGTAGCCCCTGGCCCCCCCACCAGGATGCCGGCCACCTTGTGATCCTTGAGCACCTCGTAGGTGTGCTCGGCCACCCGCTTGAAGTACTCGTGGGCGGCGATCTCGATGAGCCGCTCGAAACGGCGCTGGGACTGGCCGCCCTGCCCGTGCTTGGAGGGCACCTGGGAGCCCATGTTCTTCAGCGACACGATGCGCGAGCCCTTGAGCAGGCCCACCGTGGCCTCGGAGCGGTCCAGGACCAACAGGCCGTAGATGTCCTTGACCTCCAGCATGTCCTCCAGGGGTTCCAGGTAGAAGCCATTGTCGCAGCGATAGAGGAAGGAGGCCACCGGTTCCGGGGGTTCCACCACCTCCTGGACCATCGAGGTCTGATCGGCCCCCTTGGCCACATGGCCCACGAAGAAGACCATGCCGTTTTCGGGGGGCTTGCGAAAGGCCTTGAGTCGGCTGAGGATGGATTCGATGGCCGCGGTGACGTTCTTGCGGGTGGATTTGGATTTGATGTTGGTGGACTGGGAGTACTCGTTGCGCAGGTAGGCCGTCACATCGGATATCACCCGATCGGGGGGCACGTAGAGGCTGATCATCTCCGTGGCCCTGCCGCTGTAGGTGCGCAGTTTGTCCAGGGCGACCCGGAACTCGTAGCGGGCCAGCTGGCTGGAGCTGTCGTCATCCTGGTTGTAGGCGCCGGCCCGGGCACTCTGGTTCCTGTTGGAGGCCACGATGGCTGCCGATGGTCCCGGGGTTTATATAAGCCATGAGGTCCCAGATTCAAAAGATGGATAGAGGATCGGGGATTGGGGATCGGGGAATGGAGATTGAGGACCGTGGATGATGAGCGTCACATGGTGATGATGTCCATGGATGCAGAATGTGAACTTCGAGCCAATGGTTGCCTCCGCTCTGCTCCGGTTCTTGCCTCCTGCCCATGCCCATGCCCATGGTTGCGCGCCATTTTGAAGGGCAGGAAGGGTTCACGAGGATGGTCCCATCTGTCGCATTTAAATACTGGAAAAATCGATTGAACCTGAAACCGTTTATTAACAAGTCATCATCTGATGGGCAATGTTGGGAGTCGAGAACATGAATCCTGTATCCTTCCCGAACGTGCCGAAAGGGACCCATCGGATCCTGGCCGTCATGGTGCTGTTGCTGTTCATCTTCAGCGGTCTGGTCCTTGTTCTGACCGATCTATCGGTCCAGGGAGAGGTCCTGCAGAATGTTGAGCAGGTGACCAGTGGGTCTACTGTGAACTCCTACGACCCCCACGTCATCGAGGACTCACAGGGCCAGTTGGCCATGGCCTACAAGCAGACCACCTCCAGCGATTCCACCGGCGACATCTGGTTCGTGCGTACCACCGACGGCGATACCTGGGGTACACCGGTCCAGGTTACAACCAGCGCCAAGAAGGATACCAACCCCGTTCTTACCGAGGGGGATGCAGGCGAGTTCTACATCGCCTTCTCCTCCAACCGCGACGACCAGGGGCAGGGCCAGAGCTGGGACGTCTACTTCACCAAATCCACCGACTATGGCCAGACCTGGAGCACACCTTCCTATGTGGCGGGCAATTATCCCCATGGCGAGGGACCCGGAGGCATCGTTGTGGACGGCAACACCGTTTGGATCACCTATGGCCAGAACAACGGCGGTGTCCATTCCCAGAAGCTGGCCAAGTCCACCAATGGTGGCTCGACCTGGTCCACATCCACCATCCATGGAGGGAAGATAATGAACGTGGCATCCATCTATCAAGCCTCCGATGACTACCTGATCGTCCCTCTGGCCCTGACCTCCGACGAGAAGGTCCGCTTCTATCGCTCCCTCACCGGTGATGCCTGGAGCGAGTTCCATGTCGAGGATTTTGACCTGGCACCCAACAAGATGGCCCTGATCCAGGATGACGATGACACCTACTGGCTGGCCATGCACGACGACGCGGCGGGAAATGACAACATCTACATCGCCAAGGGCACCGACCTGTCAACCTGGGGTGAGGCCACCCAGATAACTGACCATGCCGCTTACGACCTGAGCGCCTCCCATGTAATGACCTCCTCCGACAAGATGCATCTCTTCTGGGAGAGCGAACGAGGGGGTGACGCACAGCTCTATGCCGGCGAGGTGGACCACACCTCCATCCCCGATCCGGAGACCGGAACGCCCCAGATCACCCTTAGAGCACCCGACCCCGCGACCCACACCGTGGAGGGAGGGGACCTGATCGAGGTGGACCTGGTGGTGGATGTGACGGGCGATACCGTTCACAACCTGATGCTCAACCTGCTGGATGACAACGGCCTGGACGTTGATACCGGTTCCCCATTGACCGTGGTGGAGGCTGACGAATCTGCAACCTTCACCCTCTCCTTCACCGTGCCTGCGGACAGCACCGATGACATCGAGATCGTCGTGAACTCCCTCTGTGACGAGGACATCAGCAACCAGCGCACCATCTACTTCGAGTTCGAGGACGAACCGGAACCCGAGGACATCAAGCTGATACTCCACGAGCCCCTATCCAACATCAAGTTCGCCCGCAGCGGGGATGAGGTGGCGTTCCATCTGCCCCTGGAGGCGGTGGGTGGGGATGTCCACAAGGTCTTCCTGTACGCGGATGCAGGAGATGCCGACGACCTGGAGGTCCAGCTTCCCGCCTCCATCAGCGTCATCCCGGCCGGGACCACCCAGATCGTCACGGTGACCTTCACCATGCCCGCGGATGCGGACAGCGACAGTGAATACACGGTCTGGGTCACCGCCACCAGCGATGAAGATGTCAGCAACAGCGAACTGCTG
>CAYLMJ010000021.1:0-11222 GCA_964384995.1 uncultured archaeon | reverse complement strand
CACGGTCTGGGTCACCGCCACCAGCGATGAAGATGTCAGCAACAGCGAACTGCTGATCATCGTGTACGACCCCGGTGATGAGCTGTCGGACCCAGATTCATTGCCTGCTCCCAGCCTGCCTGTGGTGATGCTTGGCCTGTCGGCAGGGGTGGTGATGGCCACATCCTTTCGTAATGGCCGTGCCAAGAAGTCGTGAACGACTGCTCTGGTGCCTCTTTCCCCTCTACTCCAAGATCCGCAAGGACACCACCCTGGACCATGTGGTCCGCGGCCAGCTCATCGAGCTGATCAGGCAGAACCCAGGACTCACCGTCTCCCAGATCAAGGCCCAGTCCAAGATCGCCAGGTCGACCCTGCTCTACCATCTCAGCGTCCTTGAGGGCAACGGCTTCATCACCTCCAAGATCTGGGCAGGGTACCGTCACTTCTTCCCCTGTGGCGAACTGCTGGGTGAGGTACCCGACCATTCCACACCGGCGGCGGACCGGGTCTGGGAGCTCATCCGGGCCAATCCCGGCCTGACCATGAAGGAGCTGGCGAAGATGACCGATACCACGACCCAGGCGGTGAAGGTCAACCTGGCCCGCCTCCAGCTGGACAACCGGGTGAAATGGGCCAAGCGGGGGCGGCAACGACGGTGGTTCATCGAGGATTGAACCCTGGGATGTGGTGGCGGAATTTTCACCCAGGAGCCGGGCGGGATGCGTCCATTCAAAACGCTTTAATACATCCTAAACGCCTCGAACCAATGAGAATTTTATATATCGCTCGTCTGGCAAGATAACTGGTGAGATCGCATGTCACGTACCCTGGGATTCTTGCGGAGATCAGGATCCATGGTTTGTATGAAGCGCGTCCGGCCCTCAACGGTGGGGGACGGGTTTGGAGGGTTCTTCATGGCCTATCAAATCTTTTTATTGCCGGGCCCCATGGCCCTTGCCGGGGGTAGCAAGAATGCGTAGAACGGGCCCATCCAAACCTGGAACACATGGAGGACCTTCGTGTCGCAGACTGACACCGGGTATCTTCGCCTCATTGCTGATGGCGCTCATGCTTGTGGGACTATTGGGCCTTCCCTTGGCCTCCGGAGCCTACGTCATCCTTGAGGGCAGCGAGCATGAGCATCGGGGGTACCTTGTCTCCGGTTCGTATGACGCGATCCTGCTGAAGGGGACCCAGGAAGGCCAGATCGTTTCCCTGATGGTGGAACCCCAGGTGGCCCAGGGCAAGTTCGATGTCTACCTGTTCAGCCAGGCCCAGTTCGATGGATACGAGGAGGGTCAGAGCAACCCCAAGGCGGCCAAGGCCTGGACCAAGGTGTACAAGGTCCTGGATGAGGTGGAGCTCTCCGACGATAACGTCATGCTGGTGGTGGACAACAACAACCAGACCACCAACGGCGCCAGCGCCATGGGTCAGCTCAACTACACTCTCACCCTGAAGGTCAGCGACGAACCCTTCCTGAAAAAGAACGCGCTTCTGATCGCCGGAGGCCTCTCACTGCTCGTCATTATGGTCCTGGCCCTGATAATAATGTTGAAGAGGGACAAGGAGCCCGATATGCCTCTAGGGGCCGGGGAAACACCCTCCGCCTCCTCAGCAAGACCTCCAGCACCTCCAGGCGTGGCTCCCCCGCCGCCTCCGCCGCCGCCACCTCCACCGGGAGGCGGGAAGGGACCCAAGGTGCAGGGAGGTTCTCAGGACGATACACCACCACCGCCCCCGCCAGCTTCCTGGTCCAAGAAACGACCTCGCAGATCCGATGAGGCTCCATCAAAGACATCATCGGCTCGCTCAGCCCCTCCACCACCGCCGCCTCCGCCGCCACCCCCTCCATCATCCTCCGACGACAGGCCATCATCATCATCCCCTGAGGGACCGATTACCGTGAAGTGCCCCGGCTGTGGCGCCCATATCAAGCACGACCCCAGTGAGAACCAAATAACCTGCTCCAGCTGTGGCCTGTCGGGTGCCCTGGGTTGAATCAGGTTCGCATTATCGTTCTTTTCGATAGACTTGGCCAGGATTACGAGCAGGCTTTCCTCCTGCTTCAATCCCACCACTGGCGGGTCCGGGCGTAGTTGATCTCGGCCCCGATGATATCGTTGAGCAGGTCCTCCAGGGACTCGTGCTGGCGGGCCAGGAGCCGGGCCGCTGTGTCCTCTCCCACGCCCCGGGCGGCCAGGGCCAGCAGGGCCGTTGGTCCGAACTCCTTCACCAGGGCGCCGTTCTTGTGCAGACGCTCCACCAGCTTGCGCTGTTCGGTGGTCCTGGCTCCCGACCTTCCCTGTCCCACCTTCTCGGCCATCTTGCGCAGGGGCTGGCTGGCTACTCCCTCCACCGGCAGGGCGGCCACCATCCGGCCCCCGCAGTGGGGGCAGGCCAGTTCCTTCCGCTTATCATTTTGAGGTCCATCACCGCCAGCCGATCGTGCCTCCCTCTCCCTCCCAGGGTCCGCCTCTTCATCTGTTCCATCTGGGGCTTCGTCCAGAACCTCGAGCTCGATGCTGGCGGCAAAGTCCTTGGCTCTCCGGCGCCGGCGATTCCCGCAGTTCAGACAGCTCAGCAACATGGGCCGGTTGAGCAGGCGTCGATGGACCGCGGCTCGGATGGCCCGGTCGGGTCTGGGAGGCTTAAGGGCATCCTTGTAGGGTCGCAATCCGGCGGTGCCCATGGGTGTGGGCGGGGAGGCCACCATCCGCAGTCGCCCCTCGTTCAGCTCCCGGATGAGCTCGGCGGTCCGCTCCACGTCCAGCTGTCTGAAGAGCACCGTGGCCACCGCCTCCTCCCAGAGCAGGGTCCCCTGGTAGGCCTCCACCAGCCGTTTGAGGCCCCAGTGGGCCATGTCGGCGCCCTTCTCCACGGCCCCGAACTTGCGGGCGATGGTGAGCAGGTTGAGCTTCAGGGCCAGCGAGGAGCGCAGGGCCAGTCGGATCAAGGGCTCCACGGCCTCGGGCTGAAGGTCCTGGACGATATCGATGAGCTGACCGGGGCGAAGCTGACGGCCCACCTCCAGCACCACCCGGTAGGCGTCGGACTGGAAGCCCACGGCGCCCCCCAGACGCTGGGCCAGCATCGACGACAGCAACAGTCCCAGGGTGGCGTTGACCCGGGTGCCGCCACAGCAGTGGAGCACCAGGACCAGATCGTGTCGCTCGACGGTGAGGACCCTGTGACTGGGCACCGGTCCCGCCCGGGCCTGCTCCCGCAGGTAGTCGTCGATGACCTTGACGGCCGAGGGTGTCAGCGGGTATTCCTTCAGCTCGCCCGACTCCCTGAGCCGGCCCACCTCCTGGGCCACCGACCAGGGCACCGGGATGTCCTCGCCCACCCAGCGGGGCAAGGTGCCTATGTCGGTTATGGGGGCCACGGTCACCTCCTGCTCCGACTGTTCCAGCACCTCCCAGGGTGCCCCCCTGAACACTATCTTGTCCCCAGGGGCCAGGCCCAGGACGAAACGCTCGTCCAGCCGTCCGATGGTCTTGCGGGCCGAGGTCTCGATGACCTTGTAGGAGACCTCGTCAGGGATCATGGAGAGGTTGTCGTAGAAGTAGGTGCGGCTCCGCTTCTTGCGCTTCAAATAGCCCTCGTCGGCGTCCCAGTTCAGCTGCCACTGGCTGGCCAGCTGTTCAATGACGGCCTGGAAGGTCTCGCGGGTCAGCTCCCGGAAGGGGTAGGCCCGACCAAAGGCGGCGTGGGCCAGGTCGGCCGACACCTCGCCATCGCAGACCACCCACGACAGCAGCTGGTTGGCCACCACCGCCAGGGGGTCGGTCCTGACCCGACTGGGCTCCAGCTCCCCGGCCAGGGTCCGCCGGGCCACCACCGCCCCCTCCATCAGCTCGTCGGCCTCGGCCGCCACCAACCTGCCCTTGGCCACCAGACCCATGCGATGGCCGGCCCGCCCCAGCCTCTGGATCAGCCGTGAGGGGTCGCGAGGCGAGTTGTACTGGAGCACCAGCTGGGTGTTGCCCACATCGATGCCCAGCTCCAGGGAGGAGGTGCAGATGATGCCCTGCAGGTCGCCGGTCTTGTAGGCCTGCTCGGTCTCGACCCGGACCTGTTTGGCCAGGGAGCCGTGGTGAACGGCGATCTTGGCTTCCTCGCCGGATGCGTCACTGCGGGAGCCGGGCTTCCAGAGCTGCCAGCGCACCCCCAGGGCCTCGGCGGTGTCCCGGGTGTTGACGAACAGGAGCGTCGGACCAGCCTCGTCCACCTGATGGGCGCAGTAGCGCAAGCAAGCGATGCGCTCGGGGTCCCAGAAGAGTTCCAGGGAGAGCTGGCTGTCCTCGCGGTCGGGAGCGGGCGATTCCACCAGCAGGTCGGTCTGACGGGTCAGGGGAGGTGCCACGATCTCCACCTGGCGGTCCCGGCCACCCAGGAAGGCCGATACGATGGAGGGTGTACCCACCGTGGCCGAGAGCCCGATGCGCTGGAACTCGCCGGCCAGCAGGACCAGCCGCTCCAGGCCCACCGAGAGCTGAGCGCCCCGCTGGGACTCGGCCAGTTCGTGGACCTCGTCCACCACCACGAAGCGGACGTTGGCCAGATGCTGGCGCAGACGCTTGCCCGAGAGCATGATCTGAAGGGTCTCGGGAGTGGTGATGAGCAGCTGGGGCGGGTCCTTGACCTGCCTATTCCGCTCGGCCTGGGAGGTGTCGCCGTGACGGACGCCCACCTTGAGGTCCAGCTGGTCGCCAAGCTCTCCCAGACGGCGCAGCATGTCCCGATTGAGAGCCCGCAGGGGCGTGATGTAGAGGACGGTGAAAGGCCGGTAGGGTCCCGACCCAGGCTTGGGCTTGGGCTTGGATGTCTTCGGGGCATCCTCGGCCTCCTCCTCTTGATTGTGAATGCCCCCTCTCCCGAGAAGAAGTTGGTGCAGGATGGGGACGATGGCGGCCTCGGTCTTGCCCACGCCGGTGGGGGCGATGAGCAGGCAGTGACGGCCGGCCAGGAGGGGCCCCTTGAGAGCCGATTGGGCGGGGGTGGCCTCGGCCAGGCCCATCTCGGTGAGGACCTGGACCAGTCGTGGATGTAGGCCTTCCAGCCAACCGGGACCCGACCGCTCCGTCAACTGGGAGCCTCCCCGGTCTCCTCAGTGGTCTCGGCCTCCCTCAGCGTCTCGGTCAGCTCCCCCACGGTCCCCAGCTCGACAGCGTCCAGCGTGGTGACTGTGGCTGAATCCCAATCGATGAGACCGTTGGCCAGCAGGGGTCCCAGGCCCCGAGTGCCGGTGCCCTTGTGACGGGTCCGGGGACGGTTGACCGCCCGTCCGGCCTTCTCCACGAAGGCGGGCATGACCCACAGCTCGCCATGAGCGACAGGGTACCGCTTTCGCGCCCTGTCGTTGAAGGGGGCCCTGACCCAGCATTGCAGGAGATGGTTCTCTCCCGGCAGGCCGGCGGGCAGGAGCACCGCGGGATGGTTGTGGCCCATGGCCACCACCGGCTGGGCCATCACCTCCTCGGAGGGCCAGGCGTGGCCGTGGCAGAGCCCCAGTCCGATCCCTCTTTTTGGGGAGGGCACGGACCGGGAGTCGATAATGGCCGAAAGCTGGCTACCAATTTTCGGGTCGGGTCTCTTCTTTTCCATTTTTGTTGAATCTTCCTTTAAATAACCATCATCGGAAACAATGGTTTCGTCCGCAGGTCGGTCGATCATCTCTCTCGACCACTCCAACGGGCTTATCACACACCCCTCGGGAGGGTGGACGACCGTCTTTGAGGGCAGGTTGGAAGCCAGGTTGCCATCGTGGTTGCCGGGAATCACCTCGACGGCGAGGTCCAGCCGCATCAGGGTCATGAACAGGTTGGACAGCTCGGAGCGCTCGCGTCGGTGGCTGAAGGGGATGAGATGCTTCAGGTCGCCGTTGAGGACCAGCCGCCGGGCTCCGGTCCGCTCGATGAGCTCGACGATGCGCCGGGTCCGCTCCTGGGCCTTGGAGGGCACCCAGACCCCACCCCGGAGCAGTTCCACCTCATGGCCAAAGTGCAGGTCGGCCAGGATCAGGGTCCGGGTCGCCGGCTCGTAGAGCGCCGGCTCGCCCGGGACCGGGGAGGGCTTGAAGCGGACCTTTGATGAGGGACTGGTCAAGACGGTCTATCGAACAGGACCGAGGCCATGAGGGTTTGGGTGGCGACTCAAAGCTGCCAGCTGATGCCCCAGCCGGTGTCGAAGACCAGGACGCCGAGGATGTAGCCGCCGATGGTGCCGCCGTTGAGCAGGGGCAGGCCCGCCTGGGGCTTCCCTTTCAGGACGTAGCTCATCAGCACGGTGAGGCCCACCAGGGCCCCGAACAGGGCGGCGAAGGCCACGCCCCAGCCCAGATGGAAGCGGGCGCCGACGATGAGCATCCCGGGAATGACCAGATCGCCCAGGCCCATGAACATGGCCTCCCGCTCCTCGCCCTTGTCCAGCTGGTCCTGCAGACTGCCCTGTTTGATGAACGAGTACTCCTTCTTCTTGGGCGCCACCAGCAGGATGGGCACCTTCTGCTCCATCACCGAATCGGCCAGGGCCACCATGTGCTTGGTGTGGTAGACCGCCCAGGCGTCGTAGACCGCCATGGCCACCATCAGGATGAGCGCCGGTCCGATGCCAAACGATATGCCGAAGATGGCCGCCACGCCCCCCGCCATGATGAGCCCCGTAGTATCGACGATGTACCATTCCGGGAAGCGCACCAGGCCGTAGATGAGGCAGATGGCCAGGGCCAGGGACCAGGAGGTCGTGGTGATGCTGTTGTCGGTGGCCCACCAGATGAAGGGGACAAAGATGTAGAACAGCGTCATCCCCACCGCCCCCAGGAAGATGTAGCGGATGCCCTTTGGGTGCCGCGTGGCCAGCCAGAGTATGACCCCGGTGAAGGCCAGGATGAAGATGAAGTAGAAGATGGCGTAGGAGGCCTTGTCCGAATCCTCCTCCTCGATGGCCCGGACCCCGGCGTCGTCGAAGAGGGTGGTCACCGTCATGCCAAAGAGCTGGGCCAAGATGAAGAAGGCGAACATCATGCCCAATGGCATCCGGTTGGCCATGAAGGCCTCCATGATATCCTTCTCGGGCATCAGTGGGCCGTCATCTGCCTCCAGGGGCTCCTTGGCCCCCGTGGTCCCAAGGGCTTCGCCCACCTCATGTTCTTTGCCTGCCTCCCCTGCCGATGGGGTCAGCTCGACCTCCTCGGCTTCCAGGGGAGCCTGCTCCTCCTCCAGTTTCTCGGCCTCCATGATGTCCGGTCGTTCGTCGTCTCCGGGCTCTCCGGTCATTGGCGGGCCAGCCCGGGTGGATTCTTAAGGCCTTTGTCGAGAAACGTCACCATCATTTCCATCTGCATCCTCTGCGTCACCATCAAGAACGTCATCCCTCTCATCCTCACCCTCCGCCGAACCTTGTTTGTCGTCGACCTGATCCTTTCTTTCGACCTCATCCTGGTTCTCCATCTCATCCTCGCTCTCTGCATTGTTCTTGCTTTAAGTCTCATCCTTGCTCTCTGCATCATGCTCGCTACCATTCTCATCCCGCTTCTGCCACCTCTGGTAGTCGTTCATCAGCCACACCAGCAGGTAGGAGGCCACCGCCAGCAGGATCAGCCCCAGGAGGCAGATGAGGTAGAAGTGGGAGCGTTCCTGGCTGTTGGTGAAGTAGGCGAAGAGGACCAGCAGGACCGTGGCCGGGACCATGCCGATGCCCGTCGATATGGCGAAATCGCGCCATTTGATGCGGGTGAGCCCGGCGGCGTAGGAGACGATGTCGAAGGAGATGATGGGGATGAGCCGGGTCAGGAAGATGACGAAGGCGCCCTTCTCCTCCAGGTAGGCGTCCAGCTCCTCCATCCGGTCCAGGTAGCCCTTGCGCACCACCCAGTCGCGGCCCAGCCTCCGGGCCAAGCCGAAGCAGAGGATGGCACCGATCATAGACCCGGTCCAGGTGAGGATGATGGCGAAGATGGCTCCCGAGAGGGAATCACCGTACAGCAGGGCCGTGGCCATGGTGAGCACGAAGCCCGGGATGGGGGCGACCACCGCCTGCACCTGCCACAGCACCAGGATGACCAGCCAGGCCCAGCCCTTCTGCTCATCGAGCCATTCCACCAACCGGTCGGGGTCCATGAGGTCCCCGCTCCCCCTTTCCAGCGCCCGCTCCAGGACGAAGAAGAGCACCATGACCAACAGCAGGTAGCCCAGCAGGCGGCCCTGGCCGGGAGGCTTTGGCTCGGAAGGCCCAGGCTCAGGAGGCTGAGGCTCTATGGACGACCCTTTTCCTCCCGGTTCCTCGGTGCTGCCGCCAACCATCACACCGGTGTTGGTCATTCCGGTTAAAAGCATCCCTAGACCCGTTATACCTCACAGTTTCATTTCTTTCGGGGTGGGGAGCAGGAGGCAGAGGCTGAGGTTATGGCAAAGGCAGAGGTAAAGGCAAGGGCCAAAGCGAAGGCAGAGGTTAAGAAATGGCCAAGGCAGGGGGCAAAGGCGAAGATGATAGCACGCCTATCGTCGGAAGGGGTGTCTATGGCTCAGCTCAGTTCTCGCGACCCACCATCATCAGCTTGCCCAGCTCGGTGATCTGGATGTTCAGCTTGCCCTGTGCCTGACGGTCCACGGAAACGAGGCCCAGCTCCTCCAGGCCCTTGGAATCCCGGCCGCCCCGGATGTGGTAGGAGAGCAGGGACTTGTCGATGCCCGAGAGCTTGGCCAGGGAGTTGAGGGAATCCACCTCGTCGCCGGCCTCCTGGAGGGCTTTCAGCAGGTTCAGCTTGGGCTCTGAGATGAGCTCGGTGTAGGAGAACTTCAGCACTGGCATCATCATTATCTTGTCGTCCATCACGCCAAAGGCCTTGCGACCGTTCACAAAGGCGGCCGAGAGCAGGGCGCAGGAGGCCAGTTTGTCTCCCGAGGCGGCGTTCACCAGTATCTCGTCGTAATGCTTGCCCTCGTTCGTGACTATCTCGGTAACCACCTGGAGGGTGGACATGAGGATGTTCTCCCCCATGGAATGGCGGTCGATATCTATCTTCAGGGGCGCCAGCTGGCCCATTATCCGGCGGGCCCGGTCCTCCTCGCCCGGATAGTTCATCAGCACCATCTTGGTGATGGGAAACTCCCGGATGCCGGCCATGATGGCTTCCTCGTCACCAAGGGCGCATATCTGAAGTACCTTCATGTTATCCATTTTTCCTGGTCCATTGGACAATTAAAGAGTTGTTTGAAGGAATGGAGAGGACATCTAACCGCATTGGGACCAGAGACGCCGGAAATTGTCACTTTCTCGACGAGAAGAGGTTGCCGGGACCCAGGATACCGTTGGGGTCAAGGGCTGTTTTGATCCGCTCCATCTCCTCCACACCCCGCTCGCCCAGCTGATGGTACAGGTACGCCACCTTGCTCTTGCCGATGCCGTGTTCGGCCGATACCACGCCGCCCCGCTCCACCGCACCAGTTACCATCCGGTGGTACACCTTCCGGGCCCGCTCCAGCTCCTCCAGGTCCCTGGCGATGAGGTTGAAATGGACGTGACCGTCGCCCACGTGGCCGTAGCTCACCGCCTCCAGGCCCGCCTCCCCTATCTGCGAGTAGGCCCATTCCAGGTACTCGGCCAGCCTTTCCCATGGGACCCGGGTGTCGGTGCTCAGCTTGGGCACGCCGCGGAAGGTCAGCAGTTCGTTCACCGTGGAGGCCACGGCATGGCGCATCTGCCTGAACCGCTCGATCTGGGCCTGTGTCACTGCGGTGAGCACCAGCGCTGGGCCATGCTCCTCCAGCAGATTGGCCCACCACTCCAGCCGTTCGTCCCGCAGGGTCTCCATTTCCGCCCTCCCTGAGCCATGCTCAGATACCAGCTCCGGCTCTGGTCTCGGCTCCGCTCCAGGCTCAGGCCTCAGCTCCACCTCCAGGACCAGGATGACGGCTAGTCCATCGACGGGAAAGAAGAGATGCTGGGACTGATGCTCGGCCACCAGCTTCAGGGCACCATCGTCGGCCCACTCAACGGCCGTTGGTCGCTGGCCCTCGGGAAGCTCACGCACCAGCTTCACGAAGCTCAGGGCCGCCTGGCGGGTGGCAAACCCAACCAGCAGCTGGAAGCGGTCGGCCGGCTGTTGGGTCAGACGCGCCGTGACCCGGGTGATGAGACCCAGGGTGCCCTCCTCGCCGATGAAAAGATCGATGAGGTCCATGCCCGGCCGGGAGTGGTAGCCGGTGGCGTTCTTGCCCTCAGGTGTCGTGTACGAGGGACGCTGGATGATGATGGGCTCACAGTCGCTCTCTGGGTCACGTTGGATGGTCACCCTGTCGTCGGGGCCGAAGGTCACCTCGCCTCGTCTCAGGTCGAGCACCTCGCCGCTGGTCAGCACCACACGCAGATCCGAGACCCAGTCCCGGGTGGGACCATATCTGAAGGTCCGGGCCCCCGAGGCGTTGCAGGCCACACCGCCGCCCACAGAGGCGTCGTCGCGGGAGGTGGGGTCCGGTGGAAAGAGCAGGCCGTGGGGCGCGTCGGGTCCCTTGGCCTCGCCGCACGCCCGCCACAGGTCGCCCTGAAGGACCCCCGGACCGGCCGTCGCCTGGCGGGCGGCCACGTCGACATGGAGCTCGGTGAGCTTCTCGGTGGATAGGGCCAGGACCGCCTGCCCGTCTGATGGGGCCTTTCCGTTGCCTGGATCGGTCTCGCCTGCCTTGCCCATGGCGTCGCCAGGATCGGCCTCGGCTCCTGCCTGCGATGAACCGGCCCCCGCCCGCTGTGGGCCCAGGGGCGTGGCGCCGCCGGTGAGGCCGGTCTTGCGCCCGATGAGGGTGACGGGGATGGCGCGGGCGTCGGCCCAGGCCAGGAGCGCCGCCGCTTCCAGTTCCGAGGAGGGGCGGGC
The DNA here is from genome assembly GCA_964384995.1 of uncultured archaeon. GTDB lineage: Archaea > Thermoplasmatota > Poseidoniia > MGIII > CAYLMJ01 > CAYLMJ01. Next base: position 367 of record CAYLMJ010000021.1, on the reverse strand, counting down.
CAGGAGGGTGGCCTCGCCTGCGAGGGTGGTGTAGGTGTCCTCGTTGTACTGGGCCAGCAGGTCGGGGTCGTCGATGAGCAGTCGGTCCACGTCGACGGTGTCGAGGGGCAGACGCCGGGCGACGATGGTGTGGGAGGGCACGGCCCACCGACGCTTTGGGCCTTTAAGGCTTTAATAGACCCCTGGGATAGGGTCGGCCCCCAGAGACCTGCCATGGAAGGAAGCCGGTCTGGGGATTCCGCATATACTCACTCGCCCGGATGGGGTAGCTTGGATATCCTAGCGGCCTGCGGAGCCGCAGACCCGAGTTCGAATCTCGGTCCGGGCGCCACTCCTAGTCTGATAGTCGTGGCGCCCTCTTGTCGGC
>CAYLMJ010000020.1:0-41060 GCA_964384995.1 uncultured archaeon | reverse complement strand
AACAAGGTCGGGAACATCCGGGAGTCTGTAACCAGTTTTTCATAGGTGTAAAGGTTTTTGTTTTGTAAAGGTCGCGGGAGCGAGAGTTCCCCGGTGTCCCCTGGTGGTCGCGAGACTCTCTGATCCGCCATCCCTCAGATCGTAAGCGTCACCCTCTCCTCCACCACATTCCCCGGATGATCGGTGACCCTGACAACCACGGTGAGCCCTGGCTCCTGCTTGGCCTCCCCATCAGCGCCTCCTGCCTGCACATCGGTCTCCGTCTTGTAGCGCCACTCGCCATCCCAGGGGTCGCCTGTCGGGCCGGCCAGGTCCAGCTCCAGGGCCCGCGCGTGGAGCCATCTGTCGTAGCTGGCCTCGGCGAAGCCGGTGAATTTCGGCTTGGTGTCCCCGGCTTCGTCGCCGGCGGTGTCGTCAGCCTCGTCAGCGTCGCCCGCTGGTCCCCTGTCCTCGCCGGCGGGGTCCTGGACCTCATCGGCTGCGGCGCTCTCGAGAATGAACACCGCCACCTGGCGCACCGGTACCAGGTTCTCCACCCTTATGGTCAGCGCGGTACCCGCCTGTCCGGCATAGTCGCCCAGGTCCACCCGGTCTATCGAAGGGGGGCGCAGGTAGTCGGAGACGGCCGCCGTGTTCGCGGCTCGGTCCACGTCGGCGACCGCCTGGTCGTACAGCTCCCTTGTCGGCGGGTCGCGGGTGGCGTGGCGGGCGTAGGCCATCGCCTGGCGGAACCGCTCGCTCTGGGCCTTCTGCTTCTCGGTGCGGGGCTTCTCGGTGTAGGGCCGGGCGGCCACCACGTACTTGTCCCGGTACTTGCGGATCACCAGGTCACCCACCTTCCCCCTCATCCGTCCCAGCAGCGGTATCTGCTCCATCTTCGCCATCGTCTCGGGTCTCCGTTTTGTTATATTACAGTAGCTTCGTCGTAATAAGGTTTCCTATTCTCCATGCGGTCTTTGTTCGGTCCTTATTCGGTCTTTGTTCGGTCTCTCTCCGGTTCTCGTAAATCGTGGACAGTCTACCGGCATAGTGCAATAAAGTACTTTTCTACCTCTCTCCAGGGGAGGCTCAGGCGGCAAGGCGGGCCTTGAGGGGGCGCTCGATTAACGTTATGAAGGTGAGTCCCATCCCGGACCATGAAAAGGAGCTCCCCGATCCCGCTCGCCCTTGCATCCATTCTCGTTCTCTCCCTTCTGCTGGGCACGGCGGGCACGGCCGATGGCGCGAAACTGCTATGGAAGCATGAGGCCGGTGGCGATGTGAAAGAGGTGGACATGTCTGCCGATGGCCAATGGCTGGTCGCGGCCACCTTAGCGAAGGATGTGCTCTTCTTTGAGCGAACCAGTTCCACTCCCTCCTGGACCCACCGCTTCATCACCGAAATAGGGGATGTCACCATCACACCCAGCGGAGACCACGCGGCCGTTGCTCACTGGGGTAACCCAGCTTCCTCGCAGATCCAACAGTCCCTGTTCGACCGGGATACGGGAGGACCGTTCTGGAACTTCACCTCCCATGGAGCGGATCCAGGAGAGCTGGGTTGCTACGTCGCCATCTCGAACGGTGCCGGGGTCATCGCCTCGAGCGGGGCGACCGGCGTGCTCTTTGTATCCCCCGGAGTGAACGCCTCCCAATCGGACCGGTACTCGTTCTCCCCCGGGGACGAGCATGTGCTCCATCTCTCGATCACCGCGGATGGCACTCATCTTGTGATGAGCACCGGTGTTCCAGAGAATGAGACCGGTGCCGTGTACGTCCTTGACGGCCCGGATGGCTGGAAGCTCTATGAGAAACATCGAAAGAAGATGATAACGAAGGCCTTGATGTCCGGGGACAAGAAGTCCCTGGTCTACCTGGGGGAGACAGCGCAGGGTAACGATCATCTGTACTTCGTGGCCCTGAACGACGAGTCCCACAACTGGAGCCGGAACTCTTCATCCAACATTCTGTTGTTTGGCATATCGGCGGATGGGGGCCATATCGTCACGGGGGAGGAGGGCTACCTGCGTCTCTCCGCCTCTAAAGATGGGAAAGCCCGGTGGACAGCGGCGGCCCAGAACGGGACCTTCACCGCCGGCGACATCTCGTCCGACGGCAAGTACATCGTTGCGGGTACAAGCGCTGGCGAGCTTCTTCTTTTTACCAAGGGGAGTTCCAAGCCCATCTGGAAGACCACCCTGGATGGTCCTGTTCGTTCTGTTCGGATATCGGCCACTGGCGAGTACATCTTTGTGGGAACCGGGACCGGAGATAACCAGGTTCACCTGTTCTACAACGAACTGCCCGAGGATGACGATGGTGGATTCATCTCCGCGCCCCCGCTTCTCGCGATAAACCTGACCGTGTGCCTGGCCGCGGTGATACTGAGAAGAAGGAAAACTGCCTGAGCGTACGGTCTGAGCGATCGGTGAAAGCTATCATCCAAATGGACAGCCAGCCCTGTCCCGCGCCCGCATGGTTCAGCCCCCAGCCAGCCGCACCATGATGGGCACCAGGAGGACGCCCATGGCATGAGACCTGCGCACTCCGGACAGTGGAGCCACCAGGCCCACCGCCGTCGCCACCGCCAGCACCAGCAGGCCCAAAGGTCCGGTGAAGCAGAGCACCAGCAGGGTCAGGCCGGCCACGATTCCCTTCAGAAGGCGAGGGTAGTCCACCTTCGGGAACCAGCCGGCGCAGAGACGCGCCAGACCGCAGGTCGCAGGATAGGCCACCAGCGTGGCCACGATGAGGCCCGCAAGCAGGTAGGCCAGGGCCTGAGGCGGCAGGGTCGCCTCCCATCTTTGCACCGTCAGCAGTTCGTTCAGCGCTATGGCGGTCCCCGATCTGGGCTTCAGCAGGATGAACAGGCCGGCCAGCACCGTCAGGCTCGCCGCGGTGTTCACCGCCCCCAGGACCATTATCGTCCGCTCCGTATCCTCCAGGTCGCTCCCGTCAGGGTCATCCTCGTCGGTGCCGCCCCCATACTGCGGCTTAAGCAAGGGAGGCGGAAGGTCATCCGATTGTGATCCATCGGGCAAGGGTGTGTCTTCGTTGCTGGAGGAGGAGGCATCTGTCACACCCTCGTCTGCTTCAAGGTCGATGGCGGGCGGGGGCGCGTCCAGGATGGTCCCCTCCTCGATCATCTGCAGGATGGCCCTCAGCTCGTCATCCAGGTCCGCGTCGTCATCGCCCTCCCGGGCCAGCTCATCCCTGGCAGCCTGTCCCAGCTTGCGGGAGGCTCGCAGTTCCCGTCCCTCGGTCAGGCGGGTCCTCAGCCGGTGGACCTGCATGGCCAGGACGGTGCCGATGCCGGAGGTCACCCCCGGCAGGAGGGCCACGGTGGCTCCGGCGGCGGCCCCCAGTCCGCCCGACAGCGCCGCCTCCTTCCCATCGATCCGCACCGTTGTGGTCGCCTGCTCGGGCAGTTGGGGCAGGTTGCCCCAGGACATGAGCAGGGTGGCCAGGCCGAAGAGTCCGGTGAACACCGGGAATAGCACGCTGGAAGGCAGGCCCACGGGGCTTGTGGTCTCCAGGTCCCAGGTCACCAGTCCCAGCAGGCCCGCCAGAAGGAAGACCCCAGCGGCGGTACAGCGACCCAGCCATCTGCTCAGCGGGCCTCGCACCGCTATGGTCTGGCCCTTGAACCGGATCTTGCGGTATGGGACCTGGCGGCTCTCGGTGGTTATCAGCAAGGTTGACAGGGCCAGCAGGACCCATATCATGCGGGGCTGGAGCTTTAAATATAGCTCGACGGGAGAGCCCACTATCCAGCGCAGGGGCAGGAGCAGGGCCAGGATCAGGCCCACAGCCACCAGGCTGCCCACGGCCGACAGCACCACCGCGCGGTAGCCTTCTCCCTCCAACAGCATCCGGTGGGCCGGCAGAACGGACAGGGCCGTCTCACCCTCCGGGGCTCCCAGGAAGGTGGAAGGGATGAAGTTGACGAAGGTGTGGGCCAGGCCGGTGGAAGCCAGCAGGACGGCCATCAGCAGGGTGGCTTGCCCTGGGCCCGAGGTCAGAGGCTCCAGCCAGCCTTCCAGCAGGGCCGCCGCCCCCAGCATCAGCAGGGCCAGGGTGTTGACATGGAGCCCGGGTACGATGCCCGACAGGGAGCCCAGCAGGCCCCCCAGCAGACCGCAGAGCAGCACCGCCAGGTAGAGTTCCATTATCCCATCGGCTCCTGTTAGAGGCCCTGCTCGGCCGGCGCTTCGGTCAGCCGGAGCCATATCCCATGGTCCTCATCATGGAGCCTCAGACGGTAGTGGAAGCGAGGGGCGTGGAACTCCAGCTCGCCCTGAATGGTCACCCGCTCATTGGGGGTCAAAGGGGGCAGCGCACCGACGAGGGAGGGGGCGATGGAGACGTTGAGACCATGCTGGCCATCTAGGCTGGCAAGGAGGAAGGTCACCCCCTTGTCCGAAATCGCGAGCGGACCAATCACCTCACCTTGCAAGACCAGTTCCGACCCTGTGTAAGCCTGGGGTGCCCGGGCCAGTTCACCAAGGGTGATATCGCCTTGGCTGGCGCTCTTCAGCACTCCAACGTGACCTGACTGGCAGTTGAGCTCCCAGCCGTTCCGGTACCATTCCACCTTGCCCACAGCCTCCACATGGTCGCCTTTGAAAGGTGTGCGCTCCAGGCCGGGGGCGAAGACCATGACCCTTCGGGTTCCTTCGGATAGCTCCAACTGCCAGCCTCCTGCATCCAGGGGCCGGGTGTGGGTGACGATGCCCTGCACCACCACCGTTCTACCCTCGTGGTCGCCCAGTTCATCCAGGGCCACCAGGGGCGGTTCCTGCCAGCGGGCCACCTGCTCCAGTATCAGCAATCCCAGCAGGGCCAGGACCAGGGTGACCGCCAGTGGAGAGCGAACCATATCTCTCATTCTGACCCTGTTTAGCTTTGCGTAGGTGTCTATTGACAACACGTTCATTCCCGGCACCCCAGGCCCAACCTGAATATTAGGATTGCTGTGGCATGCTGACACCATCGGGGGCCGCGTTCTCTGCGGGTTCCCGAGGACCGGTTGTTGTATCAGATGGTCAACTGGACTCTTTATAATCCGATGGTTCTGGGGAGTCCGAGGCCTTCCCTTTGAACTCCCCGTGGTCCGAGACCGAGCAGGTCAAGGAGGCCATGCTGGCCGCTGTCGCATCCGACCCCCCGCTACTGTCCGAGGTCGCCCGCCATGTCATCGAATCGGGCGGCAAACTGCTCAGGGGGACCCTGGTCACCACAGCCTACGGTGCCCTGGGTGGTGAGGACCTGGAGGAGGTGGTGCCCCTGGCGGCGGCCATCGAGCTCATCCACGGCGCCACCCTGCTCCACGACGACATCATCGACGGCGCCTCATTGCGCCGGGGACGGGAGGCCGCCCATTCGGCCTTCAGCCTGGGAGGGGCCCTGGTGGGAGGCGACTTCCTCTACGTCAAGGCCTTCGAGATATCGGGCCGCTACGGTCCCCGGGTCATCGAGATCACCGGTGCGGCCTGCACCGCCCTGGCCGAAGGGGAGACCCTGCAGCAGCTCAACCGCTCCAACTTCGAGCTGGACGAGAGCACCTACTTCAAGATCATCGAGAAGAAGACCGCCGCGCTCATCACCGCCGGGGTGCTGGTGGGCGGTCATCTGGCCGGTGCCACCGAGGAGCAGATGGAGGCCCTGCGGGACTACGGCACCAACCTGGGCCTGGCCTTCCAGATCACCGATGACCTGCTGGACATCATGGGCCGCGAGGAGGTGCTGGGCAAATCACCCTTCACCGATCTGCATCAGGGCAACCTGACCCTGGCCGCCATCCACGCCCTCGCCCACTCGCCAGAGGCTCCCAGGCTCCTGGAGATCCTCAACACCAGCGACTGGAACGGCAAGCTGGAAGGGGTGGCTCGCAACATCATGCGCGAGGCCAGCTCCCTGGAGTATGCCAAGCGGCGGGCCAAGGAGTTCGCCGATCGAGCCAGCAAGGCGCTGGACATCCTGCCCCCCAGCAACCACCGGGACGTGCTCTCCTTCGCCGCCGATTCTGCCGTCACCCGCCAGAGCTGAACCCCTCCTTGCCACTGGCTTCTGGCTCTTGGTTTCCGGTTCCTGATATTTGATCCTGCACCAGAACCCGGGTTGCCGATCCTGCCCGGCCGGCCTCTACCTGATCATCGTCCTTTCTTTCTCGGACGACGACGCCTGCGCCGATGGACAAAGACCCCTTTGAGGCTCGAAAGGTAGCGATGGTAGTAGGCCAGGGTTCCCAGGAAGATCAAGGCGAAGGCCAGGATGCCCTGAAGGGCCCTGCCGGTGAAATCGTTCCAGTCCCGGTAGATGCCGTAATGGAGGGAGAACAGCAGGAAGTAGAGGATGTAGATGGCCCAGATGCGGGCGATGAAGGTCATCTTGTCCTGGGAGTGGGTGTGGGTTCCGATGTAGGCCCCCACCGAGCCCAGGAAGAGGGTCATCCCGAAGAGGGCCGGTATGAGGAACACGAGGTCATGGGGTTCGAGCCAGTTGGGTCCCTTGGCCAGCAGGAAGAGCATGCCGTGGGTGGCTCCGAACGACAGGCCCAGGGCGGCGCCATAGAATCCATTCTCCCTGTGTTTGCGCATCCGGGGGTGGTTCAGCGCCATGACCATGATCATGATGTGAATGACCGGCTGACCCACTATGCTCTGGTCGCCCTCGCCAATGCGCATCTGGCCGAACCACTCGACGGCAAAGGCTACCACCGAAAGGGCCGCCCCGCCCAGGAAGCCCAGATAGAGCTTGCGTTCTACCAGTTGCCTCTCGTAGGGTTCGATGGTGCGAAAGAGCACCCACATGGCTGGGGCCACTAGGAATATCAGGCCTACTAGATTGGAATAGAGGTTCAATGGCCCTTCAGGTTCCCGGGTCTATTAAACTCCCTCTGCAATGCCTTGACCTCAAGGTCGGATGACCATATATCGGGAATGTGCGGGCGATAACGACTGCAGAATGGGGAAATGGGGTGCTTATTGGTGGGGGGCTAAAGCTTTAAACTCGAGATAGGCTCCTAAAATAGTGCCCTCCGACTGGAAGACCCTCCGCCCCACCGAACCGACCACCAGGCCCACAGCACCACCTCTGCCGCCTCAGAAAACCGAGTTGACCTCCCTGGCGGACAGTATACCCAAGTCACCTTTCGACGCCAAAGTGCGCCTGGTCATCTACGATTTTGACGGGACCCTGGCGGACCTGGAGGTGGACTGGACCAATCTCATCACCCAGGTGTGGGAGGATTTCCTGGTCCCGGCCGGCATCGACAGAACGGATGAACTGGTCTACCATGTCATGGAGCGGAACCGGGAACAGCTGGGTCCCATCTTCGACCAGCTCTGCCAGCTCTTCGCCTCGGTGGAGATGGCCGCCCCGTACGAACCCCACAAGGAGGTCATCGCCGAAATGCGCCAGGCCTGGAACGCCGGAGTGCGGGTGGCCATCTTCTCCTCCAACTCACGCAACGTCCTGAGCCGCTTTCTGGGTGAGAACAGCCTGGAGGGCAAAGTGGTCCCGGTGGTGGCCTTCGAGGATGTGGACCGCCACAAGCCCCACCCCGAGGGCCTGAGGCTCATCCTGGACCATCACGGTCTGCTCTCCCAGCCCGAACTGGCCCTGTTCATCGGCGACAGCTCCCACGACGAGGAGGCGGCCAAGGCCATGGGGGTTCCCTTCCGACAGGTAGGGGAGCGCAAGTACTGAAGCAACAGTCAGGGAAGGGGCCGGGAATCTGGTCCTACCAACTATCTTGAACCCGAGCGTGCCATCCAAATATCATCAGTGGTCTCCCATCAGAGGCGGAAGGAACCCTTTCAATCGATGCGGTCCAGCACCAGGAGGCCGCCCTCGATATCGGGAAAGGTTATCTTATCTTCATCCTCATCGTAGGTGGCCATGGAGATCCCCTGTTCCTGGTCATCACCCTGGAAGATGAACTTGTACTCTCCATCACCCTCATTGCTCCAATCCCCGATCCAGTTGCCGTCGGCGTCATTGTTGGAATCGTACTGCAGCTCCCCTTCGGATTCCACAAGGATGTCGAAGGTGTTGTCCTCCCTGATCCGGTAGGTCACCGACAGGTTCTCGCCCTCACCGGTGATGAACTCTCCGTACCAGTCGCCCACCACCTCATCGGTACCCTCAAGGCGCAGGTAGATGGAGGTGAAGGCCAGCAGGAGCACCAGCATTATCACTGCCAGCCAGAGGTTGTTGAACCGAAGGGGCCGACCCTCGATGTCCTCGGGGTCGTCGGGGTCATCGGGGTCGAACTGCGATGGGGATTCCCGGCGGATTTGTGGGTGGGTTTGTGGGTGGGTTTGTGGGTGGGTTTGTGGGCGGGATCGCGGGTCCGCGGCAGGTCGCGGGTCCGCGGGTCGGGGCTCTACGTCCTGTTCAGCCTGGTCCCAGTGAGGGTCCTCGCGGGGCTCGATCTCCGCTTTCCTCTTCGCGGGCCGTTCCTTGCTCTTGGACCCCGAACCGGGCCATTCTTCATCCTGGGCCAGAAAGGATCCCTCGACCGGGGAGGGCTCCTCGGCTGGAGCCTCCTCAGGGACCTCACGGGTCAGATTCCCGGTCCCCTGCTTCTTGGGCGCAAGGGCTCCACAGCTGTTGCAGAATATGTCATCCGCCTGGAGGGCCGAGCCGCATATCTTGCAGGGAACCACACCGTTTCACCAGTCCGGTGCAATATATAACCCTCGGTCCGAGACCTCGTCATGATACTGTCTGAACAAGATGACCGGCTCGACGGAACATTCCAGCCGCAGGTCGGTCAGTCCAGCCTCTGGACCAGGGCCTGCAGGACCCTCCGGGAGGTGTCGAAGGTGAGCCTCCCGAGAGCTTCCTGAAAGGGGAACCAGCCCCACTCGACATGCTCGTGGCTCAGTTGCACCCGGGGGTCTTCCTCGTCGGTACGGGCGGATAGGTAGTGGACCTCCTTGGAGCGGCTGTCACCCTTGGGCGGCAGGTAATCGTAGGTCACCGTCTCCTGGAAATCCTCCACCCAGAAAAGGCGTGCGGGGTCCAGGCCGGTCTCCTCCTGCAGTTCACGACCGGCGGTCTCGCGGGGTGCCTCGCCGGGTTCCACATGTCCTTTGGGAAAGTCCCAGTGTCCCTGGGGGTGTTTCAACAGGAGGAAGACGCGATGGGGGGCCGGCCGACTGCCGTTCCCGGAGTGGACGATGGGTTCGATCCTGAACAGGACCACACCGATGGAGGTCTCTTGGACCATGGTGAGGTCATGGTCCTCCAGGATAAGGGAGTTGTTCTTTCTAGTTGACCGTTCAGTGGTCTGACCTGAGTGGTACAATGAAAGGTCAAGGTACCATCCAGGGATGAAGGGGGGCGGGAGCCTCCCGGCTCTCAATGATCAAGAATTTGAGGAAAAATAAAGGGACCCGGGGAGCCAGGAGTTAGGTCCAGGTGAGCGTGGCTCCCAGGGGGTGGAAGTTGAGCTTGTATCATGGCTGGCCACATGGACCCGCAAAAGACGTGGTCGATGGGGGCCTATGAGGCAAGGAAGGTAGTAGCTACCTATGTGTGCCTATGTGTCCCACTCGTTGTAGAGCAGGTCGTACAGCTCGTTGATCTTCCTTAGCAGATTGATGCCCTTCTGGGTCTTGCGGTAAATGATGCCCGGGTTGCGCTTCATCTGCTTTTCGATGATACCTTTGGTCTGCAGGTATCCCAGGTAGTTGGTTGCTTGCTCGGTGTTGAGGTTGGAGCGGCGCATTATTTCGGTCTTAATGCTGCCGTCGCCCATTTTTACTAGTATGTCGTGAATCACTTCGATTCGAGATCTACGCATTGCCATGTTATCGACTTCCATTGGATCGGTTGTTGCTCTGGACGAATACAACTCCCATGCAGGGGGCAGTGGCAGGTCGCTGCCAGGGGGGGAGGTCCGACCCCGGCAACTCGTTGGCGTGTCGCTTGGTTGGTTTGTTATCAACGGTCATAAGCGCCATTCATGGCCTTGGCCCGAGTATTAGAATGGATTGTCTATCATCGTCGATACAATCTATGACAGATGATTTCCTTTAACCAGTAAGGCTGGCCTTGCAGCGATAGCAGTAGGGGGCTGTGCCGGGCACGATGGCAAAGCAGCTGGGGCAGTGGGAGAATTCCTGGGCCGGTTTGGGGAGTCCCGGCTGAGCCTGGACCACCCTCTGGCGTCCAACCTCGGGAGCTACCATGCCCACTTCACCCACACCATCGCCCCGGACCTCGCGACGGCGGATATAGCCGGGAATGGTCTTCTGGGGAGGCAGGTGGGAGCTGGGGATGGTGGTCGGACCGGAACCGGAGGTTACCCGCCGGGTGGTCGTGGTCCGGGTCGTGGTGGTGGTGCCCGCGGCAGGTTCATCCATGGGCTCGTACCCTGGCAGGTCCATTTCGGGCTTCTCTCTCAGAGGGGGCAGATCGACCTTGGGCAGGCCATCATCCTCCCCCCCGTAATCCTCGTACACGACCTCGTTGTCGGGCTGGAAATCCTCGTCGAACTGCTCTTCTTCCTCCTCCTCCTCGACTACCCGTTCCTTGGCGTGAGCCGTGGAATGGATGCGATTGTAGATGGAGGACAGCAGGATGACTATCAGCAGGATGATCAGGGTCAGCAGTGCAAAGTAGGCGAAGATGTTGATGGTGCTGATCTCCACCTTGGCATAGATTACCAGGTTCTGATTGGCATAGGCTCCGCCCGAGGGCAGGTTGGTGTTGTCGATGACCCAGACCCAGTGGGCCTTCTCGGGGGGTTTGAAGGATTTCTTGTAGGTCATGACATCCAGGGCCGAACCTTCGCCCTCGATATCGAACTCAAGCCCCGAGGAGTAGCGTTCGTAATTGTCCTTGGTCATCAGGAAGACATCAACTCGAAGTTCCTCATCGACGACGTCCTGACGCACCATCATATCGATCTCGAAGGTGGTGCGGGTGCTCAACACCCGGTCCTTGTCGTAGACGACGTCCTTGTTCCGATCGAGGGATTTTCGCTCACGTCCCTCCCCATCGATCAACTGGGCCGTGGTGTGCTGGGCACCCAAAGTGACCAGGAACATCAACACGACCAGGCCCACCACGAGAATGTGAACTGGGCCGTTCTGGGGAGACTGCCAAATAAGGCGTTTGGTTGAGCGGATAGAGTGCATCGTCTCAAATTCAGTAGGTACCAGCATATATATGTTATACTCGCCAGTCCGTAATCCATATGTGACGATTTTTTGCCTGCTTGCCTCCAGTGAGCCTTTTGGGGTTGACTTTGGTGATCGCCCAGGTCATACTACGGGTGAAAAAAGAGGAGCACCGGCGGGTCTGCAGTGGTCTGGAGTACGTGGCCCGGGAAACGAAAGCTAAATATCGTTGAGGGAGCAAGACCCCCGGAGCCCAGGCAGCCATGGACGAGGCATACACCATCAGCGTGGGAGGCAGGGTCTACGGTCCCGTTCCTGCACCGGAGATCGAGCAGGACATCGTACGGGGGCTGCTGGGACCCGCGGCCATGGTCTGGCATCCCCGTCAGAAAAGGTGGTACCCCATCCTGCAGGTCCCCCATCTCTACAAGGTCTTCTTCCAGCACCAGGAACTGCAATTGCTGAACCTGTCCGATCCGGCCAATTCCCAGCGCCGGGTGGTACTCACCAACCGGCGCCTGCTCTTCTATGACGGGTCGAGCCAGCTGGCGGCGGCCGTGGACAGCGCCCGCAGGATGCTGGGGACCAAGCTGCCCAAGGGGGGCCTGGCCCTGCCCTTGAGCGAGCTGAAGAAAGTGAGGATAAGGTCCAACAAGCTCAACCTGCCGATGGTGGAGAGCCTGATGGTGGAGGTGGAGTACAACGACCCGCACCAAAGGCTCCAGAGCCTCTCCTTCACCATCTACACCGCCGACAGGGACCCTCTGCTCCGGGTCCTGGACCAGGTCCGGCCCGACGTGGAGCTCATCGACGGCCTGACCGAGGAGAAGCTGGAGGAGGTGGCCAAAGCAGGCGGCTCCATCAAGGTCCAGAACGTTCGGGGCGATATGGTCCAGGAGAAGGTCGGCGTCAAGATCGAGGACCGGCGGACCCAGGTCTCCGACAGCGTCATCAGCCGTTCAACGGTGGGCGAAGGGGCCCAGACCGGGGGGGCGACCGACAGGCCAGAGGGACCAAAGATGCACGATAGGTTGTCCTATCCCGAAGCGACCGGGAGCCAGGGTGACCGGGCCCATTCCGCAGATGAGGATAGGGAATGTCAGGTCTGTGGAGCCCGCCTGAAGGCGGAGTGGCGCCGCTGTCCCTACTGCGAGAATTGAACCGGCGATCCTTTGGCCTCACGGACCCCTTTGTTCTGATAGAGACATCGATACCTCGTTCAGGGCTTCGGTCCGAAATACACCATGGTCCACCAATCGATTTATAATGTAGTTGTGGGTGTCACAACTCGTTAATATGCTGCCAACGACGTTGAACGACCAGCTGATGGCCGAGCTGAGAGCGGCCACGGCCCGCCTGCTGTCGGCCCAGGGTCTCTCCCAGGCCAAGATGGCCAGGATCCTGGGAGTCTCACAGGCCATGGTCTCCAAGTACCTCTCCCGGAACACAGCCAACAGTCTGCCCGAGCCCACCGCCTCCGATGTCGAGGCGGCGGCCCGCCTGCTGGCCCGAACGGTGGAATCGCCCGGAGTCTTGAATGAGGCCCGCCTGAAGGTGGAGGTGGAATGGCGAGACCCCCACGGCAATTCCCATCAGCTGGAGATGCCCATTCGACTTACGCCTCCCGACGATCCACGGGGCCGGGTGCTCACCACCCTCCAGGAGGCGGTCAGGCGGGTCATCCATCTGGAACTGCGCTCGCTGACACCCCAGGTGCACATCAACCTGGCCCAGGCCCTGCCAGGGGCCTCGGACGTGGAGGAGGTTGCCGCCTTTCCCGGGCGTTTCGTCCCCCTGCCGGGTCGGACCCATCCCGCCGCTCCGCCCACCTTCGGCGCCTCCAGTCATCTGGCGGGTCTGCTGTTGAAGCTATTGCCCCTGCAACCCGAGATGGTGGCTATTTGCAATCTGCGCTACTCGACCCTGGTGGCGGCGGCCATGGAGCAGCTGGGCTGGTCACCCATCATGCTCAGGTACGAGGATGGTGAGCTGGAGGTGCCGGCCACGACACCGGCCGGCGACCTGCTGGTGGACGAGGGAGGCTTCGGCCGTGAGCCGGCGCTCTACGTCCTGGGAACCGACGGTAGCCGGGTGGTTGAGCGGGTGGGTCAGCTCATCGACGCGGTGCAGGCCGAGCAGAAGAGGATAGACAGCCTGGAGGTGCAACCATGAAGGCCACCATCATCGTGAGCGGCCTGATGCTCCTGGCCATGAGCCTGGCGGGTTGTCTTGGAGACGACGCTGACAAAGAGGGTGGGACCCTGACCATCCTGACGTACGATGCCTTCAGCGTGGATGAGGGAGTCATCGACAACTTCACCGCGGCCACCGGCATCGAGGTGAGGTTCCTGATGGCCGAGGACGCCGGGGGAGCCCTGAACGTGGCCCTGCTGAACCAGGACAATCCCGTGGCCGACCTCTTGCTGGGCATCGACAACACCTTCCTGCAGATAGCGCTGGACGAACAACTGCTGGAACAATACGAGAGCCCCCAGCTGGTAAGCCTGACACCTGGCCTGATACCCGATGGGGCCCAGGGCTATGTTACCCCCTACGATCACGGGTACGTGGCCTTGAACTATAACGTGGCCTGGTTCGAAGAGCACAACTACACGGTACCGGCGAGCCTGGAGGAGCTGACCGAGGCGCGATACGAAGGGGTCGTGGCGGTCCAGAACCCTTACACCTCATCCCCAGGCCGGGCCTTCCTCTTTGCCACCGTGGACTACTTTCGCAACGATGGTGACCCAGACTACGAGTTCGATGACTGGTGGTCTGACATGGCCGCCAACGACCTGATCATCACCCCAGGCTGGACCGAGGCCTACCTCATGCGCTACGAGGGAGGCTACGGGCAATGGGAGGCCGATTTCATCGGCGGAGCCCAGCTGGTGGTCAGCTACACCACTTCACCGGGCATCGAGGCCTATTACGAGAACACCGGAACCCGGGCCCTGGCCATCGACCGGGCCACCTTCCACCAGATAGAGTACGCTGGTGTGCTCAAGGGGGCGGCCAACGCTGAAGCGGCCCGGCAGTTCATCGAATTCATGCTGAAAGATGAGTTTCAGGCCCAGCTGCCCTACACCCAGGTGATGTTTCCGGTGGTCAAGGACTTCGATGCTGGCCTGCCCCAGGTGTATCGTGACAATGCCCCAGTGCCCCAACAGCCGGCGGAGCTGACCAGCGAGGAGCTGGCCACAAGCTCGGAAGATTGGCTGCAGGCCTGGCTGGAAGCGGTCTGAGGCGGACCTTTCGTGACCCTGGACCACAAGCACACCAGCCACCTTGCTCCGATCCTGGAACGTCTGCTCTCGGCAAGGACTGTCATGGGAGCCCTGCCGGCATTGGCCGTGTTGCTGGGTTGCTTATTGCCCCTGTTCTACGTACTGGAACTCTTTGCTTCAGGAGGTCCTGTGGAATGGCTTGGAGCCTGGGACCTGATCCAGACCGATCCTTTCAGCCGAGGGATGGTCTGGTTCACCGTCTGGCAGGCGGCGGCCTCGATGGCCCTCACCCTGGTCATAGGCCTGCCAGTGGCCCTGATCATGGGACGCTACCGCCTGCCGATGGTCGGTGGTCTGCGGGCCCTGCTCACGGTGCCCTTCATCATGCCCACCATGGTGGCGGCCATGGGCTTTCTGGCCCTGCTGGGACCCGGAGGCTGGCTGGAGCGGGCCGGCGGCCCAGATCTGCTGGGCACGGCCGCCGCCATCATCCTGGCCCACGCCTGGTACAACGTGGCGGTGGTGGTACGCCTGGTGGAGCCCACGCTGGCCCGGCTGGACCCGGCCGGCGAGGAGGCGGCCCGCCTGCTGGGCGCCGATGGCTGGCAGAGGTTCAAGGATGTCATCTGGCCCGCCCTCTGGCCCCCGCTGGCGGCGGCGGCTGTTCTGACCTTTGCCTTCTCCTTCACCTCCTTCGCCGTGGTGGAGGTGCTGGGGGGCAACAACTATCATACAGTGGAAGGAGGCATCTACCACTACGCCTCCAAAGCCCTCATCATACCCCATGGCGCCCGGGTGGCGGCCACCCTGACCACCATCCAGCTGCTGGTATCGCTGGGTGTGCTGTGGGCCTACGGAGCCCTGCAGGCCAAAGGGGTCCGACGGGTGCCCCTGACCAGGGAGTCCCGGGGACGCAGGGTCCTGCCCCGGAAGGACCGGTGGGCGGTCTACCCACTCCTGTCGGCGGTCCTCATCTTCGAGCTCTTTCCCCTGGCGGCTGTGGCCCTGGCCTCGGTGGGGCTGCCCGGCGAGTTCAACCTGGAGGGCTGGGCCCAGATCAACGAGCCCAAGGAGGTGGATGGCAGGTTCACCAGCCTGGTGCTGGAGGTCTCCCTGGGGCAGGCCATGGTGAACTCCCTGGCCTACGCCCTGCTAACGGGTCTCATCGCCCTGCCGCTGGGCCTGCTGGCGGCCAAGAGCCTGGCCCGGGCCCGGCAGGCTGGCAAGTGGTGGGCCGCGCCGGCGGACGGCCTGCTGATGCTGCCCCTGGCGGTGTCGGCGGTGATGGTGGGTTTTGGCTACTGGACCCTCTACGATGGGGAAAGCCCCTGGCCCGACCTGCGGCTGGAGTGGTGGCTGCCCGCCATGGCCCACGTGATGGTGGCCTACCCCTTCGTCCTGCGGGCGATGCTGCCGGCCCTGCAGGGATTGGACAAGGCCTACGGCGAGGGGGCCCGGATGCTGGGTGCCAGTCCCCTCAGGGCCTGGTTCCAGATCGAGCTCCCCCTCCTGCGGCGCCCCCTTCTGGTGGGCCTGGTCTTCGCGGTGGCGGTCTCCCTGGGGGAGTTCGGGGCCTCGCTGCTGCTGACCCGCCCCGAATGGATGACCCTGCCCCTGCTCATCAACGCCAGGTACAATCGACCATTCGCCCCGGTAGCCCACAGCACGGCCTTTGCCATTGCCACCCTGCTCATGATCATGGCCGGGACCCTTTTCGCGTTGCTGGAACGTCTGCGGGTCCCGGGTCAGGAGGGAGAGTTCTGAAAGCCCATATCGAGGTGGAGCGACTCAGGGCCGGGTACGAGGGAAAGGAGGTCCTTCATGACCTGTGGTTCAACGTGGAGCAGGGGGAGGTGCTGGCCCTGCTGGGGCCCTCGGGCTGTGGCAAGACCACCCTGCTGAGGTGTCTGGCGGGACTTGAGCCGATGGAGGGAGGCAGGGTCCATCTGGAGGGTCAGAACATCACCGAGCTGGCGCCTGAGCGACGTCATTTGGGTCTGGTCTTCCAGCAGCCGGCGCTCTTCCCCCACATGGACGTGGGGCGGAACGTGGCCTACGGCCTGGAGGTGGCCTCGGCCAATGAACAGACCCTGGGAGAACGGCTGACAAGCCTGGGACGCTGGCTCTGCCGGGCGGTGATGACCATCCTGCCCCATCGTCGGTGCCGCCTGCCTGAACGGGACCATGTCGGCCGTGTGAGAGAACTGCTAAAGACAGTGGGTCTGACTGGATACGAGAAGCGCAAGGTGGACACCCTGTCGGGTGGCGAGGCCCAGCGGGTGGCCCTGGCCCGAGCCCTGGCTCCAGAGCCCCGGGTCCTGCTCCTGGACGAGCCGCTGTCATCCCTGGACCGGGTGCTGAGGGAGTCGCTGAGACGGGAGCTGAGAGCCATCCTCAAGGCCGTGGGTGTCACCGCCATCTACGTCACCCATGACCAGGGCGAGGCCGCCGCCGTTGCCGACAGGGTGGCCCTGATGCGGGATGGCCGCATCGTTCAGATGGACACTCCAGCTCGGCTCTACCAGGCTCCTGCCGACGCCTGGGTCGCCCGCTTCCTGGGCCTGGAGAACCTGATCCCGGTGAAGGTCCATAGCCAAAGTTCTCACGACGATGACTATATAAAGGTGCAGACAACGTTGAAAGGAGCCGAACAGCTATTGTTGCCTCCTCCCGATCGCCTGGCGAACGGCCACTGGCATGGAAGCTGGGAGTTGCTGCTGCCGCCTGGGGCAATTGGCATGGGACAGCCACCCGAGGGGCAGGGGGCAGTCAGACTGGAGGGGAGCGTTGCCGATCTGGAGGTGAGACCCGAGGGTGCCAGAGTATGGGTTGAGGTCGAAGGGGAGAAGGGGGTTCAGCGCTTCGTTGTCACGGTGGTCAGGGAGGAGGATGAGGTTGGGAAAATGCCCAAGGTAGGCGATATCGTTGGGTTGTGGATATTGCCTGAAAGGGCGAGGCTGGTGAAGGGGGACGAATAGACTACTGTGGGCCTATCGGTTCGACTTCCTGGACATCGTAGGTGTAGGCGCCCTCAAGGAGGCCCTTCTGCTTCCTATAGGCGGTGACGTACTGCCCGCAGTTGGAGCCTATGTGGCTCTCCTCCAGCTCGCCGATGCTGGGTATGACATCGTAGCCCAGGGACCGCAGGGCATTCACGGTCCCGTCCCACAGCTCCCCTTCATGGGAGGAGGCCAGACCGTGGCGGTTGGCCTGAAAGGTGGGATTGACCGGTGTCAGCTTGACCAGGAAAGTGTCGGGTGGGAAGGTGTCGCGAAGTGCATCGGGGTCGACGGGCATCTTATCCGAGAGTGAGAAGTTCAAGGTCACCTTCTTGCGAGCCCCGTTGCAGAACTCGGCACCGTATTCCGCGATCCGTTCCAGGTCCCACTTGGGGACCGGGATGAGCCAGTCCCGCATATCCCTGTCGGTGGTGTGGATGGAGAACTGAAGCTGGAAGGTCTCGTTGTAGCGCTCCCTCTTCAGCTCCAGGAGACGGTCGAAGAACCTGTCGATGCCGCTGGGGGCGACGGTGGAGACGCAGGGAACGAGCCCCGGGGCGTCGTATCGTTCCGGCAGCCCTTCCAGGACCTCCAGGACGTTGGGATTGTAGGAGGGCTCCCCCATACGGGCGAACTGGATCTTGTACTTCTTGACCGGTATCTTGCGGTCGGGAAAGCGCCTTGTGACAAGGTAATCTATCTGGGACATCAGCTCCCGGGTGGACAGCTTTCCCTGGTAATCACCGCCGGCATCGCAGAGTCGACAGCCGACAGGGCATCCATAGGATGTGGATATGATATTGACCCACTTCTGCTCCAGGGGCAGGGGCGGCTGGACCGATTCAACGAACTCCACCAACTTTCCATTCTCGGATCGGGCGATGTAGACCACCGCGATATCCTCCCGGCCCACCTTGGACAGGACCTTCATGGTTTTGGGCCCTCCATCTTCCGCCAGAGCTCCATGGCGGCCCGCACCCCATCTCCCACGGCTATGGCTGTCTGCCGGTACATATCGTTCCAGACATCTCCCACCAGGTAAAGCACTTTGGAATCCAGCAGGGCGGGCAGGGCCTCAATCAGCTCATCGCTCAGAATGTCAAGGGCTGGCTCTCTCCCAATGGCAACGACAAGGTAAGAGACCTCCAGTTCCCATTCACCGGAGGGGCGTTCACAATGAAGGGTCAGGCCGCCGTCAGAAGGTTCGATGGACCTCAACTGGACCGCCTCGTGATAGGTGATGCTTGGGTTGTCGATGCACCGGTCATAGAGCAAGGGCAGGCACCTTGTTCGGGTACCTCGATTGAGGATATGCACCTCGTTGCTACCGGCAAGGTTCAGGGCATGATCGAAGGCCGCGTCGCCGGCACCGATGATGGCGAACCGTTTTTCGGTTATCTGGTCAAGGGAGTGGACCTCGTGGAATACGCACTCCTCCACCTCGGGGGATATCTCGATGTCCGGAAGTTCAATGGGCTTGGTCCCAGTAGCCATTATGAGGAACCTGGAGTGCAGGGTTCTTTTGTCGGTCTCGACGCTGAAGGTGTTCTTGAGGTACTCTATCTTTGACACTTCCTCCCGATGGATATTGATCTGCAACTCTTCGAGGTGCTTCTTGAATGCCTCCACCAGTTCGGGACCCACGATCCCCCCGGTATGTCCCAGGTAGTTCTCCACCAGGTTGGCGTTCCTCAGCAATCCACCCGCCTCCGCCTTCTCCAGGACCAGGGGCTCCAAGCCGTGGCGTTTCAGCTGGAGCGCGGCCGCCATGCCCGCCGGTCCGGCACCTACAACGATCACATCGTCAACTTTCATTTTTTGATCCCTTTAGACGTTCAACGATATCCATTCCAGACATGATATGGGCGAAGCCATGGGCCAGGTTCAACAGGGTCGCATGATGGTGATGCTCGTCGCTGGTGGCCGTGGCGTCCTGCACGAAGAAGACCTCGAAACCCCTGACAAAGGCGCTCCGGGCCGTCGTCTCGCAACAGAGGTGGGTCATTACCCCGGTTATCACCACCTGGGTGGTCCCATTTTCCCTCAGCATTCCCTCCAGGGAGGTCTGATAAAAGGCGTCGTACTGGGACTTCTCAACGACCATTGCTCGGGGGTTGACAATTTCGGGATGGACCTCGCTCAGCGGATCGGACTCGGTGATCACATCGTTCCACCAGGTGTTCATGAGGTTGGCGTTGGCCTCGGTGTTCAGATGGCGGGTGACGACCACCGGCAATTCATTTTGAAAGTAACCCTCCATCAGCTCCGTGATCGTGGGAATGATCGGCTGGGCATAGGGGAGGAAGGCATGGGAGCCCCGGTCCAGAAAGTAGCGCTGCATGTCGATGACCAGCAAAGCGGAACGGTCGGGCGTAAACTCTGCATTGTCCTTGATGTTCAATCGTGTGGCCTCACGGTCGCCTGGTTGGTCATCTCCGGCATATCGGGCATGGGTCCGACGCGCTGATTTTGTAAAATGGAAGAATGAACCCTATTTAACAATTATCGAGTTGCCTCCTGCAGAGCTCGACATCCTTGAGGATGGGTTGTGAGGTGGGGTGGGAGGGGTATGATGAAGGCCACAGAGAGGACTGTCTACTCTTCCTTGACCGGGGTTTCCTCTTCCACAGCCTCGGCTTCCTGGACCTCTTCCGCCTCCACAGGGGCTTCGGGTTGGGCCTTGGCCTCGGGTTCCGGTTCGGGCTCGGGCTCTGCGGGGGCTTCGGGTTCCGGGGGGGTCTCGGGTTCGGCTTCCTGGATCTCCTCGACCTCGGCAACCTCCTCGACGGCTTCGGCCTCCTGGACCTCTTCCACCTCGGCCACCGGTTCGGCCTCTACCACGGCGTCGGTCTCATCCACGGTCTCGACCTCGCCTTCGGGTGCTTCAGCCACCTCGGTCACTTCGGCCACTTCGGCTTCCTTTTCACCCTCGTCGGCCTCTTTCGTCTCTCCCTCTTCGGGCTTCTTGAGGTCCTCGGCCTCATCCTGGTCCTCTTCTGCCTCCTCTGCCTCTTCTTCCTCGTCCTCTTCCTCCTCGGCGTCGGGGTCGGGAGGCACCTCCATCAGTTCGGGGGCTGAGATGACGTCCAGCTTGCGGATCTCGACGCGCTTGGTGGGATAAAGGACGCGGATGTCCTTGGCCAGGTTGCGGTTGAGGTCGCCGCTGTTGATCTCATGGAAGAGCTCGGCCAGGGAGTGGCTGGGGATGAACTCGTTGAGGGCGTTGGATATCAAGGTCCGGATGGCTCGCTGCTGGGAGGTCTGGATCCGCTTGTCGGTGATGACCATGGGCTTGATGCGCACCCTCACCTCATCCTTGGTGGTCATGTCGAAGATGCCATCCACCTTGGAGTGGCGGCGGCGAGTGAGGAGCCTGATGTAGTCGTTGGTCAGCTGATGGCCCAGGTACTGGGTGTAGAGGTTGTAGCCCCTAGCCTGGTTGACCTGGAGCTTGACCAGGATGTTCTTGTGGCGCATGTCCTGGGTGATGTCCTGAAGCGATACCTTGGTGATGCGACCGTAGACGGCCTCGGGTTCCAGGGCAATGGTCTCACTGACCGGCGCGAAGT
This sequence comes from uncultured archaeon, assembly GCA_964384995.1. Classification (GTDB taxonomy): domain Archaea; phylum Thermoplasmatota; class Poseidoniia; order MGIII; family CAYLMJ01; genus CAYLMJ01. Next base: position 20,151 of record CAYLMJ010000020.1, on the reverse strand, counting down.
TGAGCATGCCAGGGGCGTGGATCTTGTACCAGGCCTTTGCCTTCCACCGTTCCTTGACGGTACGGGCGGCGCGGGCGGTACGGGCTGCTTTTGAAGCCAAAACTGGGCCTCCAGATTAGAGTAGGGGACTACTGCCCCTTCCAAGGGATGGCGGGAGCTTACGTCGGTATATATACGTTGTGGGAAACGTGAGCTACAATAAGAGAAAAGGCAATAGAAGGCTCATGAAGAAAATTGCTTATCCGGTAATTGCATGGTAGTTCCAATTCAAGGTATCTTTTTTAGGCTGAGTGCCCTTGATTTGCCCATGCGTCACTGCCCCTGGCTCATCCTGGCGATAGTCCTTGTGCCCGCCCTCTCCGGTTGTCTCGGTGATGATGACGACGGGATATCGTGGGTATCGGACCCGGTCCAGGACCAGAATGGAAGACCCTTCAAGAAACCGGGTGACGACTGGGAGACCGATACCCTGTGGCGGTCCAGCACCCTTCGACCCGGTCCTTATGATGTACCCAACGAGACCGATTATTCGGAGGCCTTCGTGCCGGTGGACCTGCCCCCAGGGGAGCGGGACGCCGGCTATCCCGAGGACCCGGTGATGCATGTGGCCTACTGGCTGCCCGAGGTTCCCGAGGGGACCCAGGTCCCCGTCATCCTCTCCATCCATCCCTACTACGACTTCGGCACCACCGGCGGCGAGTCACCGGGCATCACCGAGCCCGATGGTGGCGTGGGACAGTGGATCTACGATGAGTTCATCCAGCACGGCTACGCCCTGGCCCAGTCCTCCACCTTCGGCACCGGCAAATCGACCCACTGCCAGGACGTCAAGGGCCGCTCCGAGCAATTGGGCATCCAGGCCGTCGTCGACTGGCTTGGGGAGCAGGAGTGGTCCAACGGCAACGTGGGGATCATCGGCAAGTCCTACGCCGGCACCACCACCTGGGAGGCGGCCCAGGCCGATAGCAGTCCCCATCTCAAGACCATCGTCCCCATCTCCGGCTCCATCGGCGTGCGGCAGATGTTCTATCGCAACGGCTCGGCCGAGAGCCGCTCCTTCGTCTACGACGTGCTGTACGAGGGTTCGACGGTGGACGAGGGAGACCCGACCCAGGAGCTGAGGCTTTGCAGTGATTCGGTGCTGGGGCCCCTGACCCCCTGGACCACCTACTGGGCGGCCGAGTACGCGGGAGACCAGTGGAACGGCTACTGGGACGAGCGCTACCACCTTCAGGATGTCCTGGACAACTACCAGGGCTCGGTCTACCTGGTGTGGGGCTTTCAGGACTGGAACGTGGACCCCTACCACGCCTTCCCCACCTTCCAGATGCTCAAGGACGCCGGCATCGAGACCAGGGGCATCTTCGGGCAGTGGCAGCACAACTATCCCGACCAGCCCTTCCGCTCCCAAGAGAACGGCGGCTATCCCAGCGGCTACGGCGGCGAGGCGGCCCCCTACATGTGGCGGCTGGACTGGGCCGAGGACATGCTGGCGTGGTTCGACCACTACCTCAAGGACAAGGGGCCAAAGCCCAACGGCTACGCCCAGGTGCAGGACAATTACGGTGCCTGGAGATTGGAGGAGACCTACCCGGCTCCCGATACCGAGTGGGTGGAGCTGGACCTGGCCAGCGGCCTGGATCTCAAATCCAACTTCAACACCGTGGCCGGTTTCGATTCGGTGGACGCCTCCTTGGAGGTGGTCTACGAGAGCCTGCCCATGGTGCAGGAGACACGCATCGCCGGACTGCCCCAGTTCCACGTGCGGGCCTACTCCAACTGCCTGATACCAGGTGAATGTGGCGGCCAGCTGTTCGTCCAGATGCAGGATGCCGAGACCGGCCTGCGCCTGGGCCACGCCATAATGGACCTGCGCTACCGGGATGGAGGCTACGAAGCCAAAACGGTGATGCCCTTTGTGACCTACACCATGCGGATGGAGTTCAATCCCATGGACGTGGTGGTGCCCGAGGGCCACGCCATCCGGCTGGTCATCAGGATCACCGGGGAGGATTACGTCGAGCCCACGCAGAACTGGCCCATAACCATCGAGCAGGATGCCAACAGTATCCTGCGCCTTCCCATCGTTGAGCGGCCCAATGGCCACCCCAGCTTCTTCACCCCCCCCGAGTGGTACGAGGGCGACTGAGCCCGGTTGCCGCCCTACTCATCCCGTTTCATTTCAGGCGAGCCTGGGGCAGGAGCAGCAGCTGGGGCTTGCCGTGGCGGTGGAGCCTGCTCCAGATGCCGGGGAAGTCGGGTTCGTTGCTCATGACCAGCTCGGAACCGACTCGGCGGGTTCGCAGTTCACCGAGGCCAAGGCGGGGTCGGGTGTATCCGCTCATAACGCTTCATATCTTTCCTGGGCAGGCGGGTATATATTGCCGTGCCAAATTTTTTTGGCGACTTGATATACTTTTTGGAATTGAGTTTTGTGTAACCGGGGGCGGGTCGCTCCACAGCAAATCTTACCGGTCTAATCAACTAGCTCCAGGCTCAGCACGTTGCCGTGATGGTCGTAGGCCGCCCAGCTCTGCTCGGTGTAGGGATAGGCGATGATGATGTGGGTGTGACCGAAATGGGCAAAGAGTTGAAGGTCGGCATCGGACCAGTGGTTGTTGGGGCTGGGATGGGAGTGGACCACGCCGACAACCGACATGTCCACCGGCAGCATGTGGAGGTTCAGGATGGCGTGGCGGTCGCCGCTCACCGTTCCCGGCAGGGGCATGATCTCGGTGATGATGCCCTTCTCGGCCCGCAGGACGGCCCCGAACTCGGTGGGATGCTGGTCTCGGGAGGCCACGCAGATGAGCTCCAGGGTCTTGCGCTTGATGCCCTTCACCGGCCAGTCCTTCACCGGCGAGGGTTTGGGCACCTCATGCTCCCGGGTCACCCGGCGGCGGCGGCGTCGAGGCTTGGGGTTCCGGCCGGTATTTTTGCTTCGGCTTCGGCGGGCCCAGATGCGCTCGCGCCAGCCCTTGCGTTGAGTGGAGGTTCCTTTTGCATGAATGTGGATGATTGAAGATCCATTTGGACAACCACAGAGACACGAAGGACACAGAGATGACACAGAGTTTTTTTTTCCCGACGAAAACTCTGTGCTCTCTGTGTCTCTGTGGTGAGATTCCAAATTCCAAACCGAGAGATTCATGTGGCTGGAAGTGTGCATTGGCGGACTCATCCCACCTTTTCCCAGCGCAGCAGGTCCAGGCGTTCGGCCAGGGTCGAGCCCCGCTGGATCTCCTCGCGCAGGCGGTTCTCCTTCTCCTTCACGTCCAGGGCCCGGTTGGCCACCTCCACCGCCCGCTCCCGGGGCACCACAGTGACCCCCGATTCGTCGGCGATGATCCAGTCGCCCTGGCGCACCTTCTGGCCCCCGCAGGTTATCTCGCAGTTGATCTCGCCGTAACCCTTGGGCTCCCCTGCGTGGGGCGAGATGTGGCGGGACCAGAGGGGCATTCCCAGGTCCAATATGCCCTGCAGGTCCCGGGCGGCACCATCGATGACGACGCCGGCCAGGCCCTTGACCTTGCAGGAGCTGGAGGCCAACTCGCCCCAGATGGCGGTGGTGCCGCCGCCGGCCTCGATGACCAGCACCTCGCCCGGCTTCGCCAGGTCGATGGCCTCCACCGGTTTGGCCCAGTCGCCGTCCAGCGTGCGCACCGTGACCGCGGGTCCGCAGACCCGGGTGCCCCGGTTCACACGCGGCTGGAGGCCTACCATGCCCCCGGCCCGGTGCATGGCGTCGGACACGTTGGAGGAGGATACCTTCTCGAAGGCGGTCCTCAGCTTGTCGGGGCCGTACTTGACGAACTGCTCGGAGGCCGACGACTCCAGGGTTTCCATGGCCTCCAGAAGGGCCCGGGTGGCCCCGGTCACATCCTCGGCCTTGGTCAGGGCCCCGCCCACCACGATGATGGCCGCGCCGGCCTTCAACGCCTCGGGGGCCGTGGCCAAGTTGAGACCCCCGGCCACGGAGACCGGCAGGTCAGTGGCGGCAACGATGTCGGCCAGCTCGGCCAGGCCCTTGGCGGCCTCGCCCTTCATCTGGGTGTCGATGCCGATGTGGAGGTTGAGGTAACCCACTCCCAGGGCCTCCAGCTCCCGGGCCCGGGTCACCTTGTCGGGCATGTTGATGAGGTCGCCCATCACCTGGGAGCCGTACTGGCGGCCCGCCTCTATTGCTTCCCTGAAGGTGCCGTCATCGGCCAGGGCCAGGACGGTGACGATGTCGGCTCCCGCCTTGGTGGCCATCTCGACCTCGGTCCCACCCACGTCCATGGTCTTCAGATCGGCGATGAGGGTGTGTCTGGGGAACTCCCTTCGCAGAGCTCGCAGGGCCTCCAGGCCCTCGGACTTGATCAGCGGCGTACCCGCCTCCAGCCACTGGGCGCCGCCTTCGGCGGCCTCCCGGGCGATCTGCATTGCTCGGTGCAGGTTGTCAAGGTCGAGCGCCACTTGGAGTACAGGCCAATCGGACATGGAGGTGAACCCCGTTCGCAGGTATCCTGTCGGGTTAAAAATGGAGGGGTTATGACAGGCGGGTCCCAATTCGGGAACAGCTCTGGTAAGTCAGGGAGGGAGCAGAAGGGCACGGGGAATGGCGGGCGCCCACAGGGGACCCGCAACTGGAGACAGGTTTGACGGGAGGGTGTTTCTGAACTGTACCGGGCTCAGGCTTCCTCTTCGGGGGCCTCGGCTGGAGCTTCCTCGGGAGCTGGTGCCTCGGCGGGAGGTTCTGGTTCGGGCTCAGACGCCGGGGGCTCCTCCGCGGGTGCCTCGCCGACGCCGAAAACGGCTTTGATTTTATCTAGAAAGCCCATGAGATCTCCAGTGGAAACAGAGGTTTTGGTATTAAAATCTTTTTGCTTTTCTCGACTGAAAACAGACAGTTTCGGGTGAATTGCTCCATATATCGAAAAGTATCATTTTTGATAATCCGGTTATCGCGTGTCAAACGGTGAATATCCCGGTTCCGGGTTCTCATGCCTCCCACCCCCTTAGTTTTTATATTTTGCAGACCAATCAACCACCGTGTTATCCAGCTCCATGCGCGTTGAGGAGAGGTTCATCCCGGGGGAGTACCTCATCAAGGCCTATCCCGAGCTCAGGTACAATCGGAGCAAGGGCTACGTGGGCTTCTTGACCAACCTGCGGCTCTTCTTCGGCGATGGGCGCAACCTTCACGACATCTCGCTGGGAAGCGTGGAGGCCATCACCTGGGGCCGGGTGCGGCGATGGTCCGTGTGGATGCTGTTGATCGCCGAGATCGTGTCGGCCATCCTGATGGTCGCCATCATCGGTTTCCTGCTCATATTCCTGGTACCACTGTTGTGGTTCTTCTGGCGCGAGGACGCCGTTTCCCTGAAGGTGGGGCCCAGGGAGGTCATCATCTTCGGCGAGCCTCGCACCCTCAACGACATCGCCAAGAACATCCGATTGCATCAGGCCGTGTTACGTTCGGGGGAGGCCGGCGGGGCCCTGGGTCAGCGGATCCTGGAGGCCATGCCCATGGAGGCTCAGCCACCACCTGAGGAAGGCGGACCCCTTGCCGCCGACTACGCCCGGGAGGTGGACGGAAGCCGAAGACCCTCATCCTTTGTCGACCTGTCAACATCGAGCCGCACCGACGAGGACGACCCATACGACGATGGCTATCCACCGCCTGAGAACATGGCGGACGACACCGGTCTGGGCAAAAAAAAACGCCCGGTGGATGACTGGCAGGGACGAGAGGCGTTGGGACAGCTGGAGAGCCAGGCCACCGACAAGGACCGCAGCCTGGCGGCCAAGCTGGCCTACCTGCTGTGGGCCGGACCCCCCAACCCCACCAAGCTGATGCTCATCGGGGGCCATATCCTGCTCTTCCTGGCCATCATGGTCTACGTCATCGCCGACACGGTGGCCTACTTCAACGAGGAGGCGGCCTCACCCTGGACCCGTTTCGCCGAACTGCTGGTGCTGGCGGGACTGGGAGCCTTTCTGGCGGTGATCATCCGGCAGATCGACAACCGCTACCGGGGGGTGGAACCCGAGCGGGACGAGATCATCATGAAGCTGGGCTACAAGGACTACCCCTTGCGGTACATCTGCCATCGGGCCGCCCATTTCTTCATCCTTTCCGGCCTGGGCCTGACCTTCCTGCTGCAGAACCTGACCCCCTTCCTGGTGGGGGCCTTTCTGGGCTCGGTCATCATGACCAGCGGGAGGATAACCAACCTGCTGATGAAACCCCAGTGGCTGCACCAGACCAAGCCCTGGCCCAAGTGGCGGACCATCAAGCTGGGCTGGAACGGGGTGCGGCTGATAGCCGTGCTCATCGTCTTCGGGATGCTGTTCCCCTTCTTCGAGTCCCACGATGCCGAGCTGAAGGAGAGACACCTGAACTCGGCGGAGAACCCCGGCTGGGAATTGAAGGAGGAGTTCACCATCTCCCGAGGTCTGGGGGCCGTGCAAGGCGGTCTGCGACTCTATCAGGACCCGGCCGAGGATGAAGGTCATCCGGCCCTGCTGGTCCTCATCACGGTGAAGGAACCCCGAGGCATCCTCTGGGACCGCATCAAGGAAGAGATCTTTGCGGGCATGGCCCAGCAGGAGGATGACAAGAACGTCAACCAGGAAGAACGGCTCTACTTTGACACGCGCACAACGGTCCAGGGATACGAGACCAACTACTTCATCTACAACGGGACCGCCAAGGCCTCCACCTTCTTCACCGAGGGCGCTGAGATCCGGCTCATCGGCGAAGGATGGTATGCCAAGCGGGAGAAGGTCATGGTCATCGCCATCGGCTTCGCCCAGATCAGCACCGAGACCCTGAGCACCGAACCGGTCCCACCCGAACAGCTACCGCCCGAGCTGCACGATGAATGGAACCAGACCGTCGACCTCCTGCCCACCCAGCTCAAGGACGACCCGCGCCTGAAGGAGATCTTCCCGGTGCCCGATCCGACCAACACCACAGATACCAAGAACTGGGAGGAACTCTACCATCTCATCCCCAGGGTCATCGCCAACTGATCTGGGCCTCCTTTGTTTTGCCTCCCATAGCTGGCCCCCAATGCTTGCCCTTCTTTGGCAACCTGGGCACCAGGCAAAATACCGTCAGGCATGATCCGATAATCGCTCGTGAACGGCTAATATATCGGAGGGCCAGGGAAGTTCATCTGCCACCGCGGCTTACTGCTGCTACACCTGAACCGCACACCCCATAACCCACCTCATTTTTGGTCGTGGTGGCGATAATCACTTGCACTAGAGGGGGTGCTGTCGGCAGGAGGAGGCGAACTGTTGATACTCCACCCGATAGAGGGGGTTCTCCTGGAAGGTAACTGTTGAATTGTTGACCGTGGTATCGCTAACCGGTGGTACGTCTACCGGTGGTCGAACTGTGGCCTCACCAGTCGTCCCATTGACCCCGGCGACCCAGAGCCACCTTGGCTCCCACCACCAGGCCCACGATGACCACGACGATGACCACGGCCACGATGGGCCCCCTATCCGCGTCTCCGGCCACGTTCTCGCCCAGCTTGTCCATCAGGTCGGTGAACTTCTCCTTGATCCCCTCGTCCTCTTCCTCGGGTTGGGCCACGTTGTAGATGGAGACCTCCACGGTGTCCTTGGCGGTGAGGTTGTTGGTGCTGGTGGCGATGGCGGTCAAGCGCCAGTTGCCGTTGTTGAAACGTCGGGTGTCCCAGGTCCAGGTCCACGACTCCTCGGCCGTGGTCTCGAACTCCTGTCCAGCGATCTCGAAGGTGATGCTCACAAGGTCGGCGCTGGCGGTACCCTGCACCGCGATGCGACCCGACACGGTCTCGTCATTCTCGGGGGTCTCGATGGATATCTCCACGATGCCTCCCAGGGCGGCCTGCACGGCCCGGTAGGCGTCCACAAGACCCCAGCCCCAGTGGTCATTGTACTCGGTGGAAATCTCCTGGTGAGTGGCGTTGTCCCTGCGCTCGGCAGACCAGAGCAAGGCTTTTTCCAGCTGTTTGGGGGTCAGGTCGGGTTCGGCTTCCAGCATCAATGCGGCGACACCTGCCACATGGGGCGTGGCCATCGAAGTGCCCGACATGGTCGTGTAACCGTTGGTGGCGGGGCCGAAACTATTGTGTTGGGCGGCCTGGATATTGCCACCGAAACTGGCGATCTCTGGTTTCAGCTCGTCCTGCAGGTTCTCATCACCATCGTCCAGGCGGGGACCATAATTGGAATCATCATCTATCACATCGTCACGGCGCTCGATGGTGTTCTGATCGTCAGCCCAAGCCACAGTGATGGCCAGGTCGGCCGAGGCCGGAGGCGGGATCCTGTGTTGGCCGTCGTTGCCCACGGCGATTATGGATACCAGGCCCGCCTCCACGGCGCGGTTCACAGCCTCGGCATCAGCGGCGCTGCCATCGTCATTGCCCGTGGCGGAGCCAAAGGACATGGAGAGAACGCGAATGTCGAATTCGTCCTTGTGCTCTACACACCAGTCGATCCCTTCGATAGTGGAGCCGCCGCCACCTCCACCCACATCGGTCATGACCTTGACATCGATGAGGCCGGCGCCAGGAGCAACACCCATGAACTCATTGTCACCTCCGGCGTTTCCCATGACCGTCGATGCCACGTGAGTACCATGTCCATTTCCGTCATCAGGATTGGTCTGGCCATTGCCGTTGTTGGGGTCGCCGGTCAGGCTAGTGGCGTCGTATCCAGCCACGAACTTGCCCTGCAGGGTCTCGTGCTCGTCATCCACCCCTGTGTCCAGGACTGCTACATTGATGCCCGTACCATCGTAGCCCAAGGTGTCCCACACGTCCTGGTCCCTGTATTCGTTGGAGGGGCGGGCTTTGATAGCCCTGGCCGAAACATCCAGCATGGCAGTGATCTGGTTCTCCTGCTGGATCTGTTGTACACCGGGAAGTTCCAGCAAGGTCGGAACAAGATGGAGAGGGACCTGGTTGAGGATGAGCAGTTCGATATGCAAAGGGCGGTAACGGATCTTTGCGAATTTCTCGACCAAGGCTACCTCTTCATCGGTGGGCATGTGATCGTAGATCAGGAATATGGAGACAGTATCGTCACCACCGTAAGGTTGGCTCAGGGCCAGGTCCAGCCGGTCGTCCAGGCCGTTCTCATCGCCGTCGCCCTGCCAGCCCCGCCACCAGGATGAGTGGTCCCGGGGCTCATCAATATCGGTGTCGGCCGCGTTGGGGTCAAGGGACAATTGGAGACCCGGCGCATCGGAACTGGGGCTCTGAGAGTCGGTTGCCTGGGGTTCGGATACCAGGGAGAGACCGGTGACGGCCATGGAGAGGGCCAGCATCAGGACCAGCCCGGCCGCAAGCCAGCGAGAGCACATGGGATTCGTAGAACCTCCAGGCCTATTTATTGGTTAGTGGGGCGGTTCAGTCTTTATTTTACTTACCTATTGTAATTACTGAACATACAGACCCTTAATCGCATGGTCTATATGCTTTTATATATCTTACTTCGGGAGGCACTCTCACGAACGACAATCCCACTACTCACGGTGACGACCCAAAAGGCGACGCCGATACCAACAAAACCGCAGGTCAGCCCAAGGTCATGAACCGGTGGCTGGTGGTGGCCGGAGCCATCGCCATCCAGCTGGCCCTGGGCGCCATCTACGCCTGGTCGGCCTTCACCAAGGCCCTGCAATCGGAGGCCTTCGGCTTCTCCAAGACCGAGACCCAGGCCATCTTCTCGGCCGGTCTGGCCTCCTTCGGCATCGTCATGATCCTGGCGGGCCGCCTGCAACAGAGGTATCCTCCCCGGTACATCGCCATGGCCGGCGGGGTGATGCTGGGCCTGGGCTACATCCTGGGCGGCACGGTGGGCGACTCCTTTGTCATCAAGCTGGTGACCATCGGCATCATCGGGGGCTCGGGCATCGGCCTGGCCTACGTGGTGCCCATCGCCGTGGGGGTCAAGTGGTTCCCGGACAAGAAGGGGCTCCTGACGGGACTGGCCGTGGCCGGCTTCGGTTTCGGGGCCTTCCTGTGGATACTGATGGCCAATCCGCCCTCGGTGCTGGCCGACGGTGGTCTCATCGACATCGGGACCCAGCAGGTCTTCGATGACACCACCAACTCCACCATCGAGATCAAGGTCTACGACGCCGACAACATCAACAGCGTCTTCGTCACATACGGCGTGGCCTTCCTGGTGCTGGTCCTGGCCGGCTCGCTGGTCATGGTACCGCCGCCCGAGGGTTGGCTGCCCGCGGGATACAGACCGCCCGAGCCTCCCCGGGAAGAGGAATCCCGGGCCGAGCGCAAGGTGGACTACGAGTCCAAGGAGATGCTGCAGACCTGGCAGTACTGGGTCCTGTGGACCATGTTCGCCTTCGGCGCCCTGGCCGGCCTGATGGTCATCGGCAACATCAAGAACTTCGCCCAGGACGTGGACGACGGTTTCGAGGCCAATGACTTCTCGGCCGACGATGCCGCCGACTTCGCCGTCATCGGGGCCGCCGTCTTCCTGCCCATCTTCAACGGCGCCGGCCGCATCGCCTGGGGTTCCATCTCCGACCGCATCGGGAGGCAGATGGCCTTCACCATGATGTTCGCCTTCCAGTTCCTCTGCATGTTCGTCTTCCTGTTCACGACGCGAAGCCCTTACACGTTCTATCTCTTCGCGGCGTTGATAGGGTTCAACTTCGGCGGCAACTTCGCCCTCTTCCCGGCGGCTACGGCCGACTTCTTCGGGTCCAAGAACGTGGGGCCCAACTACGGCCTGATGTTCACCTCCTACGCCGCCGGCGGCATCATCGGACCCATCCTGGCCGGGATGGTGAAGGACGAGGGCCTCTCCTACGCCTACGCCTTCTACCCCGCCGCGGTGCTGTGCCTGGTGGCCGCGGTGATGGCCCTGGTGCTCATGCCTCCGGGTCACAAGGCGGGCAGTCCCATGAACGCCATCAGGGAGATGCGGGAGAAGCTGACCGGGGCCAAAGGCGACGGGGACGCTTAGGTCGGGCCAGTCAGGTCAAGCCAGGTCTGGTCAGGTCTGTTCAGGCCGATCATTGCAGGCCGGGTCAATGGGTAAAGGTCAGGCCAGACTGCACTGTCGATCCAGCATCCCCAGTCTCAGCACGGGGGTCGCTCGGGCACCCCCCGCAAGTACCGGTCAGCGACAGCCTTGGTTTCCATTGGGAGGTGAACTGGGGGCTGTTGTGGGCCCCGGTCATATTTTGGCTCACACAAAGGGTGCAAGTACCCACTGGGGGCCCGAAACCATAAAAAGCACAGGCACCCCTGGCTCCGGCCCTGTCTGGGGCGGGACTGGAGCTTTGCCTCTGGCCTCCCAGCCTGGAGGCACGTACCATGGATTTTGAACTTACTTCCGAACAGCGCCTCTTCCGACGCGTACTGCGCGAGTTCTGCGAGTCCACCATCGAGCCGGTGGCCGCGGAGATCGACAGCAAGGAGGAGGGCATTCCCGACGAGATCATCAAGGGCCTGGCCGAGCTGGGCGTCTTTGGCACCACCATCCCCGAGGAGTATGGCGGCTCGGCCATGCCCGGCGAGGAGATGAGCTACGCCACCCTGGCCGTCCAAGAGATAGCCCGGGCCGACATCAGCATGGCCATCCCGGTCTACTCCCTGCTCTGCCTGGGCTGGAGCTACCTGGTGGCCCAGCGGGGCACCGACGAGCTCAAGGAGGAGCTCCTGCCCAAGGTGGCCTCGGGCGAGTACTTCATCGGCATCAACACCACCGAGGCCCACGGCGGCTCCGACGTCTCGGGCATCAAGACCTGGGCCGACCACAAGGATGGCAAGTTCATCCTCAACGGCGAGAAGCTCTACATCAGCGGTGTCACCGAGACCGAGCAGAGGGGCGGCGGCCACATCACTCTCTTCCGCACCGACACCAGCCTGCCCTACGAGACCGCCCACCGGGGCATGACCTTCGCCTACGTGGACGCCAACCTGCCGGGCATCTCCCGCACCCTGGTCCACGACATCGGCCGCATGGGCCTCTCCACCGGCGGCTTCCAGTACAAGGACGTCGAGGTCCCCGAGTACTGTGTCCTGGGCGAGGTGGGCCGCGGCTTCCACATGAACATGGAAGGCTTCAACGCCGCCCGGATCCTGGTCTCGGCCGCCTGCGTGGGCGGTTCCGAGAAGGTCCTGGAGATAACCCGGGACTACGTGAAACAGCGCCGGCTCTTCGGCCGCCCCCTGGCCAAGTTCGAGGCCATCTCCTTCGAGATAGCCGACGACCGGGCCAAGCTGGAGATGCTGAGACACTACCTGCGCCGGGCCGCCTGGATGGTGGACGAGTACTACAAGGACAACTCGGCCTACCCCATCAAGCAGATGAACGAGACCATCGCCATCTGCAAGCTCACCGCCCCCACCCTGGCCACCGAGATCGCCACCCACGCCATGGTCCACCACGGAGCCTTCGGTTACACCACCGAGTGCCCCATCGGCATGAACCTGCGGGGGGCCCTCTCCTACCTGGTGGGAGCCGAGGGCGGCAAGAACATCATGAAGCTCATCATCGGCCGCGAGTACATCGGCAACGTGGTCATCCCCTACAAGGACATCGAGTAGGAACGGTGAGCAACAGACCTCAGTGAGGGTGGCCCTTGGAGAAGGTCCAGTACATAGTAGTGGGCGCCGGACTGGCCGGACTGTCTGCGGCCTGGACCCTGGCCAAGGGCGGTGCCGAGGTGATGGTCGTCGAGCGCGGCGACTACCCCGGCTCCAAGAACGTCACCGGCGGCAGGCTCTACCTGGGACCCGTCCGTTCGCTCTGCGGCGAGCTGCTGGAAGGCGCTCCCTTCGAGCGGCAGGTGACCAAGGAGCGGCTCTGTGCCATGGGGGCCGAGGGCTCCGTGACCGAGGAGCTCCACAGTGCCAAGCTGGCCTCCCCCGAGTACGAGAGCCACACCGTCATCCGCGGTACCTTCGACCAGTGGCTGGGCGACAAGGCCACGGAAGCTGGTGCGATGATAGTGCCCGGCTACAAGGTGGACGAGCTGCTCATGGAGGAGGGCAAGGTCATCGGCATCTCGGCCGCGGGCGACCCCATCGGGGCCGACGCTGTCGTGGCGGCCGACGGCGCCCTGTCGTTCCTGGGCGAGCAGGCCGGTCTGATCCAGCGGGACCCCCACCACTACGCCGTGGGCTTCAAGGAGGTCCACGGGCTGGATGGCTCACGCATCGAGGAGCGCTTCGGGCTCCAACCCGGCCAGGGTCTGGCCCAGCTCTACTTCGGCCAGGTCACCCAGGGCGTTCCCGGAGGGGCCTTCCTCTACACCAATCGTGAGAGCCTGGCCCTGGGCCTGGTGCTGAACCTGGACCCCCTGACCCATCGCACGCCGACCATCACACCCCACGAGGTCTTCGAGCAGTTCAAGGCCCGACCCGAGATAGCTCCCATCCTTGCGGGCACCCAGCCCCTGGAGTACGGGGCCCACGCCATCCTGGAGGGCGGTATCCATGGCGTCCCCAGGAACCTGGTGAAGGATGGGCTCGTGCTCACCGGCGACGCCGCCGGACTGTCGTTGAGCCTGGGGCTCATCGTGCGGGGCATGGACCTGGCCCTGGTATCGGGGGTGCTGGCGGGACAGACCCTGCTGGACTGCGCCAAGGCCAAGGACCACTCGGCCGGGGCCCTGGCGGACTACGAGGCCCGGCTCAGGGCTCATGTGATATGGAAGGACATGAAGACCTTCAAGAACTTCCCCAAGCTGTTGAGCAATCCCAAGATGTACACCGAGTACCCCGAGCTGGGGGTCCAGATGATGGAGGACATGATGGCCGTTGGCACCGGAGCCAAGCGGCGGCTGGCGTGGCCGATGATCAAGACCATGCTGTTCATGGGGCTGAACCCCCGGAACTGGCCCGACCTGTTCAGGATGGTGAGGATATGAGCGAGCCTGCCCCTGCCTCTGATACTGCCTCTGATACCGCCTCCCCCACCAATGCCCCTGCCTCCTCCGACGCCCCCGCCTCCGATGCAAATGGGCCCATGAAGATAGAGGCCAAGCTGGGGTGGAACGTCTTCAAGCTGGACCAGGAGTCCCACATCGAGATAGACACCGCGGTGTGCCGGGAGCGGTGCGACATCAAGCCCTGCCTGCACATCTGCCCGGCCGACCTCTACACCCTGGACCAGGAGGGGAACGTCAAGGTGGACTTCGAGGGCTGTCTGGAGTGCGGCAGTTGTCTCATCGTCTGCCCCGAGGGTGCCCTGACGTGGAAGTACCCCAAGGCCAGTCAGGGCGTGATGTACAAGTTCTGCTAGGATTAACTACCACAGAGACACAGAGTCCACAGAGAAGGCACAGAGCCTTGGGGTAGGTGAACTTCGAGGGCTGTCTGGTAGCGGCAGATGCCTGAACGTCTGCCTTAAGGGCGTACTCAGCTGGAATTATTCGAGAGCTGTCGCCTCGGCCCTATTCCTTCTTGTCGCCCTTGACGCCTATCATCTGCTTGGCGAAGGGTATGGCCTTGCCTGAAGCCTGGATGGCCGACTGGACCAGGTGGACCAGGCCGAAGCAGCAGGGCACCTCCATGAAGGCGACGACCACCGAGCGGATGTCGTTCTGCTTGAAGATGGCGGTCAGCTTCTCCTGGTAGTGCTGGGCGTCGTCCAGCTTGGGACAGCCGATGAGCAGGGTGCGGTCCTTCAGGAAGTCCTCGTGGAAGTCGGGGTAGGCGAAGGGCACGCAGTCTGCGGCGATGACCAGGTTGGAGCCGTTGAAGTAGGGGGCGCCCGGGGGCACCAGCATCAGCTGGACCGGCCACTGCCTGAGCTGTGAGGGTCGGCTGCCAACAGGACCGGCCGCCTCCTGGGGCTGGGCCTCGGCTTGCGGCTTCTCGCTGAAGTCCATGACGGCACTGCCGGGACAGCCGCAGGGCAGGTCGTCGCCGCCTGCTCCGCCACAGCCGGCCTCCTGGGCTCCGGCCTCCTGGGCCAGGGGATGATGGTCGGGCAGGACGCCGTCGGGGATGTCCAGGCCCTCTTCCTGCAGGTAGGCGAGGGCCTCGTGGAGGAAGTCGTGGGCGCCGTGGTCCTTGAGGTGGAGCAGGTGGGCCTTGACGGTGTTGGGCCCGGCCTTGACGATGTTGGCCATGACCTTGCGCTCCTCGTACTCCTCGGCCTCGCGCTTCTCCACGGTCATGGCGCCGGTGGGGCAGTGGCCCACGCAGGCTCCCAGGCCGTCGCAGAAGAGGTCGCTCACCAGGCGAGCCTTGTCATCGATTATCTGCAGGGCGCCCTCCGGGCAGTTGGGGATGCACTCGCCGCATCCGTTGCATAGTTCCTCGTCGATCTTGATTATCTCTCTGACTGACATGGTTCGCGTTGTCTCCTGGTCAAAGGTGCGAGCCGGCAAACCGGTATCGCGCAAATAGGACAAATATGGTCCTGTCTAAAGATTCTGTATGATGGAATATTGCATAAGGCCATCCTTCCCATGAGCTGGGGTTGGCCTCTTTAGCCCTCGTTGCGCTCCTTCTTGATCCTGGCCAGCTGGAAGATGAGGATATCAAGTTCGTCATCTCTCAGGTGATCCACATCCCGGCCCATGGAGATGGCCATCAGGGAGCACTTCAGATGGGAGGTGCACCACTCGGGGCACTCGCAATCCCCAAAGGCCTTCACCAGCTGGCTGGCCAGCAACCGGGCCATCTGCCGGTAAACCGGGGCCTGGGGGTTCACCCGGTACTCCACGGAGGTACCCTTGAGGGGCCTGGAGACCAGCAGTCCCTTCCCCTCCAGACGTCGCAGGGCGGTGGCCAGGCTGGAGAAGGAGCAGTGCCATTCATCGGATACCAAACCATGAAGCCGGGTGGGGGTGATGGGCCCCAGCTCCCTCACGTGATTGAGCAGGAACAGTTCGAAGTCTCCCAGTACCATTGCGCCCTGACCCATGCCCCATCAATCTCCTAGCGATTATTATGATTTTGCACGAACTGTGTCCACCAGCCTGCCTGCCCTGCCTGCCTTTGCCCATTGCCGCCTGCCCGCTTGCCCGCCTACATTGACGCCTGGAGCACTTACACCATCATTCCAGCCGGGAACCGGCCCACTGCCTGCCGCCTACTGGGGCTCCCACTCGGGAGGCTGGAACACGGTGCCGCCGCCCCGCTGGATGATGGGCAGTGAGAGGACGCTGTCATCGCTCACGTCCACCGTGAGGGGCAGGTTGACCATGGGCTCCAGGTAGTCCTCGCCGGTGGTCTGGAGGGTGAGTCTCAGGCCGTGGCCGGCCGGGAGCAGGGCGTCGATGCCAAAGAACTCCATGCGCATGGTCACCGTCTCCAGGAAGCCCACGGTCCGGGGCTCGTCGCCGCCGTCGTGGTAGCGCACGTCCATGGTGGCGTGGCCCAGGCGCATCCCGGTCTCGGCGTCGGCCAGCTCGGCGAAGATCTGGCCCCCGTCACCGCTGGCGGTCACCTGGACGTGGAAGCGGGCCAGGCCCGATATGTGCAGGTCCTGGTCGAAGCCGTCCGATTCGAAGACCACGTCGTTGTAGAGTCCCAGGTTGTTGTAGCCCCCGACTATGGCCGGCTCGAATGATGTCTTGGCCAGGTCGGAGCCAAGGGCCAGGTCAAGCCATTGGGCGTCCTCGGGCGGCCAGGTCTCCTCCACCCGCCACTGGCCGTCGTTGCGCTGGACCTGAACGTGCTGTTGAGGTCTGGGGCCCACGCCCTTGAGGTAGTGCTCGAACCACTCGAAGAGGTCCTGGCCCCAGTCCCAGCGGGTCATGTCGGGGAAGGCCTCGGCACCGTAGCCGGAGGTGATGTTGATGTGCTTGTACCACTGGTCGGGGTAGTCGTGGCCCCACTGGCCGAACATGCCCCGGGACTCGAAGCCCGCCTGCCTGAAGTTCTCGTAGTGGGGGAAGACCATGTGGCTGTCCACGTTGAGGTCCTGCAGGCCCTGGATCCAGTAGATGGAGCCCTGGTAGTTGTCGATGGCGCGGCCCAGGTAGGAGCGCTCGGCCCAGTAGTCGTTGAGCTCGGGGTCCAGCTCCCCGGCGCCGTAGGTGAAGGCCCCCTGATAGAGGCCGTGGGCCACATCGGGGCAGGCGTTGTCCAGGTCGTCGCTATCGCCGTCCACGGTGTTGTAGAAGTAGTTCATGTGCATGACCTGGGAGCGGGCCTCGGCCGAGCCGTTCTTGAAGAGCAGTTCCTTGGTGCCGGTGGTCCCGGAGATGGGCACGATGGTCTTCAGGTAGGGGTTGGAGAAGGTGGCGGCCTCCCACTGGGTGGCGCCCTCGTAGGACTTGCCGTAGAGCCCCACGTTGCCGTTGCTCCACTCCTGCTCTCCCAGCCAGGTCACGGCCGCGTCGATGCCGATCTGCTCGCCATTGCCCCGGTAGTCGAAGCAGTGGGTGGAGTACTCGGTGCCAAAGACGGCGACCTGGGCGAAGGCGTAGCCATGGGGCACGAAGTTCTCGAAGATGAACTCACCGCGGGCGGCACCGACGACATCGGTGGGTGGTGAGGGGGAAGGGGCGCCGAAGTCGAAGTAGGGGCTGACGATGGCGATGACCGGGACCCGCTCGCCTGACAGGGTGTTGCTGGGGAGCCAGTAGGAGAGATGCACCTCAGGGTCATTGCCGGTCCAGGAGGCGCCGCCCTCCCCAGGAGGCAATTCCACGTCGACGTAGGCCTCGGCCACATCCAGGGCGTAGTAGGGGCCCTCCTCGAGGACGTGGCTGTGTCGGCCGGTGGTGTTCCACTCCAGCTCGTGGCGGTCCTGGAGGGAGGGGTAGTAGGGCTCCTCGTCGTCATCGCCGCCGAAGTGGTGGAAGAGGGCCACCAGAGAGAGGCTGAGCAGAAGGAAGGCCAGGAGGATGGCGATGGGGCGGGAAGGCATCCAGTCGGTGGGCATGAACAGGCTCCGGTCGTGGCATGGGATGGACTCGGGTTTATTTGAGATTTTGTCGTTGCGTGGGGTGGTAAAGCACCGATCGAGGCACGTACGTTCAGCAACGTTCGCAGGATAAACACTATATCCCATCCCGCCAATCAGCTTGCAATGATGCGAAGCTGGAGGTCATTGGCGGTTCTCGGGTCCCTGATTCTGCTCGTCCTGGTCCTCAGTCTCGCTTTGTGGGCAAGTGAAGGTGAGGGTGCCACAATTGTTGTGGCCAAGGATGGCGGTGGTGATTATTCTCGCATTCAGGACGCTATCGACAATGCCACCGAAGGGGATACGATACGGGTGTGGGAGGGGACGTATGAAGAGAATGTGGTGGTGAACAAGACTGTGAGTCTGGTTGGGAATGGAAGCAAACTCTCAATTGTTGATGGCAGAGGGGCTGGCTATGTGATCACTGTATTAGCAGATAGTGTGTATATCCAAGGATTCAAGATCACAAATGAGGTATCTCCAGCACGAAGTGGTATCAGGTTAGAATCGAACAACAACACCATCATGGATAACAATATTTCCAATAACGTTCACGGCATTTTCGCTATACGATCTCAGAACAATATCATCATCAACAACTTCTGTTCGAATAATGAAAATGAGGGAATAGTTCTATACTACCATTCGGACAACAACCTGTTGGATAATAATTCATGTATGGATAATCAAAAAGGTATCTATCTATGGCATTATTCTATCAATAATTCTATCACAAATAATACTTGTTCCAATAATGGTGATGGTATCTTTATTGAAGAATCGAACAATAACACAATATCTGGCAATCTATTGATTGGGAATGAAAGAACAAATCTCATGCTGCATGAATCACATAGCAATACGGTCATCAATAACAAGGGTTCCCAAAGTACGGGAATCATAGGTATTTGTATTTGGATCAATATTTCGGATAGAAATTTCCTAAGCAATAACGTATGCATGAATAACATATGGGGTATCGATATTAATCATGGTCAAGGGAACATCATTACCCAGAATTATCTACTTAACAATGTATACGCAGGAATACACTCAAGGGGCTCAAACAACAATATCATTGAATATAACACCTGCTCGGGAAATGAGAGGCAAGGTATCAGTTTATGGGCGACAACCAATAGCACAATATTTGGTAATAATTGCTCATTCAATACATTAAATGGTATTACGATCTTGCGGTCCCAAAACAACATCGTTGACAACAACACCAGCACCGGGAATGGTGAAACAGGTCTCCAGATGAATGAATCCCATCACAATACCATCAGTTACAACATCATATCGAACAATGGTCATCATGGTATCCGTCTCAATGCATCTGACAACATCATCCTCTCAGACAACTTCTGCTCAAATAATCGTCATCATGGCATCTATCTAAAAAGATCCTTCGATAACTCCCTCATCAACAACAATTGTTCCAACAATAACTATGGTATTAGCCTCTCCGATTCGAATGACAATACACTTTCCTACAACAACTGCTCAAACAACGCCTATGGCATTGAATTGGTAAAATCTAATAGCAACACCATCAACAAGAATAACTGTTCCAACAACCATTTTCATGGCATCGAACTTGATCGTTCCGATGATAACACTCTAAGTAGCAATAACTGTTCCAACAATGGAGATAGCGGAATTGTCCTTGGTAAATCTGATCACAATATCCTCAATGCCAACAATTGTTCTCACAATGGCAATACGGGTATCTGGATTATTAAATCTGATGACAATAAGCTAGCCAGTAATATTTGCTCTTATAATGAATATGGAATCTATTTCGATCCAAATTCTGAAGAAAATACACTATCAAATAACGTATGCCGAAATAATCTAAGAAAGGATATTTATGGTCTTTCCAAGCCTAATAACGACACATCCGTTCTTGGTGTCTTCATCATCACAATCTTGTGCTTATTTGTTGCAACAACCTACTCTGGTGGGTGGTATAGAGAGAACAAATCTAAAATTGGTATCGTTTTGATCATTGGTATTGATCTTGTGATTCTGATAGTTGGTTGGTCGATCATGATGATGGTCCAACCCTTTGTCGTGTAACGGCCCCTTGTCCCTTACAGCTGTACTTCCACCCGCTCCTGCACCACGTTGTCGGGATAGTCCGTGGCCGTGACGACGAGGGTGACCTGCTGACCCGTTGCCGTCGGCTCGACCGTTGTCTTCCCAAGTTTGACACTTGCTGTCGCTGATTTGAGCAGGGAATAGAGTTTGACAGTT
>CAYLMJ010000019.1:1291-41898 GCA_964384995.1 uncultured archaeon | reverse complement strand
CCGAGGGAACTACGAAGCTTAACTTAGTGTCCACTTCCAGGGGTGCACTCCATATTATACATCTAAAAATGAATCAATTAGTTCGAATTCATCAATAACTAATTTTAATACACCGCCTTTCCCCAAAATCCATTGTGCGAGGATATTGGTATCTAAAAACCAAATTTTTACTGGTATTTTACCCACCTATCGTTTCTTTTTCTTTTTTGAACTCCACAGTCCTTTTATCTGACCAGCATCACGGACTTTCGTCGACCGCTGTTG
Organism: uncultured archaeon; assembly: GCA_964384995.1. GTDB lineage: Archaea > Thermoplasmatota > Poseidoniia > MGIII > CAYLMJ01 > CAYLMJ01. Next base: position 41,634 of record CAYLMJ010000019.1, on the reverse strand, counting down.
CACTTCATAGTACTTTTTTGTCACTGGATTATATATACGCTTTGGTTTTTTTGATGCCATGGCGAACGGTTATTAGAATGATCCTCGACTAAAAAGACTTTCGGAGTCCAGTCCGGCAATATTAATTATTTGATTGCAAGGTCAACCCGAAGTTCAGGTCGATGCCGAATTCGAACATTGCCTTCACCAAAACGGTGATGTTGTAGGCGATAATCTTGCAGAGCAGTTCATTGACTTGGGCTACGAACTTTTTGGATTTGACACTCTCGCCGAATTTGCGCTTGATGGCACCGAAGGTCGTTTCGACATTGCTCCGCTTGTGGTAGATGCGCTCGAATGAGTCACGGTGAAGGTGGAAGAAGTGATACGCTTTCGACCACGCTTTCGACCCCTTGGCATAGTGGACCGAGTTGGATTTGAATGGGATGAATGGCCGACCACCCACATCTTCGACGGCATCGAGGTTGGCCCTTGACAGGTATGCCTTGTCTGCTGATATCTGGTCCACATCGAAGAACATGGCCGTATTGCGGACCAATTCCTTGAACTGCGGCGAGTCGGCCCCACGGTCATCTGTAACTACAATGTCGGTGACGATGTTGGTCTTGACACCTGACATGATGTGAGCCTTGAGGTACTTGTGCTTCCGCTTGCCCTTGTGTTTGTGGTCGCAGTAACTACCGAAGCAGGTCGTGGTGAACCCACTTGAGTCAGCGGCGAAATCCTTCTCGATAGCCGTCAACGGCATTGCGGTTCGGTGAACCATCTCTTTCAGGATAGGTGTCATTTCATCCTTGAGGAGGGCCTTCGACACCGCATTGTAGTGTGGTGCATGGCCAATTTGCTCACGATCCTCTGCATTGCGGAAGAGTGAGTGTGCCCTGCGGCTGGATAGCTGGCTGTAGACCTTCTGGATGGCGCAGAACAGGACTTCTTGGCGGGACAGTCTTGGCCTACCCCGACCTCTCTGAACGGGGTCAGGGACCGTTTTTACGAGTTCTCGGAGGAGGTCGTCGAAGAGTGTTATCTCTTCCCGCTGTGCTCGATTGTAGACCGCCCACGGTGGCGAGGGTGGCTGTGGTGGGTTGAAAGTGGCCGAGGTGGGCCAAGGTTTAAGGTCGGGCGGGTATTCGATTTGCGCTGAGGAGTCGGCTTCTATCATGGTTGTTTACTCCTTGGTATTCCGTGGCCCTGTTACCGCAGGGCCACACCTGTTCTACAGGCAATTCGGTATACTTTTCAGACTACTTAAACCTGTCGTATTGAGAGTATATACTGAACAGTCGGTATAGTATTATAGTTCATTTTCCACTACATTAAGGATGAGTGATAGCACGACCGCAACCACGATATCAATCGCAAAGCCTGGCACCCGATTTGTAAAGACCACCGTCCCTCAATGGCTTGTCAAACAGTTGAAACTGGACCCAGGAGACAAGTTCGAATGGGAGTTGGATAAGGATGAGAAGGGTTGGGTCATCAAACTGAGACCGAAGAAAGTGGAGAATGAGTAAAGACACCATCACAGCCAATGGATTACCGAAGGTGTCTAGTCCGAAGAGGTTGGGAAGGAGGTGTGTCGGTAGAATAACGGATAAGTTGGGAGATTATATTGCCATTACCGAACGGTCAGTAGAGGGATACGACGATACTGGAATAGATGTATTAGGAACATTGTTGATTGACATCGATGGGAAAAACAAAGTTCATTGGGAGGAATTCTTCGCCCAAGTAAAAGGTACAAACGATACCCTCGATAATTGGTCAGAAGACATTGAAGTAAAGACTGTTAAGTTATGGTTAACACGAGACTTGCCAGTTTTTATAATTGTTTGTTTTATGGAACAAGGAAATTTTTATTTCTCATCAATAGAGGAAAGAAGGGAAGAATTATTTGAGAAGATAAAGTCAGGTCAGAAGACTATAAGATTTTCTAAAGAACACCTCGATGAAATTGATGTTAACGATAAAGGTATTAGTGAATTCAGATTACAAGTAATATCAAGTCGAAGACGCAATTTTGAAAGAATAGGTAGACATCAATTTGGTTCAAAATTTACCTTACGAGGTAGTGGTTATTACCGTGAGTATCCCGAGCCCATGACAACAGATACAGGACTTGCCGAATATCGTTATATTATTCGGGTAGTAGGTATGCTTAGAGCAATGGGAAGTATCGAAAGGTATTTGCAGAGTAGAGATGAGGAATTCTTAGGAGTAGCATTGGAATCTGCAAAAGCGGCATGGGCGGTCGACCGATCTCATTGGGAAGTGCCATATCATCTCGGGGTCATTCATTCGATGATGGGAGATGTTGGTAAAACAATTTACTATGCAAATATATCAAAGGAAATAATTAAAACTGACCCTCATAGTAAAAACTCAGACTCGGCAAAGCGGAATTTGCAAACAGTTGAAGGACTACTTGAGCTTTGTAAGTATAGGATAATGGGACCAGAATTAAAATTATTCTTCGACCCGAATAAATTAGAGTAAATGTCCTATATCTCCTTCCATTCAGGAAACAACTCTTTGAAGCCTTTCATCCGAGATTTTTCTTCATTATCCCATCGATTATATCCTTTGAAGAATATGATAGTGGCGACAATATAACCAATTATTGCGGCAACGACACCGCCCGCTAATGGATACCCTTCTAAATTACTTACATATAGTGCATTCCAGACAGTTATTAATGATATGAAAGACATCGCTAAACCTATAAGAAATTTTGCCAATCCACTCACTGGATATGATTCAACAGATGTCTTTTTTATATTAGCTTCTATTTCTTCTGTTTGCAATTTAATTCTTCGTTCGATACTTGCTAACCGTTTTGCTGAACTGGCCACAATATTTGACGATTCGATGAGATCTGCTGAATGATTGTTGATATGTTCTAAAGCTACATTCCGCATTTGGTCAGTTCCATTTTTTATCGTGTTGATGTGATTTAGTGGGAATTCGCTTGGATTAGTGAACTCAGCACCTTCAAAGTCATGTGGATGACCAGCCATGTAATCCTTGTATGTTTCTACCAATTTCCGATGTTGTTCTTCGTTCGCCTCCCACTCATGGATAACTTTTTCAATATAGGCACGAAGCTTACTTGTTGCCTCACCAATTTTACTGACATGCTCTTCCAACATCTGTTGTAAATCGTCAGCCTCAGAATGTTCTTCGGACATATCGCTCACCGATTTCTCTGAGGGTTCGCAGGTTTATTCGGGATTAAAGCCTATCGGAACGAGTTGGCCTATCACTAAAGAAACGAAATAAACTTAAATCTTGATATCACTAATGCCCATCATGGGCGAAATCGTAGATGGCATCAAAGAGTTCATTGGAATATTCACGAATGGTGTTAAGATGGTCTTTGGAAGAAGATTCAAACCCCAAATCAGATATGACCCATTTAGCCCGCCTGCTGGATATTGGGAAGAATGGAACCACTTGTACAAAGGATGGAGAGGAGAATTGACGCAACTAAAACTCGTCAATTCCAAATTCGACGAAAAGCAAATTTGGGACTACAAGATCACATTCCGTGGATACGATTCTGACGGCAAGACTATCAGTCCTGGCGACGAATTCCAACCACACGCACCAGCCAATCTCATAGAGCCAGGAGGGGTAGGTCGATGGGAACCCGAGTCGACGAACGAGAACTTTCGTGATAGAATAGCTCACAGAATCCTTTGGAGGATTCGCTATGATGATGAGAGGCAAGTACCGTTCTGCGTATGTAGAGGATTCGAGTTTATTGATAGAGAGCGGGGATGGAGAGTAATTGACAAAGGAAATTGGAAGAATGAACGAAACCCTTCAAGATGTCGAAAATGCAAGTTCGATTTATTTTAGGGGCAAGGTGTTGTAACTACACCGAATTTAGGGGCAGAATGCCCTATCTTGCGAATTTAAGGGCAAAGCCGGTGAAGCGGGCTTTGTGTCTAAACCCTGATTCGTGTCAAAACTAAAGGCTCTGTGTCTAAAGTTGTGTCAGAATTTTCTTTTCTTTTTACCACCGAAGAACAATTGAGCGAGAGCGTAAACTCCCACCCCCACAATCACTTTCTCCGATGGCGATGTATCATGAATTAAATGTTTAATCCCAGATTCAAGGTCTTTTGGGTCATATGTATCTCGATGAAGCAGATAGAATTTATTGAATTCATGAAGATGGTAACCCTTGTCTGGGTAATCCCGAATTCGATAACTCTTGAAAGCTACCTCACCTCCTTGTCTCTCTGGAAAGCTCGAAAGGGAACTGTCAGTGATATTTTTGAAAAAGTCAGTCGGGTGTAGAAGATAATGATTTTTCACTACTATAACTCCTGACTGCGGACCGAGGTACTGATCGGCCTCGTCAATTATCTCTCCCCAATTATGGTAATTCTCAAACACCCATTTCACGGGCATTTCCTCGATGATAGACATGGTACTCATCCCTTGTGCGTAATGATGAAGTGTCGTCCCTAGCAACCTCGAAACTTGCGTTAGGACCCCCAACTTGAGCGGGGGAACACAGTTCCCACTTACACGGGAACCGCCGAGGACCGCAACATGGGACGACACATTATTTTGGTATTCTAACTATTTTAATGTTTGGTGAGAAAATGACCAAAACCAATAGAATCAGTATAATTGCTACGACGAAAATTACACGGAACCGTCAAATTACGATTCCAAAAAGTGTCTGTGAATATTTGAAAATAAATAGGGGCGAACACCTTGTCTTCATGCCCGCCCCTAAGGGTTCGAAAGGAATACTACTTGTTCCAGCAGACATCAGACCACGAGAGGAATAGCCTCCATTTCTTGCTCTGCCTGCTTGACCAATTTCACCTGTTTCTTCCTGAACAATTCCTTGATGAGGACGCATATGTTATAGGCTAGAACCTTCGCCAGCAGTTCGTTCTGTTGGGCTATAAGGTTCTTGGACTTAATTGTCTCGCCAAGCTTCATCTTGATGGCTCCAAAAGCAGATTCCACGTTCGACCTCTTGTGGTAGTGGTCGTTGAAGGCAACTCGCTCAACTTCGAACATATCGAAGTTCTCATTCCACAATTTCGAGCCTTTCGAATTGCGGATGGAATTAGACTTGAACGGGATGAAGGCTCTCCCGCCAAGTCTGGCCACATATTCCAGATTCTCCCTCGACAGATAGGCTTTGTCGGCTGATACCTCGTTCAACGAGAAGCCCGCATCATAGGTGGCCTGAACCAACGGTCGGAACTGAGGCGAGTCGTTGGCGTATCCGTCGGTCACCGAAACGGCGGTGATGATATTCGACTTGACGCCTGCACAAGCATGGAGTTTGACCCATTCGTGTTGTTTCTTGATACCATGTTTGGTGTGGTTATACTCGCCTATTTTCGTTGTAGTGAATCCTGTCGAGTCAATGGCGAAATCGACCTCCTTGCCAATTAATGGCTTCGCAGATACGGAGATCAAATCCAGCAGAATGGGCGTTACAGCGTGATTGTTGAAGGTTCTCGACGGCACATTGAAGTTGTAGGCATGGTCAATGAACCCCGCCTCAGCCGCATCCTGATACAACCCTTTGGCCGTTCTGCAACTCTTCCGTGAATAGACCTTCAATGCGGAACAGAATATTGATTCGGCCAGACTGATTCGTGGCCGTCCAGTCTCTTGAATTGGTTCAGGTATCCTCGATGTGAGCATATTCAGAATTTTGCTGAAAAGGCGTGCCTCCTGCGTCTGTGCCGCATCATAGGCTGACCAGTCCTGTGGGTAGGTAGGTCGCTTAGGTGGCTGAGGCAGGCTGTGCGGGTTCTCGGGGCCGTCAATCAGAAAGAATCTGACCGCTTGGGTGTGCTTGCAAGGTCCACCATCCGTTTTGAAAGCGGGGCATTCACATACGTAGTTCGGCCAGCCATCGACTGGAACAACCTTGTAGAATCCAGATTTGCTCTGTGATTGTACACGGAATGTTCCGTCCTTCGCTTGCTTGATGGCACCTTCCTTGGCGCAAATTATCTCCGCTTTGGTGTCACGGAGCGATGGGTTAAAATGGCTGTACTCATTTTGCTTGTTGTTGGAGTACGGATACTTCATAGGTTCTCAACTCCAGCAAACCCGTAGCCCCGCCGCAAACGGGGCTACACCCTTCCATGGGAAAGGTCGGGTTCGACTAGTAATACACGTACTACTTCACGATATATAAAGGTACGTGAAAGGTTTCGTGAAATGTTTATTAACCACCTATGAAATAACCAAAGGATGACTGATAGCACGACCGCAACATCAATATCGCCCGCCGCTGGCGGCAAGGGAGCCAAATTCTCGAAGACCACTGTACCTGCTTGGCTGATGAGGCAGTTGAAACTGAAACACGGAGATCAACTGACTTGGGAGTTGGATAAGGACGAGGAAGGGTGGTTTGTGAAAGTACGACCTAAGAAAATAGCGCACGAGTAACATGGTCACGAGGCTCTTGGTGGGAGGACTCCCGCAGAGGTCGCTGGAGTGGACTTGAAGTTGGGCGAGAATCGATGGAAAAGGTTAATTGATTTAGCAACAGAATGAATAGATAGAATTTTAAAGTGACAATGTAATTCAGGATTAGGTGGTTGCTTGCCCGAACCTACGCCTGATGTTGAATTACCTACCTTAAAGTCTCTATTGAAGGAAGACCATAACATCCAAGAACTCATCGACGATGAGGAGAAAGTTAAATCTTTACACAGAATATTAACAATTAATCTCTCGGAAAAGCCCCATGTAGATACTTGGACCGAGTTATCCACACACCTGCTACGCAACTATGGAGAGTTATGGTCTCAATTCATATTAGGCTCATTAGCAAAGCCGTTTTTTGACCAAATTGAATCTACTAAAAAAGACATACCAAATACAATATACGAATTCTGCAAATCAATATATGATACATATGGTCGTCAGGGGTCAAGGGCTTTTAATATCATGACAAGGCCCCATGATTGGGCGTATGCCGATTTTGATGTTGGGGTTATTTCCAATTTACCAGTAGCTTCGCTCTATGCAAGGAAATGGAATTATGAGACGGTGAGCTTACAAGGACCGTTAGGCTCGATGATTAAGTTGATAAATATATTTTACACGAATTTACAAGTGGGTAAAGTTGATCTGTCGATGGTGAAGGCAGGCTTACTTGAAAATAAGGAACGAGTTGAAAAAATAATAAAAACTATTGATGAAATTGAAGAACAATAGTACAATAAAACATGCGCAAAGTGCTGAAAAAGCCGCCGCTAGACCCTCTTGCGAGAATGGAAAAAGAGGTAGCAAAGAACCTTGATTCGGATGTTAAAGCCGTGGACGGTTTCGGAAAATTGATGCCATTAGTCCGTCTCATGAAAGATAAGGAAAGAACGAAGGCGATTAACCAAGATGATACGAAACAAGATGATATTGCTAGGCATCTGGATGAAGCAGTCAAAGAATTTACATATGCCAACGAGTTACGAGGACAAATGATAGAGCGAGAAAAGGCGGCTCAGAATGAAATTCAACATGTTATATGGTTACGACTGAAAGCCAGAGAGGATTCGAATGAGTAAGAACTTTTTTATCGTAAGAATTGAACCCGTAACTCCTCTTTCCCCAATTGAATTATTTGAGTTAAAAGAGGTTGTTACTAGTGCAAATTTTATCGAAACTGATTCATCCGAATTCAGTTACCATTTTAATAATCCTAATGATAATGACCGTCAAATAACCATTCACAAATCAGGCAAATTATTTTTATATAAATATTACCAAACACTTGAATATTTTATGATAGAAGCATCACTATCCATAATACAGAAATTACTAACGAAAGTTGCGGAGAGGAATATTAATTATTATCGTGGATGGGACATTATAACTGAAGATGAACGAAGTGTATCTCAGATATCAGAAAAAAAAGAAAAAATTAAAATTTTGACGAATCGCCTGCTTAGAAGTGATACGCAATTGAACATCCATAAGCCAACGACAAGAACATGGTTCTCCTTTGGACCGGATTTCACTTTTAAGATTCCGTTATAATACATCATCTGTGTCTAAACCTGTAACTAAACCCGAGGACGAAAATGGGGTTTAGACACAAAGCCGGTGAAGCGTAACCTAGGCTTTGCTCCTGTAAGCATATGATGAGCTTCACTATAGGTCTGCAGACCCCAGACTGACGGAGTGAAGAGGCCTCCCCCATCCGAAAAAAGATGTTCGCTCCCGACTGAGGAGGAATGTGCCAGGAAGGCCAATGTTTTTCTCTGCAAATTGGTATTTAACCGTTATGGCACTATAGTCCAGTTGTTGGATTAATGGATGAAAAGGGAGGTTGTCGACGATGTTTCTGGTAAACTATCCTTTACTTGAGCCTATTAATAGAAAGATAGCCAAAGGATTACCACCCGACAGACGCAAGTGGGTCGGGCTGAGCGATGGGGGCTCAACATGCAGCAGTCGCAACAGCAAATGATGAACACGACCAAGGACATATTCTGTCCCCACTGTGACCAGGAGAGCCAGCTGATCCGAACGGTGTTTCGATGCCCGAAGCACAACTGGTCCTCCCAGCGCTGGAACGAGACCAAGGGTTAATTCCTACCATACCCCGGCAAGGTTCAGGCGCAACATGGCCCAGGCCGGGCATTGGCGGGAACTGGCAGGTGAGAGGAGGCATTAGGCCAAAAAGAGGCAGGCATAGGGTAGGAATAGCGAAGGGAAGGGCACAGGCAGTATACGGGCGCGGGCAGTAGGCATGCATGGGTAAATCTGGCTGGAGCAGGTCTTGAAGCCTGCAAGGGTTCAAGCCCGGGACAATGCAAAGCATTGGCAACCGGCATGGAAGGGCGGGCCTGGACCCTGGCGACCCTCATCATCAAGTTCCGGGGCCGTCCTCAAGCTCCCAGCATCGACATGGTGATCTCCACCAGTCCGCACATGGGGCAGTGGATGTGGGAGGGGAGAGTGGGATAGACCTTGGCCGGGGCCTGGCAGTTGGGGCATGCGACGTTCTTTGGCGGCGGCAGTGGCATCATGACACCAGATGTGGGCCCAGCAGGTCCGCCGGCATGGTTGCCGATTCCAAAGCGTATTGCCTGAATGGTCCTCTTTGGGGAGGGTGCGAACTCTACTGTAGCCCATAGTTTTCCGCACATCATTCTATTTAATTTCTTTGGACATCTCATAATTGATAATCTCTCTGGGATCGGGCAAGGAGCGGGCAACGAGTGGGCAACAGGGCCAAGGAGCGGGCGAGGGCGGGCAAGGGGCAAGTCTAGGCGAGCCAAAGCAAGGAGAGGCAAGGGCTCAATGAGGCAGTCAAGAGGCGGGGGAAGGGCCCAGCCATCTGCCACGGTATCGTCCAGGTCCAACCATCCTTGCCCGGGATGCCTATCATCGACAACACTGGGTGCCAAAGGCCTAAAAATCCCCACAACCTGCGGGGACCCATGCGACTCGACCCCTGGGCCTCGACCACCTTCAAGGACTACGCCCGCCTGCGCGAGCAGTTCGGACTGGAGGAGTTCGACGCCGAGAGGTTCCTGCCGGGAGTGCCCCACCACCGCCTCCTCTCCCGGGGGGTGGTCTTCGCCCAGCGTGGCTACTCACCGTTCGGCCGGGCCCTGGTCGAGAAGCGGCCCTGCGCGGTCATGAGCGGCCTCATGCCATCGGGCAACATGCACCTGGGCCACAAGATGCTCCTGGACCAGATGATCCACTACCAGCAATTGGGTGCCGACATCTTCGTGGCCGTGGCCGACCTGGAGTCGCTGGCCACCCGGGGACAGAGCCTGGCCGAGGGGCGCAAGCTGGCCCTGGAGGAGTACATCGCCTCCTACATCGCCCTGGGTCTGGAGCCCAAAGGCTGTCAGGTCTACTTCCAGTCCCAGCGCTCGGCGGTGCAGAAGCTGGGCTACGTCCTGGGCGGCAAGGTCAACCTCTCCACCATGCAGGCGGTCTACGGCTTCGAGGGCGCAACGTCACTGGCCCACATCAACGCACCATTGATCCAGGCCGGCGACATCCTGCATCCCCAGCTGGAGGATTACGGCGGCCCGCGACCCACCCTCATCCCGGTGGGCGTGGACCAGGACCCCCATATTCGACTCACCCGGACCCTGGCCCAGGCCTCGCGGCTCATCCACGCCATCGAGACCTCCGACGGGCGCATCGGCGTCTTCGCCAAGAGCGACGAGCGGGTGACGGAGATGCTCAAGGCCGCCGGCGACGCGGTCCACGCCCTGGGCTTCGACAAGCTGGAGCTCAAGGCCAGCTACAAGGCCCTCTACGTCAACGACGCGGGACCAGAGGATGTGGAGCGGCTGGACGAGGCCCTCACCACCGTCGATGCCCAGTTCGGCGGCTACGGCTTCCACGCTCCCGCCGGCTCCTTCCACCGCCTGATGGTGGGGCTCACCGGCGAGAAGATGTCATCGTCCAAGCCCGAGACCGCCCTCTTCCTGTCCGACGCTCCCGCCACGGTGAAGAAGAAGCTGATGGCGGCCAAGACCGGGGGCGGGGTGACGGTGGAGGAGCATCGCGAGAAGGGCGGTGACCCGGGCGACTGCGCGGTGTACGAGCTTCACGCCTACCACCTGCTGGATGACGGGGAGCTGGAGGAGGTCTACCGGGGCTGCCAGGCCGGCGAATGGCTCTGCGGCAACTGCAAGAAGCTGGCGGTGGAGAAGCTCAATGGGTTCCTGGCCGACTTTGCCGAGAGGAAGGCCCAGGCGCTGGAGCGGCTGGACGGGTACGTGCGAGAGGATTGAGGACCTACCCGGTCCCGCGTCCCCGTTCACCCTTGCTCTCGATCAGTAGGCGACCCAGTTCATCGATCCTCAGGGGCAGCTCATCTCCCATCAGCCCCTCCATCTGAAGACCCAGCCGGACCGCCACCGGAGGCTCAAGGCCCGCTTCGCTCAACATCCTCCCATCGGTCAGGACCCTCTCGGCCGGGCCGTCGGCCACCACCCTCCGGTCCAGGGCCACCACCCTCAAGGCCAGCTCGGCGGCCACCTCCACATCGTGGGTGGCGATGACCAGGGCCGTCCCGCTGGGCAGGGCACCCAGCAGGTCCAGCAGGTCCCGTCTGCCCCGGGGGTCCAGGGCCGCCGTCGGCTCGTCCAGCAGAAGGACTCCCGGCTCGCAGGCCAGGACCCCGGCCAGGGCGGCCCGCTGTTTCTCGCCGTGGCTCAGGCTGTGGCTCAGGCGTTGCTCGAAGCCCTCCAGCCCCACCAGCTTCAGGGCGCGGGAGGCGCGTCGTTCCACCACATCATCGCCCAGCCCCATGTTCCGGGGGCCCAGGGCCACATCCTCGCCCACCAGGGGCAGAATGAGCTGGTCCTCGGGGTTCTGAAAGAGCACACCGATGCCCGCCTCCAGGGCCCGGGGTCGGGGAGGCAGGGGCTCGCCGTTCCACCTCACCGTTCCCGAGGCGGGGGCGATGAGACCCGCCATTATCTGGAGCAGGGTGGACTTGCCGGCCCCGTTGGGTCCCAGCAGGGCCACCCGCTCCCCCTGACACAGCTCGAGGGTGATGTCCAGCAGGGCCGCCCCGGGTCCCGGGCCGTCGTAGGCATGGCCCACCCCTTCCAGGGAGATCATGTTTCGGTTCCCGGTCCCGCTCACGCCATCGCCCCCAATTCCAGCAAAGCCAGGGCGGCGACGATCATCACCGAGGCCACGGCGAAGGCGGTGTCGGTGGGTCGCCATCTGAGGCCCGGGGCCCAGACCAGACCCGACAGGGAGGTGCGGGCCCGAAGTGACCGGGCGGCCCGCTGGCCGTGTCGGTGGGAGCGGACGAAGACCTCGCCCACCAGCTGACCCAGGCGCTGGAACGCCAGCCGGTCCCGCAGACTGTCCCCGCGGACTATGCCCCTGGCCCGATGGACCTTCCCCAGGGTCCCGGCCTCTTTCTGGACCAGGTGGAGGTAGCGGGCCATGAAGAGTCCCACCAGGGTGATGGTCCGAGGCAAGCCCAGACGCCGCGATCCCTCCAGCAGTCGGGTCAAGGGAGTGGTGAGACCCAGCCACAGGGCCAGCAGCATGGTGGCCGCCACCCGGCCGGCCTGGATGAGCCCCCTCTCCCAGCCCAGGGTATACCAGCCGGCCAGCCAGAGCCCGACCCAGAGGGGTACCAGGGGCAGGCACCAACGGGCGACATGGCGGCCAGGAAGTCCGCTCCGCGACATCAGCAGGAGGGCCAGGGCCAGGCCCACGACGACACCGGCCCCGGTGCGGGCGAAGGCCATTGCGGTCACCAGCAGGACCACGCTCAACAGTTTGACCCTGGGGTCCAGGCGGCTCCAGTGACTGCGATGGGCCAGGGCGTCAGGAGTCAACACGCTGCCGCCGCCTCAACAGATGGCCGTAGGCCAGGGTCAGGACCGCCAGGAAGGTGAAGCCCAGCAGGCCCATGGTCAGACTGCGGGTGTAATCATCACCGTACTCCAGGGGGGCCGACCAGACCTGCCCCTCCTCCTCCACATCCCCCTCCTCCATCGTTACCTCCAGGCCGTCTCCCTTGTCGGCCGAGTACTGGTAGAAGCCTACGAGGCCAAGGGCAAAGAGCACGACGAGGCCTGCCAGGGCCATGGGGTATCGCGGTTCACGCAGGATGGATGGCCTTCCACTCCGGTTCCCACCGCCTTCGCTCATGCAGGGGCCTCCGTCAACCCGGAGGTCCGTCGATGATGGGTCAGCATGTCGGGGGCCCGCTGGGCCAGGTAGGCCACCGCCGAGGTCGAGATGAGCCCCTCGCCGATGCCGATGAGGGCGTGCCAGCCAGCCATGGTGGGCAGGGCGATCTCGTGGGCGATGCCGTAGTCGCTGAAGGAGGCGCTGAGACCGAGCTGGAGGGCGCAGGCAAGGGCTCCAAGGAAGACCGCGGCCCAGGCGGCGGCGAACATCCGCGCCTCGTCGCGCAGGCCGGGCAGTCGCTCCAGGATGAGATGGGCCGCGCCCACGCCGATGATCCCCATGTTGAGGAAGTTGAGGCCATAGGCGGTGATGCCCCCGTCACCGAAGAGCAGGGCCTGGACCCCCAGCACCAGGGCCATGACCATGAGGGCCGCCCAGGGACCCAGCAGGAAGGTGGCCAGGGCCGCCCCCAGCAGATGGCCGGAGGTGCCGCCTCCCACCGGGAAGTTGAGCATCTGGGCCACGAAGAGCCCGGCGGCCATGAGCCCCATCAGCGGCAGGTCCTCCTCCTTCAACTGACTCTGCAACTTGCGGTGGGCCACGGCCAGGACCCCCAGGGTGACCAGCCAGCCCATGGCGGCCAGGGCCGGGTGCATTAGTCCATCGGGAAGGTGCAAGTTCACTCCTCGTGTTACGAAATCCAAAAAAGTGATACGCTATTTAGGCTTTCTTATTAGTAGGTCGTTACCTTCACACTTTCATGGTCGGAAGTGTTACCCGGTTCGGGGTCTCCCTGGACTCCCAACTGCTCACCGCCTTTGACGAGCACATCGCGCGAAGCGGCTACGCTAGCCGTTCCGAGGCCCTGAGGGACCTGGTGCGCCAGGCCCTGGCAGACCATGAGATGGAGCGGCAGACCGGACAGGTGGTGGGGACCCTGACCCTGCTGTACGACCATCACGCCCCGGGTCTGACCGAGAAGCTGGTCACCCGCCAGCACGACCATCACGCCCAGGTGCTCACCACCACCCACATCCACGTGGACCACCACACCTGCCTGGAGGTCCTGGTGCTGAGAGGCCCGGCCCGGGAGGTGCTGAGACTGGGAGATTCGCTGAGGGCCATCAAGGGCGTACAGCAGGGCCGCCTGGTATGCACGCCGGTGAGCGCGGAGGCCGGACCTCATCATCCTTAGTCGGACCGATATCCTTTCAGGCCAGCGCCAACAGCGGGAGCATGGTGATGATGATCAGGGAGAGGGTGCCACAGAAAGCGCGCAGGGGGCTCTGGATCCGGGTGCAGGTGCAGGATGCCATTTTACTACCTGGATAGTTTCTTGGCTCATCGCATATAACCGCTGGCTGGGAACTCCCCAATAACTCCCATATCCCTACCCCCTGGCTCGCAAAATCAATGGAAAGGCAGGAGGCATTCAGAGGAACCGAGCCACCACCCATATCATCAACCGTGAGGCCGCGCCATCCACCCCCCGCAGGCAGGCAGAGAGCTCCCTTCACCTCTGGTTTGACAAATAATGCATGAGAGGCAACAGGTACAATTTCAACCCCTTCAACTTGAATGCAAAAATAATCGGGCATCATCATTTTCTCATAAGTGATAACTGAAGTAACTAGATGTGACTGAGAGGCGGGGGTGATGACCCAGGCACATCTGCCATCCGCCTCCACCAGCCTCCACCAGCCTCTCCCATCATCGATCCCACCCCACCGGTATATGCCCGCTATATGACTTCGATATGCTGGCTATATGACCACTATATTACCACCATATGACCACTATAAGACCGCTGTATGGCCGCCGAAAGCCTCTTGCGGTTCCAATGCAGGTCCAGCCCCGGTCCAGCATATCCACCCCTATTATATGCCAAAGGACATAGCCGCCCAGGTGCGTCAGTTGACGAACGAAGACACCGATAAGTTCCCGGCCATTGTACTCGTGGGGGTTGGCGGCGGAGGCTCCAGGATACTCTCCGAGGGGCTCTACAAGACCGAGCGCAACCGGCACATCGACCGTTACACCTGCCTCTCCAAGGCCATCGCCCAGGAGCAGGAGATCTCCCACACCTTCATCGTGGACACCAGCTCCGACCCGGCCACCCCCGGCTTCTACCGCAACATCCCCAAGCCTCACAAGATATCCCTATCAGGCAGCATCAAGGGCATGTCCCGGGGGGCGGGAGGCAAACCTGGGCGAGCCACCAAGGCGGTGCTCAACACCGAGGTGGCCCGGATACTCGCGGAACAGCTCTACAAGCCCATCGCCGACATCAGCCCGGCCATCGTGGTCTTCATCCACACCGCTGACGGCGGCACAGGCGGCGGCCTGACCCCGGAACTGCTCCATCAGCTGGCCTACGTCCTGCCCATGTCCACCGTCTTCTGGGTCTTCACCGTCCTGCCCCAGCAATCGGCCCTGTCCCTCAAGGGACCGCGGACCGTGGGTCCCAACATCGGCAAGATGCTGGATGTCATCCGCCGGGTCTGCGACCGCAAGTACGACCGCATCCCCTTCCAGTGCCGGGAGGCCATCCGGGCGGTGGTCCCGGTGGGCAGGAAGGACCGCTCGGACGAGTTCAAGTTCTCCCGCATCGCCATGTTCCCCATGTCCAACCACCACTTCGCCAAATGCTGGACCGGAGGTGGCAGCGCAAGCGGAGGCCAGGAGGCAAAGGCAGGCAAGGGCGGCAAACGCCGGGGCCGGGTGCAGATCCGCGAGGAGGTGCTCAACCCCTTCCCCATCGAGGTGCTGTCACAAGCCCTCTACCCCTACCTGAAGTACAAGATCGCCGACGAGGAGCAGCAGCAGTGGATGCAGCATTTCTGGCCAATGGGCCCCATCGACATACCCGACATCATGGCCGGTGTCACCCCCGAGCGGCCGGTAATCGTCCCCCATCTGCTAATCGATCCCGAACTGGACGACGAGGCGGCCACCAACCAGGTCATCGAGAACCTGCGGACGGGCCATATCTCGCTGGAAAAGACCGAGGGCGATGTGGAGAGCGGCCTGCCCGAGTCCTTCAGCTTCATCGGCACCCCCACCGAACTGTCCGAGTTCAGGGCCTCGGCGCTCTACTGCGTGCCCATCTATCCCGAGGGCAGTCCCTACTTCGACAGCTTCGGCGATCAGGTCTCGGACATCTGGTTCCCCATGCTCTCGGGCTCGCTGAACTACATCGGCGGCAGGCGGGGCGACAAGGTCGGGGTCATCAGCCACTCGGCCAACCTCAAGCCCCAGCCCATTCCCAAGCCCAAGGAGCAGACCCTGGGCTTCGACGATGGCCTGCTGGTGACGCTGATATTCGGCGCGGTGCCCCCCGACTTCGTGGTCTGGCTGGACGCCACCAAAAAGATAGTGGACGACCACAAGACCCAGGAGAAGTGGGAGCTGTCCTACTACGACGCCAACACCTGGCTGAGCAATCTGGCCGACTACGTGGGATGGCCCGAATGGCCCAAGCCCAAGAAGGAGCGGAAGAGGTAGGCCGGTCAGGGGCGGCTTTCTCCAACCACAGAGCTCACAGAGACCACAGAGTTCTTGGAACAATGTCCTTCTCGGTGAACTCTGTGCTCTCTGTGGTATGATCCCATTCACCCATCGGCCAAACCTTAAATAGCGACCAAACCTAGCGGCGTCCCAGTGAACCGTAGGAGAGGCGCCGCCTCGACCCACTACGGAGGTGAAACCATAGCCGAGGACAACACAATCCTTGAGATCATCCAGAAGACCATCGACGCATCCAAAGAGCGCAAGGAACGCAAGTTCGTCGAGTCGGTGGAACTGGCCATGAACATCAAGGACGTGGACCTGGCCAACCCGGCCAACCGCATCAACGAGGAGATCGTCCTGCCCAAGGGCCGGGGCCGCCAGATGAAGGTGGGCGTATTCGCCGGGGGCGAGACCGCCCTGCAGGCCAAGGAGGTCGCCGACACCGTCATCACCCCCGAGATGATCGACGACCTGGCCGACGACAAGCGTCAGGCCCGCAAGCTGGCCAACCAGCATTCCTACTTCGTGGCCGAGACCAAGCTCATGGCCACTATCGGGCGGGTCCTGGGTATCGTCCTGGGTCCCAGGGGCAAGATGCCCAAGCCCCTGCCGCCCAATGCCGATATCACCCGCATGGTGGAGGGTCTGCGCTCGACCATCTCCGTGCGCTCCAAGGACCGGGCCACCTTCCACGCCCCCCTGGGCACCACCGACATGAGCGTGGAGGACCTGGCCGCCAACGCCGAGACCGTGCTGAAGCGGGTCACCGGCAAGCTGGAGCGGGGCTACCAGAACGTGGCCTCCATCTACATCAAGACCACCATGGGTCCAGCAGTGAGGTGGCGATAACATGGCCCACGTCGCGAACTGGAAGAAGGATGAGATCGCCCAGCTGTTGGAGCAGGTGAGCTCGGCTCAGGTGGTGGGCCTGGTGGACATCGGCGGCATCCCCGCCGTCCAGATGGCCTCCATGCGCGCCGTCCTGCGGGGCAAGGCGGCCCTGCGAGTGGCCCGTTCCACCCTTATCAAGCGCACCCTGGATGAGGTGGCCAAGGACCGGCCCAACCTGGATAAGCTCAACGAGCTCCTGGGTCACCGGCAGGTCGGTTTCATCTTCTCGTCCGAGAACCCATTCAGATTATACCATCAACTGGAGCAGACCAAGACCGCCGCCCCGGCCAAGGGAGGCGAGATTGCCCCCGAGGACATCCTGGTGCAGAAAGGCCCCACGGCCTTCAAGGCGGGCCCCCTGGTGGGTGAGTTGCAGTTGGCTGGACTGCCCGCGGCCATCGAGAAGGGCAAGATCGTCATCCGCAAGAAGCATGTGGCCGTCAAGGCCGGCGAGGAGATATCCGACAAGCTGGCCCAGGCCCTGACCAAGCTTGACATTCATCCCCTGACCGTGGGATTGGACCTCATCGCGGTCTGGTCCGAGGGCACCATCTTCGAGAAGGAGACCCTCTCCCTGGACCCCGCCCAGTTCTACGGCGATCTGCAGGGCGCCATCCGCTCGGCCTACAACCTGGCTCTCAACGCGGCCATCACCGTGCCCGGCGTCATGCCCCAGCTGATAGCCAAAGCCCAGAGCGAAGCCCTGGCCCTTGCCCTGGAGGCCGGCGTGATCACCGTCGCCACGGTCAAGCCCCTCATCGGCAAGGCCCACAGCCACATGCTGGCCGTGGCCGCCCTGCTGGGCGAGGAGGCCCTGGACGAGGACCTTGCGGGCTCCCTGGCCAACCGGGCGAGCGCCCCCGCGCCTGCCGCGGCCGCCCCCCAAGCCCAGGATGCGGGTGATGCGAGTGATGCCTCGGAGGCCGAAGCCGACGAGGATGAAGAAGAGGAGGAGGTGTCCGATGAGGACGCCCTCTCGGGACTCAGTTCCCTGTTCGGATAACACCGGAGGTACCAAAATGGAGTACGTCTACGCGGCCATGCTCTTGCATGCAGCCGAGAAAAAGATCGACGACAAAGCAGTCACCGATGTGCTGAAAGCCGCCGGTGTCAAAGCGGACAAAGCGCGGGTATCGGCCCTGACCGCCTCTCTCGAGGGTGTGGACATCGCCGAGGCCATCGCCACCGCTGCCGCGGCCCCCGTGGCAGCCGCCCCCGCCCCCAGCGGGGGAGCTCCCGCCGAGACGCCGGCCGAGGCCGAAGCGGCCCCTGAGGAAGAGGAAGAAGAGGAAGCGGTCACCGAAGAGGAGGCCATGTCCGGACTCTCCTCCCTGTTCGGTTAGGTTCGCCTGCGGACCCCCACAGCGAGAGAGCTCGTTCCGTTCCCTTCCGCCCCCTCGACGCCGGGGCCCAGCCCAGGCTCCCCCCTCCAGCCCGGGCTCTGATGTTCACCCTTCAGCCTGCGCTCCGGCCCCCTCGGCACACCGATTATCATCTGGAAGTATGGGGCACAAATCCCTTATAACAGCAGAGCCCCTCAATTGATGAAACCGATGGTACGCGATGCTCCCAGGAAGCCCAAGGGCGGCAGCACCCGCTCTGCCTCCCAGTCCAGGTCCCAAAAGAGCCCCGAGCGCAGAACATCCGGTGGCGGCAGGTCCAGAGGCACCTCCAGTCGGCCGGCCCCCCGTTCCAAGTCGACCTCGACCTCCCGTCCCTCGGGCGGTTCGACCTATCGCTCGCGAGCCCAGAACAGCAGGGCCTCCTCGGCCAGGGCCCGTCCCGATCGCCGGGAGAAACCCTCCCGCAGTGCCAGGGATAGCTTCAGGGGCCCCGTGCGGGAGACCGAGCGAAAGCCGCGTTCCGTCTGGGACGAGGAAGCCCAGCCGACCCTGTTCACCATGCCCATCCTCTGCGCCATCATCGCCATGATCCTGGCCATGGGCTGTGTCCGGGTCTTTCATTTCTACACCTTCAACCTCAGTGTGGATGGCACGGTGATCCACAACGGCGACGACTTCTCCAGCAAGATCTCGGTGAACTACAAGCCCACCTACGAGGTCATCAAGCAGGAGCTGGATGGCGAGCAGGTGGACGAGAAGTACCGGACCTACCTGGGGGAGGTGAACGAGACCGACGGCGAGTTCTACGATGCCGACGAGGATGAACACGGCATCATCCCCTTCTTCCAACGGCTCAACTGGATGGTCTCAGGGGTGGCCATCCTCAGCATGCTCACGGCGGTGATGACGGTCTTCACCCGCAGGAGCATGGTCCCGTTCAACACCGAGGGCATCACCACCGGCCTGGCCCTGATGATGATCCTGCTTTCCATCGGCACCGCCCTGTACTGCGCCACGGCGATACCCCAGTCCGTGGACAAGTACCACGAGGACCGGGTGGAGATCCTGCTGGACGACCAGAACCGCACGGTCAACTTCGACCGGAGCCTGTTCGGCACCCACGATGAGAAGCAGGTCCTGGTGCTCGACCCCTACTACGAGCCGGGTTACGTGACCCCGGTGGATGGGGAGATCCATTGCAGTTACTACCCGGGACCGGCCTGGTTCATCATGCTCATCATCCTCCCGGCCATGGCCTTGGCCGCTTACCATTACCAGGCCAAGGAGAACGCCGGTGAGGACCAGGCCATCAGCAACTTCATGGGCGATGTCAGGAGCAAGTTCCCCAAGGAAGAGAAGGAACCCAAGCGACCCGCGCCCATGGACCTGCGCGACCCGACCCTCGATGAGGGTGCCCGGGGACGCCGGGGCCGGGGTCGCGGGCGGGCCCGAGCGGGCCCATCGGCCGGAGGCAGTCGATATCGACCGGCGGGTCCCTACGATGGTCCCGGGGTCAGGGGCAAGGGCGCCGCCGACCCCGAGTTCATGAAGCTGGTGGCCCAGTACAAGAAGTTCACCGGCAAGCAGCGCCTCTCCTCCAATGAACTGGCCAAGCTGAAGGCCATGGCCGCCAAGAAGAAGAGGTAGGCCCCCGTATCTATCTCCCCCTCGCCTCCCCCTCTTCTTTCACTTCGTTCTGGCAAAGCAGAGTTCAGGTCTAGACCTCGACATCACCCGAAAGGCCGCAGGCCGGGCAGGTTATGGCCTGCAAGCCCCCAGTGGCGGGTACCTTGAACTGATGGGAACAGGACGGGCAGGCGATGGTGGCCATCTCACCATCCAAAGGCACAGAGGCAGGAACACTATCGGAGGATGAAGGAGGAGGCGGGGGAGGTGGTGCAGGTGATGGTTGAGATCCGTATTCGGGCTCGGATACCTGGGGGAAGACCGGAAGTTCGGAATCGGAAGCAGTCATTCCATTTGCCTGTGGGCTTTGAGCATATTCCGCATCGGAATAATCTTCTTCTTCGTTCTCTGATAGCTGACCACCGACACCGAAGAGAGGGCGTTGGCTTTCAAAACCCAAATGGGTCTCAGGCAGGTTTTTCTTCAATCCATCAGGGAATTTGGTGAATCCGGAGGAATTGGTCGAGCGAAGCGATTTGGGTGTTCGCATGAAACCATATCCAGAATGGGCTGACAAGGCCATCTTGACCCCCAAGATCGGCGTGATGATGGTCGTTACCAACCAACCAAGACCCGGGCCGGTCCAGGTTCTGAAGCCCTCCTCGTTTTCCAAGCTGATGAATGATTGATCCATTTCATCCGTCATCAAAGTGGACCATCGAATGGCAAAGTAGATACCGGCGAAGGCCGAAACCACAGTGATGGCTAGAGCGATGATCACCATGATAGAATCATGGCTTTCCTTCATCAATCCAAGGACCATGGCCACCACCAGCAATCCGATCAGGATGAACAAACAGACCAGAGGTACCCAGATCAGGTCAGCATCCTCCTGGGAGAACATCTCTTTGAGATCCTCACCATCGATCCATTCCCATTGACTGTCGGAATCACTATAATCACCACTTGTCACAGAAAAGCTGGTATACGTGTGTATCAGCCCGAAATTCATCGTTGACCTGCCAGAGATCCTCTCACCTTCGAACTCCGCCGAACCCCACGTCCACATTGAATACCAGGATAGCACGATCAGGCTAAGCAGGGTCAGGATCAGGGAAATGACAGAGAATCCGAGATAGCGCATCCCCGGATCGACCTCCCATGCCCTGGTGTCAGGTCGTGGGCCTTCAATCTGACGATCACTCCCCTGACTTGAGGAGAATTGAACCCATTCAAGATGAAATCACGATTTAACACGACGCCAAAGAACCATGATTTATTATTAAAGATTCACTATCATGCCTTTTTGCCTCCACAGGAGTTGAGGTCGTCTAGGATATGAGGGGACAATGGCATGCTGCTGATCAATGGCTCGTCCACTAGACCTCGACATCACCCGAAAGGCCGCAGGCCGGGCAGGTTATGGTCTGCAGACCCCCGGTGGAGGGGACCTCGAACTGGTGGGAACAGCCGGGACAGGCGATGGTGGCCATGTCCATTGGGCTTTCGGGATCACCGGAGCTTTCGGGGTCATCGGAATCGTCGATCTCCACCACGGATCCGGAGGAGCTGGGCTGGGAGACCGGCAGTTTGGGTGCGGCCAGGGTGTCCTCGGGCATGGGCGGCGGCACATCCGAGCCCGGAAGGACCGGCTCGTCATCGGCGAAAGTGAAGGCCGGGCCAGAGACATCGTCATCTGAGGGATCAGGTGGCGGAGGCGGCGATGGAAGCGTCACCTCTCCGGTGTCATCTTCATCATGGTCCTCATCGTCGTAGTCTTCTTCCTCCTCATCGAAACCGGTATGGGTCGTGAAATAACCGCCCTCACCGAACATGGAGTGTTCCACCGCATCGGAGCCCTTTGGTATCTTCATACCTGAGGCTCCGGCTTCATGGCCCAGGCTGATCGCATCACCCTTGCGCAGATACTCTCCAGCGCCTGCAGAGGAGCCAGTTGACGGTCGGACGAGCAACCAGATCAAACAGCCCAACCAGCCACAGATGAGCGCGATGAGTACCCATTTTACCCCTGAACGACCTCGTTCCTCTGCATCCCGATAGATCCAGACGAGTATGTATATCCAAATCATTACCGAGATGAGTCCTATGACCATACACAATCCTGAACCGATTGCTGGAATGGGGGCTCCACCAGGTACCTCATCTGGATTGTATGGATCGGAGGGTGTCTGAAGTGGTTCAGGTTCGTGAGCTATCTGTGGTCCACTCTTGTCAGGCGTCTCACCACTCACCATCGAACTTACCATCACAAGCAAAGATGCAGCTACAAGAAGGATCATCAAGCACCCTGGGATGCAGTTGAGCTTGGATCTATGGCCTTGCGGGCAGGACGATATCGTACGGTTCATGGAACATGGTCCGTTGTTAGTTCACAAAGAGATTTGCTCATCTTAATAGCTTATGGCTTGGGCAACAGGAACAGGGCGAGGATAGGCCGAAATAATCCTTACACTCCAGGATTCGATTAAATGTTCAACCACGTCACCATCGACGTTGGGCACCACAAATATTAAAAAGGAGGGCCAGTTGGCGCCGTATTAAAAGACGGGCAAAGTCCCGTATGGCGATCTTATGGACGAACCTGAGGAGGAGACCTCCGAGTTTGACCAAATACTCAAACTGAAAACATCTCGCAGCCAACTCGACGAGAATGCCGAAAAACGGCGTCAGCGTCGGGATGAGCTCAACGGCGAGGCCAAGCGCTGGGCCCAGGAGCGGGACAAGCTCAACGCCCAGGTACGCGGTCTGGTGGAGCAGGCTCGAGAGCACAAGGCCACCCGGGACAGTTTGAACCAGCAGGTCCAGGAGTCCAAGGAGAAGCGTCACGAGCTGAACCAGCTGGCCATGGAGAAGCGGCTGGCGGTCTCCGAGCTGAAGCGGGCCACCATATCGGGCGGCGGTCGCCACGGACCCCCGGTCCACAAGCTCAAGAAGGAGCTCCAGGAGCTGGAGTTCAGGCAGATGACCAGCGAACTCTCCACCGACAAGGAGCGGGACCTGGTCAAGAAGATGGGCGAGATCCAGGACCAGATCAAGGAGAAGGAGAACCGGCTCAAGTCGGATCCCGAGATCGCGGCGGCCATGGAGGCGGCCTCCACCGCCAAGAAGGAGGCCCAGACCCAGCACAAGCTCATCCGCGACCTGGTGACCAAGGCCCAGGCCGAGCATCAGTCCATGACGGGCCTCTATCGCCAGATCGATGAACTGCGCAAGGAGGCCGACAAGTTCCAGGAGCAGTTCGTCAAGACCAAGAAGTCGGCCGACGAGGCCCACTTCTCCTACATCGAGCAGGTCAAGCAGATCCACGACCTGGACAAGCTCATCCAGTCCAAGCGCAAGCGCTCCTTCTCTTCAGTATCGGACAAGGCCAAGGCCCGCTCCCAGGCCGAGGCCGACGAGCTCTTCGCCCGCTTCATGACCGGCGAGAAGCTCTCCACCGAGCAGTTGATGACCATCCAGAAGGCCGGTCTGCTCTGATATGCTCTGATCTGGAACTCCGACCCCATCCCCTCATCAAGCAGAGCCTGGGCAAGCAACTGTTACAACTTGTGGTAACTTGAGGCAGGGCAAAGGCAAGCAAAGGCAGGCATTGGCAGAGCGTAGACGGGCCACAACAGGGCCTCTGCAACCTACTTCTTCTTCAGCAACCCGCGCAGTCCTCTCCCGGAGGAGGCCTTGGCCTCACCGTACTGGCCCTTGTTGGCGTGGGGCATGGGTATGTCCGGCACTTCCAGACCCAGGAAGGGGCAGAGCTCGTTCCAGCCGTCGCCCCGCTCCCAGTTCACCACCAGCAGATCGTCGGGACGATCAGCGAAGTACTCTTGCACCTCCCGGTTGTGCCTCTCGTAGACCTCGATGTACAGCTCCCGGTGGCCTGTTGGGTCGCCCACCCCGTAGATCCACTCCCGCATGGGTGTCGAGCGGCCCGAGAAGTGGTTCATGGCACTGCGGATCCACCTGTCGGTCTCCCGCACCATCAGGATGAACTTGCTGTCAGGGTAGTGCTCGTCCAGCTCCCGGTAGATGAGGGGCCAGGGATTGTCCTGCACCAGGTCATGGTCGTCGGCCACTCTCCACACCGGCTCGAGGTCTCCCCGCCGGATGGGCTCCACCAGGTCGTGGCGCACCCCGCACCAGCGGTAGCCGAAATGGGCCAGGGCCTGGGCCAGGGTGGTGGTGCCGGTCTTGTGAAAACCGATGCCAAAGACCTTGTTCATCCTTGGGCCATCCAGGTTGGGATATAAAGCAACAGCCCGCCCGCTGCCGATGGCATTGGTCTGCTCACAGATATCCATCGTCGCTCAGTCAGAGTTGCCCAGCCAGTGTGCTCAGCCAGTGGGGCCAAGCCAGTGTTGCTCATGGTTGGTGGTCTGACTCAACGGCCCCAGAACGGCCCCTCGGTCTGGCGCTTGAGCTTGGCCACCTCGTGGAGCACATCCTCCTCGTCGGGGGTGAGCTCGAACTGGCCCGAGAAGAGCTTGCGGGCATCGGCGGCCCCCAGGTTGATGAGCAGGGTCTCGTTCTCGTGTATCTGGCGGCCCACGGTGACGTTGGTGATGGCCACGGCCACCTCGTCGCCCTGCTTGGCCTCCTTCAACGCCGTATCGCCGGTGCGCATGGAGCGGATGCGGCCCACAACCCGGCCATCGGCCTTCATCACCCGCTGACCCACGACGATGCGTCCCGCCAGCACCCGGACCCCCACCACGGCGGGATCCTTCTGGCGAAAGACATGGTCCTCCAGCAGGAGGAACTTGCCCGGGTAGACCACCGTCTCCAGCAATGCTGCTTCGGCGGCCTCTTTCTTCTCGGTGTACCATTCCTGGTACTCCTCCACCAGGCGGTAGACCACCGAGGACTCGAAGAGCTTGACCCCGGCGCCTTCCAGCTCCCGGCGGGCATCGGGCAGGACCTTGACGTTGAAGGCCAGGATGGCCCGGCGCAGGTCGGGGGCGGTGGAGGCGGTGACCACGTCGCGGTGGGAGACCTCGCCCACCCCGGCGGTCATGATGTCGATCTCCAGGGCCTCCAGCTCGTAGGCCAAGGCCTCCAGGGAGCCCACGGCATCGGCCTTGATCACCAGGCCCCCCTCGGCCAGGCTCACGTTTGGCTTCATGTCCGCGGCCAGCTGGACCAGGGCGTCGGCGATGTCCTGGCCGGGATGGACGCTGTGGAAGGGCGAGCCCGAGACCACGCCCTCCAGGTGGGGGGCCACGATCTTGACCCCGGCGGCGGCGCCCACCTCCTGGACCTGGGTGAAGGGGTCTCGGGAGCGCTCGAGGTCCAGGGCCCGCGGTTGCAGGATGGTCTTGACCCGGGATACGATGGGTTCGGGGGTGGCGCCCACCAGGATGGTGTCGGTGAGCTCCAGGAGCCCGTTGTAGATGATGACGTCCAGGGTCTTGCCCAGACCCCGCTCCTCGGTGACCTCGATGACCGTCCCCTCGGCGGGTCCGGGGTTCAGGTAGAGCCGGTCGCGGAGGTAGCGTTGGGCCACGCCCATCAGGATCATCAGCAGGTCGGGGAGGCCCTCGCCGGTCTCCTTGGCGCTCACCGGGACCAGGGCGATGGTCTTGGTGAAGTCGGAGACCTTGGTGTAGTTGGCGACACTGAAGCCCTCCTCGGCAAACTGGCCCACCACCTTGAAGAACTTCTCATCGAAGTTGGTCTGACCCCGCTTGGACTGCTTGGCCGCGTTGAGCACGTGGGGGCCCTTGCGGGAGGTCCAGCCGCTGACCCGGTCGATCTTGTTGAGGGCCACGACGAAGGGGGTCTTGGACTGGCGCAGGATATGGAGCGATTCCACGGTCTGGGGTTTGAAGCCCTCGTTCATGTCGATGACCAGGATGGCCAGGTCGGCCAGCGCCCCGCCCCTTGCCCGCAGGGTGGTGAAGGAATGATGGCCGGGGGTGTCGATGAAGAGCAGGCCCGGAAGGCGCACATCGATGTTGTCCAGCATGGGGCCGCAGATCCTCTGGATGAGGGACATGGGCACCTCGGTGGCGCCGATATGCTGGGTGATGGCGCCCGCCTCCTTGGCCACCACGGCGGTACCCCGGATGTAATCCAGGAGGCTGGTCTTGCCATGGTCCACGTGACCCAGGACGGCCACTATGGGCTGGCGCAGGCGGCGGTTGGGATCGAAAGGCTCCTCATCTTCCTCCTCATCCTCATCGGCCTCTCCTTCCTCATCAGCCTCTCCTTCATCCCCTTCTTCGACTGCCTCAGCATCATCCGGTAATCCCTCTCCCTCTACGCCTCCGTCACCATCATCGGAGCCCGGGTCCCCGGCTTCCACCGCCTCATCTTCTGGTTCCTCGTCCTGCGGTTCCTCGTCCACGGGTCCCTCCTCCACCGGCACCTCATCCACGCTGTCCCGGGTCTCATCAACAGGGGGCTGGTCGGCTGCCTCCGGGTCCGGGGAGGCGGGGGTGTCGGTGTCCTTGGGGGACATGGGCCATCAGCGACCAAGGTGTCCCATGGGTATTAAAAAGCAATTCAAGACCGACCGCGAAGCTGCGGTTCAAGCCCCACTTCCATCCGTTCTTTCGGCGGCCTTTTCCAGATGCTGGTCCACGGCGGCCAGGAACTCATCCTTGCGGTCCAGGGGCACCGAGGCGCCCGCGGCGATGGGGTGACCGCCGCCCCTGCCCCCGCAGGCTCCGGCCGCCGCCGCCAGAGCTCCGGCCAGGTCCACGCCCCGCTCCACCAGCAGCTGGGTGGCCCGGGATGAGATGTCCAGGGTTCCCTCCCGCTGGCTCAGGGCCAGGACCGGTAGCTTCTTGCAGAGCCAGTAGGCCGCGGCCAGTCCGGCCACCGCCCCCTTCACTGTGGGCTCACCCAGTTCGAAGTGCTGGAAGCGGCCCAGCGGACTGGTCCGGGCTCCCCCGGTCTCCAGCTCCATGAGGCCCTGGCGGACCCGGGCGTCGAAGGTGGCCTGCAATTTCATCAGCCGGCCCAGGGCTTTTGGGTCGCCCATGGCCGCGGCCACGCCCAGGGCCCGCTCGCCCTCCCGGCCGGTGGCGTTCACCGAGGCGGCCAGGGTCGTGGCCTCCACCAGGTCACCCTCGACCCGGTAATCCCTGAGCCTGTAGCAGGGGAAGAAGAGCCGTTCCACACCCTCGGAAGTGGCCCCCTGGGCTAGCAGGGTCAGGACCAGCTCCGAGGCCAATCGCCGCCTCTGCTTCTCGGACAGGTCATCGGGGGTGGCCGAGGGGTCCAATCCCCGCTCGCCCAGCCAGGTGTCGGCCGCCGGTTCCCGGCCGGCGAGTCCCACGAAGTAGGGGTCCAGGGAGTTGGCCAGGGAGCGGGCCAGGGGAACTTGCGAGGGCAGGGCCAGCCCTTGGTCCATAATGAGATGGCCCCGCTCCACACCCTCCTGGATGAGCTCGGCGTTGAGTCCCCGGGGTCGAGGCAGATGCTGGCGGTCGGCGATGATGCCGGCCAGGGCGGGCTGGACCAGGTCCCAGTTGGCCTCGTCCAGGCTCACGGCCACCGTCAGGGCCATGGAGGCCCCGCAGGCGGTGTAGGTGCCATCGACACCCAGCTCGTGGGCGTTCATCTCGGTCATGTTGGCTGGCCGTTCACCCTGGGGTGTGTGGTGGTCGACGACCAGCACCTTGGTGGAGGCCAGGGTGCCCAGCAGTTCCTTCTGGCCCGAGCCCATGTCGCACAGCAGGACCCTCTCTGGGGCCTCGGCGGCCAGGCGCTGGACCACGTTCTCGTTCAGGCCGGTGACACTGGTGAGCTGGAAGGGGATACCGGCTCGCTCCAGGGCTATGGCCAGGATGGCGGAGCTGGTGAGCCCGTCACCATCGTAGTGGCCGATGAGCCGCAGGGGGGTCTCCTTGGATCTTATCAGGTCGGCCATCTGCCGGGCGGCCTCCCACAGGGCCTTGGTCGGGGATCCTGGTTCTGGTTTTTGTTCTGAATTTGGTTCAGTATTTGAGTCCGGGTTAGGATCTGGGTCTGGGTCCCGATTCGGGCCCTCAGGCTCCTTTGGGTCGCTATCTTCCTCGGTCTTGGCCTTTGGTTTCGCTGGGGATGGGGTGTCGGGGCCCCCGGCCATTCTACTCCACCAGCAGCTTGGCCCGGTCCAGGGAGTACTTCCAATCGGCAGGCAGGCGGCCAGAGTTCTTGTAATAGCGGGCCAGGCGCAGGATCTTGGCCTCGGCTAGCTGGAGTCCCCGGCGGTTGTGCCGGTCCTTGGGGTTGTGACCCAGGTGCTCGCCCAGGCGCACCGCCTTGCGCATCAGGTGGGTCAGGTCCTCGGGCAGGTCGGAGGCGACCTTCTCCTCGGCCATTATCTCGGTGATGGACTTTCCGGTGACGGTCTTGACCTGGGGTATGCCGTACTGGTCGCGGAGGATGATGCCGATGCGGGCGCTGGAGTGGCCCTCCTTGGCCAGCTCGGTTATCTTGGCCGAGATCTCGGGAGTACCCATGGTGACCCATTCTGGGGCCTCGGTGCGGAAGGGGCGGGTAGAGCCGGAACGGCCCTTGCGGCGGGCATGCATGCGAGCCATTTTATTGCTCCTGAAAGGGAAGGAAGGGCCGGAAAGGGAGGCCAGCCTGAGCCACAGGCCTGGGTGTTCCCTACCGGGTGGGCGGCAAGCCAGGGGGGGTTATAAATAGTTGATTGGTGGCCCGGCTCTCACATTCCACTTCCTTTGCCTGCCTTTGCCTGGTTCGCCTGCCCTAGCCTTGCTTACCAATGATGGTGAAAGAACCGGTCATCCCCGATAAGAGGGCTTCCAGGGTGTCCAGCACCGGGGTGGGGATGTTCCGCTCGCGGCCCCTGCGGGTGACGGCTCCCACCAGGCCCTCGAGTTCCAGCCGCCGGCCGGCCCGCATGTCCTGCAGCATGGAGGGGGCAAAACCGGTGAGCCCGGCCATGGCCTTGAGGGAGAGGGTGATGACCTTGTCGGGGATGGTGTGACCCTCGGCGCGGCCCACGGCGGCGGCCTCGTGCATGGCCGCCTCCACAAGCTCCATCAGCGCCGGCGAGCCAGCGAGCTCGTCCAGGGTGCGGCCGGTGACGGCGGTCAGGGGGTTCATGGCGGCGTTGGAGACCAGCTTGCGCCAGAGCCGGGTCTCGATATCCTCGACGATGCGGGTGCGCACCCCCGAGCCGTTGAGCGCCCCGGCCAGGGCCTTCAGCCTGTTCCGGGCCCACTGCGGGGCCAGGGAGGGCGCCGGGGTGCCCTCGGGACCGTAGAGGCCCAGGTCCACTTTGGGCGGCCGGTCACAGCGGATGGCTCTATCATGGTCCAGCGAAGCGGCTGCGGCCACCTCCGGTGTCCTTGTCCGCAGCCTCTCGCCGGGCTCGAGGCTCGCGGCTACAATCACCACACCACCGCCCGTCCGCTCCCAGCCGAAGGCGCGGGCGATGGCGGGTTCGTTGTCCACGCCGTTCTGGGACGAGACGATGAGGGTCTCGGGACCCACCAGCGCGGGGTCGGCGGCCAGCTCCAGGTCCTTGAGCGCCGTCTCAGTATGGAAGCCCTTGACACATAGCAGGACCACCTCGGCGGGACCACCCAAGAGCTCAGCGGCTCGGCCCGGCGAGTCGCAGACGGCCACCGTCCCGGGTCTAGGTTCGGGCGCGATATCGACGGTGAAAGAGGCAATGTAGTTACTTTTAACTACCAATCCCGAACTGTCCCGAAGGTCCTCCAAGCGAGACCCACGGTCGATGAGGACCACATGATGACCAGGGGATGGCTTGCCATCACCGACCTGCCCCGCTTGCCCAGTCTTCACCTCTTGCCTCGCCAGACCCTCCTGCCCTTCCTCTGCCTCGCGGGCGAGCAACGCCCCGAGGAGGGAGCCCACGGCCCCGGCGCCGACCACGGCTATGCGCATCGGGAGGTGAATGGTCAGGTCAGATAAGGCTTGCCGGTTCCAACCTCAGCCCAGCTTGATGCTGGCGATGATATTGCTGGTGTAATCGTACTTCAGCTCGAAGTAATGCTCATCGTCGGCTGTGTCGTCAACCATGAAGATGTCACCGGCCGAGAGCTTGCCGTCGAAGTCGTTGTCGTGGAACGTGACCGAGATATTTCCCTCACTTCGCTGGTTGGCCTTCTTCCCTTGATTTCCAGCCTGGACATCATCGATGCGTATCTGGGCCTGAGTGGAATCGGTGTATGCGCCGCCAGCAGAAGAGGCTCGGTTAGCCTTATTGTTGCCCCGATTGGTATCGTTGACCCCATCATCGTCCCAGGTCACGTCAATGCCGTGCCATTCACCGCTGATGTTCTGCAACTCTATCTCACCGTACTGGTAGGTTCGGTAGGAGGGGTCCTTCAGGAAGAACTGGAAGGCTGCCAGGTCGGCGTCGTAGGTGGTCTGGACCACATGTATGGTGTATGAACCATCATCGTTGGACTGGGAGAAGAGGGCGGTCAGGGGGGTGAAGTGCTTGAAGAATACCGAACTGGCGACCGTTTCCCTGGTTGGACGGTACACAATCTCCAGACTGTAATCATAGTTCGCCGTGTGATTCTTACTAAAACCCCTGACTATGAATCGATCTCCCTGGGTGAGAAATCCATCTCGGTCACCGTCGATGAATGAGACCGATATGGTTCCATCACTCTTCTGGTGCGGTTTATACTCTTGAATGCCCGCCTGGACATCATCGATGCGGATCTGGGCCTGAACAGGATCGGTGTACGGACCGCCCGCCGAGGCGTTGCGGTCGGCCCTCCCATTGCCAGGAGCAAGGTCGTTGTCCCCGTCGTCATCCCAGGTAATATCGATACCATGCCAGACATCATCTTCTTCATATTTGGAAGTGTAGTTCTGCAAACCTATGATTCCGTATTGCTTGGTCAGACCCGTGTTGTCCTTCAGCATGTAATCGAGGTCAGTTAGCTTCTCAGCGCCGAGTGTCCCGATAACGGTGACCACGATGGTATTGTCGCTTCCCTGGGTCGATTCGAGCAATATTATGCGAGGTGTCGTTCCTTCCTCATCATCATCGTCATCCTCGGCAAGAGGATAGAACCATCCCGCGATGGCCAACAGACCCAAGATGACGTAGGCGATGAGGTTGACGGGAATGCCCAGGGCTTCTTCGTT
Source organism: uncultured archaeon (assembly GCA_964384995.1). Classification (GTDB taxonomy): domain Archaea; phylum Thermoplasmatota; class Poseidoniia; order MGIII; family CAYLMJ01; genus CAYLMJ01. Next base: position 10,525 of record CAYLMJ010000019.1, on the reverse strand, counting down.
GGAGTCCTCCCGCACAGGTACGCGAGAGGTCGGTGGTGGGAAAGAGATCTTAGATTTTCCAGTCTCCTCCTGCCTGCCCTTATCCTCCTTGTTTTCTTGTTCAGAGGTCTCATTATCTGTCTCATCGATAGATCCAGGACCATCATCGGAACCCAGGTACATGAAACTCACCAGGTCAAAGATATGCTTCAACCCTTATTTGGACATGCCGGTGGCAGACTTAGCGACCATCTCTCGGGGGTCAGACCTGCGGACAGCGCAGGGCTGACCCTCAAGGCTCTGAGACTATTTCATCTGGGAAACGCTGGGCAGGAGGCGGGTCTTGATCCGCGTATCTGCGCTCAGCATCATGGTGAGTTGGGTTTGGGTCATGGTTCATCACGATTTGGTTCTATGTACTGCTGTCGTTTCCTGCTATATAATCGGAACCTGGGATATCCCACATTTATCCCCATATCCCCACTTCCGCCATGGTTCTGAACTACATCTGGCAGGGCTCAGGCTAAGGGCACTTTCAGGTCAATTCCCGGAGCCCAACCTGATGGTGCCCGCCACATCATCGGTGATATCGTACAGGACCCTGAGCGAGTAGCCATCGCTGGCGGGATGATGGATGTCGTTGTAGCCCCGAACATGGAAGACGTCACCACTGGTGAGCTTCCCATCGCGGTCGTTGTCGGTAAAAGAGACCGAGATGTTGCCTTCGCTCTTCTGGTTCCACACATCCATCTGAAAACCAGCCTGTATCGCCTCGATGCGCCTCTGAGCCTGAGCTGGGTCGGTGTACGAACCACCAGCCATTGCTGACCGATCGGCTTTCCGGTTCCCGGGATTGATATCGGCGTTCCCCTTGTCGTCCCAGGTGACATCTATGCCGCGCCACCTCGCGCTGAGGTTCTGGAGTTCGATCTCTCCGGACTGCCTCATCGAGCCCGTCTCATCCAGGAGCTGGAACTGGTATACTGGCAGGTCATAGTTGTCGCTGACCTTGAGGACCCGCACGATGTAGTCATCATCTGCGTTCTTGATGACGTCCAGGGTCACCAGCGGCACCGGGTCCTCCCAGGTAAATCCATCATACCAGGGTGATCTATCTTCCTCGTCATCGTCGTCGTCCTCCCAGATGCCGATGGGATCAAAGAAGGCCACGATGAACACCAGGGCCAGGATGACATTGCTCAGGACGGCGAACAGGGCCATCCGGGGAGTTCCCTTTTGGTTCTGCCAAGGGTCATCATAATCCTCATCATAATCCTCATCAGAATGAGGTGATGGCGGAAGGGCACTCTGCTCTATGATGTCAGAAAGGGTGCCATGACGGACTGCCCCCGGGCCGGTCTCATTGATGATACAGATGGGACACTCGACCACCTCATCGTTCAGCTCTGTACCGCAGGCATGGCAAAGGGCCAAGGACCGTCACCGAACTTTGGTATGGACAAGTGGTACAATTCGATTTTGGTCGCCCAGGAAAAGTGTGGTCGCCTCAAGCCCCCAGTTTGAAGATGCCGATGGTGTCGTCGGTGATGTCGTACTTGATCTCCAGCTTGTAATCGTCATTGGCTGTGTGGTCACGGGAGTTGCCTCTGATCAGGAACTCGTCCCCGGCCGTTAGCTTGCCATTCCGGTCTTTGTCATTGAACAGGACGGAGATGGTGCCCTCGCCTTTCTGGTTGCCCTTGGTTCCCTGGTAGCCGGTTTGGACATCATCGAGGCGAACCTGGGCCTGATAGGGGTCGGTGTAGGCTCCGCCAGCGTTGGTGTGGCGGTCTGCAAAATGATTGCCAGGGATGAGATCGGCCTGAGCGTTATCATCCCAGGTCACATCGACACCGTGCCAGTCGCCACTGATGTTCTGCAAGCCTATCTCGCCGAACTGCTTGGTCAGGCCGGTGTTGTCCTTGAGGAAATACTGGTATGCCTCCAGGTCATAATTCATAGAGATTTTGATGACCTTGCAGTGATAGTCACCATTGCTGTCCTCGGTGCAATCGATCTGAACTATTGGTGAGTGTCCGCCATATCCATATGCATCATATGAGGAGGCCATGACATACAGTATGGCCGATACGATCGTTAGCAGAGACACCACCAGGCAAACACAGGCAATGGCAGGCAGTCGACTTTGCTTCTTGATTGGGTACTTCAGAGGGTAATCCATGCTGTTGCCGGCGGCTTTCTTTATCCGCTCCCATACATGGTCTGGCAGTTCAGGTAGCTTTATCTCAATTCTTTTCATCCTATCACTTTCTTCATTCCTTTCCTGAGGTTATCTTCTCTATCTGCCTCCCAGCTTGAAGCTGCCGATAGTATCGTCGGTGGGCTTGTATTTTATCTCCAGCTTCCAGTCATCGTTGGCCGGATGGGATGCAGTGTGACCCTTTACGATGAAGTGATCGCCAATGGTAAATCTTCCATCCACATCAGCGTCGATGAAGGAGACCGAGATGTTACCCTCACTCTTCTGATTCGGGAGATCCACTTGACACCCGTTCTTCACAGAATCAATTCGATTTTGAGCCAGGTTAGGGTCTGAATATGCGTTCAAGATCGTCGCGGGCTTGTCAGCCAAACCATTGTCAGGTACAGGATCATGAGGTCCCTTGTCATCCCAGGTGACATCTATTCCGTGCCATTCTCCACTGATGTTCTGAAGCGCAATCTCACCATACTGCTTGGTCAGGCCGGAGTCATCCTTGAGGAAGTACGCGTAGGCTACCAGAAACTTCTCTGAAGATATGTTGGTGACGGTCAACCTGTAATCTTCACCTTCTTTATTGGTATCCAATTGGACAATTGGTGCAGGCTCACCTGACACACAACCACAGCTTGCCCAACTGTAAAGGATCGCACCCAAGATCAACGTGATAAGGATCATCAAGATGATGGCGACAACCGGACTCACGGAATCTTTCATAGGGATTGGTTCGTTCCAATCCTTAAAAATGATGATGTGGGAACTCCCCCATTTGTCCCCGGTTCCCCCTCACCGCCTTGGCAATTCATCATCACAGGCAAAGCAGGAGGCAAGCAAAGGTAGGCGGCATCAGGCAAAGGCAGAAGGCAGGCAGGAGGCAAGCAAAGGCAAGGGCAGGAGGCGGGCGGTATCCTGGTTTTGTTCCCTCGCTCAACCCAGCCGTGTATCGCCGGCGCTCTCGTAGTTCAGGTCGTACTTGATGTCGAAGATGTAAGCGTCAGTGGCCTTGTGCTCCTTGCTGTTGCCCAGGATCAGGAACTCATCCCCGCCGGTCAGCTTGCCGTTCTTGTCGTGGTCGATGAAGGTGACCGACAGCGGGCGCCCGGAGTCGTTGTGGCTGTTCACCAGCTCGATGCGGGCCTGGGCCTGACCCGGGTCCGTGTAGGGCTTGCCCGCCGATTGGTTGCGATCGGCCATGCCGTTCCCCGGGCTGGGGTCGTGGAAGCCCTCGTCGTCCCAGGTGATGTCGATGCCGGTCCATTCGTTGCCCAGGTACTGGATCTCGATCTCGCCGAACTGCTGGGTGGTGCCGCTGGCGTCCTTGAGGAAGTACTGGAAGAAGGTGAGGTTCCGCATATCGGTGGCGTCCACCACCTTGACGTGGTAGGTGCCGTTGCTGTCCTCGATGGACTCCAGGTTGATGTGAGGGGCGAAGATCCTCTTGGTGCCCAGCTTGGTCCGGCCCACCACCTTCTCCTCCGGTCCGTACCTGAGCTCCAGGAAGTGGTCGTCGACGGCCGGGTGGTATCCGCTGTGGCCCTGGATGTTGAAGAGGTCCCCGGCGGTCAGGCGCCCGTTCTTGTCGGAGTCGATGAAGGATACCGAAATGGGCCCCTCGCTGAGCTGGTAGGAGGAGTTCTCCTGGCCTCCCATCAGCACCGCCTCGATGCGCACCTGGGCCTGCACCGGGTCCTCGTAGGCTCCCCCTGCTGATGCTGCCCGGTCGGCCCGGTCGTTGTAGGGCTGGGCATCGTTGACCCTTCCATCGGCCCAGGTTACATCGATGCCCTCCCAGACCCCGGTTGCGTTCTGGAGGCCCACCTTGCCGGTCTGGTAGTTGAGCTTGAAATCGTCCATCAGGTTGAAGGTGAAGGCCTCCAGGCCCGCCGTTGGTTTGGCCTTGGTGACCGTGACCTGGTAGGTGAACTCCCCGGTGCGCCGCGAGGAGAGGGAGATGGAGGGGGTCTCCTCCCCGGTGTCGCTCATGGCGATGAGCAGGCCCATGCCGGCGATGATGACGACGACCACCACCACCAGGACCATCCAGGGCTGGGGCCCGGAATAGGGTGTGGCACCGTCGCCGATCTCCATCCCCATGTAATTGGCGATGGCCGCCTCCCTCTCGATGCGCTTCTTGGGATCCTGGCCGAGAGAGTATTTGCGTACCGGGACGCGAACGGGCTCACTGCGAGCCAGCCATTTCCGTTTGGGCCGGGTCCGGAAAGGTGCCGGCGTGGGGTCCGAACGGGCGGCCATATCGGCCACGGATTCAACTACTGTTTCCCCGGGAGGCAAAGGAGGCTCACTGGGCTCAGACCCTGGCTCGGAGCCTGGGTCACTATCCTTCTCGTCCTCTGCCTCGGCCCCCTTGTCCTCATCATCCCCATCCTTCTCATCCCTCTCATCTTCATCATCTTCATCGTCCCCATCCTCTTCATCCTTACCGTCACCTTCATCCCCATCTTCCTCATCTTCATCCCTCTCGTCCCCGTCATCCTCTCCGTCATCCTTTTCAACCTCCTCTTCACCCTCATCTTTCCCATCTTCCTCATCATCATCCCTTTCATCCTCGCTTCCCTCTATTGCCGCCTCCTTCTCTTGCTCCAATCCATTTTGTTCATCCTCAACCACCTCTTCTTCTTCTTCTTCTTCCTCACCACCATCGGGCATTGCCGGCTCTGACGGTCCGGTGGAGGCTCCTGACCTGGAGGCGTCGATGGTCCGGGAGAGGGATTCGGTCAATGACCTGGCGGGCTTCTTCGATGCAATTGGGAGGCTGGAGAGTGCGGGTGGCAGCGACTCGCTGGCGTGGGAGGCATCCGTTTCCGGGATCTCCAGGGGGCGTCCACAAAAGGGACAGCTCCCGTCCTCGGTATCGGTATGGGCTCCACAATCCTGACAGTTCGCCACTGGTCGATGCCGCCTTCGCCGAGCATGGCCGTTCCATCTATTAGGCTTGCCGGTCGGGTCCCGATCCACCGGTCACGGGGTCCCTTGCCCTCTCCGGCCTCCCTGCCTCCGGTTATCCCACATCTTATATGCGGACACGGGTTCGGGAGCTCGAATGGCCCTCTGCTTCGTGCTGGATGCCAATCTGTTCATCAGTCTGGCCCGGGTGGGAACCGAGGAGATAGTCTCCATGCTCACCCAGGGGGCCAAGGAGGTGGAGGCCCATCTGGTCACCACCCCCCAGGTGCTGGACGAGATCGGCAATCTTCCCACGGTGGAGGGGGGCCAGCGCATGGGCATGGCCTCGGCCGTGCGCAAGAATCTGGAGGTCCAGCGACTCCCCTCGGGCTCCATCGAGGGCCTGCGCAAGGTACTGGGCCGCAAGGGTCCCCAGAGCACCGACGTCTCGCTGATGGAGCTGGCCCGGCAGAAGGCCGCCGAGGGCTGTGACACGGTGCTGATATCCAACGACTTCAAGATCCACCTCAACGCCCAGAAGATGGAGCATCCCTACCGGGTGGCCAGCCCCGCCGTGCTCCTGCACACCCTGGCCGAGGGCACTTCCGGGGAACTGAGCCAGCGCTTCAACCGCCTCTATCACCAGTTGCGGGACGGCGAGATGGCCTACATGCTCAAGAAGCACTCCACCTTCCCGGCCCACCCCAAGCTATCGTGGCTGATGGACAACCTGATGAACGCCGCCGTGGCCCACCCCCGCCTGGAGGGGGCCGAGGAGCAGGGGCCCGAGAACATCCAGATGGGGCCGGTGGACCTCAAGCCCCTCTACCACCACCTGCGCGGCGAGCCCATCCACGAGGTGGCCCTGGAGCCCTTCCAGAACCTGCTGAGCCACATCCAGCCCCTGGCCCAGGTGCTCACCTACCGCGAGAGCCTGAGGGAGATGATGGTGGGCGGCTGGTACGAGGAGGCCCTGAACCAGCTGGTGGACCTCATCGACCATCTCCAGCAGAACCTCCAGCGCTCATCCACCCAGCTGCCCTACCGGGAGCGGCTGTGGCTCCGCCAGCTCTACGCCGGGGAACTGCTGGTGCTCTACCAGGCGGTGGGCCTGCTCAGGCTGGCCAAGGGCGAGGGGGAGTGGGCCGAGGCGGCCTTCGACCGCTGCACCCTGCTGGCCCTGGTGGCCGAACAGCCCCTCAAGGGGGCCCAGCAGCACTACCTTCACGGTCTGGCCCGGCTCCATCAGGACTATCCCCTTGGTGGTGTGAGGGCCTTCCAGCAGGCCATGAGACTGGCGCCCAAGAGCGCCCCCATGCGGGTCCGCTGTCGCTTCGCCCTGGCCCTGAGCCAGCTGAAGCTGGGGGAGGGGGTGGCCGCCGAGAAGACCATGGGGCGATTGCGGGAGGAGCTGACCGAGGCCCCGGTGCTGGGCTCCCGGGAGCTGACCCGGCTGGGCGACGAGCTATACCACTTCGGCCTGCCCGACTTTGCCGCCACGGTCTACCGCGAGGCCCTGGAGTGGGCGGTCACCGCCGGAGAGGAGGGCGTGGGCCAGGCCCGGGGACTGGTGCCCCGGCTCTACCGGACCCGCTCATTCCTGCCCGGAGGCGCCACGGAGATGGACCGGCAGCTGCACCGTCTGGTGGCCCACACCCAGGACCTGGACGACCCCCAGGCCCGCCAGGCCTTCCAGCTGGCCCTGGCCCAGCTAAGGGTTCAGGAGGTGCCCCTCCACGAGGTGATGGAGGACACGACCAAGCGCTGGACCCAGGGCAAGAAACTGCCCAAGAGCTTCCTGGAGAGCTGGGAGGTGGTGGCGGCCTTCCCCATCGGGGGCGAGGAGGGCCTGGACCTGGCCTCCATCGACATGGACCAGCTGCCCTCGGAACTGCGCACCGCCGTCAACGCGGCGGCGGCCTCCAACGGTCCGCTCCCTGCGCCCTCCGGCAACGGGGCGAGGACGAACGGGGATGAAGCTCAAGGCGAGGACGAGGCGCCGGGGGCCAGCCTGCTGGTGTGCAATCACCCCACCCTGGGCTCGGTGGCCTACCTCTATCCCGTGGCCTTCTCCAAGAGCCGCACCGAGAGCTTCACCCTCCACCCCCAGCCCAGGGGCGAGTTCAAGCTGTTGCCCCTGGAGGCGGCGCTGACCGGGCCGTTCAGTGTCAGAGGTGTGATGGCCGCCCGCACCCCCGAGGCCTTGAAGCTGGAGCGCTCCCTGGGATTGCTGAACCCCGAGGACATGGTGACCTACTGAGCCAAAAGCAAGTGGGCTTTCGCCAGTGAACGCTTAGAGGTCCTTCTTGCAGCGCCACATCACTGCCACACCAGCCACCAGCATGGCTGAGATAAACAGGCCGGGGGCGGGCGAGTCGTCGTCATCGTCATCCCCATCGTCAACGGGGGTGTCTTCCAGTTGCCATTTGGCGGGATCGTTGGGGTAGGCGTCCAGCTTCAATCCTGAGGTGGAATCGGCCTCGGTCTTGCCGGTATTCCACTCATCGGGATAGCCATCACCGTCGGTGTCCTTGGATGCCGCGGGGTCAAGTGGGAAGGCATCATCCACATCCAGAACAGCGTCACCGTCATCATCGGTGTCAGCGTTGTCACCGGTGCCGTCATCATCGGTGTCGGTATCCTCGGAGGGGTCCAACGGGAAGGCGTCATCCACATCCAATACGCCATCCCCATCATCGTCAGCATCGGCTTCATCGCCGGTACCATCACTATCGGTATCGAGATGCTCGTTGGGGTCCAATGGGAAGGCGTCATCGACATCGAGCACGCCATCCCCATCATCGTCGGTATCCGCGTTATCTCTTTTGAGCCCCAGGCGGGTGTCACGGTTTTCGCTGGGGTCTAATGGGAAAGCGTCATCAACGTCGAGTATGCCATCCCCATCATCGTCGTCATCGGCATTGTCGCCGGTGCCATCGTCATCGGTGTCCAGATGCTCGTTGGGGTCCAGCGGGAATGCGTCATCGACATCGAGATGGCCATCATCGTCATCGTCATCATCGAGGTGATCGGGTATCTCATCGCCATCGGTATCCAAGGTGATGTTCACCCAGATGGTGTCCGTGTGGCTCAGGCCCGCCTCGTCCCTGACCGTGAGCTCCACGGTGTAGTTGCCCTCGATATCGAAGATGAACCCATCGATGGCATCGTACAGGTATGTCGCTTTGCTGTCATATACGAAGTACCAGGTGTAGTTTGCAATTTCGAGGTTGTCGGTGCTGGCCGATGCATCGAACTCGACCGTTTTTCCAGTGAATGAGGTGATATTGCCGCCCGCCTCTGCCTCCGGTGGGTCGTTGTCGGTCACGGTTGCCTGCTGTTGGGTGCTCAGGTGTTCATTGGCGGATGTGTCCTCGATGTAGATGGTGTAGGCAAGATCGCCGGTGTCGTGGTCCAGGTCGATGGTCCCAAGCCAGTGGTCATCGGTATCGGTGAGTGAGAGATTGCCGCCCAGGCCGCCGTGGGTCCAGTCTATGTGTACCGCTTCCACCTCGATGTTGTCAGCGGCGCTGATGTTGAACTGGAAACCGTCCCCGGTCGTGCCGGCGTCCAGACCGTTGTCACTCACCAGCGTGGGGTCGTCATTGTCTGTTACACTGACCAACTGCTGAGAGCCGATGCGATAGTTGTATGAGGTGTCGTTGATGCAGATGAGATAGGCAAGGTCGCCGGTGTCGTGGTCCAGGTCGATGGTGCCGAGCCAGTGGGCTCCTGTCTCGGTCAATGAAAGATTGCCCGACAGATCTCCATGGGTCCAGTTCACAAAGACGGTATCGACCTCGATGTTGTCCTCGGCGCTGACATTGAACTGGAAGCTGTCCCCGGTGGTGCCGGCGTCCAGAGTGTTGTCGCTCACCAGGGTCGGCAGGTCGTTGTCCGCGACGGTCACCGTCTGCTGGGAACCGATGAGATGGTTGCCGGAGGTGTCGTTGATGTGGACGCGGTAGACAAGGTCCCCGAGATCATGGTCAAGGTCGATGGTGTTGAGCCAGTATCCATCGGTCTCGGTCAGGGAGAGGTTGCCGCTCAGGCCGCCGTGGGTCCAGTTGACATGGACGGTATCGACCTCGATGTTGTCCGCGGCACTCAGGTTGAACTGGAAGCTGTCT
>CAYLMJ010000019.1:0-1191 GCA_964384995.1 uncultured archaeon | reverse complement strand
GACGGTATCGACCTCGATGTTGTCCGCGGCACTCAGGTTGAACTGGAAGCTGTCTCCGGTAGTGCCGGCGTCCGGACTGTCATCGCTCACCAGGGTCGGGGGGTCATTGTCCTCCACCGTGATGGTCACTGTCTCCGTGGTGAGCCAGTTCCCGCCCAGGTCGACCACTGAGATGGTGTAGTTCAAGGGCAGGCCCTGATCATCCGGGACCGTGATGTCGCGGGTCCACTGCCCCTCCTCATGGGCGCCTGTTCGGTCGCCCTCCATGGACACGTTGGTCGCCCCCGCCTCATCGGTATCGTTCCAGCAGGTCACGAACATGGCGAAGATGCCGAGATCGTCCGAGGCGTTGGCCTTGAACGTGATGTTCTCCCCGGTGGTGCCATGGGTGGTAAAGGTCATGTCCTCCAGGCTTGGGGCCGTCAGGTCGCCCAGGATGAACACAAGGGGATGCGAATCGTTGGAACCCGACGAGCCGTTGGTATCGTAGGGGGTGTCCCAGGCCCGCCAATCGTGGGTGGCGCCCGGGACGTACCTGCCCTCGTAATCGCTCCAGAAGTTCCCCTCGTCCGAGGTGTCGTTCCAGTGGTTGTCAGCTCCGTGGTCGTCAGCCTGGATGCCTGTGCCGTTGTTGGAGCGGAAATTGTTGTGGTGCACCATGTTCCCCTCTCCTGAGAGTATGGCCACCCCCCAGCCCCCATTGGCGGTGAGGTCGTTGTCCATGATGGTGTTGTCACCGCTCCCGTCGAGCACGATGCCGTTCTCGTTCCCGGCGAGGGTGCTGTCCGTCACCGTGTTGCCCGCCGATGCGTCCAGGAAGATGCCGTGGCCGGTGTTGCTGTCAATGGTACTGTCCTTGATCGAGCACCCATCCGTCTGTTCAAGGTGGACCCCTGAACCCCCATTGGCCCGGGCGGTGGTGTTGGCCACCTTCCCGTTGATGACGTTGTAGAGCACCAATCCCGAGTTCCAGTGGTAGGTCTGGGCGTTGCCGCTGGCATGGTGCAATATGGAATTGCCGACCACGAAGTGCTCGGTGGTGTTCCCGATGTACAGGCCATATCCGGCACCGGTCCCGTTGATGGTCCAGCCGTCGATGAGGTGGGGGTCGTTCTCGGTCCCGCTGCCGCCAATGACGCCGTGGGCTTCATCGAAGTCCGCGTCGCCATCGATGCGTATGGGGTCGTGGTC
>CAYLMJ010000018.1:0-43736 GCA_964384995.1 uncultured archaeon | reverse complement strand
TACACCACCCGCTTCTTCGTGGCCCTGGTGGTGCTCTTCGAGGGGCTCTCCATCAGCCTGCTCATCTCGGCGGTGCCCCGATGGGTGGGCCTGGCCCTGGTCCTGGCCGGCGGCTACACCCTGGTGCGGCTCCTGCGTGAGCGGCCCGGCGACCTTCCCGGTACCGAGAGCATCGCCTCCCATTTTCTGGAACGGGTCACCCTTGGCGGCCGCCTGACCGTCCTCTTTCCGGTGGTCGGCGCGGCGCTCATCGTCGTCGACCTGGTGGCCAACTACATCTACTTCAACGGGCGGCTGGGCTCCAACGACTTCGTCATCCTCACCCTGGGCGCGGTCTACCTGGGCTACAACTACGTGCCGGCCAACTACGAGCGGGAGCGGGACTTTGCCTTCATCTTCCTCAACGTGCTGACCCTCCTGCTGGTGGTGCCGGTCACGATCTACAACCTGGCCACCGGTTCGGCCACCTCCGACACCGACACCCTGGCCGAATCCCGCATCGTCAACATGTTCCTGGCCCGGCCCCTGGACAACCTGCTGAGCCTGCTGGGCTACGAGGTCTGGGCCGACGGGGGCTCACTCTACTACCAGGACCTGGAGGCGGGCCGCACCTCGGTGGTCTCCATCGCCTCGGGCTGTTCGGGCATCTACTCGGCCACCATCTTCATCGCCGCCTTCCTGGCCTGGGTGGCCACCGAGTACCAGGTCTTCGACCGTCTGGTGGGCTTGCTCCTGGCCCTGGGCATCCTGACGGCCTACCTGGCCAATCTCCTGCGCATGGCCATCATCGTGCTGGTGGGCCACTACTACGGCGGCGACGCCCTGACCTGGGCCCATGCCAATGTGGGCTGGATGATCTTCCTGGGCTGGGTGGGCGCTTTCTGGTGGCTGTTGTTCGCCTACCTGGTGGAGCCTGGCCCTGCAAGGGTGCCCTTGCCTGGGCCTTTACCCGAACAAGGACCGGACGAACATGGACTGGAACCTCAGACAATGCCTGAGGAGGAGCCTGCGCTTGAGGAGGGGCCTGAGCCTGAGCCTGCAATGGAGCCCTCACCCGATGCGATGAAGGAAACTGAACCGGGTGACATGGATGAGGAGGCCGGCGAAGAGGGGGAGACGCCCTCGGCCGATGGCGAAGAGTTGTCGGAAAGGGAGGCCGAGACCGACCCGGAGGGTGACTCAGAGGATGATGCAGAAGGTGCCCCATCTCCTGTGGTAGATGAACCATCCGAACCATGAACGGATGAACCGCAGGGTGGGACCGTTCAGCACAGTGGATAGAGCGGTTCGTTGGGAGAATCGGGATTGCCCACCAACATTCGGCTTAGGGGGTCGATATGCCAATCCATTGCCTCCAGAGGGATTGCACCCAGCAGGGGCTTGGCTCCGTGGGGCAGCTCAATGGCCCTTACCTGGCAGGTCCGGCCCTGGACCTCAAGCTCCACTATGCCGAAGAGGCGGTAGGTGTGATTTGCGCCATCCGCGGTGAAGAACCTCTTGTCACCAAGAGGCTCCAATCTCAGTTCCTCGATATGTTCGGCCGGCAAAGCCAGCTCGATGGCTCCTGAATCGACTATTGCTTCACATTCCACTTCCCGCCCGACCTTATCGGGCGGAAGGAATCGGTTCTGCCAGTTCCTGACCTTGATCTTGACGGTGAATACGCCCATTTTTTCATTTCCTTTAGGGTCCCTTTCTGCCAACAACGTTGGTAACGGGACAGCTTTGGAACCCATGGGATTTCCATAATATGGTACTATATTATTGTTTGGGGGAGAGGATAGGCGTAATCTATTCTCAGGGATTTCATTGTTCCATTTTCCCCCTGCCTTTATAAATAATTTAACAAACCTACAACAAAGGTTATGGTGTTTTTCCAGTAATGTTAAATCAATGCTACACCATATAGCAGGAGGAACTATGATCGGGGACCTCAATGGGTTCAGCTCCTGCTGGCAATGGACGGTAGCAGATGTGAATATCGCCAGCGACGGCCCCCGATCCGACAACTCATCGGTTCATGGGAGTGTGTGGGCGCCTTGAGAGCCTATCTTGTGGGAGCCCTGCTCCTGGGGCTGGTCATCGGTCTCCCGGCCACCTCCCCGCTGACCTCGGCCGAGCCGGTCATCGATCCCGATGTACCAAGCCTGGTCAACCAGGGATACAACTACACCCTCCGCGGTTATGAGAACGACCTGAACAGGGATGTCTATGCCTACCAATGGAGCTCCACTCAGGATGGCATCATCGGCACCACACAGAATGTGACCACCGCCGACCTTTCACCCGGCAACCACACCATCTCCTTCAACGTCCAGGACACCGATGGCAACTGGTCTGACCCCGCTGAGACCCAGCTGAAGGTCAACGGGCGGCCCAACGCCACCATAATCACCCCCGAGGCCACCAACTTCACCGAGGGCGACGATGTCACTTTCTTTGCCGATAGCTCCGACACTGACGGCGAGGTAATATCTTACAACTGGGATTCCAACATCGACGGGTTCGTCGGCGATTCCAAGATCTTGAACGTCGCCACCCTCTCGGCCGGCGATCATCTGCTTTCATTGGATGTGGCGGATGATCTGGGGGCCCGTTCGATGTCTTTTACCACAAGCATCCACATCAACGCCCGGCCCACCATCGACATGTTCAGCATCGTCATGGACAGCTGGAGCGATGACAACGCCTACAATGATGGTCAATACTCGTATTCTTTGGGATTGTTCGATAATAACCAGTATGAAGCCTCCCACAATTCCAATGGCTCAACCGAAACGCTAACGTTGGACTACGCTAAATTTCACTACAAAGCAGCATCCAACCAAGCCATCCAGGTCCAGGAACAACAGGACCTCGTCCTGCAGGCTGAGGCTTCAGATGAGGATGGAGATGTGGTGGCCTATCGCTGGTCCTCCGACATCGACGGCCTTGTCAGCGAGGAGCCCGAGCTGGAAGCTGAAAGGCTCACTCCAGGAGCACACCTCATCACCTTCCAGGTCCAGGACGACGAGGGAGCCTGGAGCTATCCCGCCGTGATGGAACTCGAGGTGGTTCCCCAGGCACATTCCTCAGATGACGGTGCGACTATGCCTGCTCCGGTGGTGGGTGAGCGCCAGCTCTATTCCGGCATCCTGGTATCCATGGTAATAATCCTGGGTACAAGCTATCTCTACACCGATGAGACCACCCGCTACAAGCTCTCCAACACTCTGGTCCCTCTGACCACCAATCGTCGCCGCAGGCGGGGGGAGGACCCCTTGGCCCACGAGACCAGGTCCATGATCAAGGGCGCCCTGCTGATGCAGCCGGGAGCCCATTACTCCCTGCTCAAGGATAAGCTAAAGCTCAACAACGGCACCCTGGCCCACCACCTGCGGGTGATGGAGAAGGAGGAGCTGGTGAAGAGTCAGAAGATGGGTCATCTGCGCTGCTTCTACCTCGCCGGTCAGCGCAACGGCATGGACCGGGACAAACTGCCACTAACCGCTATACAGGAGCAGGCGATAGAGCAAGTGAGCCTCCAACCGGGCATCACCCAGCGGCGTCTGGCAGCCGCCTTGAAGATCACGCCCGCGGCGGTGAAGTACCAGGCGGACAAGCTCATCGCCCAGGGGCTAATCAGCCGCAGGCGCGATGGTCTGGCTGTAAGGTACGATCTGTTGGACCCGCAACCGGAACCCACCCTCGATGACCCTCTCCAGGTCGGTCATGGCTGTGCCGATCTCTGAGCAGAGCTTCGGCCCGGTCAAGCCCCAGGCTGGTGACAACTACGGGACTGGGTCGGGGAGGCAGTTCCCCATCCCTTGGTCGGAACCGGGACCGAACTAGTAGGGTGCCGTGGAGGTGCCCAGCAGACCGGCGGTGGAGAGCTCCTCGGAGATGTTCCTGACGGCGGCCTTGATGTCGGGTATCTTGTTGGCTCCCACGCAGACCATCTTGCCCGAGCTGAAGAGCAGCAGGACCACCTTCGGCTCGTCCATGCGGTAGACCAGTCCGGGGAAGGCCTCGGGCTCGTACTCGACATTCTCGAAACCGAAGGCCATGGCGATCTGGATCAGGTTGAGGTTGGCACCCAGGTTCACCGTGGATACGATGTTCTGGATCTTCACCTGGCAGTCGCTGTTGATGGGCAGGCCCATGGCCCGCAGCTGGTCGGCCACGATGTTGATGGCGGTGTGAACGTCGGCGATGGAACGGGCGCCGGTGCAGACCACCTTGCCGGAGCGGAAGATGAGCACCGCGGTCTTTGGTTCCTTGATCTTGTATATCAGACCCGGAAAGCGTTCGGAATCGAATTCGGACCCATCCAGCTCGAAGGCAATATCCTGCAGATCGAGTTCGCTACCCAGGGTAGCCGAGGCGACCACATTTACGATATTGATGGAGTAACGACCAGAAACGTCCATTTGAAAACCACTCTCTCCGGGGCTTGAAAAACTATCATCCGGGGACGCAGGCATGGCAACCGTCAGGCAGGCCCCTATATAAAAGGACATAGCCGGTCAGGGGCCTGTTCTGGCCAGAATGAGTAATTAAACCCCCCCTTCGGGCCAAAGCCTTTCAAGCCACCGGGCCTTTCACCCCCCAGTTCAAGGTGCGCCGGCACCATCGTATGGCGGTACCATGTCCCAAGATATCGATCGGGTAGCGGCCCTGGAGACCAAGGTGGAGGAGCTGAGCCGGTACGTGCTCCAGATGGAGGTCAGGCTGGAGCAGTTGAAGCTGGAAGTGGAGGAACTGACCAGGTTCAGTGCTGGGATCCAGGAGAGCCTCTCCATCCTGGGGGTCACCAGCGGCTACGCCCCTCCCGGCGAGAAGACCAAGGAGGACCCCGATTTCGACCCCTCGGTGGGCTGAACCCCGGACCAACCCGCCCGAGCCTTATGCCTGTACCTCTTGCCGAGCCTCCCGCCTGCGCCTCCTGCCCGCGCCTCCTCTTTGACCTGTAATATTGCCTCGAATCACCTCGATCATGGAGTGTCTCTGGGGAGACCCCATCTGGCAACTCCATTGGATTCTATCTTGAACCCTCCGTTGAAGCGCCTATTGCTGGACGGTCAGCTCGTTCTTCCCGGAGGCGAGACCTCACCGGTAGCCTTTTTGGCCCGCGGGGTTCTGCGCTGCCACGGTGAATCAGTGGCCGAGTTCGACCCCGTGCTCATGCTCATCCCCCTGGTGGGAGCCCTGATCGGCTGGTGCACCAACTGGCTGGCCATCAAGATGCTCTTCCATCCCCGGCGCCCCCGGGGCTGGGGCCCGTTCAAGGTCCAGGGCGTCATCCCGGCCCGGCGGGGAGCCATGTCCACCAGCGTGGCCACCACCATCCAGCGGGAGCTCATCAACGAGGAGGACCTGGCCCAGACCCTGGAGACCCTGAACATCAAGGAGATCGCCTGCCAGCAGGCCGAGGACCTGGTGGCCGAGAAGCTGGCCTCGCCGACCCTGCAGGAGCTGGGTCCTTTGCGGGTCATCCACGGGGGCCTGGTGCGCTCCATCCAGCGATCGGTGTCCAAGGAGGTGGCCTCCGCCGTGGACCGCTTCCAGGAGCAGATGATGACCGACTTCAAGGACAAGCTGGAGCTCAAGGACCTCATCGAGGGCAAGATAGCCGCCTTCTCCGATGACCGCATCGAGGAGCTGGTCTTCGAGGTGGCCCGCCGGGAGCTGGGGCTCATCGTGAAGCTGGGCTTCGTCCTGGGCTTCTTCATCGGCTGCATCCAGCTGGTCTTCATCGTCGGGGTCACCGGCTAGGCTGGTGGGAGCGTGGGCGAGACCCGAACCCGGAGCGATACCACCACCTCCAATTCCACCTCCAAACCCACCTTCAATTCCACCTCCGTTCCCACCCCTTCGGTACCCTCTGATAGCGATCCCATACCCCCAGCTCCCAATATCCATACATCTTCAGCACCCAACTCCACCATGCCCCATCATCTGGCCCTCCCGGCCCTGGTGGTGGGCATGGTCTCGGTCTCCTTCGCCGCCATCTTCATCCGCTGGACCGACAGCCATCCGGTGCTGGTGGGCGCCTATCGCATGAGCCTGGCCACCCTCATCTTCATACCCTGGGTGGCTCGCAACTGCAGGGTTGAGCTGGTGGGCCTTTGGCGCAGGCACAGGCAACGGCTGATGCGCATGGTCCTGGTGGGGGTGGTCCTGGGCCTCCATTTTGCCACCTTCATCTGGGCGGTGAAGCTCACCTCGGTGGCCGCGGCCGTGCTCCTGGTCACCTGCCATCCCCTCTTCGTGGCCCCCATCGGCCATCATCTCTACGGCGAGCGGGTGGGCCGCCCGGGGGTCGTGGGCATCGTATCGGCCTTTGCCGGCATGGTCCTGCTGGTGGCGGGCAGTCATTCCCTGGGTTTCGGGGACCTTACCGGCAACCTTCTGGCGGTGGCCGGCGGGGTGGCCGCGGGGGTCTACATGATGGCCGGCCGGCGGATACGGGTCCAGGTGAACTTGCCCGTCTACGCCCTGGTGGTCTACGGATTCGCCGCCGTCACCCTGTGGGTCATGGCCCTGCTCCTGGCCGTCGTGCCGGGGGGAGAGCTGGAGCCCGGCGACCTGGTCATCTCCGATGGCCGCGAGTGGCTGCTGTTCGCCGCCCTGGCCCTGGTGCCCACCCTGGGAGGCCACACCGTGCTGAACTGGGCCCTGCGCCATGTACCGGCCTACTGGGTGTCGGTGACCCTGCTGGGTGAGCCGGTGGGCTCGGTGCTGCTGGCCATACCCCTGCTGGGCGAGTGGCCCGCCTGGGTCGAGCTGTTGGGAGGGGCGGTCATCCTGGCGGGCATCGGGCTGACGCTGGTCGGGGACCGGAGCGCAAAACCAGGGGACACGAGGGTCGTCGAACCGCCACCCTGACCCTCCCCGGGCCCTGGCGATGGGCCGAAGCCATCGATGGGAAAGGACCCGGCCTGAAGGAACCTTTATAGCAACTCCGACCTTGGCAGCGACGGTGCGACAGATGCGTTCGTTCGCTCTTCTTGTAGGCCTATTCATCGTAACCGTCAGCTTCACCGGCAGCCTGGGTCAGCCGGCCTTGATCACGACAGATGCACCAAACGGTCTCACTGATGGCGGTGCTCCCGAAGGATACGGTCCTGATGCGAACTACACCTTCCCATTCGATCCCTATTTCGATGATTATCGGGATTATCAGGAGATATACGAGGAAATGGAACGCATCGCCGCCAACCATCCCGAGATATCCCAACTCTACGATCTCACCGAGAACACAGATTATGGACAGACCTGGAAATCCAAATCCATCTGGGGTATGAAGATATCCGATGGGGTTGGCGAGGAGACACCTTACTACGATGATCCTGAAGAGGATACCGTACTGATTGTGGGGAACCATCATGCCAATGAATGGATGTCCATTCAGGTCCCACTATACTACATGTATTTTCTTACAGAATTCTATGGCGCCGACCCGACAGACAACGATTATGATGGCAAGGTGAATGAGGACCCCTTGAACGGTATTGACGATGACGGTGATGGCGAACAGGGAGGTCGCACCAATGAGGCCGGCCAGGCAATGTTCGATGGCCTTGACAATGACGGCGATGGTATTGTCGACGAGGGCATTGATGAGGACCCCATTGAGGGCCGCATCACCTATCTAGTGGACAATCGTGAGATTTGGGTGGTGCCGATGCTCAACCCCGATGGCTATCAGTACGATCGGGATACCTGGACTGGAGGCTACGGCTGGCGCAAGAACATGCGCGACAATGACCAGAGTGACAATTTCGAGGAAGAACGGGATGGCGTGGATATAAACCGCAATTATCCCCTGGAATGGTCCCACAACACTCAGCATTCGGTGGTCACCGAAGGTGGAGTTGAATGGACCTTGGACGATGACAATCCCGGCTCAGTGACCTATCACGGTCCCCAGGATGATTACGATGATGATGGTGATTGTCCCCCCATCTATTGTATTGACGGTGTACCTCGCAACGAATTCGTTGATCCAGACGGTGTGGACGAGGACGCCCAAGACGTTGATCACACCGACAATGACGGCGACGGTCTGATCGATGAGGACATCGACGGTGGTTTCTCGGAACCCGAGACCCAGGCCATCGAGGAGTTGATCTGGCGCTTGGACTCATATCAGGGTTACGAGGCGGGAACCTGGCCCACGTGGGAGGAGTGCTTGGAGGGAGCCACCGGATGCAGCGAAAAGCACGACGGCAAGCACAATGTCATAACCTCGATATCCTACCATTCATCGGGTGAGCTGTTCATATGGCCCTGGGGTTTCAAGGACGAGGAGGCTCCAGATGAGGAGCTCCTGATAGACCTCGTGGATGAACTGATGAATCTAACAGGTTACACCGAATGGACATACTATCGTGTCTCAGGTGATATCACCGATTGGCTATATGCCAATCAAGGGGTCATGGCCTACACCATCGAGCTGAACCGCCAAGAACAAGGTGGTCAGCATGCCGAGGCCCAGTACATCAAGGCCACCTCCCGTTTGCAACTCCTCTCCAACATGGACCTTACCCAATCAGCCGACCAGACCCGTATCGCCAAACAGGGTTCCTATCATTCCTTGGCCGAGGCCCGCTTCCCGGTCCTCGAACATGAACTCCCACACAAGCAATTCTACGCCAAGGACGATTACGAGATCATCGTCAATGTCAAGAACAAAGATAATCTGGTAAAAGACTCCCTGTCCATGTACTATCAAGTTGAAGGCGATCAATGGATAGAAGTTCCGATGAAAGAGATCAACGAGCTGGAAGCCACCCGGGAGAGTGGCACCTTCAAAGCCGTCATTCCCGAAGTGGAAGAATCCAATATCATCAAGTACTACATCAAAGGACGAGACATTCGCGGTGCCGATGTCTACTCACGATTTGGTCCATCCTCACCTTATATCTTCTGGGTGGATGATGTTGTGGGATTCGGCGAGGGCTGGAAAGACACTCTGGCAATCGCGTTCATGATGGTGATCATGTACGGCGCCGTCTGGGGCGGACTGTACTACTTCGTGGGCGTGGCCGCCGAGGCCGACCGGCGCAAGCTGAATCCCGAGGATGCCCATCTCTGGGACGACTGACGACTAGCGGAGCACACATCCATGGCACACCTTATCCGGCACGATGATGGCGACGACGGTGGTGAAGGCGGTGAGGGCGGCGAGGTCTTCAGCGGCCGGATGGGTCTGGTCCTGGCCACCATAGGCGCGGCCGTGGGCACCGGCAACATATGGCGCTTCCCCAGGGAGGCGGCGGCCAACGGTGGCGGCTCGTTCATGATCGGCTGGCTCATCTTCCTCTTCATGTGGTCCATCCCCCTGATCATCGCCGAGTACGCGATGGGCAAGAAGACCCGCCTGGGCACGATGGGTTCGATGCGCGATTTCGCCGGCAAGAAGTACACCTGGATGGGCATGTGGATGATCTGGGTGGGCTGTGCCGTGGGCTTCTACTACGCCGTGGTCATGGGCTGGACCATCCGCTACTTCACGGTCTGCCTCTTCGGCGGCATCAACGACATCTCCGACGTGGCCTCGGCCGAGCTTATGTGGAACGATTTCATCGACTCGCCCCTGCGGGTGGTCTTCTTCCAGATCATGGCGGTGGCGGCCTCGGGTTTCGTGGTCTACAAGGGCATCGGGGGCATCGAGAAGGCCAACAAGGTGCTCATCCCCCTGCTCATCTCTTTCTTGATCCTCACCATGATCTGGCCTTTTTTCCTCAATCCGGGCAAGGCGGCCAACGGTCTGCGCTACCTCTTCATCCCCCAGCCCGAGTACCTGCTCAGGGGCGAGACCTGGATCCGGGCTTTGACCCAGAGCGCCTGGTCCACCTCGGCGGGCTTTGGCATGGCCCTGACCTACGCCGTCGCCATGAAGAAGAAGGAGGATGTCTCCCTCAACGCCTTCCTTGCGGGCCTGGGCAACAACTCGGTCTCCCTCATCGCCGGAGTGGCGGTGCTGGCCACCGTATTCGCGCTATCGGCAACCACCGCTGACGGCCTGGAGGCCGTGGAGTCGGGGTCCAACGGTCTGACCTTCATCTATCTCACCAATCTATTCGCCTCGGAGGGAAGCATCGGCAGGGCCATCGGCGCGATCTTCTTCCTGGCCATGGCCTTCGCCGCGCTCACCTCCATGATCGCCACCGTGGAGATAGCGGCGCGCAACTTCATCGACGCGGGCATCGAACGTACCAGGGCCACCAAGTGGATCTGCATCGCCCTCCTGCTGGGCGGCATCCCCGCAGCCCTGAGCCACCAGTGGTTCGAGAACCAGGACTTCGTGTGGGGGACGGGGCTCATCATATCGGGCCTGGTGGTGGCCACCGCCGTCATCAAGTTCGGCACCTCCGAGTTCAGGGAGAAGTTCATCAACACCAAGTACTCCGACCTGCACATCGGCAAGTGGTGGGAGTACATCATCCGCTACGTCTTCCCGGTGGAGTTCGTGGTCGTCTTCTCCTACTTCATGCTGGAGAAGATCAACGAGGGCGAGTTCTTCCTGCTGGGCTCGATGGTGGTCCAATGGGGCCTGGTCTTCGGCTTCTTCATCTACATCAACGACCGGGTGGCCGAGGAGATCAAGAAGGGCCCCTATTCCGACACCGACAACTGGGATGAACGGGACGATGAGGATGAGGATGGTGAACTGCCCGGCGAACCGCCGCCCGGGAGTGAGGATGAACAGCTCCTTGACGCGGAACAGCTTGACGAATCGACAGAGGTCCAAGAGGCCATCAGCTAACGGTTCGTTCCCATTGCCCAACGCCCTTGCTTGAACCACGAGGCGTAAGATGTGAGCTCCCGGCAGTTTTTGGGATGTGGGCTCCTGCCATAACTGGGGACCCTGGTGAACCAATTCCATTCAGGCTGAAATGGGCCCCGCCCTTAGCCCGACCTTAGACGAGCACGAACAGCAGGGAATACATCGCGGGCCTCAGCCCACCTTGGTGCCGCAACGACCGCAGAAGCGGAAGCCCTCGATGACCGGTGACTGACACTGAGGGCAGGTCTGTGAGAGACTGGCGCCGCACTTGCCGCAGAACTTGTAGTCGCCGATGATCTCGGTCTGACAGGTGGGGCACTTGTGGATGGTCCGCTCCTGATGGGTGGGCAGGCGGTGGCCGCATCGACCGCAGATGCGGAAGTTGGAGGGGATGCGGGCCGAGCAGTTGTCGCAGATGACGGAGTACTCTTCGGCCGGACCGACCTTCGGTGTACCCGGTGGGGTCATCTCGGTGGGGGGACCCAATCCCGGTCCAGGACCCGGAGCTGGCCCGGAACCAGGCCCTGGCCCCGGTCCAGGACTCAGAGGACCGGTGGCCCTGGGTGTCAGCTCCTCCAGGGCCGCGCCCCTGGGGGGGCGGGTCTCCTTGGGCACGATGGTGGCCTGGATGGGTGAGACGAAGAGCTCCCGGGGCCTGAAGTCGGGCTGTTTGCCACCCACCTCCAGGATGTCCTTGAGATGGGCCGTGAAGTAGGCCCCGTCGTAGGAGTGGTAGACGATATCGACGCTGAAGGGCACCAGTCCCTTGGACTTGGGGAAGCAGCTCAGCTTCAGCCGGGCATCCTTGCCGGGAGCCAGCTTGTCGATGACCGAGGGTCCCCTCACCGCGATTGTATCCGAGAACTTGAGGGTCACATCCCTGGCGGCGGCGGCGCCCAGGTTGCGCAGGAGCAGGCTCAGGGGGCTCCAGTTGTCGGGCTCCAGAGGCTTGGAGAGCTTGCCCTTGAGGGTCAGGTCGGGCCGGGCTCCGGCCTTGACGTCCTTGGCCTTCTTGGCCGCCCGGTTGGCCTTCAGGCGAGCGCCCTTGAAATCCTGGCGCTTCAGAGCCTTCTCGGCCATGGCCAGCATATTCTCCGATTCGGTCACCGCGATACCGGCCCGGGCAACGCCCTTCACCTTCTCCCGGCAGGAGCGGATGACATCCCGGGTCTCGGAGATGAGCTTCTCCTGGCGGTGGGCCAGTTTCTCGGCCTTCTGGGCGTAGTCGAAGGCATCCTTGTACTGGCCGTGGGAGAAGGCCTTCTGGGCGTCACCCATCAGGGCCTCGGCCTGCTCCACCTTGGCGCCGAAGTTGCGCGAGGACTTGATGATGAACTCCGCCGATTTCAGGGCCTTGGTGGCCTTCTCGATGCGGGTGTAGTCCACCGATGAGATGTTGATGAGCTCGATGGCCTTCTGGGCCGCGGAGCGGACCAGCTCGTCGGCGTCGGCCAGGGTCTCGACGAGGGCGGGGATGGCGTCCTTGACCCGGGCCAGGGAGCGCTTGCCCACGTTGCCCAGCAGGAAGGCCGACTGCTCCCTGAGCACCCACTCGTTGGAGCGCAGGTCGCGGCCGATCTGATCTAGGATGGGGACGAAGTGCTTGGGATGCTTCTCGGCGATGAAGGTGGCCACCCGCAGGGCGCCCCATTGCTGGTCGGTGGGATTGTCCGTGTCCAACAGGAGCTTGTTGAGCTCGGGGACCACCAGGTCGGGGTCCACCTGTCCCAGGCTGGCCAGCAGCTCCCGGGCCGCCTCGCCCACCGGGCTCTTCTTCTCCCCGATAAGGGAGATGATGCCGGGGATGGCCCGCTTGAGCCCCTTGGGCTTGACCCTGCCGATCTGGGCCAGGATGTTCAGGCAGTTGAGGCAGTTCTGCTGGTCTTCGAGGGTCAGGAACTTGGTGATATGGGGGATGGTGGCGTTGGGCGAGGCCTGGCCGATCTTGCTTGTGCATTCGACGGCCTGCTTCACCACCTTGGGGTCCGGGTCGTTCAAGGCCTCCACCATGGAGGGGATGAAGGGGATGACCTCCAGGATGGCCTTTGCGCCGCTGGTGGCGATCATCTCCAGGGCATGGATGCGCACATGGGCGTCGTCATCCTCGAGCCGGGCGGCGATGGGGCCCAGGACCGGGATGAGGATGGCCGGGTCGAAGGTCAGGGCGATCTCGAAGACGCTCAGGGTAGCGTGGCGCACAGGCTGAGATGCATCTTCGAGGTAACTGGATAGCTCGACCACGAAGTGAGGGGCCACATCGGGCTTGAGGAGCTTGGCTATCTCCTGGAGCTTCTTGACCCTCTTCTCGGGATTGGCCTTTTCCATCTCATCCAGGTATCGCTTGATGAACGAGGATGATTGGAGCTTCTTTGCAGCCTGTATCTGCTTGCGAAAGCCTCCCGCGGGAACCATGCTACCAGTCCATGGGTTGTAGAAGTCCACGAAGCTCATCGGTAATAAATCTACCGTCATGAACGGAATCTGGCCGTTTGGTATCTTTGACAGTCTTGCCGCCTGTCTCGGGAATCGGGTCGATCAGCACCTGCTTGAAGGTTGAATATCGAGGCCCGCCCGCCTGCTGATGCTGATGCCCGCCTTTTGATGCCAATGCCTGGCTGTCGGATGGCAACGCGAGCCGAGTGGGGGCCGATGCCTTTATGGTCGGAGGAAAAGGTGAATGGAATAATCATAAATAGAACTCGGGATTGTGAATGTATTGATGAACACCGTCCAGACCCTGGAAAGAAGGGTCAGTCATCTTGAGGACCGGATCGAGAGCATCGAGTCGGAGATGCACCCGACAGCGACCTCCATCGTCAGGGTCGAGGGCACCGAACTGGACAGGGAGCAGGCGGGCAGGGAGGTCCTGAGACACCTGCTCGAGAGAGACCTGCCGGTGGACGTGGATGAGATAGCCGAGGCCCTGGGACTGCCCTTCCAGCAGGTCAACGACATCGTCCGGGAACTGGCCCAAAAGGGCGTGCTGGAACTTGAATGAACTGAAAGGCAAGAAGATAATATGCTGGGGAACCAGGGTCATAAAGCCCTTGGTCACCCGGCATCCGCTGTACGGCAACCATCGATGCAAGCGGGTCCAGGTCAGGGGCGGAGGAGGCAGGCTGGCCTACGCCGTCGTCGTGGCCACGGTCAAGGGTATCGACAGGGAGAGGGCCGAGGATGAGCTCAACGCGTCGAGGGAGAATGGTTAAACCGCCCTTGCCTCTGCCTGGCTGTGAAGATGCGGGATGAGATTCCGGTGAGCCAACGAGAATCATGTATCATTTCAGTGAGCTTATCGTTAGAGTCACTTGACAATATGGGTGTGAGGATTTGACTCGGGTTCCACCTGACTGGGGTGACCCTATCTGGCAAGGGCATGAGAATAAGTTCAACAAATGGTACATCAGGATTGTGTTCATTCCTCCATTCTTTATTATTATGGGCTTGATCGTTGACATTTCATTATTTGATAGACTGATGATATTCTTTATTTTTATCATTACAATAGTCTTCACCCTTGAGGGAAAGGTTGGCCGGTATGAGGTCTACTCACAAGGTTTCAGGATAGCCCAACATCTTTTTGACAAACTGAGGCTGAAAAGGGAGTTCTTCCTCTTCAAGGATATCGCTACCATTGGTTACAATGAGGATGATCTGGTTTATCCTGAACGAAACATGCAAAGAGGTTTTGTCGTTCTATGCCACGATGGATATCGTTACATCGTACCCCGGGATGCCCTACTGCTGCGTGAGATGAAAGGTACGCTAGAGGCTGTGAAGCGAGAAAAGGGTCTTGAGTGGTGGCTCGTTCATTTTGACAATGAGTACTATGATGTCAGTGAAGCTCGTTTCATGGAACGGAAGCGTTTCCTTACCCATACTTATGCTGAGAGATCGAAGCGAAATGTCACTATTGGCTGGGCTGTCGGTTTAACGGTATTCGCCCTCCTACTGGGGAACCTGCTGTACGATCCAAGGATCGAGAAACTCAACGGATTGATCATGCTGTCGTTTGTCACGTATCTGTTCGTAAGGATGCTCCCTAGAGGCCTTGCATTCAGATACACAGCCTTTGGTCAGGAATTCGAGAGGTACCGTTTGAAGGTTGCCAGGAAGATCAAGAGTCCCATACCATCAGAGGTTCTTGAACTGGAACGTCAACTCAATCAGAGACTCGGCGACGAAGTACCACGGATATTTCAGGAGCCAGTGTTCGTCTCTCAGCCCGGCGCCCAATGTGAAGGCTGCCAGGAAACATTTCAAACTGACCTGGCGGTCTTCGCGGGACAGAGCAAGGCTCGCATCTACTGTCCCCATTGTGATCATAAGCAACTCATGGATGTAAATTCAGCCCTTGTCCATGACGCCATCGACAAGGAACTGGACGAACATATCGATCGTCTTATCATGGAACAGCATCTCAAATCGGCGAAACAAAGACACCTGATGGCTCCAAGGAAACTATGGAAAAGAGGGGCTAGCCAATGCTCGATAGCGGACCGGGAGAAGGTGCAAAGAAAGTTGAGAATTAAGACCCGTCACTATGTTCTAGCGGTGATACTCCTGCTGGTGGCCTTGGCGTTGACGGAAGATAGAACGCCTCGATTATCAGAGGATATGGAGAAGCTGCTGTCGCTTGTGTTAACTCTCGGGATATTCTATTTTGGTTGGAGGAAATACTCTACCGATGTTGATTACGAGCAACTTTATGGCAGATTGCTTGAAAATGGGAAACTGAACCAGGTCCAGCTGGTTCCTCCAGACAAGGACAACATATTCACGGCGGAGTACGAAGAACAGAGTGAGAAGAGAGAGAGGGAAGCAAAGATACAAAGATCGATAACTGATCAGCTATTCGAAGGCAATTGGGCCGAAGCGGAGATCGACGGAATCCAAGGATTCGGAACCCGGATGGCACCTGAAATGATGATTAAAGCCTCAGGTTATGCCGGGAATGGTCTTGGTGCCTTCTGTGCTGGAGGGAAAATCGTATTGGAAGGTGATGCAGGGGATGGCGTTGGTAGGGAAATGGAGGATGGACTCATCGTGATCCATGGTTCCGTAGGGTTCCGCTGTGGAGGTCGCATGAAAGGTGGAACGATCATAGTCACAGATGAATGTGGTGATCAAGCCGGTGAAATAATGCTTGGTGGACGCGTGCTTGTCGGTGGGGCAATAAAAAGCGTGGGCAATAATGCTGTGATCGAGGATCTGGAGGAAGAGGATATCGAATGTCTTGTGGAGAATGGCGTTGATTCTGTAGAGGCTACGAGATTCACTAAACTGATTGCTGGTCCTGAAAGGGATCTTGATAGACTTATCCAGATGTCGAAAGAGGCGTTCCAGGTATACAAGATGAACAAAAAGGAATCGAATGAAGAACCATTAGCTGAAAATGGCAAAGGATAATCTACCTCACCAGTTCTTCGAAATGAGCTTTACCGTGTCCTCTCCCACATTCCCCCGTCCTCCCCCTGTAACAGATCCTATCAATGATCAGGAAGATACCGGACCAGACCTCTCCCACCTCCGCGACTCCTGGGTCGGTGACCTGGCGAGGGGCTGCCAGGCCTGCATGGAGGGCGCCAAGATGGTGCTGTTCATCACCGGCCTCTGCTCCCGTCGTTGCTTCTACTGTCCCATCTCCGAGGAGAAATGGCAGTCCGACGTCATCTACGCCAACGAGCTGTTCATCGGGGAGTGCGGGGCAACGGTGGCAATGGGAGCAAACTCGGCCAATGAGGAGGAGGCATCGGTTGCTCAGACGGCAACTGGCCATATCGAGGATACCTCATCCGCCGGCGAGCACAGCGAGCCGGCGGGCCTCCTCCAGAAGTTGCCAAGCGAACACGCCGATGGGGAGCTGCTGACCGAGTCCGAACTTGCCGCTATCATGGAGGAGGCTGAGGCGATGGACGCGCTGGGGACGGGGATAACGGGTGGGGACCCGATGGATGTACCGGACCGGGTCATCCAGGTCATCAAGGCCCTGAAGTCGCGGTTCGGGCCTGAGCATCACATCCACATGTACACCTCGGGCAGTTTCGATCCCCGGTACATCGAGGAGCTGGAGCAGGCGGGGCTTGACGAGATACGATTCCATCCGCCGCCCTCGATGTGGAGCAGGTTGGCTGATAGCAGACCCGAGAGCACCCAACGTGAGGGCGAGTCCAAGGATCATGTGCCTGAGGGTACGGTATCTCCCATGGATCGATTCATCCAACGGGCCGCCGACTCAGCCATGGTTGGACCACGACTGGCGATCAAGGGCGTTTTGACCATCAAGGGTCGATTAGGAAAGGAGCATCGCGACCCCAAGGAGGATCCTGGCGATTCAGGTTCACCAATCAACGATGAGCCTGTACCGGCGGACCTCGACGAAACACCGAGCCATAAGACCCCCGAAACCGGGAAGAGAATAACCCTGCGCACCATCGACCAGGTCATCCGCCGAGCCGCCGCATCGTCCATGGACGCTGGCGTCGAGGTGCCCGCCCTGCCCGGCCATGAAAAGCAGTTGCAGGCACTCATTGGTTACATGGAGCAGGCGGGCCTGACCTTCCTGAATCTAAACGAGCTGGAGATATCAGACACCAACTACGAGAGGCTGGTGAAGCAAGGGGTGGCCGACCAGAAGACCCAGGACTCCTACGCCGTGGCCGGGAGCGAGGAACTGGCCCTGTCGCTGGTCGACAGCTACGAGGGTCGGCTGGACCTCCACTACTGCTCCTCGGCCTACAAGGACGCCGTCCAACACCGCCAACGCCTAATCCGCCGGGCCCGCAACACCGCCCCCCCCTACACTCATCTCACCCCCGACGGCACCCTCATCTTCGGCGTCATCGAGATCTCAATCATCGAGGTCGAGGTATCGCAACATGAAGCAAAGGAGGCACATCTTGATGAGGTGCAGCAGGCCGCCGGGGATGCCGAGGTGCGACAGGTCCTTGAGAGAGCCCGCTCCCGCCTCCTCCAACAGCATGACCTGGCTCCCGAGCTGTGCGGGGTTGATGTCGAGCGGCGGCGGCTGGAGGTGCCGGCCGACTTCTTGGAGGTAGTGGCTGACGGACTGTCCTGGCCCTGCTTCATCGTGGAGGAACTGCCCATCGCCACCCGTCTGGAGGTCGAGCGGCGGCCTCTTGATGGGCGTTCATGAACGATGATGGTCGGTATCAGCCTGCCGAGCGGATGCGGATACGGATACGGATACTGATACGGACGCGGATGGGACGTGGTCGTGGCTTCCGTTCCTTCACGGTCGGTCGCGGTTCGGGTTGCTGTACCTGGCCTTGTGCGCATCGCGATACTTGGGGCGTGGGCGCACTGACCGGGGTGTTTGGTTTCCCTGAGATCTTCCGCCGGCTCGCTTCCGGCCCGGTCCCTGGTTCCGGTTCCCTTGCCATCCTCCCTGGTGGGGCGTTCTGCGTCGTCCTTTGTTCCTTGGAGCGTTTCTCTTTGGTCCGGAACTGGTTTTGGCCTTGGCTTTGGCCTTGGCTTTGGCCTTGGAGTTTGCCTTGGAGTTGGCTCTGGAGTTGGGACCGGGTCTTGGTCTGACCTTGGCCTTGCTGTAATCAAAATCGGCCAGGGTGCGGCGCTCCACCGGCGAGCCCATGAGCTTCTCGATGCTCCGAACGATGGCCTTGTCCTGGGGGGTCACCAGGGTGAACGCATCCCCGTTCTTGGTGGCCCGGCCGGTGCGGCCGATGCGGTGGGTGTAGGCATCGGCGGTATCTGGCACATCGAAGTTGATCACATGGGAGATATCGTTGACATCGATACCCCGGGCGGCGATGTCTGTGGCGACCAGGATCCTGAAGGTGCCCTTCTTGAAGCCGTCCATCGCCGCCTGACGTTTGTTCTGCGACAGGTTTCCCTGGAGCGAGGCGGCACTGTATCCGGCTCTCTTCAACTGCTGGTCGAGCCGTCTGGCCCGGTGCTTGGTCTTGGTGAAGATCAACACCGACCCGGTATCCGTGTGATCCAGGATCTCCATGAGCAAATCGCTCTTGAGGTGCTGCTTCACCGGGTAAAGGGCGTGGGCGACGGTCTCCACCGGTGCCGAATGACCGATCTGGATGGTGACGGGCTCCACCATGAAATCCTGGGCCAGACGCCTGATGGCCTTGGGCATGGTGGCCGAGAAGAGCATCACCTGCTTTCGCTTTGGCAGATGACGGACGATCCTCCTGATGTCGGGCAGGAAGCCCATATCGAACATGCGGTCGGCCTCATCGAGGACCAGGACCTCCACCTTGGACAGGTCGGCCTTGCCCTGGTTGATGATATCAAGAAGGCGGCCCGGGCAGGCCACAACGATATCGGCCCCGTAGCGCAGGTTCTTCACCTGAGGTCCCTGGCTCACGCCGCCGTAGATGGTGGCACAGCGCAGATCGGTCCGGCTGCCAAGGGAGCGGAACTCCTGGCCTATCTGTTCGGCCAGTTCCCGGGTCGGGGCGATGACCAGAGCCCGGGTGGTGCGCTTGCGTCCCGGTACCAATCGCTGGAGGATGGGCAGCACAAAGGCCGCGGTCTTTCCGGTCCCGGTCTGGGCCAACCCCATGATGTCGCGGCCTTCAAGGGCCGGCGGGATGGCCTGTTCCTGAATGGGGGTGGGGGTGGTGTAGCCGAGTGCGGTGACCCGGCGGTCTACACATTTTGGTAAGTTGAATGATGCAAAGGTCATGTTTGTTCCTAGAATTGCCATGATTCTCGATCTGGCATATGATGCGGTTTTGCTCCAAGCTCGTACACCAGTGTTGGGATGGTATCCGGTTTGACGGGTGAACGACCTACCTTTCGACCCTGGGTGTCAAACCTGGTTGAAAAAGGGAGCTGCCGGCCGGTTCCGAACCAGATGGCTCGGATGGGGTCAGCGAGCGCTGCTAGACCAGCCTCCATATATAGCTTCCGGTCCGAGGTCAATATTGGGCTTCTCACGTTCGTTCCTTATGCTCCCTGTATGCTTCCTGTATGCTTCCTGTATGCTTCCTATTTGCTTCCTATATGTTCTCTATATGATCTGTTCATGCTTTTCCATATGCCGGCTATATGCTGGCAATATCTCTACCAGATATCTACCATATTTCTGGCTTATGTCTGGTATATGGGCTCGCTGGTCCCCATCGTGGGTTCCCGAGCTCCAATCCATACTCTCACCATCCGGATAATTACCCTGACCCTCCATGCTTTTATTTAACCGTCCGCCTGGGCCGGTCATGCCAGATGTGCAAACGAAAAGGGCCCTTGTAGCGGGGGCCGTGGGCCAGATAGGCTCGGAGCTGACAATGCTGCTGCGCGACAAGTACGGCGGCGACAACGTGGTGGCCATGGGCCGCAAGACCAAACCCTCCAAAGAGCTGGAGGAGAGCGGGCCGTTCGTCTTCGGCGACGTCACCGACCACGCCGATCTCGAGCGCATCGTCAAGGAGCACGACATCGACACCGTCTACCTGATGGCCGCCATCCTCTCGGCGGTGGGCGAGGCCAATCCCCAGCTGGCCTACCGGGTCAACATGGAGGGTCTATACAACTCACTGGAGCTGGGCCGCGAGTACGGTCTCAAGCTCTTCTGCCCCTCCTCCATCGCCGTCTTCGGCCCGGGCACGCCCCTGGACAACACCCCCCAGGAAACGGTCCTCAAGCCCACCACCATGTACGGCGTCACCAAGGTGGCCGGCGAGATCCTGTGCGACTACTACAACCAGAAGTTCGACGTGGACATCCGCGGCGTGCGCTATCCGGGCATCATATCCAACGAGACCCTGCCAGGCGGCGGCACCACCGACTACGCCGTGGCCATCTACTACGAGGCCCTCAAGGCCAAGGAGTACGAGTGCTTCGTCAAGGGCGACACCCGGCTCCCGATGATGTACATGCCCGACGCCCTCAAGGGCACCATCGACCTGATGGAGGCCCCGCGGTCTGGGCTCAAGCACAACGCCGATTTCAACATGGGGGCCATGTCCTTCTCCGCCGAGGAGCTGGCCGATTCCATCAGGGAGCACATCCCCGAATTCCAAAGTACCTTCAAACCCGACTTCCGCCAGGCCATCGCCGATTCGTGGCCCAACTCGGTGGACGACACCGCGGCCCGGGAGGAGTGGGGCTGGCAGCCGGACTACGACCTTCCGGCCATGACCAAGGACATGCTGGAAGTGCTGTCCGCAAAACTCGACATACCGATGTAGAACTAGAGTAGTTACATGTAGTATTGCAAGGAGGCTCAAGAATGGTTAAACGCGACGCAATGGGCTGGATGAAGGCCGAATACGACGACATCGTGGAGAAGGGCTTCGACTGGCGCCCCCCGATCCTGGAGGGCCCTTCGGCTCCCAGGTGCAATGTGGACGGCAAGCAGATGATCATGTTCTGCTCCAACAACTATCTAAACCTGTCCAACCACCCCCGGCTCATCGAGGCGGCCGTCAACGCGGCCAAGTCCCACGGCGCAGGCTCAGGCAGTGTCCGCCCCATCGCCGGCAACATGGACCTGCACATCGAGCTGGAGCAGAAGATAGCCAAGTTCAAGCACCGCGAGGCCTGCCTCTACTACCAGACCGGCTTTGCCGCCAACGCCGGGCTCATCCCCCAGCTGGTGGGCAAGGGCGATGTGCTCATCACCGACGAACTCAACCACGGCTCCATCATCGACGGCGTCAGGCTCACCAAGGCCGGGCGGCGCATCTATCCCCACAACGACATGGGGGCCCTGGAGGATGCCCTGAAACAGGCCGACAAGGATGGCGCCAACAAGATCCTCATCATCAGCGACGGGGTCTTCTCCATGGACGGCGATATGTGCTACCTGGACCAGATCTGTGAGCTGGCCGAGCCCTACGGCGCCATGACCTACGTGGACGACAGCCACGGTGAGGGGGTCGTGGGACCCGACGGCCGCGGTATCGGCGCCCACTACAAGGTGGAGGACAAGGTGGACATGGAGATGGGCACCTTCTCCAAGGCCTTCGGTGTCGTGGGCGGCCTGGTCGCCGGCTCGAACGACATGCGCAACTACGCCCTGAACCGGTCGCGGACCTGGCTCCTGTCGGGCTCGGCCCCGCCGGCCACCGCCGCCGCCTGCATCGCCGCCATGGACGTTCTCGAGACGGAGCCTCAGCATGTGAAGAACCTGTGGGCCAACACCGAGTACTTCCGCAAGGAGGTGGAGTCCATGGGCTTTGACACCGGCGATTCGGTGACCCCCATCATTCCAGTGATGTGCGGCGAGTCTCACAAGGCCAAGGCCCTCTCCCAGCACATGTACGACAACAACGTCTTCGCCCTGCCCATCGTCTTTCCCATGGTGGCCCGCGACAAGGCCCGCATCCGGTGTATGAACAACGCCGGTCACACCCGGGAGGACCTGGACGAGGCCCTGGCGGCCTTCGAGTCGGGCGGCAAGAAGCTGGGTATAATCTAAGGTCCTGCCTCGGGCGCCCCCACAACCCCTGGCAGGAGACGATCGGCACCAGCGCGAGCCCCGTCGCCGCCCGCCCGGGGCCCACTTGCACAACCATTAAGTATCCAATCCAGGTTCCTCGAACTGGAGACGGAATGGCCGTATCTTGCGAATGTTCCAGCTTGGATGCCCTCCTTGGCGGAGAGCTTGAACCCGGGGTCGTCACCCTGGCCTACGGCATCGCAGGCTCCGGCAAGACCAACCTGGCCCTCCAGGTGGCCCGGACCGCGGCCAAGGGCGGCCTGAGGACGGCCTACATAGATTCCGAGGGCGTGTCCGCCCAGCGTCTGGTCCAGCTCTTCAACGGCCGGGCCAAGCTCCAGGACAAGCTGTTATTCTCCCGGGTGGTGAGCCTGGAGGAGCAGATGGCCACCACCGAGGACCTCCACGACCGCAAGGTGAAGGACCTGGGCCTGGTGGTGGAGGACACCGTCAACGGCCTGGCGCGCCTTGGCCAGCTGGAGGAGAAGGAGCTCACCGACCGCCAGTTCCGCCGCATCCTGAAGGCCCTTACCACCCTGGCCCACGAGAAGGATATCCCGGTGCTCATCACCGCCCAGGTATGGGAGACCGAGGAGGGCGAGGTCCATCCGTTCTACATGAAGTCCTTGGAGCACCTGCCCAAGGCCATAGTCAGGCTGGAGAAGCGCACCGAGCCCAATCACCGCCGGGCCGTGCTGGTGAAGCATCGCTCCCAGCCGGAACGCCAGGCGGCGGAGTTCGAGATAACCCAGGGGGGCCTGGTCTGCTGAGTCGAAAGAAGCCGGTACAGCCAAAGGAGATGGCCGAGACCCAGCCGCCCGAGCTGGGCACCGACTTCATCAAACCCAATGGCGAGGACCCCCTGCCCGAATGTCCCGACTGCGAGACGCCCATGACCGAGGTGAAACAGCTCAACGAGCGGGGTCAGCTGGGCTGGGGCTTTGCCGGCCACGAAGCCCACCGGCTCTACCTGATGGGGATGGTGAAGGAGTCGGGCATGACCATGCGCACCGCCCGCCTGAGAGCCTTCTGCTGTCCCAAGTGCCGCCGCGGCGAGTTCAGATACTGATCGATAGACTGCGCCTCTGTTCCAGGACGCTGTTCATAGGTGGGGTTCGAAGCAACCTTGATTGCGGGCGCATCGAGCGGCGAGAGCTATGGCTGATGCTGGTCTGGTATCTTCGCTGTCCGGCAGGAGGGGTATTGTCAGGCAGGATAGGTAAAGGTAAGGTCCTACAGCAAGCTCATCTCGATGAGCTCCACCGACTGGATGCCCTCGACCTTGCCCAGCATATCCTCCACGATGTCCGAGTGGCCACCCGAATCGGGACAGATGACCATTATCTCGATGGCCTTGAGGCCAAAGGCGAAGGGTTTGATCTTGTGGTTGTTGAGCTCGGCACCCTCGGGCATGAGGCCGTTCAGGGAGGCGGCGATGCCCTCCACATCGGTCTCGGGGCTTTCGGGCATGAGCCGGTAGTTCAATGCTACTTCTCCCATTGTATTCCACTCCTGAGGTTCGGTTGTTAGGTTAGGATCATTACGGACCGGCATGGCCGCATTCGGCGCACTCGTACTTGGCCGAAAGGTCCCGGCAGTGGGAACAGCGGCCGATGAGGAAATCGTTGCAGGCCGGGCAGAAGAAACTGGTGGAACCCTGCTCCTGCATCTTGATGCCGCAGGAATTGCATGCCTCGGCCCAGAAATAGCCCAGGGACTCGACATGGCTGCGTGAGCCTCCCCGTCCGGTGTGGGTGGCGGGCTTGGTCTGGGTAACGGCTTTGTCTTCGCTCATGCCATCGGTCGGCCGCAGCCCTGGAGGGGTTATAAGCATTATCCTGCTCCAAGCGCCTTTATCCCCGTTTGACAGTCTGGGATAGCTCATCTTGACCAATGCATTGATTTGATCAGCCCGGTCCTCACAGGATCTAGAGGATCCGAGTGGGGACCCGTTTCTTCTTCCAGTATGAGCTTTTCGCCAGAGGCGAAAAGAGAGTGGGCCACATGTGGCGTCTCGCGAGTGAAACGAGTGAGATGCCTCATGTCCCCAATAGTTCACCCATGGTCGGGGAACTGGTGGGCCCGTCCGGATTCGAACCGGAGATCTTCGCCGTGTGAAGGCGACGTCATAGCCAGCTAGACCACGGGCCCATGGATGAGAGTAATGCCCTGGAGCGGTTGGCGCTTCCTGGCCGCTGGCCATTTTGACCGGGGTATTTGTGACTTATGGGATATTGGCTGCAATGGGATATCAGTTGCAGCTTGGAGAATGGCACGGTGTTTCTCACCGAGTGACTTCATAAGGTAGAATAAGGGATGTGAAAAAGGGGTCCAACAAACGGCAGCTCACTCGGCGCTGACCCGCAGCTTTCCGTCCTTGTAGTGGATCCAGATGTTGTCCTTGACGTTCTTGGCCAGGTTGTGCAGAGCCTCGTAGACATCATCATCCTTCAGTTTCAACGCCTTGGCCGCCGCCGGTGTGGACCAGGGCTCGCTCTCGAAATCCCCGGCCTTGATGTACTCGTAGACCTTGAGGTCGACCTCGTTCAAGTCATCGAAGCTCATTGCCCGGCCAACCCCGAGGTGCCTTAAGTCCTTTACGGCGCCATGCCATGGGTTCATGGGCGATCCATCCCAGGCGAAGCGGGAGGCTGGGAGATGCAATGTGAGGAGGCTGGTCAAGGCAATGGGAGGCGGGCCCAGATCCAACTAATGAATGGTTTGCATTCACAAGGGTTGGAAGCACGCCCAGGGTCCTTCAGGCCTACTTCAGGTTGTCGGGATTGAGCCCTTTCAGCTCGTCCAGGACGAACAGGCCATCCTTGCGCACCAGCTCGCCGTCGAAGTACATCTCGCCGCCGCCCCACTCTGGCGACTGGATCATCACCATGTCCCAGTGGATCTTGGACTCGTTGCCGTTGAAGGCGTCCTTGTAGGCGTTGCCGGGGGTGAAGTGGAACGAGCCGGCGATCTTCTCATCGAACAGGATGTCCTTCATGGGTTTGGTGATGTAGGGGTTGAAGCCCAGGGCGAACTCGCCCACGTACCGGGAGCCCTCGTCGCTGTCAAGGATCTCGTTGAGCTTCTCGGTGTGGTTGGAGGTGGCCTCCACGATCTTGCCCTCCTTGAAGGTCAGCCTGATATCGTCGAAGGTGACGCCATGATACAGCGTCGTGGCGTTGTAGTGGATGGTGCCCTCCACCGAATCCCGCACCGGGGCGGTGAAGCACTCCCCGTCGGGGATGTTGAGCTCGCCGTCGCACTTGATGACCGGGATGTCCTTGATGGAGAAGCTCAGGTCGGTGTCGGGTCCGGTGATGCGCACCTGATCGGTCCGCTCCATCAGGGCCATTAGGGGGTCGATGGCCTTGGACATCCTGGAGTAGTCCAGGGTGCAGACATCGAAGTAGAAGTCCTCGAAGGCCTCGGTGGACATCTCGGCCTGCTGGGCCATGGAGGGTGTGGGCCATCGGAGCACCACCCACTTGGTGTGCTCCACCCGCTGGTCCAGGTGGACCGGTTTGAGCCACTTGGACTGGTAGAGGTCCATCTGGTCCGAGGGCACGTCACCCAGCTCGGTGATGTTGAAGGAGCCCCGCAGTCCGATATAGGCGTCCATCTGCTTCATCCGGTGGAGCTCCACGTCGGCGGCGATCTCGATGTCGGGGCCGGTGGCATCCTTGTACAGCTCCCTGAGGATGCGGTTGTTCTTCAGGGTCACCAGGGGCACGCCTCCGGCCTGGCGGGCGGCCCGGATGGTGGCCAGGACCATCTCC
Organism: uncultured archaeon; assembly: GCA_964384995.1. Lineage (GTDB taxonomy): Archaea > Thermoplasmatota > Poseidoniia > MGIII > CAYLMJ01 > CAYLMJ01. Next base: position 17,746 of record CAYLMJ010000018.1, on the reverse strand, counting down.
TGGGGCAGGTCGAAGGCCTCGATGAGCACCTTCTCGCCCTCCTGCAGCTTGCAGGAGTAGTTGATCAGCAGGTCGGCCAGTTTGTCAATGCGCGGGTCCATCATGAGCGTCACCGGGTTGGGTCATAGGAGAGGGAAGCGGGAGGCCCGCGAGGCTATAAAAGGTGGGCATGGCCACCAATTATAAATGGTACGTGTGAAATGGGGGCACTCAATTTGGTGAGCTCATGACCGGTGTAGATTTTGACCGACAGGCAATGAAGGAGGCCCACAGGAACCTGGCTGAGCACGATGTGGAGTGGGTGATGGGTCATTTCGTGGACCTGCTTGGGTTCCAGCGTTCTTTCTCCTCGCCCGCCACCGAGGCTCTCAAGGAGGACTTCTGGCGCTCGGGCATCAGTTGTGACGGCTCCTCGGTCAAGGGTTTCGCCTCCATCGAGCACTCTGACCTCAACCTGGTCCCCGACCCTTCCACTCTCCAGTTCCTTCCCTGGACCGCCAACACCGATCAGCGGCAGGCCCGGGTCATTGTCAACCTCTACTCGGCCGGGGACTGGGCCCCTTTCGAGGGGGCTCCACGATGGATCGCACAGCGGGCCGATCAGGCGGTACGAGAAGCCGGTTTCGAGAGGGTCATGCTCTCCCCCGAGCTGGAGTTCCATCTCTTCAAGTCCATGGAGGAGGCTGTGCTCAACAATGACCTGTGGAGCCCCAATATCGATACTGGCCTGGGCATCATCCGGGTCCTGCCCCACTTCGTGGAGGGCTACAGTCGGGCTGAGTACATGGAGAAGCCCCAAAGCGGCTACTTCCGGGCGCCGCCGGTGGACCGGACCGATCACTATCGCAACGCCCTGGCCCGAGTGTTGATGGAACTTGGGGTGCCGGTGAAGTACCATCACCATGAGAACGGTTCGACCCAGGTGGAGATAGAGTTCCGTGCCGTGGCCTCGGTCAAACAGGCCGCCGATATATCGATGCTCTACAAGTTTGCAGCCCGCAATATCGCCCAGGCCCACGAGCTGGTGGCCACCTTCATGCCCAAACCCCTGTTCGCCGACGCCGGCAACGGCATGCACGTCCACCTCTCGCTGTTCAAGAACGACCAGAATGCCTTCGCCGACCCTGATGACGAATACGGCTTGAGCCAGACCGCCCGCTACTTCATGGGTGGCATCCTGGAACACGCAGGGACCATGTGTGCCATCACCAATCCCACTATCAATTCCTACCGCCGGCTGGTGCTGGGGGCCGAGGCACCCGTCTATGTGGCCTGGTCGGCAATGAACCGGTCGGCGCTGATCCGGGTTCCGGACCACACCGAGGACCCGCTGACGGTCAATTGTGAACCCCGTCATCCCGACACTTCGGCCAATCCCTACCTGGCCTTTGCCATGCTGGTGCAGGCTGGCCTGGAGGGCATACGACGGAAGCTCGAGCCGGGTGACCCGGTGAACGAGAACATCTACCACCTTACCACGGCCCGACGGAAGCAGCTGGGCATCGAGAGTCTACCCACCAGTTTGGGCAACGCCATCGAGCTGATGGAAAGCGACGATCTCCCCCGCCAGGTTCTCGGTTCCCATTCCTATGATCAGTATCGGGAGTTGAAACAGAAGGAGTGGAAGGATTACTGCTCCTACGTGTCTCCCTGGGAGCACTATCGCTACTTCGATATCTAAGGACCCGGTTCCTGGATGTCACATGCTGGAGGGTCAGTTCATTCCAGATGCTTGTAGAACTCTGAGGGCGCCAGTTCAGGAAACTCATCCCCGCTGGCCTCAACCAGATGCCTCCTGAGCTCCTGGCAGAGATGGCACTTGGAGAAGTAACCCTGGGGCACCTCCACGAACCCCCGGCCAGCGGCGAGCCCGAGAAGGCCTTTGAGGTCGTCGCGCATCAGGTGGGCCAGCACCGGACGTTCATCCGGGTCGATCCCCACCTCCAGCAGATCATCCAGCCGCCTGGCGTCCCCGAAGCTCAGGCCGCCGCAGAAGCCCGGGACGTAGTTGGAGTAGTTGTCCAGGTGGTTGTGCCATTCCCGGACCACGGGAGTGGGGCAGGGCCGTTCCACCAGGTCCGAGGCTGGCAGGCGGGGCATGAAACCGGCCAGCAGGTCGGCAAGTCGTGAGGGTGCGCGGCCCATCATGAAGAACTCGGTCTGGCGGATGAAGTCGTCGCGTCCCTCCAGCTTCAGGTATTCGTCGAAGTCCATGGCATCCGAAAGACCCCACATGGTGAAGCGGCGGAAGTAGTCGACCTGGTAGACCATGAGGTTGGGGCCAAAGACCTCCTGGCCCACGGCCACCGCCCGGGCCGTGTTGGCAAAGGGCACGTACTCCAGGTAGAACGGGTTGACCGACACCATCAGGCCGGCCAGTCCCAGGTCCCGCAGGGTGATCAGCCGCTCCCGGGTCGTCGCGTCGTCCACGGCCCAGAAGCAGTTGGTCTCCACGAAGGTGGAGGGGATGTCCAGCTCGGCCGCCAGCTCCACGGCCCGGCACAGGAGCTTGATGTTGGCGAAGGGCTCGCCCCCCGAGAAGTGGAGGCCGCCGGAGAGGTCGGTGCGGTCGGGGCCGAAGAAGCTGGGTTGGATATGGGGGGCCAGCTGTTCCAGGATGAGCTTGAGGTCGCTCTCCGGGAGCCAGTCCCCGCTCCAGCGGGGCGAGCAGCCGTAGATGCAGTGGCGGCACTGGGCGGTGCAGCGATAGGAGAGGATGAGACCGGCCGAGGCGGGCCTGGGGACCTGGAGGTTCATGGACGGACCGGGAAGGCTGGCGGGCTATTTAGGGTAGAGCAGAAGCCCCTCGAGAACACCGCCAAAGCCCATGGAGGCCTCCCAGTCCTCGCGGATCAGGCTTGTGTTCCCCTCGTTCCCCAATGGATTCTGTGCAGTCACTTTGCCTGTGCCTCCCTTGCTTTCGTTCTCCATGTCAGAGATGACCACCCAGTGGGGGATGTCGCCCTCCTCGGGGTCGAACAGGGCCGTGGAAGCCAATGAGATGGGCAGGCCTCCTTGGGCCAAGGCCTCCTGGATGTGAGCCAGGGACATGGGCTCGGCCAGTTCCTCCACGCCTCCCGCCAGGGCCTTCCGTCGCAGATCGGCCTGGAAGGTGCGCATCATATCGTAATCCACCTCGGGGCGCAGCTCGCCGATGGCGTCGATGTAGCAGACCCCGGGCAGACCCACCGCGACGGCGCGGAGCCCCCGCCTGACCGCCGCCAGGCCCAGGCCGTAGCGCGAGGTGCCGTAGATCTCCATCAGCGTCGCCTCCCGCCAGATGGCCAGCTCCTCGTCCCGGCTCGTTTGGTAGCCGGGCCTCAGGGCCGCCAGGCACATCATGAGGGAGGCCGGGCCGCAGGAGAAGTCGAAGGTCTGGTGGTAGAACGGGACTTTCACAGACTGGAAAAGGCCCGCACGCTATTTGAAAAGGTGGGTGTAAGGCTGATCGATCATGCCCCATCGTGGGTCATTTGGAGTGGGCTTTCATTTGAAGGTCCGGTTGCCGACCCTGTCGGCCTCGACGATGTCCCTGACCGCGTCGGTGACCTCGATCCGGTCCAGCCCGTCGAGGTCGTGATATGCCAGCTCGGCTATTCCCTCACAAGGGTTAGCCAGCTCCTCCTTGGTGAGGCTTTCGGATTCGTACAGGAATATCAGGTACCAACGGTTGCCCTCATCATGGTGCGATTGGACCCGCAGCAGGCGGACGGGCCGATCATCCACCTCCAGCTCCTCAGTAAGGATGCGATGGGCTGCCTCTTCTGGGTGCTCGTTGAACTTGAGAGTAATTCCTGGTGGGTGCCATTTCCCAGCCGCAGGTCCACCAAAGTCATCAGCAACGCGCTCCAAGAGAATGTATCCATCAGCGTTTGTATTGTAGAGGAAGGAGGAGATGATGACCTGGTCTGGAGTGCCAATATTCATATCCTTGGATAAGTTAGCTATAGCGAGGTGCGGGTTAGGTCGTTCTTGAGTATCAGACATGGTCCACTCCTTTTAATTGTCATACCGTAAATAGAGGTGCCATTTGCCGGCGGCCTGGCTGGGAAAGTCGTCGGCCACCCGCTCCAGCAGCAGCCGCCCCCGGTCATCCAGGTTGTAGAGGAAGGAGGAGATGATGACCTGATCGGTTGTGTCGTGATGCATGTCGGTGGCCAGGTTGGCGATGGCGAGGCTGGGATTGGGATAGGATTCGGCTGAGGGCATGGTCCATAGTCAAGTCTTGAGGTCTTATTTGTCTGTGTGTTATACTGCAAAAAGAGCAGAGCCCACAGAGAATTGAACCCGCTCAATGAAATACAAGCCCGTTCCCCCGAGGCCGGAGGTCGAGTGGGGACCTGTCTCGTTTTCTGTTATCGGCTTTTCGCCAAAGGCGAAAAGAGAGTGGGCCACATGTGGCGTCTCGCAAAAGATACGAGTGAGAGGCCTCATGTCCCCAACAGTTCCCCCTATTGATGGGTGAACTGGTGGGCCCGCCGAGATTTGAACTCGAGTCTAAGCGTCCCGAACGCTCAAGGATGCCAAGCTACCCCACGGGCCCGCAGGCGCCGCCATTTCCATCGGGCTTATAAAAGCAACAGGCGTCTTGAAAATCAGACAGGATATCCCAGGGGATGATGGTTCCACGGAATGATATTGCTGACAAAGTTCTGAAGTTTGTCGACGATAGAACTACAAGTAACTACGCCAGTGTCACATATCGAAGAAACCCGCCGCCAGGAAGCCGGCAAAGAAGAGCAAACCGGTGAAGAGGTTGATCTGGATGGTCATGCCGATGCCGGGTATCAGCTCCTGGACCTTGTCGAACTGGGCCTTCAGGACCTGGATGGCCTTGAGCTGGAGGGGCAGGGTCAGGAGGGCTATCAGGACCGTGGCGGGGAACATGTCGTATCCGGCAAGGTGGATCCCCGCGCCAACCAGGATGGTCAGGTAGGCGACCGCGGCCAGGGCCATGTAGCCGGGAACGGCCCGCTCTTTGCCCAGGCGCACCACCAAGTGATTCTTGCCCGCCTGCTTGTCGGCGTCGTGGTCCGGGAACTGGGCGATATAGACGATGTTGGCGGTCAGGAAGCCTGGCACCAGGCCCACGGCGAAGGCCAGGAGGTTGAGCTCCCCAGCGATGACGAAGTAGGCGCCGGCGGTAACCAGGGGTCCGAAGCAGAGCCAGATGAACAGCTCACCGATAGCGTGATGGGCCAGCTTCAGGGGCGGGGCGGTGTAGAAGTAGCCTCCGGCAAATCCCACCAGACCCAGGACCAGCACCTCGTAGCCCAGCTCGTAGGTCAGGTAGAGCCCGATGACGATGGCCACCAGCCAGCATAGCCAGGCGGCCTTGTTCACATCCTTGGCCTCCAGCTTGCCGGCCACGATCCAGGGCGAGCCCCCGGACAGCGGCGTCCGGTTCACGTTGTACCTGTCGGTGCCCTGGATGAAATCGAAGTAATCGTTGTGCATGTTGGTGCCCAGGTGCATGAAGGCCACGCCGATCAGGGTGAGCCCGAAGTAGCCCCAGTGCCAGGCGCCCCCATCGGTGCCTCCGGTGAACCACCAGGCGGCGGCGGCCCCCACCATGACCGGTACCAGGGTCGCGGAGAGGAAGGGAAAACGGGTGGCGAAGAGCCAGAGCTTCCAGCCGGTGAGATCGGGCAGGGCGGGCTCCTCGGCATTGGCCGGGGGGGTATCGTTGGTGGAATTGGCGGTCGCGCTCATTGACCCACCTCGGGGTTCATCTGGCCCAAGCAGGCGGCATCCTGCTCAAAAAGCTTTGTCAGTTGCGAGCTACTCCTTCTGGTCCTCCAGCCTGAGGCTGCCGTGGGTCTCGACGGTGTGTGGTTTGAAGACGTAGTAGGGTCCCAGCAGCACCGCCAGAACGAAACCCGAGAGGAGAACGATGACGATCATCAGCCCGGCCAGGGAGAGCAGCAGGTCAGCAGCGAAGATGAGCATCCCGACCAGGATGAGGATCACGATCAGAAGGCCCACCCCGACCAGAAGGCTCGGTGGACCGGTCGAGTTCATATTGTCTGCCTCCGTATGCGCCCTGCCTGTTCAGCCGCCCAGGATGCCGCCCAGGACGCTGCCGCCGGAGGATTGACCCATGTAGGGTGTCATGGCGGCCGCCATGGTCCTCAGGGTCATTGACTGGAGGATTATCTTGCCCGGGCCGGTCATCTTGGCCGTGAGGCCTTCCCCGGACAGGATGGTCGATTTCAGGCCTCCCACCCGCTCGAGATCGTAGGTCACGTTGTTGTCCCAGGCCACCACATTTCCGTTGTCCACCTTCATTGTCTGGCCCGGGTCCAGCTCGAACTCCACGAGATCGCCGCCGGCGTGGATCCAGCAGGTGCCCTGGCCCGTTATCTTCTGGAGCCAGAACCCCTCTCCACCAAAGACGATGGCGCCCACCTTCTTCTGCCGGGTCAGTTCTAGGTCAACGCCAGTGGTGGCGCAGACGAAGGCGTCCTTCTGCATGTTCATCTGCTGGCCCGGCTGGATGTCCAGGGCCTTCACCTTCCCCGGCACGTTGCCGGCGAAGGCCACGATGGCCGGCCCGCCCGCCGAGCGATAGGTGTTCATGAAGAACGATTCGCCCATGAGCTTGCGTTTGAGCCCCTTGAAGACGCCGCCCTTGGCCTTGGTCTCGATCTCCATGTTGGCCGACATGTAGACCATGGCGCCCGCTTCGGCGTAGATGGCCTCGCCCTCCTCCAGCTCGACGGAAACGAACTGCAGGTTATCTCCGATGGTCTGATAGCGCAAGGTGATTCCCCGTTCAAGGCCAGGCTTCCACCGGATTAAAAGGTTGGCAACCGGGAAACAGCGGCCTCACTTGCGACAGCGCTCCCAGCCTCTCACAACCTCGCAGCCTCAACCGGAGGCGTCGTCATCATCTGGCTTCAGGATGGCGCTGAGACCTGTTCGCCCGTCCAGGAGGATCCTCACCTGACGCTCCAGGCGCAGATGGCGCACCGGGCCCTCCTCGCTCAGGGGTTCCTGGGAATCCAGCCAAGCCCAGTCGATCTCACCAGCCCCCTGGTTCACCGTCAGGTAGCCCACGCCAAAGGAGACGATGTTCTGGAAGAAGTGGGTGCCCTGGGAGGGGGTGACCCGGTAGTCGGCCAGGTCGCATTCGACGATGGTCCTGGCCCCCGAGATCTGACCCCACATCACCGGTATCCCCAGCCAGGGGTCGGCCGAACCCCACCTGCCCGGGCCGATGAGCAGATAGGGCCGCCCCTCCTCCACCAGCTGGCTGTTGAGATGGTCGATGAGGGTGGCCACCTCGGCGGTGTTCTTGCGGTCGAGCCGGTCGGGATGGACGTAGACGATGTCGTGGATGTCGTCGATGATCCCGTTGCCCATGGTCTGGGGCGACCGGCAGAGGGGTTTGAGCTGGCCGATGTCGGTCAGGTCCACCTCCATGTCCACCGCCTCGGCGATCAGGGGCCGGATCTGAAGGAAGGCCAGGCGGCGCAGTTTCAGCACCGGGTCCAGCTCCACCGCGAACTCCAGTTCCACCGGTCCGCTGAATCCCCCCTGCCCCACCTCCAGCAGGTACTGGAGGATATCGGCCAGAGGGAACGAGTCGTGCTTGAGCACCCCGGCGAAGGTCACCAGGCGGGGCCCTGCCCGGGAGGTGCCGTCGTAGATGGCATCGCTGTTGGGATCGTAGACCGAGCCCAGGGTGTAGAGCTGGCCGTCATCCTCGGCCACCGAAAGGTCGAGATGGCGCAGGCTGGCCACCGGGGCCGGGTCGAGGGTGGGACCTTGAGGGCTAGCGCCCGGGCCATCGGTTCCTGCCTTGGATCCTGCCTCGGGTCCTGCCTCACCATTACCATTCAGTTTGAGGGCCCAGAACTGGCGCTGGGAGTTGGCCAGGGTCTCCTCCACCGAGGTGAACTGGAACAGCCGCTGGGGGTGGGCCGGCGAGAAGCGCAGGCACTTGCCTCCATCCACGACCGTCCGCCCCAGGCCCAGGGCCACGGCTATGATGCCCTCCTCGGGCAGGATGTCGCCGATGGGGTAGAAATTGTAACTGCGGGCCACCCCGGCGAAGGTGGGATAGAAGTGCTCCCCGTGGGTCTGCCCCACGAGCTGCTGGATGACCACCGCCATCTTCTCCTCCTCGACGCGGTTGGGGGTGGCGGCGATGTAGGCCTTGGAGGCCGAGTAGTAGGTGGAGGCGTAGACCAGCTTGATGGCCTGGGTCAACAGGTCGAGCCTGACCTCGGGGTCGGGATGGTCGTTGGCCAGCATGTAGGTGTTGTAGACCCCGGCGAAGGGCTGATGCTGGGAGTCCTCCAGCAGGCTGGAGGAGCGCACCGCCAGGGGGCACTCCCACTCCCGCACGATGGTCCGAAGGTCGTCCAGGATGGAGGTTGGTATCTCCGCCGCCAGGAAGGCCTGGGCGATGCCATCGTCGCTGGCCTCCCCGAAGGCCACCTCCATCAGGTCGTTGGCTTCGGTGAACTCGTCGAAGACGGCGGTGCCGATGGTGGCCGATTTGGGGATGAAGATATCGGTGTCGGGAAAGCGCTGGTTCAGGTCGAGGCTGGGCAGGAGAGAGTTGAAGAAGGCCAGGCCCCGGCCCTTGCCTCCCAGGGAGCCCTGACCGATGCGCACGAACGAGCTGTCCGAATCGAAACCCTGCCGCGAGAAGTCGGCCACACCGCCCCGGCGGCCCTCCTTCTGGAAGGTCTGGAGGGTCTCGATAAGGTAGGCGCGGACCTCCTCCCAGCCCTGGAACTCGTCAATGGTGCGGGGACGCAGGATGCGGGCCAGCTCGAACTCGGTCCGGGCCCTGAACCAGTTGGAGAAATCGTTGCGCTGGGCATGGAGTTTGAGGGAGGCCACGGGGATATTTCCCAGCAGTCCGATCATCGATTCCAGGTCAGCCGCCCGGCCCACCTCGTTGCCATCGGGCAGGGTGAAGATGAAATCGCCAAAGCCCAGGTTGACCCGCATGAAGTGGCGCAGGTCCTTGAGCAGCTGCGGCTGGTCCTTGTAGAGGAACGAGACCTGTAGATCCTCTGCCACCCGGCCGTACTCCAGGCGGGAGGACTGGAGCATGATGGGCAGGTGGGGCTGGTAGGCCCGGACCTGCTTGATGAGCTCGGGACCAGCGTCCATGTCGTGGTGCCCATCTCTTGGGAAACCGGCATCGCTGATGACCCCCAGCATGTAGTTGGAGTAGTGGTCGAGCAGCTCCTGGGCCTCCTCCATGGTGGTGGCCAGGAGGATCTTGGCCCGGGCCCGCATGCGCAGCAGTTTGTGGTGCAGGTTGATGCCCTCGGCCATGAGGGTGCGGGTCTGCTTCATCAGCTCGTGGAACAGGATGGGCAGGTAGATGGAGTAGAAGCGGGGCGAGTCCTCCACCAGGATGAGCACCTGGACGTCGCCGTTGCGGGTGTCGTCCTCCACGTTCTTCAGGTCCTCGAAGAGCTTGAAGATGGCCAGCAGGATGCGGGCGTCACCGGACCAGACGAAGACCCGGTCGATGCCCTCGCCCTCGCGAAAGAGGGCCAGCTCCCGGGTGTTGTAGGCCAGCAGGACCACCGGCAGCTGGGGACGGATCTCCTTGACCAGCCGGCCAAAGACATGGACGTCCATCTCGCCCACCCGCACCATGGTGACCACGAGGTCGAAAGTGCGCTCCCTGAGCAGGTCCAGGGCCTCCTCGGCGGTGGTGACATGGGCCAGCCGGGGTGTGTGGGTCAGGTGCAGCTGCTGGTACTCCACCAGCAGGGCCTCGTTGAGCCGGCCGTCCTCCTCCAGGGTGAAGTAGTCGTAGGAACTGGAGACCAGCAGGATCTCCTGGACCCGTTCCTGCATCAGCTTCTCGAAGCGTTCGTGCTGGGAGGTGAAGGTCGGCATCGACGTTGGAACCGGGGCCTGCTATATCAATCTGCGGGGATTCAGATGCAACCAACCAGTTCAATACCGAGTTCTTTTTTTTTAACGCCTCCAAGGCCCATACTTTTCACGAGAGATACAAAAAATCGGTCCAATGAATGTTGTATGTCCAGTTCTTGGAGCGTTACCTCTTTATCCTGGCACCCCGATGGAAGCCCATGGAGCCCCTGGAAGCCGAGTCCCTGGAGCCCGAGACCCCGGAAACCCCGCAAGACGGGATCCCCATGGCCAAGCCAGTGAACGATGAGCACAAGCTCATCGCCATCGGCGTGGCGGTCCTCCTCCTGGCCAGCGCCTTCATCATCATCTACAAGGAGAGCAAGGAAGATCAGGAGGGTCTGGTGCCGGTGTGGGAGCGTCACAAGCAGGACTACATCGTGGGCGGGCCCCAGAGTTACGTGCTGGAGCAAGGCCCGTACAAGATACTGGAGACCGACCACCCCCACAATGCCACCCATGTTTGGGTGGAGGTGGACCTGCCCATCACCGAGGGTGGTGCGGCCATCGACCCCAACGATGTCCCCAGGATGAGCCTGGCCTACTTCCGCCCAGACGTGCCCGAGGGGATGAAGGTGCCAACCATCATGGAGATCGGTCCCTACTTCCTGGAGGTGACCGACGACGTGGACGTACCGGGCTACTGGCTGGGTACGAGCATCATGTCCGAGCTGTTACCCCACGGCTACGCCTTCGCCCAGGCCAGTGTTTTTGGCACCGGTAGTTCCAACCATTGCATGGACCTGATGGGCACCGCCGAGCAGCTGGGCATTGATGCCGTAGTGACCTATCTTGCCAACGAGCCCTGGTCCAACGGCAACGTGGCCATGATCGGCAAGTCGTATGACGGCTCCACACCCTGGCAGGCGGCCATGTTCGGCAACCCGGCCCTCAAGACCATCGTGCCCATCTCGGGGCTCATCGGGGTCAAGGAGCTGATGTGGCGCAACGGCTCCTCCGAAACGCGAGCCTCCATCATGCACAACGGGGTCTACGGCCCCTATGGGATCCACGGCACCAGCGACGATATGGTCATCGCCTCCTGTCCGGATTACGCCACCGGTTGGGCCCATGGAGGGGCTGCGGTTCTGATCGGTGACGAACTGGTCGACCTTTACTGGGCCGAGCGCTACTTCCTCCAGCGGGTGCTGGACAACTACGAGGGATCGGTCTACATCATCCAGGGCATGCAGGACTGGAACGTGGACCCTCACATGGCGGTGCCGGTGATCAACCAGCTCCAGGATGCGGGCATCGAGGCCAAGGCCTGGCTGGGTCAGTGGGAACACGACTACCCCGACAAGTGGGCAGCCCACGAGAACCGCACCTCGCCCGGGCGAGGCGCAGAGGCCTTTCCCAAGACGGTTCGCTGGGACTGGATGCAGGACCTGCTGGAGTGGTTCAACTTCTACCTCAAGGATGGCCATCCCAGACCCGGTCACTACATCGAGGTCCAGGACAACCTTGGCAACTGGCGCATCGAGGACCGTTATCCGCTGGACCATCCCGAGTACTTGGAGCTGAGCCTGGGAGGCGAGCTCGAGCACGTTTCGGGAGGCACCGTCCTCGCGGGCAGCAACTACGTTCCCGGCACCTCCACCGAGATAGTCTTCGAGACCGACCCGTTCGAGGAGGAACTGCGCTTCGGATACCTGCCCCAGTTCCACGTGACCGTGACCCTCACCGGCAACGGCGGCCAGATCTACGCCCTACTGGAGGACTCGGTGGACAACATCCACCTGGGCCACGCCATCATGGACCTGCGCTACTACGAGGGCGGGGACGAGCAGCAGTTCGTGATGACCGGGCAGACCATCACCGCCAGGATGGAGTTCTGGGCCATGGATGTCATAGTCCCCGAGGGCCACGGCCTGCGCCTGACCCTCCTGCCCACCGGCGAGGACTACGTCAACACGGCCACCAACTTCCCGGTGGCCATCCATATCAACGAGGACAGCGTTCTGAAACTGCCCCTGGTCCACAAGGAGGAGAAGCGCTACTTCACCCCCCCGGTATGGGACGGCCCGGGGTAGGCCGGGATAGACTGGAGTAAACCGGTCACAAACCGGTCATGACCGTTCGGGTCGTTCAGTTCAGTTCAATTCAATTCAGTTCAGTCCAGGTCAAAAGCCCACGAGCCCTTCCCGTCAGTTCTAGCCTCCCCGGGAACAGCGGTCATGATGTACCTTGTGAGAACTTCTGTTCAGCAATGTCATACAACTGGTTTAATTGCCGACTTTGACTGCCAGGGCAACGATCCGGGGTATATGCATGACCGTAACCCAAGGTAGTTCAAACCTGGTCCTGTCCAGGTTCAAGATACCAATGGCTCTGTTTCTCGTCGTTGTCGCCGGCATGTTCTTCCTCACCTGGGACGAACCATCCGATGGCGGCGAAGGGACCAGCACCGTGGCCTCACAGGCCAGCACCGGCCTCACACCGGAGCAGTTCTTCAAGCTTGCCCACAACTGGGAGGGCTCCCGCGCCGGCGACGGTTCCGAGTGCATGTCCTGCCATGGCTCCACCACGCCGGGCATCTACTACGACTGGCTGGACAGCGAGCACGCCCGGGAGGATGTCACCTGCATCGACTGCCACGAGGCCGAACCCACCGACCCGGACGCCATGTCCCACTATGCCGGTTACACCATCTCCCCGGTGGTCTCGCCCCTGGACTGCTCGGGCTGTCACAGCCAGGAGACCGATGAGTTCAATGTCAGCCTCCACGCCTTTGGGTCCGAGTACTACGAGTTCCTGTACGACAGGGAGAAGCTGCCCTACTTGGAGAGCCATGCTGGGGACGCTTTCCTGGAGTACCAGGGTGTCGAGATGGATCACGCCGCCACCCTCAACGGATGCCAGGGTTGCCATGGCACAAACATGACCGGCAAGAGCAAGGATGACTTCACGGTGTGGCCCAACAACGGCATCGGCCGCATCAACCCCGACGGCAGCAAGGGCAGCTGCGCCTCGTGTCACACCCGCCACGCATTCTCCCAGGAGGAGGCCCGCAAGCCCGAGACCTGCGGCCAGTGCCACCTTGGTCCCGACCATCCCCAGATGGAGATCTACATGGAGTCCAAGCACGGCAACATCTACGCCTCGGAGGGCGACACCTGGAACTGGAGCGGCAGCGGGGACGAGTGGGAGGCCGGTATCGATTACCGAGCCCCCACCTGCTCCGCGTGCCACATGTCCGCGGCCGGCTCCATGTCCGCCACCCACGACGTCAGCTCCAGGCTGAGCTGGGAACTTGAGACCCCGGTCTCGCGGCACACCGACAACACCGCCAACAGCCTGGGAGTCCCCATCAGCGACGGCTCGACCTGGCAGGAGAAGCGGGAGCGGATGCAGACCGTCTGCCTCCAGTGCCACTCCCCCACCTGGGTCGAGAACTTCTACGATCAGGGTGACGTGGCGGTGGAGCTCTACAATGCCCAGTACAACGAATCCAAGGCCGTGGTGGACGCCCTGGTGGCCGATGGCCTCCTGACTCCCGAGAGCTTCGACGAGCCCATCGAGTTCGAGATATACGAGATGTGGCACCACGAGGGGCGCCGGGCCCGGATGGGGGCCTTCATGATGGGCCCCGACTACGTCCAGTGGCACGGCTTCTACGACCTGCTCATCGGCAAGGTGGAGATCGAGCACATGGCCCAGGAGATCCGCGACGCGGTCAACGATTCGGGCATGGAACTGCCTGAGACCTACGTCCTGGTCTTCCTTGCGGCCAACGGATTCGACGGCGAGGTCTACCTGACCTGGGACTTCGCCGGCCCGGAGATCGCCGACCACTACAACCTCTACTGGTCCACAACGCCCCTGGCCGATGTGACGTTCATCTACCCCAACGCCATGGTGAACACCCAGACCCACTTGGTGGAAGGACTGACAGAGGACACCACCTACTACTTCGCCGTGGCCGCCGTCAACGAGGACGGCGAGATCATGGAGGTGTCGTACTCCAGCGCCGTTCCCACCAGCATGGATGGGGGGTCGGAGGACGATGACGACGATGATGAGGGTGACAGCCCGGCGCCATCGTTCGTCATGACAGCCCTGGCCATCGTCGGATTGGCTGCGGTGGCAGGGCGCATGGGGCGGAAGCGGTAGGGAAATTCAGAATTCAGAGGCCATTGCGCCCAAGCAGCTCCAGCAGCCGCCGAGTTCTGACGACCTTAACCTGCAGATGTTCCAAGACCGATAGTACACCCTTGTCCCCACTTACGATCATGTCTGCCTCTCCAGCAATGGTAGTGGCGAACAACATATCGTCAGAGGGGTCATTCTCGACCACCTTTGGAAACGTTCTGGGATTCACCGTCACGGCCATTTTCTTCAGCAACTCAAGATACTCGTTCACCCGATGCTCTTCCACTCCAAAGCGGTCCAATACCATTCTCAGCTCGTCAAGGATGAAAGAACTGAGGATGAACCTAACCTTTCCATCACGGGCAAGTTCGAGCAAACGGTGCTCATTCCCTTTCCAGAAGTAGGCGGAGATCAAGATATTGGTGTCTGGGACAACACGGAGCCTATTGACGCTCTTTCCGGAGCTCATTGACGGCCCGGACAACATCCTCGCGCTTAATACCCTTTTGCCAGGCGAACTCCCGACCTTTCGCCATCACCGCCTCGAACTCCTCCTGGCTGGGTAGCTGGACCTTCTGCAGGATGATGGTATCCTCATCGGCAAGGACCGTGAACACATCACCGCTCGTCAGGTTCTGGGCCTCCCGTACCGTTTTGGGAAGGACGATCTGACCCTTGGAGCTGAGCCTGGTGATCGGTGGGGAGGCCATGTAAGAAAGTAAGACAATCTTACATATAAGGATTGCGCGTCGATCCTCAGACCAGTTCGTGGAACTGATACCCGGGATAGCCCTCGGTGAAGCAGTAGTGGATGGTGTTGAAGTCCTTCTTGAACACCGCCACGTCCCTGGCCACCTTCTTGGGGTCCTCCCTGTCGATGGCCACCCGCTTGATGAACTGCGCCACGTCCTGCATTTGGTCCTCCTTCATCCCCAGCCGCGTCAGCTCCTGACTGCCCAGGCGGATGCCCGAGGGGTTCATGGGCTTGCGGGGGTCGTCGTGGGGCAGCATGTTCATGTTGCTGATCATGTTGGCCTGCTCCATCCACAGCGAGACATCGCGGCCACCACCCTGCTCTGACACATCGATGGCCAGCGTGTGGGAGGCGGTGAAACCCTTGTGCTCGGCCAGCACCTTGAAGCCCCGCTCGAAGAGGGCCTGGCCCAGGGCCTGGGCGTTGGCGATGACCTGCTGGGCATAGGTCTCGCCGAACTCGGTGTGCTCGGCCAGGGCGACGCCCAGGCCGGCCATGGTGTGGAGGTGGTGGTTGGAGGTCACTCCGGGAAAGACGCCGCGGTACAACCTCCCCGTCAGCTTGGTCCACTCCTCGGACTCGGCGTTGCCGTCGGGAGGATTGGCCAGGACCATGGCGTGCTGGGGTCCGGGCAGGGTCTTGTGGGTGGAGCCGGTCATCATCCAGGCCCCCTCGCGGAAGGGGTCCTGGAACTGCTTGCCCCCGATGAGGCCCATGACGTGGGCTCCATCGTACCAGACCGGCGCCCCCACCTCGGCCGCTACCGGCGTGAGCTCTTTTAAGGGTGCCGGGAAGAGGAAGACCGAGCGGCCGAAGAGGCAGAGCTTGGGCTGTTCCTTGCGGATGACCTTGGCGGCGCCGTCCACGTCCAGGTTCATCTCGTGGGGGTCGAAGGGCAGGTCCTTCTTGGTCACGCCGCGCAGGCCCACGGCGCCGAACTTGGCGGTGGAGATGTGGGCTCCCGCCGCCAGGGCCGGGGCGGTGATGACATCGCCTGGCTCGGTCATGGCCTTGAGCACCGCCATGTTGGCCACGGTGCCAGAGATGGGCCGGACATCGGCATGGGTGCAGCCGTAGAGACCCCGGGCCAGTTCCATGACCCGCTCCTCAACGTTGTCCACGTAGGTGTTGCCCATGTAGTAGCGCTTCCGGGGCAGGCCCTCGGCATAGCGGTCGGCAAAGTCGGAGATCATCAGCTCCCGGGCCAGGGGGGAGACCAGGTTCTCTGAGGCGATCATGGGCAGGGAGTCGTTGAACCACTGGGTGTGGGTCTGGACCTGCTGGCGGATCCAGGCGGCGTGGTCACGGGGGGTCGGTGATTGGGTCATGGGGCTTTTGCTCCTGAATTTCGAGGGGGTCTGGCACGTACTCGCCGGTGCCGAGCACCGACAGTAGGTACAAAATAGCATACAAGTATAAGCAACACGTTTAAAAGTAGTTACTATTCGGCCACTATCAATTACGCCTTGCAGTCGCGAGACTCGCGGTCAATTGAGACGTAAACACACTCAGGTGGCTACAAAATGAGCTACGTTGAAGAAGTATTCGACAAAGTAAAAGCACGCGACCCGGACCAGCCCGAGTTCCATCAGGCCGTCTGGGAGGTGCTGGAGACCCTGGACCCGGTACTCGAGCGTCATCCGGAGTTCAAACAGGCCAAGGTCCTGGAGCGAATGTGCGAGCCCGAGCGGATGGTCGTCTTCCGTGTCCCATGGCTGGATGACAACGGTGACGTCCAGGTCAACCGGGGCATGCGTGTGGAGTTCAACAGCGCCATCGGACCCTACAAGGGCGGCCTGCGATTCCACCCCAGCGTCAATCTGGGCATCATCAAGTTCCTGGGCTTCGAGCAGATCCTGAAGAACGCCCTGACCACCCGTCCCATCGGCGGCGGCAAGGGCGGCTCCGACTTCGACCCCAAGGGCAAGTCCGACAACGAGGTCATGCACTTCTGCCAGTCCTTCATGACCGAGCTCCACCGCCACATCGGCTTCCGCATCGATGTCCCCGCCGGCGATATCGGCGTGGGCGGTCGGGAGATCGGCTTCATGTACGGCCAGTACAAGCGGCTCACCCGCAAGTTCGAGGGCGTCCTGACCGGCAAGGGCCTGGGCTGGGGCGGTTCACTGATCCGTCCCGAGGCCACCGGCTACGGCCAGGTCTACTTCCTGCGGGAGATGCTCAAGGCCCGCGGCGACACCATCAAGGGCAAGGTGTGCACGGTGTCAGGCAGCGGCAACGTGGCCCAGTACTGCAGCGAGAAGATCCTGGACTACGGCGGCATCCCCGTCACCCTGTCCGACTCGGGCGGCTACATCTACGACCCCGAGGGCATCAACGCCGAGAAGCTGGCCTGGGTCATGGACCTCAAGAACGTGCACCGGGGCCGCATCAAGGAGTACGTCGAGCAGTACACCAACGCCACATACCACGCCGGCAAGCGCCCCTGGGAGGTCAAGTGCGAGATCGCCCTGCCCAGCGCCACCCAGAACGAGATCGAGGCCGGCGACGCCAAGGTACTGATGGACAACGGCTGCTTCGCCATCTCCGAGGGCGCCAACATGCCCTCCACCCCCGAGGCCATCGAGATCTACTTGGAGAACAAGATCGCCTACGGTCCCGCCAAGGCCGCCAACGCCGGCGGAGTGGCCGTCTCGGCCCTGGAGATGACCCAGAACGCCGCCTTCGACGAGTGGACCCGGGAGCAGGTGGACGCCAAGCTGGACCATATCATGACCAGCATCCACAGCGCCTGTGCCGGCGCCGGTGAGCGATACGGCGACGATGCCACCAACTTGGTCCTGGGCGCCAACGCCGCTGGTTTCCTGAAAGTGGCCAACGCCATGATGGACCAGGGCGTCGTATAGGCTAGCGAACTGTTCCGTTCCGTTCCGTCCTTATCCGTTCAAGGCGACACGAACGATACGCCCCAAGAGGAGCCCGGCCTCACATCAACCGGCGGGCCGGGTTCCTTTCCTTCTTTTTTAT
>CAYLMJ010000017.1:0-51462 GCA_964384995.1 uncultured archaeon | reverse complement strand
AAAATAAAAGGACAACAAGTTATAATCCAAATCTATGTCATGATTGTCCATTATTCCCCTTCTATTCATGGTTCAATGGTTCATCTAGCAATTTATTAACTCTTAAGATATTGAATCTGATTGATTCTTTAATGAATTCGCTTCTTGTTCGATACCCAAATGATTCTTTATCCACGATTTTATCAATTTTTTCTAATAGATCATTGGGTACTGAGACAGACGTGTATTTTTGACCCATAATGGCGTGATCTTATGTTTGGTACATGAACTGTGTGCAATATGGATATTGTATGACGGATCCCATTCTAGTATGTTTCATGTACGATCAATAAGATCGATCCCCTCATACCCTCTCCTCAGACTCCAGGATGGGATGACACCTCAGACCCAGCCGACACAGCGCCGCCGCCACTACATCTTCATCACCACCGAGGGCCACACCTTCCAGCCCGACAGCGATCAGGCCGAGCCCGACATCGACAACTGCCAGGTACTTGGTTGGGCCGAAGGGGATGATGCCGAGGCGGCCTTCCACGCCCTTGTCGTCGAGAACCCCTGGTTGCTGGAAACCACGTTCGAGGAGGTCATAGCCTTGAAGCTTCTTTGAAGGTTCAAGTCCGGGTCACCGAAGGTGGCTAAGGCGTACGAACTGCGCTCCCGGGAGGCAATGGGGTGCTTCTCTCTGAGCCGGGCAAGGGAGGCCTTCGATGGTCGATGAACTGCTCTTGGATGCCCGCTTCCTGGAGTTCGTGTCCCGCCGGTTCGACCGGATCGCTGCGCACTCCACTTTGGAGGAGATGGCCGCTTTCGCCTTCGGTAGCGTGGAGGAAGCTCAAGAGGCATTTGATCAGAACCACGCTGAACGCTAGTCGTCTTGAAGCTTCTTTGAAGGTTCAAGTCCGAGACAGTGCGAAGCACTGGCTAAGGCCGAGAACCCCCACCTGCTGGACACGACGTTCGACTCCCTATCGTGCTACGAGCTGTGTGGGCGGGAGGCTGTCGTCGCCGGTCGGTTCTCGCTGGGTGGAGTGTGTGGGGTGCGGCGCTAAAGGGGTGTTTTTGCCCTATCTCCCATATGTCTCCCATATGTCTCGTATATGTCTGCTATATGTGTGGTATATGTGAGGGGCATGGAAAGGGGAAGAGGAGGCTGTGGTCGCGGGAGGTGGCGGACGCGGCTGGCAGTGGCTCGCGTCGTCGGTGGGGCAGGCTTTTGTAGCGGTGCAAAGGCTGAACTCACAAATTGTAAATAGAGCGGTGTCGTGGGAACCGATGATGGAACCTTCTCCGGTTTCCACCAAAGGAAAAGAACTGAAAGAACGCTACCTGACCGACGAGAGCGGCGAGAGGCTTGCGGTTGTCCTTAGCCTGGAAGAGTATGAGAGACTTCAGGAGGCCCAGGAGGAGCTCAAGGCCATCCAGGCCTTCTACACTGCGAAGGCCTCTGGTGATGAAGCCATACCCTTCGAGCAGGCTGTGGCCGAGATCGAGGGGGGAACGCGGTGAAGCTCCCGCCTGTCAAGCGGCCATCCAAGGAGGTCCTGGACCGGATCCACGCCCTAAAGGCCCACAAAGGCAAGATCGCCGTCATCGAGCCCGATTCTGGCGATTACTTCCTGGGTAAGACCCTTATCGATGCGATCAAGAAAGCGAAGGCCACCTACCCGGACAAGCTCTTCTATTCCATCCGCATCGGCTCACCCTTCGCCCATCAGCATAAGGGCGGCCTCAGAAGGTGGTGAGACCTTCATCGAAGGAAAGATCAACGATTTCATACCCTCATTTTGGTATGATATCGATCCAGATGGTCGACTTGAACTATCAACCACTGGCACAAACTCGATCACGGTGGATACCGGGTTCACAGGAGGCATTGCATTGCCAACCCATGTCCTTGAGACATTGGATCTGGATATCATGGATTACGAGACGTTCATTCTGGCGAACGGGGATATCGTGGACCTGCCTGTCTTTGAGGGTAAGGCAAAGATTGCAGAACGGATCATAGAGACTTGGTATGTTCCTGGAGATTCCTTGCTGGGGATGGAGTTCCTCGCCAGCATAGGTGATGGCCTGTGGCTTGATTTCTCCGCTGAACGAGTCGTGCTCCTATAGCTGGAACTGGCACCATCAACCCTTCACAAGCCTCATATTTTCTTTAAATACTTCTCTTCTAATCTCAACATCAAGACACAACCATAACCAAACCTTAAGTAGTGCACATCTTTACACATATTGCACATATTCAAATGGTGAGACGATGGTGAACATGACGCTGGCGGTGCCCGACGAGCTGAAGTCGCAGATGGAGGACCATCCCGAGGTCAACTGGTCCGAGGTGGCCCGCCAAGCCTTCAGGCTCAAGCTGCGCGACCTGCTGGTCCTGGAGAAGATCGCCGCCCACGGCCAGCTCACCGAGGCCGAGGCCATCGAGGTGGGTCGCAAGGTCAACGATTCGCTCTACAGCATCTCCTTCTCTGGGTGAACCGCCTCCTCTTCGCCCTTCGGTGAGCAGTAGGCAGAGGCAGGCGGAGGTGATGCTTGGCTCAAGTGAAGAGCAGTGGCAGAGGTACCAACGCCCGCCTCCAATTGTTGCCTACCCCTTCCATTCAAGCCCCCCGCCCCGAACATCGCCACCTCCATTTCCAGTCCAGAGCACCCAAATGAGACCTGTCCGCCTGTGGGCCTTTAATGGGATGAGCGGTTCCAAACGGGATTAAAATGAGCGTCTACAAAGTCATCGAACTCATTGGGACCAGCCCCGACTCCTGGGAGGCCGCGGCCAAGGAGGCCATCGAGATGGCCACCGAGAGCCTGCGCGACCTGCGCATCGCCGAGATCTCCCAGCTGGACATGCGCCTTGACGACGGCAAGGTCGTCGCCTATAGGGCCAAAGTGAAAGTCTCATTCAAGTACGAACTCGGTTCGGAATGAATGAGTCGACGCACCCCGTAGGGGTGCAGGTCTTCATCAAGTACCCGTCAACTTGATGGAGACCGGGTGTCCGTAGGACGCCAAGGAGTCTCATTCAAGTATGTAAAAGGCCAAGAGTAGGCAATGGCAGAAGACTGCAGGCAACAGCGGCACATTCGGCAAGCATAGGCGGCAAGGTCAGCAGGCAAAGGCGGCGCACTCGGCAGACTTTGGCTCGGGCAGGGGCCCCAGGAGGCTATACCCCATCCATAGGTCTCAACCCCAACGGGGGCAAGGCAGGCAGGGCTCCTTAGCTTACTGTCCTGTCGCTGTACCTTTAAGTACTCATCGTCGTGAAAGCGCTAATCCTTCTTCTGGCCCATGAAGCCGGTGAGCTTGTCCGGATGCCAGCTCTGGTGGGTGCCGTCGCAGTAAGGCGGGGTCTGGGTCTTCTTGCAGCCGCAGAAGGCCTTGGTGCACGATTCGTTGAACTTCACGATGACCGGCTCGATATCAGTATCGCCATGTTCATGAGAACCGTCACAGAAGGGCTGATCCTTGGAAAGGCCGCATCCGCACCAGGCCACAGTCCCCGGCTCCATCTTCTTCACGTACGGCTCACTTTGCGCAACTTTGGGCTCGGACATGGTCCATCACTGAGGTTGGGACCCGATTCCAATATTTAAACTTGAAATCAAATGAACAAAACAGACACTCTAGAGTTCGATAATAGGTATATATATACCAGAACTTGACCGCTTTCCGCTCACTCACCGAATGATTCGGTATAGCTACAATCACTCAACCGGTCCCTCCATCATCGGACAAGCATGGTCATCGAGCAGTGACTTCCGGTGTTGGGGGACCACTCGGGTGCGCTATGGGAGCCGGGTACAGGAAGGAAGCAGAAGCAGGCACAGGCCTCATCCACTATCTTCCATCCAGCTTCAGCACCACTATCACCCGTTTCGACTCCCCATCGGGCTCGAACTCCTGGTCCACATCCCAGGCTCCCTGGGGCTCGTACCATTTGACGATGGAGAAGGGTGAATCGTCGATGAACCGCCGCAGTTCGGCCAGGGGCCAGATCCTCATCGCCTCCCATTGCATGAACTCGTACTCCTCGGTGGCGCTCTTGTAGAAGATGTGGCCCTCGGCGATTATCCGCTTGCGCTCAAGGTCGGGCAGGGTGATGTAGCTGAACCGGTGCTTGACCGTCATCTTCTCGGGTTCATCGTGGGTCAGCTCCCATTCGTCCTGCAGGCCCTCGGTGTAGCTGTCGGGGTCGCCCAGCAGCTCCAGGTCGATGGCGTAGGCCGCGCCGGGCTTGAGAGCGGTCGCCGTCGCCTTCAGATGGTCCTTGATCTGCTCGTCGGTGAGCAGGTACCTGAAGGTGCTGATTGCGCAGAAGGCCCCGGCACAGGGCGTGTCGAGGACAAAATCGGCCATGTCGGCGGTGTGCAGCTCCAGTTCCACCCCCGCGGCCCTTGCCTTCTCCTGAGCATGTTCCACCATCACCCCGTTCAGGTCCACCCCCACACTCTTGTACCCGCGCTGGGCCAGTCCCACCAGGAGGCGTCCGGTCCCGCATCCGGTCTCCAGCACCCGCTCCAACGGGCCATCACCGAATTTGGCAAGGCAGGCGGCGTAGAAATCTATCTCACTGGTGGGGTCCCAGCCGAAGACGGCGTCGTACAGCCGGGGATGGTCGTAGAGGTTGTCGTTCATCATACACATCAGTGCCCGTGGCCCACGATGGCGAAGACCAGCATCACCAGGGTACCCGCAACCAGGGCCGCCACCGACTTGTACCGTGATGTGGCCTCGTGGTGCATCTCGGGCAGGACGTCCACCGCCGCCACGTAGATGAAGGTCCCCGCCGAGAAGGCCAGGATGGCTCCCAGCCACAGGTCGGACAGGTTCTCGAATATCATGTAGGAAACGACAGCGCCCGCCACCACCATCACCGAGAAGACCCCCACCAGCTGGGCCACCTTGTGTCGCTTGAAACCCCCCGACAGCAGGATGGAGCCCAGGGTGAACGAGGCCGGCATCTTGTGGGAGGCGATGGCGATGAAGACCACCAGACCCAGGGTGGCGAACTCCTCGGTGCGCGCCGCCGCCCCCAGGGCCACACCGTCGATGAAGGTGTGCATGGTCAGACCCAGGAAGGCCACCATGCCGAAGCTGTGGGCCTCGCAATCCTCGGTGTGCAGGTCGTGGAGTATCCCGAAGTTCTCTACCACCAGCATGAACATGAAGCCGTGAAGGGTGGCCGCGCCGAAGAAGACCCACAGCTCCATGCCGAAGGGGGGCTCCTCCTCCTCGTGCTCGCCGTTCTCCTCCTGGTGTCCATGGGTGTCGCCGGCCATCAGGGAGAGGCCCTCGGGCATGATGAGCAGGAAGGCCGCCGCCAGCAGGGCCCCGCCGCCGAAGGCCACGAAGAGCTTCATGGTGCTCTTGGACCATTTGCGCCTCAGGGGCAGGTAGCCGGCCAGGAAGGAAAAGAGGGCCATGAACCCCGCCAGGATCATCAGATAGGCGAAGCGGTCCATCCTACGCCCTCCCCCGTTGAGGTGTGCCCTTGCCATCGCCGTTGGGAGCGCAGGTCAGGCAGGCGCAGGCGCAATCCGCCTCGCGCTCCATCACGCCTCTGTGGTCGTGGTCGGCGGCGCATTCGGGGTAGAGCTCGTCCACGGCTCCCTTTTCCAGGGCCCATACCAGCAGGTCGCCAATGAGCTGGGAGCGGTTGATGCCCTGTATCTGACCCTTCCAGTTGTCCAGTTGCTGGACCAGGACCGTGGGCAGGTCGGCCGATACCTTGGTCAGGGAGTAGCGTGAGCGTCGGGACATGGCTCTCGCTCTGCCCAGTGGTTTCTAATATAATAGGATTAGCATCAGAATACGATTATATTATTTCTTCCTGGTAGGTGGATCGAATCGATTGAGCATTCCAACGATGGCACAGCCAATGAGCAGGATCACGACCATCACGCACTGGGTACCAAAGGCCTCCAGGATGTCGGCGGCTTTGCCATTGATGAATGTAAAGGCATTGCCCTGCACCTCCACCTTGACCTCCGCCTTCTCTTTCCCAGTATTATCATAATGATGGTGAGCTCCCTCGGTCTTGAAGCTCAGGACACTGTTCGAGGTCCAACCGTTCATCCTGGCGGGAGCCTCGATGGTGAAGATCACCGACGCCTCCTCATTGGGGTCAAGCCATACCGGTCTCGGTGGATGTTTCAGCTTGAAGCCCTTCTCCTTGAAATCCCCCATTAGGGACAGGTTGACCCATATCCTATCCCTGCCGTTGCCAAAGTTGAATACGAATAGCTCGATGGTGAACTCCTCCCCCAAATCCACGAAGGGCATCGTCCTGTTCCATAGCAAGGCCGGTTCACTGTAGGGCATGAGCGTCAGGTTCAGATAGGCCATTACAGGCTCCAGCTCCGACAGGTTCACCCAATCCTCTTCGGCCGAGATGTTGGTCACCACCTCCAGCCGGTACTCACCGGGAGGCGTTCCCACCTTGCAATGGACCGACATCGTGTTCATCCAGGTGTACTCCATGAGGGGAGGCATGACCACATGGTTGGCACTGCCCACCATGATGGAGCAGGCGTCGAACTCAGTGCCGTTCAGAAATAGCGGGAACCGGACGTTCAGCGGTATGTTGCCCACATTGTGCAGGCGGGCCAGGAAGGGCTTCTGGGAGGCATGATCGGGATAGGTTTGCATTATGACGGGGCCGTCGGGGAACACCAGCTCGAAGCCGGGCGTTGCTGACAGGTATCGCATCCGCCAGCTCACGTTCTTTACAGGTACCGAGGGGCTCACGTTGCCCTCCCAGGCCGTGGCCTCCACCGTCATGTTCACCAGGAAGGTAGCGGGCGCCTCCACACCCAGGCCGGGGTTCAGCGACCAGGCCACCTTGGCGGCGTAGCCCTGAAGGGTCTCCAGGTACGAGGTCAGGTTCACCGTGGTGTTGTCGGTGGTCTCAAGGGTCAGGTCGCCCGTGACGGTGGCGCTTATCCGCAGGGTCAGGTTGCCATGGCCCACGTTGGCCACGTACAGGGTCAGGTTGGCTGGGTCGGGATCCTGGGAGTAGAAGACATCGGTGCCGTTGTAGGAGCCGGTGGGTCCCACCACGAGCATGTTGAACAGGGGTGGCTCCTCGGTGCGCGCCTCCCCCGCGGTACCCGATGAGAGCCCGATGATGACCAGAACGACGATGAAGGATAGGCCCGCCAATAAGCCCAGTTTCTCACAGAAAGCAAACGCCTCACCGGCCCTGTGACACGACATGCATGCAAGAGCGGGAACACCCTGATAAAGCCTTACCCGGACCCGCGACCTGGTACCCATGCCGATGCCAATGCCTTGGTCCCCTCCCCAGTCCATGAAGTACCTTTCGTGACGTACACACCTTTTAACCCTCACCCGCCAAACTGGTTCCAACATGAGCGCCAGCGACAGCTGTGACAGCCAAGGCGGCAAGGGTCGAAACGGATGCAATGAGCGCAACGGCCTGGCCCACGACCATCGCAGTGACCCGGTGGACCCGGGGGCCGAGAGGCGCACCCGCCTGGTGGTGGCCCTGACCCTGGTGGTCATGGTGGTGGAGATCGTCGCAGGCTGGACCTTCGGCTCCCTGGCCCTGCTGGCCGACGGCTGGCACATGGGCAGTCACGCCGCCGCCCTGGGCATCGCCCTCTTCGCCTACGCTTACGCCCGGCGCCATGCCTCCAACAGCGACTTCTCGTTCGGCACCGGGAAGGTGGCCTCCCTGGGGGGCTTCACCTCGGCCATCGCCCTGCTGGGAGTGGCCCTCTTCATGGTCCATGAGTCCATCGACCGGCTGATGAATCCAGTGGACATCCAGTTCCAGTGGGCCCTCATCGTGGCTTTTATAGGTCTCGTCGTGAACCTGGTATCGGCGACCCTGCTCATCCAGAACCCTTTCGACACCCACGGACACGGACACGGACACGACCATTCCTTTACCGAGGCGGTCTCCCATCTAATCGACAGTCACAAGGAGTCGCTGGACCACATGGACGACCAGACCCTGCGGGGCGCCTACTTCCATGTCCTGGCCGACGCCCTGACCTCGGTGACCGCCATCGCCGCCCTGGCCCTGGGCCTGCTCTGGGGCCTGGAGTTCCTTGACCCGGTGATGGGCCTGGTGGGCGCGGTGGTGATCGCCTACTGGTCCCTGGGGCTCATAAGGGACACCAGCGGGGTCCTGCTGGACCGTGACCCCAATCCCACCCTGACCCGCCGCATCCGGGAGAAGCTGGAGGCCGCCGAGATCACGGTGGTGGACCTTCATGTCTGGCGCATGGCCCCGGGACGACTGGCCGGCACCGTCTCGCTCATCGGGACCCCCGAGGCTCCCGACGGCTGTTCCAACTGCGACATCCGGGAACTTCTGGCCGAGTTCGACATCGAGCATCTGGTGGTCGAGACCCACAGGCATGATGCGGAGGCAGACGGGGCGGATCGATAGGGCTTCCATCACGACTTCCGGCTGTCGCCAAAGGCCATCACCAGCATCAAGACACCGACCCCCAGCAGTCCCATGGCCACCAGGCCCGAGTAGTCCCTGATGAACTCCCTGACATGGTCCATGGGCTCGGGATTGCGAAAGTCGATGAAGAGCCAGAAGCGGTGGGTTCGGTTGTATTCGCTGGTATTGCTGTTCACGGTGATGAAGAGGTCGTAGCTATTGCCGGATTCGGAGCGCGAGGGTGCCAGGATGTGGAATTGGAGGGTACCAGTGTCCCAGGGTTCAACATGGATGGATTGCACCGGATCCTTGAAGCGAAAGCCCTTCTGTTCCAAACTGTTGTTGTTCAGCCTTATGGTGAAGGTGTCGGCGGCATTGCCTTTGTTGGAAATCAGAATGGGGATGGTGAACCACTCCTCCTGCTTGGGTCGCATCCCGGTCTTCCATCGAACATCGTATTCGAGGAGGGGGACTCCGGCATGGATCACCTCCATGGTAAAGTTGAGCGTATGCTCTCCTTGCGACAGGTTGTATTTGCGGCCTTCCAGATTGGTTAAACTCAATCGCCAGGCCGCCGCATAGCTGCCCTCCGGGGTGTCATAGTCAATCCAGAACCTCAGGCGCTTCGAGGTTTGAGTATCATGTTTTGACAACGTGATCCAAGATGGATCCAGGCGGGGCAAGTTGGTGCTCTGACCATCGATCAGAAGTTCCAGCTCGAAGTTCATGTCGATATTGGACTGATGGTTGATGGTGAGATTGGCAACGCCTTCCATGCTGGAGGTAAAGAAGAACTGAGGGTAGACCTGCAGATGATCGGGCCAGCCCTGGATATTATAGGAAAAATTAACCGGTTCATAGTGAATGGTCCAGGTGATATTTCTGGGAAGTGTATCGTTTTGCTGGATTCCACCCAGTTCAACTGTTCGTGCGGTGAAATTGACATGATGATCCCGGTGGGTCTCGGGTTGGGAGCCATTCATCAATCCCAGCTTCCACCAGCTATATGCAGCGTAACCCTGCTCAAAACCGGTGCCACCATGGTTCTCCTTGTGAGGTTCCAGCAGGATCTGGGTGGGACCGTTGGCTGAAAGCGTGAACCCCGCGGGTGCCGTCCCGTTCACATCGATGGTCTGAGTGGTGTTGGCGAAGTTCATCAAGAGGAGGGATAAGCCTATCTCGGTGTCCAGATCGGAATAGAACCATTTATTGGAGTAGCTACCGTATTCGGAGCTGGGGGAGAACAAGAAATCGGGGGTTTGTCCGGTCTGTCCTTTTGCCTCAATGCTCCAGTTACCAATGCAAAGGAGTGTGATCAAGCAGAGGCAGAGGCAGAGAAGCAGGACCCGACGCACCAGTAAATGTGAGAACCACTCAAATTTGGATCCATGACGACGGCTGTTGGCCGGTATCTCGCCCATTGACGGCCCAATATGGACATCAAGCTACATTATGGTTCTGTTGGAACGGATGGTTGTGCGGGAACATCAGCGATCTGCTTTCATTCATCCCTGCCTGGTCCATCCAGGCGCCAGGATCAGCGCCCTCTTCCCAGCTTCACCGCTCCGGCCAGCACCACCAGTCCTGTCACAAAGGGCAGGGCGGGCAGTTCGGGCAGGTCGGACTGGGCCAGCAGGTCCAGCAGGGCGGCCAGTATGGCCCCCACCGTGAAGGCCACGAAGATGCAGAAGCCCCAGATGACGGCGATGCCCTTGAGGCCCCGCTCCTTGGCTATCATCAGCGCCGAGGCCACGCAGGGCACAAAGAGGGTGATGACCACCAGCGACACCAGGGTCTCCACCCCCGACAGCTCCAGGTCATAGAGCCCGGCGGCTCCGAAATCACGACGCACAAAGCCCATCAGGAAGGCCCTGGCCGCTTCGGGAGGCAGGTGGAGCAGGCCCACCGTCACCGGTTCCAGGCTCGTCTGGATGGCCTTCAAGCCCCCGCTCAGCTCCAGGACCCCCAGGATCAGGGCCCCCAGGGCGAAGATGGGCACCGCCTCCTTCAGGAAGGCCCAGGTGCGGTAGGTGGTCTTGAAGAATACCGGTTTGGACCGGGGACGGCGCAATCGGGGCATCTCCATCAGCAGGGGCGAGGGGTCGCCGGGCAACAGCTTGTCCAGCAAGGCCCCAACCACCGCGAAGAGGAAGACGATGATGAGCACGTAGGCCAGCCAGTATTCCAGGCCCAGGCCCGCCAGCAGCACCATGATGACCCCCAGCTGGGCCGAGCAGGGCACCGACAGGGCCAGCAGGGCCAGGGTGATGTTCCTCTCTCGCTGAGTATTTAAAATGCGGGTGGTCATGGTGGCCATTGTGACACAGCCCAGACCCAGGATCATGGGGATGATGGCTCGGCCGTTGAGACCCACCCGTCGCAGGGCCCGGTCCCCCAGCAAGGCCAGGCGGGGCAGGTAGCCCGAGTCCTCCAGCATGGCCATCAGGAAGTAGAAGGCCAGTATCAGGGGCAGCAGCAGGCCCAGGATGTAGGTCACCGTCATGGTCAGGATGCCGAACTCCCCAGCCAGCAGGTCGTAGACCACCGAGTCATCGGTCACCAGCCAGGCCACCAGGTCCCTCACCGCCGGCTCGTAGTGCTCACCCATCAGGGTCCCCTCGGTGAAGCCCACCAGGTCCTGGGCCACCAGCTTGCCAATGAGGTAGAAGGCCAGGCCCACCACCAGCAGGGAGATGGGGACCCCGGTGCGAGGCTCCATCAAGAGCTCCTCCATGCGACCCAGACTGCCCTCATGAGCCTCGCTGCGGTCCACCACCTGCCCCACCACCTCGCGGATCCGCAGGGCCCGGGCCTGGGCCATGTCCTCTGGCTCGCCCTGGTCCAGGAAGTTCCAGTGGTCGGGGCTAT
Source organism: uncultured archaeon (assembly GCA_964384995.1). GTDB lineage: Archaea > Thermoplasmatota > Poseidoniia > MGIII > CAYLMJ01 > CAYLMJ01. The sequence continues at coordinate 40,169 of CAYLMJ010000017.1, read as the reverse complement.
CCTCGTCCCCGCTGACGTGCAGTGACTCCTCGAAGCCGGGAAGGTGGTTGCCCGGGCGGGCCCGCTCCAGGGCCGCCTTGAGCTGGGACAGCCCGAAACCGGTGACCGCCGTGGTGGGGACCACCTCCACCCCCAGCTGACTCGCCAGCTCGTCGGTGTCGATGTTCAGGCCCCCGGCCTCCACCTCGTCCCACATGTTCAGGGCCACGACCATGGGCAGGCCCGAGTCGCACAGCTGAAGGGTCAGGTAGAGGTCCCGCTCCAGGCTGGTGGCGTCCACCACGTTGACCACCGCCGCGGCCCCCTCCAGCACCTCCAGGGCCGCCCTGGCCTCGGGCTCCGGTGATGAGAGCGAGTAGGTGCCGGGAGCGTCCAGGAGGGTGTCCTCGCCCATGGGGGCGGCGTTGATGGTCAGGGTGGTGCCCGGATAGTTGGAGACCTCGGCGTAGCCGTGGGAGAGGTCGTTGAAGAGGACCGATTTGCCCACGTTGGGATTGCCCACCAGGACGATTCGCCGGCCCTGGCTGTAGGTTCCGGGTTCCAGTTGATGACAGCTGCGCATGGCTCAGCTCCCCGGGGAGGTCCCGTTGGGGTCGGTGGACCGGTTCCCATGTCCCTTCCCATGGCCTCTTCGATGTCCGTGCCCGCGCCGCTCCCGGTTCCCATGACCATCACCGCCACCGTCACTGTGACGGTTGCCATGCCTGTGCCCCTTTCTCCGCCTAGCCCTGTGCCTGCCCCCCTCCTCGTGGCCATTGGGACCGTTGAGGCCATTGGTCACCTCGATGCGACCGGCGAGTTCCCGGCCCAGCGCCAGGGTCACGCCCCCGGTCCGCACCACCAGCGGGCCCCGGTTCAGGCGCTTGAGGCAGAGCAGGACCGTGCCCTCGCTGACCCCCATGGTCCGCAGGTTGCGGCGGGTGGTGGGGTCCTCGATGGCGACCACCTTGACCTTGGTCCGTTGAGGCACTTCGCTCAGGCGCATGGGTGTTGGTCCTTGGAACGTTCCGTTCTGTGCCCTGGCCACTGGGCTTCAGCCTGGGCCCTGGGTAAATTTTTCGGTTGCCCTAAAGTAACTTCGGACTTAAAGCCATTGGGTGGCCCAAATATGGGTTGTAATTACCGAATGTGGGAAAATTTCCAGAAAAAGGCCCAGGCGGCCCCCCGATATCGACCCTTATAACCTCCTGAATCCTATCCTAAAACGGCATGAGTTCAAGCCATCTGGATGAGCCCCTGGGAGTCTCCGATTACTTTCAGGCCCTCATCGATCAGCTCAACGGTCGCCTGCAGGAGATGTGCTCCCAGACCGAGGCCCTGTGGCTGGTGGAGCTCTTCCCGGCCGTGGCCGCTGGAGGTCAGCCCTACGCCCTGCGTCCCGAGGTTACCCTCGACGGCTGTCACTTCAACCATGCCGGCTACGAGGTCCTGGGCCACACCCTGAGCGACCTGCTCGAGGGCCAGGTGCAGCAAGACCAGCTGGTGCTCCTGATGGGCGACTCCATCACCGCCGGGTATCCCGAGTACGAGCCGGTGCTCATGGGACCCGAAGCCGGCGACGAGACCCACTCGTTCGGCTACTTCCTGCGCGATCGCCTGGAATGCCGCATCGCCAACCACGGCATCTCGGGTGACTTCACCGCCAACATGATGGACCGGCTGCGGGAGGCCCTGGAGCTGGAGCCCGACTGGGCCATCCTGCAGGGAGGGGCCAACGACGCCTTCTCCTCCCTGGCCCTGGGTCGCAAGGGCCTGGACCGCCGGCGGGCCATGGCCGAGGCCCGGGACATCTGCGAGAACTTCGAGCGCATGGCTCTCCTGTGCATCAACAACCGGACCAAAGTGGCCGTCTTCCCCATCTTGCCCTTCAGCGCCGAGGAGCACTTCCCCACCTTTCACTGATCTGATGGCTCAGTTCTACCACCGAGAAACTGTGATAACGAAGCAGGCACAGAGAGGACGATGAACGTATGCCGCCCCTAGTACCCAAAGTGTTTTCCTGAATTGGATGAAAGGAGAGAAAGTTGTCAGGGCTCAGTTTTCCCGGTCGCCCTTGATGAACTCCTCGGTCATCTGGAAGGCCTCATCGTCGGTGTACTGCCGGGGCGGGTGCTTCATGAAGCAGGCCGCGGGCGAGTAGAGCACGCCGCTGATGCCCCGCTCCAGGGCCAGCTTGCAGCACCGGATGGCGTCGATCACCACGCCGCCCGAGTTGGGCGAGTCCTCCACCGACAATCGCAGTTCGATATCCATGGGAACGTCGCCGAACATGCGTCCCTCCATGCGGATGAAGCAGACCTTGTTGTCGTTCTGCCAGGGCACGTAGTCGCTGGGGCCCACGTGGATGTTGTCGTCCTCCAGCCGCTCTCCGGCCACCGACTGGACGGCCTCGGTCTTGGACTCCTTCTTGGAGGCCAGGCGACTGCGGTCCAGCATGTTGAGGAAGTCGGTGTTGCCACCGGTGTTGAGCTGGTAGGTCCGGTCCAGCTTGACCCCCCGCTTGTGGAACAGGTCGGTGAGGGTCCGATGGGTGATGGTGGCTCCCAGCTGGGCCTTGATGTCGTCGCCCACGATGGGCAGCCCCTTGGCCTCGAACTTGGCCACCCACACCGGATCGCTGGCGATGAAGACCGGGATGTTGTTGATGAAGGCCACGCCTGCCTCCAGGGCGCACTCGGCGTAGAAGCGGGCCGCGTTCTCCGAGCCCACCGGCAGGTAGTTGAGCAGCATCTGGGCCCCGGTCTCCTTGAGGACCGATACCACCTCCTCCATCGAGGGTTCGGGATGGTCGGCCTTGACGAAGGAGCGGTCGGGGTTCTGCTCCAGCATGTGGTCGGAGATGCCGTCCATGATCTTGCCCATGCGCACCTTCACTCCGGCGGCCGGAAGGTCCTCGCAGAAGCGGGCGGTGCAGTTGGGCAGGGCAAAGATGGCCTCGGTGATATCTCGACCCACCTTCCGCTGGTCCACATCGAAGGCGGCCACGACCCTGATGTCCGAGGGCGTGTAGCCCCCGATGTCCCAGTGCATCAGGCCGATGGCCTCGCTCTCCGGATGGCCATTATAATAATGGATGCCTTGAATCAATGAACTGGCACAGTTGCCGAGTCCAATAATCGCTATGTCAATGGGCTCCATTAAGTAGCGCCTCCACGATTGGGCCCTCTCCCAAGCGAGGGACTCAAGTTAAGGCTTTCGCCACGGGATGGGACCGGTGCCCGCCTTGCGACGGTACCCTGCAGGGTGATGGCGATGCGGCAGTTCATGGCTCCCCGTTCCAGGACCCGACCTGTGGGGGGGTAGAAAAAAGGTTCACCCCGGCAGGAGGCAAATGGTGAGGGCGAGTATAGAGAATCGGGGTCACACTCCCTTGGGCTCAAGCTTAAAACGGTTCGGAGCCTGACCGGGCCATGTTCCAGGCTTCCTCGGACCTCTCCGGCGGAGCCCTTCAACAGGTGGCGCTGTCCGACCGGTCTCAGACGGCGAATGCTCCCGGGGAGGTCTGAATTGGACCGCCGGGCCCTGCGCTGGATGATCGCCACGGCGGGCGTTGCGGTGGCCATCTACTTTGCCTTCATCATCATCTCCAACTACCAGGAGGTGGGGGAGGCGGTGTCCAACCTGGAATGGACCTGGGTGGTGGCCGCCATCATGCTGAGCCTGGCGGCCTACCTCGTCAGGGCCCTGCGCTGGATCTACTACCTGGACCGGCTGGAGGTTGACATCGAGACCAGGGAGGGGCTGAAGCTCTACTTTGCCGGACTCTCCATGCTCATCACCCCGGCCATGATCTCGGGAGTGGTCAAGGTGGGCCTGGTCAAGGCCCAGATGGGGGTGGAGCTGAAGCGGACCCTGCCCATCGTCGTCGTGGAACGGCTCACCGACCTGGTGGGCATGCTGGTTCTGGCCGCGGCCGGCGTCATCTTCTTCGGCCTGGGCTACGTCTCCATGACCGGGACCATCCTGTTCCTGGTGGTGGTGCTCGCCATGGTGCGGGTGACCCCCATCCGCGAGGCCATCCTGGGTCTCTGGGGGCGCATCCCCGGTGCCCGGAGCCATGTCGAGACCTTCCGCCAGCTCATCGAATCGGCCCACACCCTCCTGGACCGTCACGCCTTCGGCATCGGCTCCGTCTACAGCCTGGTCTCCTGGGGCCTGGTGGGCCTCACCCTCTACCTGCTGGTCCTGGGCTTTGACATGGACCTGACCCTCTTCGAGTCCCTCTTCATCTTCGCCTTCCCGGCCATCCTGGGCATCATGTCCCAGACCCCCGGCGGCCTGGGGGTGGAGGAGATGGGCATGGAGACCCTCCTGCTGATGAAGGATGTGGAACTGCCCCAGGCCACCGCCCTGGTGCTGGTCTTCCGCCTGGTGACCCTGTGGCTGGGCCTGGGCGTCGGACTGGTGATCCTGAGTGGCTTCAGCCAGGAGCTGACCACCGATATCGAGGACGGGGACAGGGGGACGGAGGGCGTGTCAGGGGGTGATGGGGGATGATCACTCGCCTCAAGGCCACCACCGATGCTCGCCTGGCCCCCCTGGGCCGCCGGCTCTACGCCGTTGGCCTGACCCCAAACCGTCTGAGCCTGCTGGGCCTGATATTCACGGCCATTGCGGCCCGGGTCCTCCTGCTGGAGTGGCTCCTCACCCCGGTCATCTTCATGGCCCTGGCGGGTGCCGCCGACGCCCTGGATGGCATCGTGGCCCGAGCCAGCGACACCGCCTCCAAACGGGGCGGTTTCCTGGACACCCTCACCGACCGCTACAGCGACATCCTGCTCTTTGGAGCCCTGCTCTTCTGCGGGTGGCTCGAGCCCCTGGGCTGGGACGGCGAACCCTTGCCCGTCCTTGGCGAGATCGAGGGCGAGGTGTGGGCCCTGGGTGCTCTCACGGGAGCCCTGCTGACCTCCTTCGCCCGGGCCTCGGCCGAGCGCCTGGGCATCAGCCAGGAGGGGGTGGGCCTCGTGGAGCGCCCCGAGCGCCTGGGGCTCCTGGCCCTGGGGCTCCTGGCCGGTCTGTACATGACCGAGATCGTCACCTGGACCCTGGCCGCCCTCACGGTGCTGGGTCACGTGACGGTGCTCCAGCGGGCCGCCCACTTCTGGGGCCAGGCCGAACCCGAGAACGCCCCGGCCTCCGACGATGAGACCTCCGGCGAGGAACGGGACTGAACCATGAGCGGCCGCAGAAAGGGGACTGCTGGCGGACCGAGGATCGACCTGCACTGTCACTCCATCCATTCCCACGATGGGACGTTGACGGTGGAGGAACTGGCCCGATTGGCCCCGAGCAGGGGTCTGGATGGCCTGGCCATCGTCGACCACGATACCGTGGCCGCCCACGAGGATGTGGAGCGGGTCCAGGCCGCCCATCCCGACCTGGTGCTCATCCGCGGGTGCGAGGTCTCCACCGCCGCGGGCCATCTGCTGGCCTACGGGGTCTCCACCGCCCCGCCTCCCCATCGTCCCCTGGCAGAATCCATCGAGGCCATCCGGGCCCAGGGGGGCGTGCCGGTGCTCTCCCATCCCTTCCGGATGAGCCATGGCGTGGACGAGGCCGCCGTCAGGGCCAGCGAGGGTGTGGCCTTCGAGGGGGCCAACAGCCGTTCCCTGGAACGCCTCAACCGCCAGGCAAGGGCCCTGGCCCGGGAGCTGGGACGGTCCATGACCGGGGGCAGTGACACCCACGTCGCCCGGGAGCTGGGGCTCTGCTGGACCCGTTTCACCCGTCCGGTGACCGGCGAGGAGGAGGCCCTGGAGGCCCTGCGCCAGGGATGGACCGAACCGTGTGGCAAGGGCATGACCCTGGGCTCGCTGGCCCTCTCCAAGGCCCGGGGCAGCCGGCGCTGGCTCCGCCGCAAGCTCACCGGCAGGTCGGTGCCGCCCAGGACCGGGGACGCGACTGACCCGGCAGGAACCGATGGGGAGGTGGACTGACTGGAGCTGAGCCTACGCACCGGGGAGGTGGTGCTGGACCCGGCCCGCTCGTCCTGGGACGCCCGCCTGATGACCCTTTGGGGCTACTTCCAACCGGCAACCGGGGAGGAGGCGAAGGATGATCCTGGCGGGCCGCCCTGGCGCTTGAAGCTGATGACCCGCCGCAACCTGGCCGTCTGGTCCCTCCTCGTGGCCTGGGCCCTCTACTACTTCACCTTCCAGTTCCACAGCTCCCAGGAGCCCCGCTACCTCTCCGGCGGCCTCTTCTCGTGCGAGCCCATGCTGTGGCTGCAGGACCATCGGCTGGTGGTTCTGGACTACTTCCTGGCCTACTCCTGGGTGGTGCTGTTCATCTCCACCGCCCTGCTCTACTTCTTCGCCGCCATCGCCTCGGGCCGGGAGTTCTACCGCTACGGCCTGGCCTTCTGGGTGCCCTGGCTGGTCCAGTACTGCCTCCAGATGACGGTGAACCTGGCCTCCCCCATCCGCGACGAGAACAGCGGCCTGGTCTTCATCCGCGAGGAGGTCTTTCCCCTGTCCGAGAACCTGGTGGGGGTCAAGTACGGCGCCTTCCCCTCGGGCCACATCGGCGTCACCCTCCTGGTCCTGCTCATGGCCCGGGAGCGAAATCTGCCCTGGCTCCAGCGCTTTGCCGCCGTCAGCCTGGCGGTGATGACCCTGGCCGTCTTCTACCTGGGGGAGCACTATCCCGCCGATGTCCTGGCCTCGCTTCTGCTCTACCCGACACTCTTCTTCGCCACCCTGATGGCGGTGGACCGGCTCTGGGAACGGCCCGGTGGGTCGGCGGCAGAGGATGATCCCGAGACCCCGGGGTAGCTGTGATGAATGGGGATGAAGCTCCGGGCCCGGCCTACGACCCGGGTTATGACCCGGACCCAGCCACGGCGTCCGGCTCGGTCTCCACCTGGAACTCGTAGGGGGTCAGGATGAGCAGGACCAGGGCCGCGAACGAGAGGGCACTGCCCAGCAGGAAGCCGTAGGACAGGATGGCCGCCACGGCGCAGCCCATGGACAGGCGGTAGCGGATGCGCTGGAAGGCGAAGCTGGCGGCCATGAAGGCGGCCAGGGAGCCCAGCAGGAAGACCACGGCCAGCAGGTAGAGCATGCCGGCGCTGGGCAGGTCGGTGGCCTCCCGGAAGTCCAGGGTCCTGATCTCATCCTCGTCCCCTTCGATCATGCTCACCGGTTTCTGGGTATCGGTGGAGGAGCGCAATGTCACCATCATCCTCACGGTGTTGAACCCATCCTTGGAGATGAGCACCACATGGTCTCCCGAGGGCAGGTTGTGGAGCACCACCAGTCCGTGGTCGTTTGATTCGGCGTGGATGCTGAGAGCCTCGATGCGCACCTGGGCTTCCTTCAACTCCGTGCCGGTATCGTTATGCACCGTGAGCTGGAGGGTGTTGAGGCCGTCGCCGGCCATGGGGTCGTCCCAAGAGTAGCCCCGCCAGGCATAGGTCGCGGTGGTGAAGAGGCCCAGGAAGAAGACCACCATCAGCAACAGGGCGGCCACCTGGACCTTGCTCGTCGGTTGTCGAGAGAGTTCGATGAGACTGGTGTGACGGTAGGGCTTGGTGATGTCCTGGACCAGGGTCAGGGCGCTGTCGGCCAGGTCCCGCTCCGGCTCCCTGGGCCTTGCGGCGCGAGCCGCCGGTGGCTTGGCTGAGGGCTTCCGGTCGGGCCCCTCGTCGTCGGGGATGGGGAATTCGGGCTCGTCGGAAAGGTCGCCGAACTCGTCCTCGTCGGCCTCATCGGCCGTATCATCCCAGTCAGCCTCCTCCTCCGGTTCCTCCTCGTCGGTCCAGCTCTCCTCCTCGGGGGGTTTCGCCTCTTCCCCTTCCCCTTCCTCGCCGGTCTGGTCATCCTTGGCACGGGCGGGTCCCACCTCGTCGTCGAGAGGTCCCTCGGGCTTGGTCTCCCCCTTCTTGGCCGGTTCGGCCGGGGTCTCCTTTTCGGGCGGCCGCGCCTCTCCCTTCTCCTCCTTGGTCTTGTCCGGGGTGGCCGGCTCCTCCACCTGGAAGAAGCTCTCGCACATGGGACAGACTATCCGGGTGCCAGGTTTGGCCCGGGTGGCGAAGGAGTGGAAGCACTTGGCGCATTCCACTCGAATGGAGGACACCGCCATCGGCTCATCAATCCCGGCGGCTCATAAATAGCCTTCGGGGGCTTCAGCATGGGGGCAAAGGCCTTTTGAGGCCGGCGTCCTGGCGGCCTCCTTGACCATGGATGTGTTCAACGCCATCCTGCTGGGTATCGTCCAGGGGATCACCGAGTGGCTGCCGGTCAGTTCCAGCGGTCACCTGATCATCTTCGAGCATCTCACCAACGAGAAGCCCCCGGTGGCCTTCGACATCGCCCTGCATCTGGGGACGCTGGTGGTGGTCATCGCCTTCTTCCGCCGGGACCTGATGCTGGTGGGCCACGAGTTCTTCAGGGGCCTTGGCGCCGTCATCAAGGGTCAGGGTCTGGCGGAGATGCTGGAGCGGGAGCCCCATATGCACCTGGGACTGGCGGTCATCATCGGTACCATCCCCACGGTCATCCTGGGCCTGGGTGCGGCCCTCTACCTGGAGGACCACCTGCGCAGTCTCACCTCCGTGGGTGTGGCCCTGATGGTAACAGGAGGCTGGTTGACGGCCACCCGCCGGCCCACCGAGGAGCGCAAGACCCACCGGGTGACGGTGAAGGACGGCCTGCTCATCGGACTGGCCCAGGGTCTGGCGGTCATTCCCGGCATCTCCCGGTCTGGGGCCACCATCGCCACCGGACTGATGTCGGGCCTCAAGGGCGAGGTGGCCGCCCGGCTCTCCTTCCTGCTCTTCATCCCCGCCATTCTGGGGGCGGCCCTGCTGAGCCTCTACCGCGAGGGTCTTGGCTCTCTCGATTCGGAGGTGGGCTACACCGCCCTGGTCGCTGGAACGGTGACGGCCATGGTGGTGGGAGCCCTGTGCCTGAAGCTCCTGCTGGTGCTCATCCATCGTCGGGTGCTCCACCATTTCGCCCCCTATTGCCTGGTCGCCGGGGTGCTGGTGACGGCCTGGGGTGTGGGCTGGATAGGCTGAACTGAAAGTTGAACAGCGGGCTGAACGGCTAGCTGAACGGCGATGAAAAAGGACGGAGCGGGAACTGGAATTGATAGTGGTTATCAGCAAGAACTGCAACTGGAACTGGTATGGAACGTAGTGAAAAGTCGATACTGCCTGCCAGTGAGCCAGTTCAACCCGATACCTTGACCTTGGCCGTGGCGGTGACGGTGTAGGTTCCTTTGTAGATTATGTTGGCCGCTCCGTCCAGGCCGGTACCGCTCACATCCAGGTTCCACCTGCCGGGTATCGGATGGGAATCGATGATCTGGATCAGGGGGTCCTGGACCTCCTGGCCGGTGTAATCGGGCAGTTTCATCTCATGACGGCTGCAGTCGCCGCAGACGTTGCCGTTGGGGTCGGTGAGCACCACCGTCACGTCGCCGCCGATGTAGTTGGGTCCGTTGAGCAGCTGCCAGTCGACGTTCACCACCACGACCAGGCCCCGGGCGTTCTCGGGAACGGTGAACGGGTGGTCGTAATGCTGCCAGGAGACGTTCTCGAACACTTCGGGAGCCTTGGTGGGGTCCTCGATCAAATCGCCTATTATCTCCATCCAGTCATCGAAGGTGCGGTCCTGGTCGGTCTCGGGGGCGAAGGCCCCAATGGTGGGAGGCAGCAACGATTCCCTCTCGTAGCGCACCTCCTCCTCGGGAACGAACTTGTCCACTATCTGCCGGGCCAGGTCGGTCTCGATACAGCCGGTGCTGGCAAAGGTCAGCAGCAACAGGGTGGCTATGGCCAGGGCAGGGGACAGAGACCTCGGCATCAATACTCCAAACCCCACCCTACCTGAAAAAGCTATCGCGCAAAAAGGGCCCAATGCCCGCGGGTCCTCATGGCCGCGGCTCACGAAACAAAGCCGGCGAGAACGGGCCCCTTAGGCCTTCAGCTCCCCGATGGTGGCCACCCGCTCGGCGAAGGCGTCGTGCTTGTGGATGGACTCCTGGGCCAGCGAGGAGGCCTGGACGCTCAGATCGTCGGGCAGTTCGGGGTAGCGCGCCAGCAGACCCTGGAGCATGTGCCGCACCACATCCTCGACGAAGCGGGGTCGCTGATGGGCCTGCATGACCAGGGCCGCCTCGGCCGAACGCTTCAGGATGTCGAAGGTTGGTCCCGACAGGGCGTTCTCCACGATGTCCACCAGATGGTCGGCATCCACCTGGGGCGGATCTGACTGCTCCACCATCAACCGGGCCAGGTTGCGCTGGTTGTGGCTTATGTACTCACCGTCGGCGATGTCGGCCATGGCCCGAGTGCCCTCCATGGCGCAGGGGCAGGCGGTGATGCCCACCACCTCCACCCCGATGTGACAGCGGGTCCCCTCTTCCCGGTGGGCTATGGCCAGGGCCAGGAGCTGATAACGCTCCAGGGAGGTCTTCCCGGCGAACTCCCGCTCCAGGAAGTAATCGGCCTGGGCCTTCACCTGGGCCTGGCTGGCGTACTCATGGAGGGTCAGCAACCGCTCGGCCAGTCGCTGGCAGAGCCCCTCCAGCCCCTGGACCGGCTCACGCACCGACTCGTCCACCATCGTGCCCACGGCCTGGGCATTGCGGGACAGGTGGGAGCCCCGCTGGCTGGCGGGCAGGTCCACGGCCACCTCCAGCTCGGGGGTGAGCTGGACCTTGCGGCCGTTGCGCATGACCATCACCGGCTTGTGGATGTTGGAGATGCCCACCCGGGAGAGCTTGAAGGAGCCCTGGAGCCGCAGGGCCTGGACGTCGACGGGTTCCATGGGAGAGCCCAACGAGGCTCTGCTTTTAAGGTCTGGTCCCATCAAGCCCCATGGACGGTGCCCCCCCCGACGATGATATCGAATTGCCCCTGGATCCGGAAACGGTCCGGGAGCTCGCCGAGTCCAAAGCTGAGACCGGAAACGGAACCGGGGCCGGGAGTGACGGGGAAGCCAAGGCCGTGGTCCTGCTGTCGGGGGGCCTGGACTCGGCCACCTGCCTGGCCATCGCCGACGAGGCCGGCTACAAGTTGGAGGCCTTGGCCGTGGATTACAGCCAGCGCCACGACCGGGAGCTGGAGGCCGCCCGAAAGGTGGCCGACCATTTCGAGGCCCCATTGACCGAGGTGAAGCTGGACCTGGAGGCCATCGGCGGTTCGGCCCTCACCGACGATGCCATCGATGTGCCCCGCAACGACCTGCCGGGCCTGGAGGACGAGGAGGCCATCCCCCCAACCTATGTGCCCGCCCGCAACACCATCCTGCTGGGCCTGGCCCTGGCCCTGGCCGAGGTGCGCGGCGCCCGGGCGGTCTACATCGGGGCCAACGCCCTGGACTACTCGGGCTACCCCGACTGTCGTCCGGCCTTCATCGCCGCCTTCCAGACCCTGGCCGGCGTGGGCACCAGGGCGGGGGTCCAAGGCAACCCGCCCCGCATCGAGGCGCCCCTCATCTACCTGAGCAAGGGCCAGATAATCAAGACCGGCCTGGCCCTCAACGTTCCCTACGAGCTGACCTGGAGCTGCTACGAGGGCGGAGAGCGGCCGTGCGGTGAATGCGACAGCTGCCTGCTCAGGGCCAAGGGCTTCCAGGAGGCGGAGGCCGAGGACCCTCTGCTGGCCTGAAGGAAAGAGTGGCCGGGCCTTCAATTCGGGGTGTGGATGAGCAGATCATTTTGGATAACAGTCGGAGGACAACCCGGCCGGCCGGTTGATCGAACTGGAACGATATATATTCATTGGACCGGTCGATTTACCGACTATAAAGACCTTTTGCTGATGATGTGAGAGGGAACTGTCTCGATCTGGTGAATCCTCGCTTCACGAACCTCGGCCCTTGCCGCCCTTTCCACCGTTCCGCCGGCCGTTCCTCGGCTTGGGTCCCAGGGGTGTCAGACCATGGCCGTTGCCATGGAGGCTTGATCCGGGCCCCTGCCAGCGCCGTCGCATGGTGGAGGGCGGGATGCCCCGGCAATGGCCGTTGGCGGCCAATGCCCCGTGGATATCCTTCAGGGCCTTCCGGGTCTGGTCCCGGTACTCCTTCAGCCGTCTCACCATCCAGAGGTACTCCAGGCGCTCCAGACGACGCGGCGGGCAGCAGCCCCTGATCTGGCGGCTGTGGTAGCGGGTGAGCTCCTTCAGCTCCCGGCGCAGGCCGTGGCACTCCCCGAAGAGCTCGAAGGTGGCCTCCACCTCCCGTTCCAGCCGCTTCAATCGCTCCTGGGCTCGCCAGTAGTGGCCCTTGGTCAGCGGCTCCAGGGCCCGGTCCAGCCGCTGTCTGGGGAAGTCCAGCTCCAGGCCCAGGGCGATGAAACGGTCCTGCAGGTTCCAGAGCCGTTCCGAATGGACCTGCACCTGTCCGGCCAGCCAGCGGTTGCGGTAGGGCCGCGTCGACACCCAGGCTCCGGTGCTCACCAGGTAGGTCGCCAGCACCAGCAGGTAGAAGCGGGGCTCCTTCAGGGCCGCGATGGCTCCCGGTTCCTGCTCGGCGGCCGCTCCCGCCACCGTCACCGGCTCGTTGTGGTAGGTCCAGGTACTCCACTGCCCGGCATTGTCCTGGACCCTGAATGACAGCATGTGGGTGCCGACGCTCAGGTTGTCCATCACCATGACCCCGGGCGGGCCCTCGAAGATGCCGTCAACACTGGATTGCCACTGTATCTTCTTTATATATCCCTCGTCGGTGCCCGTGCCCCATAGGGTAACCACCGTCTCGCCCTCGAAGACCGCCACATCCAGGCTGTTGATGATGGCCTTGGGAGGGGTGCTGACCCAGAACCAGGAGACCGTCGGGATGGACCAGGCCCCCCGGCTGTCCTGGACCTGGAAGCTCAATGTGTGGTTACCTGCCGATAACAGCCGGGTATCCAGCTCCAGTGGCTCTCCAGGCATGGCGTGATGGACCATGGGCCCGACCCGCCAGCGATGGGCCGCGATGCTTCCATCTGGGTCGTCATCCGACCCGTTCCCCCTCAGCAGGACCATCTCGCCCTTCAGGACCGGCTCGGTGGGCACCTCCACCAGCCAGGCCGTGGGTCGGCCGTTGATGACGAAGGATGCCGATATCTCGGTGGACCAGGCCCCCTCGTTGTCCTGGACCATCAGATAGAGGGTCTGGTTCCCAGGGCTCATGTCCGAGGTGTCCAGTTCACCCTGGTCCGACAGGTTCCCGTCCACCGACGAGCGCCAGCGATGGTCCACTACGACACCGTCCACATCGTGGGTCGTAGCCTTCAACCTGGTCCCCTGGTTCACCCGGGCGGGAGTGGACAGCTCGACGATGGGGGGATTGTTCACCACCTGGATGGTGCCATTGGTATGGTTCCAGAGCCCTGTGTCCACGCCGTCGTCGAAACGGGCCTTGAAGCTGTAATGGCCCAGAGGCGCGTCCATGGGGAAGCGGAAGGTGGTCTGCCAGCCGGTGCCGTCGAAGAAGGGCTCGCTGAAGGAGGTGGGGTGCCAGTTGTAGAGCAGTTGGAGGCGATGGGTGTAATCCAGGAGGTCCTTGTAGATCACCGCGATGGTGCTACCGGTGGTGGATACGGCAATCGGATCATCGAGTTGTAATCTCCAGACCTCATGGGACCAGATGGTCGAACCATTGGTGCCGTCGAGGAGTTCGATGGTATCTGTGGCTGCGTCAGTGGTGATTACAACATATTTCCCGTTGCCGGACAGACTTACTCCATGAAAGGATGGTATCTCTCGGCCCCACGATACATTGCCCAGTTCAGGTTTGAAGAGATACACCTCATCCTTATGTGTGGTAAGGTTCCGGACATAGGCGATAACACTTTTGCCCTGAGAGGCAATATCCAGGGCTCGTACCTTTTTGGATGGCGTAAAGACCGTATTGGTTGGGATTAACTTGTTCTTCTTCAATTTGAGGATCCGAACGGAGGGTGCCGGAACTTTCAGTAGTGTATCGGTGTCGATGGATATGGCCACGGCGGTGCCATCGGCGGCGATGGCAATATCCGATATCTCATCTTTGATCAGGGAGTACCACGGGATTTCATCCGAAATATTGGTTGGTCCGCTATCCTTATCTTCCATCTGGAAGATGAAAATATCAAACATGTGGGTTATTGCGATGATGTTTTCGCTTCCCGCCGTCACGGCCAGTTTATCGACCCTGTTTGAATCCCCTTTCCTGAAGGTTCGCAAAGGTTGTGGGTCCAACACCGTTCCCCCGATCACCAGTTCGAAGACCTGGATCATGTCGTTCTCGGTGGCGGCGATGATATGGCGGTTGTCAGGAGAGAATATCACAGCCTCCACTGCGTAGTTGGTGGGGTAGAAGGTGTGGGGCAGAGAGCCGTTCCGCTGGTAGACGTATACCCCATTGTCTTGGCTCTGATATTGGGTGTCCCGGCCCACTGCGATCCACCGTCCATCGTTGGAGATGGCCACATCCACCATGTCTGAAAGCTCCTGCTCCCAGAGTAACCCCGCCGACCCGGAGCCCACCAGCCGGAAGGAGGCGTTCAGGTCACCCTCGGAGGTCTGGTCATCACTTCCATTGAGGTGCAGGGTCAGGTTCCCGCCGCGGTACACATGTCCAGCCGATGGGTCCATCGATACGACCACGGGAGGTTCGTTGTCTGCCTGAGCCTGAAAATGGGAGCAGAGAATGAGGGTGCAGAGGAGTATGCTCCCTTGGATCGCAATGAGCAGCGACCTTCTTCCCACTGCCAGAGCAACCCTGTTGCAGAGTTCTGTGGTAGGGACCTCCACACCCATGGGATTCCAATGGCCGGCCACCTTAATGTAGTTTGCTTCGAGCCCTCACTTTCCACGGCTTGAGGTCACATCGGTTTGAGTCAGTTTCTTTAAATACTGCTCGTCGGAGGAGTTCGAATGGTCACTCCCCGCCCAGGATCTCGCCCAGGTAGGGGCCGAAGGCCGGGATGGCCTCGGTGGGGCTCACAAAGGACTTGGTGGCAAAGTACTGGTACCAGCCGCAGGCGCGGTCGCATTTGGCCATCTGGTGGCGCCGCAGGCGGGCGTGGCGGGACTCCAGGTAATCGTTGAGGGGGACCCGGGTCAGGTTGACGGCCATGTCGCCCCGGATGTGGCAGGGGTAGTACATCCGACCGTCGACATCGATGACCATGGACGACGAGTCACAGCCATGGGGCTGGTTGATGCGGTCCAGGAAGCCCGGCGGCGTGGTGATGGTGTTGGGATATACCCCATCCAGTCGCAGCAGTTCCTTCTGGAAAGCCTCCCGCTCTGGAAAGCGGTCCTTGTACCGGTCCAGCTGGCAGGCGGGCATGACCACCGTCCTGGCCCCAGCCTCGTGGATCCGCCTGATCTTCCATTCGAGTTCGGGCAGATGCTCGTTCATCACGACGACCTGGACACAGATGGGGGCGCCCCACGACTGGTACTCCTCCAGGGACTCGAACATCTCCAGGTTGTCGTGGCCCTCGTCGATGGATATGTGGAGCCAGTCCAGGTACCGGCATATCTCCGGCATCGGCCGCTTGTCCAGCATGGGCCCGTTGGTGGTGAGAAAGAGGAAGAAGGGATGGTCGTGGGCGTAGGTCAGGATCTCCAGGATGTCGTCGCGGATGAGCGGGTCGCCGCCCTCCAGGGAGACCATCATGATGGACGACTCGGCCAGGTTGTCCAGCACCTTGCAGATCCCGCGGGTGTCCAGCTCCGGCGTCTTCTGGGTCCAGATGTCGCAGAACTTGCACCGCATGCCACACCGGTTGGTGGTCTTGAACGAAGCGTAGACCGGGTAGATGGCCGAGCCACTGAGCAGGTTGGTGAGCTGCCAGCCCGCCTGCTTGACCCACTTGGAGGGGGGGATGTAGGCACAGCGGGGGCTCTGGGGAGCGTTGGCCATTGGCCGGTCGAGGAGAGCGGTGGATTTAAAACGCCCGCTTGACCCCGGTGAGATGATATCGTAAGATGGACCGTTCAGGGCCTCTCCGCCTGTGGGCTCAGACTGGGATGACCGATGCGCAGGACGAGCACGCCTTCCCGGGTCTTGGCATAGATGACCCTGTGGTCGCCAACGCCGAGATGGAACAGCCCGGTGAACTGGCCGTCCAGGGGCAGGCCCCGATGGGGGTCCTCCGTCAGCTGTGCGTCCAGCCGCTCCAGGATGTCCACCGCCTCCTCGGGAGGATGCCTGCGAAGGTCGGACCGCACCGAGCTCTTGAATTCGACCTTGAAGGCCATGACCCTATCCCTGCTCCTTGCCGTCGATGACCCGGTCATCCTTGTCGTGAAGCCGGTCCAGGGCCACCTGGTAGTCGCCCCACTCCTCCAGGTAGCGGTCGATGGCCTTGCGGATGAGATAGGTCCGGGTCCGATCGGTCTCCAGGGAGAGCATCTCCAGCTGGGCGACAATCCGGTCGGAAAGACGCAATGATATTGCGGTGGTTGGCATTGTATCTCGTTGTATTACATTTACATTCATGTATTTTAATGTATCTTCTTCTTGTACAATTAACGAATAGGATCCACGTTGGACCTCGATCCCAGATGCCTTTTGTGGCCTCATGGTCACTTCTCATGGCCCAATGGTTCCGTGGTCCTCTGAAGGGAGCCGGGCCGAACATAAGTCAAATATTGGCCCTGGGTAGCAGAATCCAGGTTCTGCTGGCGTTCCATTGAACATTTGCTATAGTACCACCGGGGGCCGAAAGCCCGCCTGGGCCTAAGTGGAAGCCCCTGACCTGCCTTTGACATCCAGGAGCGCCCGCCTTGTGTCAGCCAGCCCGTCGGGCTGTCTTCTCCCGTAGCGCCACTAAGCGAGTGGCGCTCACGGCAACTGCCGCCAGAAGCGCCAGGAGGCCGACGACGGCCAGGGCCAGAGGAGTGTGATAGAGCAGGTGGTTGGCCCAGACCGGCATGCCCGGCCAGACAAAGGCGGCGTAGAAGACCGGCGGGATGGTGAGCCACAGGGCCAGCAGGGCCTGAAGGGCCAGGACAAGGAGGAAGAGGGAGGGAGGGGTCGCCTGAGCATCATCTGAACCTGATCTGGGACGCAGGGCCAGCCAGGCGGAGCTAAGCCAGAACACCTCGGCAATGACCAGAAGATACCCCACCAGGAGGTGGTCATTGACCATTGCGGCACCAAGAAAGATCATTACGCCGGCCAGCAGCAGGAACAGCTGGGATGACATCTGACCGATCTCCAGCACCTTGCCATTATCTGATCCATTCGAGGGTGTAAGGAGACCCAGTAGAACATCGCGGTTCCTGATGGTCATTCCCAGCAACAGGATCGAGAGGAATGGGACCAGGAGGGAGAGACCCTCCAGGTAGACCATCCGGAAGTTGATATGGTTGGACCAGAAGTAGGAGCGGTCCAGGTACCAGGGCAGGGTGGCAAGGACCAGAGCGGAGGCGGCGATGACCTGATCTTTCAATGATATGACAGCCACTCCATCCGCCTCCTGAACGGTCTGGACCGCCTTGGGAGTCCCATCTTCCCCATTGGTCATCATTCCGATGAAGGACACCAGGCTTCCCGCCCAGATCATCCAGTAGCCCTGCTCAAGAGGCAGATTGACCACGACCAGGGCCAGCGCGAGCCCCCAGATCACAACCGCAGGTCCAGGTCGGTTGGTCTTCAACCAGTAGCGTCCGGCCAGTACCACGGCTGGAAGAGCAATTGCATATCCCGACGGATGGACGCTGAACAGGCCGATGCCCGCCAACAGAAATGAACCGGCCAACGGTCCGTGCCACCCTGTCTCTACGTTTTCCAACCGCGTCCGACCCAGCATGGGCAGAGCAACCGCCAGGGGCAGGCCGATACCGAGCCAGCCGTAATGCCAGAAATTGGAATTGAGCAGGTGTTCAGTGACCTTCAGGCCGATGATGAACAGGGAAGCGAGGACGATGGTCGAGAAGAGAGTGGCGACAGGGGACTGTTGCTCGGTCCGGTGCTTGCCCTTGCCCCCGCTTGCTGAGGAGGGCCTGTTGGCCGATGGCCTTGAGGAGGTGCGGCAGACCAGGAAGAGTATCCCCATCACGATGATGATGGAGAGGATCAGACCGAACAGTGTGTTGTGATCTCGGCATTCCGCGGCATTCTCGCAATGCCAGCATGGGTTGATATTCTCGGTCTGAGCGGAACAGCCGATCCAATCATTTTCTCCATGGTGACTGTTTGTCAGGTCCAGGCTTGGATATCCTGCGGTAAGCTCAAACATCGTTGGTAACGCGACCACCTCCACGTCGTCGGGCAGGCTGTTGTAGACCTCCCAGATCTCGTCCAGGTCGAAGTCGATTGACATGAGGGCCACCACGACGAAGTAGGGCTGACCGGTATCGGCCGGGTTGTTCTCGCTGAGCGCCAGCGACAGCTTGGCCTCCAGGTTCTCCACAGAACCCCAGAGGTGGAAGACCCTGAGCATGGGGGTCTCGCATCCCAGGTCAGGTCTCGTTATCGGAACGTCGCCGTAGTCGATGAGGATGCCCTTTGGGTCCAGCTCATCCACGTAGACCTGTAGATCCTCATCATCATATGGCGTCTCGTAGGTCGTGAACGAGTTCAACAGCCACACAGAATCCAGGTGCGACTGGTCCATCAGGCCCTTGGTCCTGGTCAGCATCGGCTCCAGATGACCCTCGGGCAGGAAGCCGGGATAGAAGTAGCCCAGCCCCGAGGGCCCGGCGATGAAGGTGTCGTTGGCCGAAGCCTCCAGGTAGGTCCGCTCCAGCAGAGGCGGCGCCAGCTCGGCCAGGGCCGGGCTCACCGACCAGGCCAGGGGCAGTTCGCCCCGCTGGGGCTGTTCCCAGATGTAACGCCCGCGCCTGACAAAGAATTCCAGGTTGTCGCCATCGGTGACGGCGAAGCTCAGGTAGGTCTTGGCCTCCAGTTCTGGCGTCGGGGGCGGGTTCGCAACAGCAGGAGGAGGCGTGAGGTCCCCTCTCCCGTAGGCGGTGAGCAGGGAGAAGTTGGGCAGTCGCGAGCCGCCCACCAGGAAGTGGCCGTACGAGGAGGCCTTCTGCACCAGGTAGTTCTCCTCCACCCCCGTCGGCTGGTCGAACCATCCCAGCAGGGGAACTCCCGGCTCGCTCTCCCTGAGGAAGTGCTCGAACAGGGCCATCTCGCCCGGGGTGGTGAAGGGACCCGGGTTCAGGAAGAAGAAGAAGGCCCCCACCGCCACGCCGTAGTCGGTCATCAGCTCAACGACGGGGCGGGAGCCCAGCAGGGGTTGACGCTCGGCCGGGTCGTAGAACTCGTCGAAGGCTTTGCGGTAAAGGTCCAGGTCGGTGAGGCCCTTCCACTTCCCCTCCCGCAGGTCCAGCTTCACCTCAAGTCCGGTCAGGTTGGCCATCGACGGCACCTGAGCGTGGTGAACCACCATCAGATCCAGCTGACCCGCCACGGTCCGGGCCACGTTGATGGTCTCCTCTCTGAAGGGGTCGTAGACCACCATTCCCCGGGCGTGCGAGGAGAAGTTGGCCCAGAACTGGCGAGGCGTCATCTCTTCATGTGTAAGATTGTACCGCCACAGGACAAAGTTCAGCAGGCTCTCCGGATCCTCCAGCTCCCCCTCTCGGTCAAAGTAGATCTGAGCGGATTGGCGGTTGACCAAGCCTTGAAGACTGCTGACCGCAAGGAGATGGCGGTAGCTCAATTCATCGGTATTCACCACAACCAGATGGTCTGTGGCGTTGAACTCCGGCAGGTCCAGGACCTCATCGGGCAGGGGCGGGGCCGGAGGCTCATCCTCTTGGTGGGCCAGCCAGGCCGAGGCCAGGGCCACCGACAGAAGCAGGAGGACGACCAGCGGAGGGGCGAGCCTAGACGACGCCCCAGGCATGCTCCACGTTCCCCACGACCCGTCCCAGCTCCTTTCGCTCCAGGATGCCATCGGGCGTCTCCAGCCTGAAGTCCACCAGTTCGGCCGGGTACTCGTTGTAATGGAGCACCGTGGAGGAGATGCCAAGCCAGGGCTGCTGGACCCTCCAGGTCGCTCGCTGGTAGGTCTGGATCTTGATATCGATGGAACCCTCGGTCTCCAGTCGGCCATTGCCGGTGAGGTGGAAGTTGGGCCGCCCCTGCTGGTTCCAGCCTTTCCGCACCTTCATTGTGAAATCGTAATGCTCGCCGGTACTGCCGTCCAGGAAGCCTATGGTGGCCGAGAGGGCCCTGCGGGGTCGGCCCAGGAAGGAGCGCTCGCTGGGTCGCCGCCTGAGCAGTTCCGGGCTCAGATAGGGCATGAAGTAGTCGATGAAGTCCCCCCGTTCTGACTGGAATATGCCCCAGAACCAGGGTGTCGTGGGCGAAGAGATGCGCACCCGCTGGAAGTAGGCCGTTCCGCTGATCTGCTCGGCCTCGCCCCTGTGCTTCAGGGTGCCCGCCACCTTTGCCCCCCGGATCTTGAACATGCGATAGCCCAGGTTGCCCTTGTAGTCCTGTCCCGTGGGGGTGATGTTCGACAGGGCGTCGGTCCAGGGGGTCAGCTGCGCCTGCAGGTCGAAGTCGCCATCGATTATCTTCAGCTCGTAGTCCACCGGAGTACCCGAAAAGCCGATCTCCTTGTCCTTCACCGTCAGCGAGCCCCACGGACCCTTGCGCTGGATGCTCATCTCCACCGGTTCCAGGTAGAGGGGGTCGAACATCTCCTGGCCGTTGTAGTACCAGGCACAGCTCATGCCATGGAAATCCACGCCGTCATCCCGCTGCCGGACCGGGTAGGCCCGCTCCCAGTGGGTGCCGTGGATCCTGGCCCTGGGGCAGTTGCGGGTCACCCAGAACGAGCAGAACTGGCGCGGCGGTCCCTCCGGATCGGCAGGGTCGTCGAGGAAGAGCAACCACCACCACCACCACCAAGTACGGTTCTTGCAGACTCGGTCCTCGTCGATGGACCACATGGCCGGGGCGTGCTCGCTCCCACGGTCGGGCATGGGCTCGCAAACGGGACCCTATCTAAAATCTTGGTATCGAAGCCCCCCTTCCAGGGCAAGCCTTAACATTCCCGAGGGCCTCTTGCCTTGCATGAAGAACTGTCCGGTGTGCGGGGCACCGGTGGCCGATGATGTTCCCGAGTGCTTCAAGTGCGGTTCCGACCTGAGCTCCAAGAGCAAGAGCACGCCCTCGCTGATGGCCCGGTTCAAGCAGGAGGCCGACCTGCAGATAGTCGAGGAGCTGGACGAGGACGAGCTGGAGGCCAAGGACGGAATTCCCGATCCCCGTGGGTCGAAGGCACCACCCAGGGGTGGGAAGCGGGGTCCCAAGGGCAAGGGCAAGGGAAGCCCGAAAAAAGGCAAACCTGCCCGTCCGGCCCGCAAGACCGCAACGACCAAGCCTCCCCTGGTCCCCAGAGCCGGGGCGGGCAAGGCCCCCGACGAGCCGGAACCGGCCGTGCCCTCCGAGCTGAGCTCCCTCATGGGCTCCCCCAAGCAGGAGCTGGCCCAGGCCTCGCGGATCTACGCCGAACTGCTGGCCCGGGGTGGCATGGGATCCGAGACCATGGAGCGGCTGGAGAAGGTCATGGGTGAGATGGGCGCCGATACCGAGAAGCTCAAGGCCCAGTTCGCCCAGGCCGAGCCAAGAGGCGGAGCGGACCCTGCGAACCCCGCCCCCACCGTCAAATCAAAACCCAAGGCCCCCGCCAAGACCCCAGCCAAAGCAAAGGCAAAGGCCAAACCAAAGAGCAAAGCCAAGGCAAAGGGCAAGGGCAAGACCAAGGCCGACACCACAGCCAAGGATACAGCCCTGGTCGAGCTTCCCGCCAAACCCACCGAGGGTCCCAAGGGCAAGGGCAAGGGCAAGGGAAAAAGCAAGGCAAAGGGCAAAGGCAATGGGGCGGGCAAGGCCAAGGCCTCTTCCAGAACGGCTCCCAAGACCATCAAGGGCGAGGGCGACGACGTTGGCTCAGAGGAGCTGGCCACCTCCCACTGCCCCCTCTGCGCCAAGGAGGCTGAACCCGACTGGACCCACTGTCCGTGGTGCGGCGGCGAACTGCCACCTCACTGCCCCACCTGCCAGCGCGAGATGGCCCCCGACTGGCGCTTCTGCCCCTATTGCGGTTTCGACGAGCGGGATGACAGGGCATAGCTTTAAGGTCAAAATCGCGGTGGGAGTGGCGATGAATCGGCGTCTGGGGGCCAGCTGTCTCTCCCTTGCGGTCCTGCTCTCCCTGTTGGTGAGCGGATGCCTGGGCAGTGACCGACCGACCACCCCCACAGCCGACATCGAGGCTCCCGATTCGGGCATCGCCGGCGTGCCCCTCAACCTCTCGGCCTCCAACTCCTCCACCAAGCGGGACCCCATCGTGGAATACCTGTGGGACTTCGGCGACGGGCGGGGCGCCACCGGTGAGAATGTCAAGTACAGCTACCGCCAGGAGGGGGTCTTCACCATCCGGCTGGTGGTCGTCACCGACGAGGGCGGGGCTCACAGCGTCACCCACATCGTGGAGATCCTCATGCCCAACACCCCGCCGGTGGCCATCATCGAGGGACCCGAGACCGGCCAGGTGGGTCGCAACCTGACCTTCGACGCCAAGCTCTCGTTCGACAACGACGGGGACCATCTCGACTACCTGTGGGGCTTTGGCGACGGCAACACCTCCACGGCCAAGCGGATCGGACACGTCTTCGCCGAGCCCGACACCTACAAGGTCAGGCTCACGGTCACCGATTCCAGGGAGGCCAGCGCCACGGCCACCCTGATGGTAACCATCACCCTCCGCGAGTACCGGGTCAACTGGGACATCCTGCACCTGCCCCTCATCGATGAGGACTTCTATCTCGATCAGACCCAGACCGCCACCCATCCCCAGGACCTGCCCACCAACGTGACCGCCATGTGGGTCAACCTGACCTGGACCGACGATTCGGAGCTCATCCCCCTGACCGAGGACACCTTCACCCTGGAGGTGGACGGGACCGACGGCCTGCTCCAGACCAGGCAGGAGAACGACGGCGCCATCGAACTGACCTTCGATCCCCTGAACGATGAGCCTAGTGACATCGTCTACCTCGATGCCTACGACCTGGCCGATCTCTACCAGCGGCTGGGGGTCCTCATCTCGGGACCGGTGGGTCAGGGCAGCTGGGTGACCACTGTGACCCTGGACCAGGCTCTTCCCGATTTCCCCATCGACAGCGACACCGGCAACGACTATCACCTGGACCTGGAGATAATCCGCTACCAGGCGATCGTGACGGAGGTCCAGGGTTGAGCCAGGGAGGTCGGACCTCCCATCGTGTCCCTTCACTCCATCCCGTCAAAGCCCCCCTGCCATTGCCCTGGGGCCTGCTTATGCTCTGCCTCCTGGTGGCGTGGCTGCCCGGTGCCGGGGCCGATGTGGTTGTTGTAAGCGAGGATTCGACCCGAATGGATGGCCGGCTCGAGGTGGGGGAGTACGATGTCTACGTGCTGCCCGAGGGCGAAGGAAAGGTCCTCACCTACTCGGTGGAGCCCAATGTCACCTACGGCGAGTTCGACATCTACATCTTCAGCCAGGCCCAGTTCCAGGATTACGGCCTGGGAGTCCAGAGCCCCGGGGCCCAGCATTCCAACCTGAAGGTGTGGCGCCAGGAGGACCGCATCGAGGACTTCGACAAGGGGTGGGCCCTGGTGGTGGACAACACCAACACCACCTCCCAGGGTGCCCGGGCCACGGGGACCCTAGCCTATTCCATAACCCTTGATATCGAAGCGAAACCGTTCTGGGAGCGCTACTGGTGGGCCCTGCTGGGAATGGGCCTCCTGCTCTTTGCCATCCTGCTGGGAGCCGTTGCCTGGCGTCGTGGGGCCGCCTCCGCCGGGACTGGCCCCGGACCATCAGCCACTCACAGGGACCCATCGGCTCCCGAGCCGGGGGTCGGTCCAGGCACTCCCCCGTCACCTCCTCCTCCGCCTCCCCCTTCCTCGGGTCGAACCACGGCCTCGGGAAAGCCTCCACCACCTCCGCCCCCACCGGACAGGGGCCAACCTCACCAGCCTTCCAAGGCTCAGCCCCCACCGCCACCACCACCGCAGCCTCCACCCGCCTCTAAAGATTCCGGGAAGAAGCCCATGCTGGTGGAATGTCCCGGGTGCGGCACGCGCATCGAGTACGACCGTGAGGCCAGCCAGGGCCGTATCACCTGCACCGCATGCGGCCTATCGGGCAAGGTCGACTGAGCCTTATTCTACGGGTCTTATTCTCAAGTCAGGGACCGAGCTGAACGGGTCCTGCGGCCATCAACTGCCCTTCCCTCAATCGGACTGACTGCTCTTGTAGCTCTCCATCAGGACTTCGCTGGCCTCCCGGGCGGGGGCGTACTCGGGATCGACCCTGAGGGCCTCGGCCAGGGCCTGCAGGGCCTCCCGGGGACGTTCCATCCGGTGGAGCACCAGGGCTTTGTTGAACCAGCCTCGGGGTTCCTCGCCATCGGCCTGGGTCGCAAGGTGGAAATGTTCCAGGGCCTGTTCCAGCAGACCCTTGTCGTAAGCCGCGGTGCCCAGTCGCAGCTGGGAGGTAACCGACCTTCGCTCCACCTCATCGGAGAACTTGGCGAAGGCCTGCTCCTGCTCCCCCTGGGATCGGGCGGTCTCATCGGAGGGGGTAGTGAAGCGGGAACTGCCCGGGGTCGGGGATGAACCGGGCGCGGAGTCGCCGAACAGGGAGGGGAAGGCCGGATCGGACGAGGCAGGCTCGATGGAGGAGGATGGCTTCACCTCATCGCTGGAGGGTTTGTCATCGCCACCGCCGAACAGGTCGAAGATGCTCATCCCTCCCTCTGCCTCGCCATCGGATGAACTGTCATCCTGGGCCGAGGCGCCCGGCGGCGAAGGAGTGGGAGGCTGGCCCGTTCCCGCATCCCATGGGGCGGAAGGCGGGGGCATGGTGGGCGATGAGGTTGACGAGGGGGTCAGGCTGCCCAGGGGTGAGCCCGCACCACCCAGGGGCGGCGCTCCCAGTTCAAAGAGCTGGACCTGCTGTTTCTTCTGCAGGGTGCAGGCCACAAAGCGCAGGTCGGGGCTCAGGGCCACGCTGTTCACCGGACCCTCCACGGCCTTCTCGAACAGGAGGTTGCCCTCGGGGCCCCAGAGCCGCAGGCAACCGTCGTGGCCTCCGGTGAGGGTCATCCGGCCGGTGGCCTCCTGGGCCACGCCGTGTACCTGTCCGCCGGTGCCTCCCTGCCAGAGCCGGCCGCCCGACCCGTCCAGGCCGTAGACGTTGGCGTCCCAGCAGCCGGCCGCCACACGTTGTCCGTCATCGGAGAGGCTCACGTCCCACAGGGGTTCCACGAACCACTCCTTCCACAGCTGTTCACCCATGTCATCGAAGCAGAACAGGTTCTGGTCGGCGCAGGCGGCGACCCTGCGGCCCCCCTGGCTGATGGCCACGGCCACCACCGCCCGCCCCACAGGCTTCTGCCAGCGGGGCTGTCCCCCGGGCTCCAGCAGGCCCACGCTGTCCCCGGTGCCCACGGCGATGAGCCGCTGGATCGGGTCGATGGCCACCGACCAGATGGCCCTTTCCAGCTCCCGCTCCCACAGGGCCTCGCCCTTGTGGTCCAGGAGCCTCAGCCACCGGTCCTGGGTTCCCACGGCCACCCGGTCTCTCTCGGGCCAGGGGGCGACGCCGGTCACCTCGCCGATGAGCTCCCGCTTCCAGAGGAGCTGATTCTGACGGTCCAGGCAGGTCAGGTTGCCGCTGCGGTCCCCCACCAGCAGGTTTCCGGTGGGGTGGGAGAAGGCCACGCGGGTCGGGCGGGTCCCCAGAATATGGGTCCAGAGATGGGTCAGGGCGGTCACAGATTCACATCGTAGTGTAGTCGAAGGCGGCTTAAGGGCTTTTCATTCATTGTTAAATACATGTTTTTCAAGTAAGGACCATATATATTCTCGTCGTTATGAGTATCAGAAATAGTAATTGTAATTTTCAATCTCAACCAACAACCTCCTTATAAGATATAGAAAATCATTTATAACCCAGGACTGTTTCTTCATCACGTATCAACGGGGACTATATAAATAGAGTGTGCGCTGGTAGCTTCACTCCCGGCTCCAGGATGAGCCAGGGCGCCAGCCCACGTCTATGAGAAGGCCCCGGGACCCACGGTAGTGTGACATCATGGCCCCATCTCGACGCACCCTTGCGATGTTCTTTTTCCTGGCAGCCTTCGTGCTGATAATGGCATGGACCTACACGGCCATCGCCCACAGCGGCAACACGGTCGCCGTCATCACCGGGCGCACCGGCGCCCCCGACGACGGCGGGACCTGTTATGACTCCGATTGGGGGTGTCACAATGATTTCGATGAGGGTTCAGGGACAGGTGATGTCTATGTCACGTTCGACAAGGCCGTATACGAAGCGGATGACGAGATCGAGGTAACGGTCACGGTCGATAGTGGTGCTGCAGGTCTTTGGACCCGCTTCGGTTTTCAGATCGTGGTTCTGGACGTTGATGACAACTTTGTAGGCGCTTGGAATGCCTCGACCAATCCTAGCGTGGATGTTGAGGAGAACAACACTTTCAATCCAAGCCGTTATTACGTATACCATAAACCCACCGCTATAGATGGTACTGACTCCAGATCTTGGAGTTTCAATTGGACCAGTGATGAACTGAAAGGAGATGTGACATTCTATGTCACCGGGATCATGTCTGTCGACGGTTCGGGTGACGATGGTTATGCATACTCCAACTCATCGGTACTTGAACAGGTCAACCAGGCTCCCACCCTGACCAATCCCGATGTCAGTCCGCCTGAGGATGGCCAGGATTTCATGTTCAGGTACTCTGTACTATACGAGGACCCCGACGAGGACCCGGTTGAGGATTACGTCCGGCTGATAATCAATGATGACGAGGCCAATCCCATCCAGATGGCCGAATCCGGCACCATTGCCGGTGAATGGTATGTCGAGGTCAAAGGTATCAACATCACCGTGGGCGACGATCATGTTTACCGTTTCATGGCCAACGACTCAGAGGGTGCTCCCGCCACTGGAGAAGGGACAATAAACTCCTCGGGTCCGGTGGTCAACGACCCGCCGGTGCTCACCGGTGGCGGCCTCGATCGTCCCGTGGGGGGCGAGGGCGACGACTACACCTTCAACGTCACCCTGACCGACATCAACGTCGGACAGGCCGTCGTGGTCAACGTCACCATCGCCGGAACCTCATACGCCATGAGCTCTGCGGATACGGATTACACCGACGGAGCCGAGTTCAACGTGACCCTTCCCGGCTCCACGATCAGATGGGGAAACCGAGCATATCTCTACGAGGCCACCGACGAGCTGGGCGGCTTTGGCGACCTGGATGATGGAGATTACGTCTACATCAACGACGACCCGGTCCTCAGCGACGGCGCCGTCAATCGCACCTCCGGCGGCGAGGGCGACACATTCACCTTCAACGTCACCTACACCGACATCAACGCCGGACAGACAGCGACGGTCAGGGTCAACTTCACCGGCGGGGGCAGTTACGTCATGTCCAATGGAGGAGATAGCGACTACACCGATGGGGCCGTGTTCAGTGTCAGCCTCACCGGCGCCACCATCGGCTGGGGGGTCAAACCCTTCGTCTTCGAAGCCGTTGACCAGATGACTGCCAGCGACACACGCGATCTGGGCCTAAGCGTCACCGTCAACGACGACCCGGTCCTCTCCAGCGGAGGCGTCGATCAGGCCACCGGCGGCGAGGGCGACACCTTCAACTTCACCGTCACCTACACCGACATCAATGCCGGGCAGACCGCGGAGGTCTACCTGAGGATCGTGGGTGTGGGGACCTTCCCCATGGGCACCCTTGACGTGGATTACACCGACGGCGCCGTGTTCGCCACCTCGGTCACCGGAGCCACCATTGGCTCGGGGGTCTACAACTACACCTTCTGGGCCCGCGACGAGATGAACGCCATGGACACCCTGGACCCGGGAGCCCAGGTCACCGTCAACGACGACCCCGAGCTCTCCAACGGGGGTGTCGATCGCGCCACCGGCACCGAGGCCGACTCCTTCACCTTCAATGTGACCTACACCGACATCAACGCCGGGCAGTCGGCCACCGTCAGCGTGCGCATCGTCGGGTCAGGCACCTACGCCATGAACGACGGCGGCGACGCCGACTACACCGACGGCGCCAACTTCGTCGTCACCCTCACCGGGGCCACCATCGGACCCGGGGTCCACGCCTTCACCTTCCTGTGCGTGGACAACATGTCGGCAACCGACACCCTGGACCCGACCCTGACCGTGACCATCAACGACGCACCGGTGCTCTCCAACGGCGTGGTTGACCGGGCCTCGGGCACCGAGGCCGACACCTTCGTCTTCAACGTCACCTACACCGACATCAACACCGGGCAGACCGCCACCGTCACCCTGAACATCACCGGCGTGGGCACCTTTGCCATGGCCAGCCTGGATGTCGATTACACCGACGGTGCTGTCTTCGGCGTGGCCCTGACCGGGGGCCAGATCGGTTTCGGCGTCCATGCCTTCACCTACGAGGCGGAGGACAACATGAGCGCCACCGCCACGCTGGACCCCAGCCTGACGGTCACCGTCAACGACCCACCCGCCCTGAGCGGAGGGGCCGTGGACAAGGCCCAGGGGGTCGTGGGCGAGACCTTCAACTTCACCGTCACCTACACCGATGTCAACGCCGGACAGGTCCCCACGGTCTGGCTCATCATCGTCGGCAACGCCACCAACTTCACCATGAGCGCCACCGACCCCTCGGACACCGACTACTCCGACGGCAACGAGTTCTACATCGAGGTCCAGGTGGACCTGGGCGACCACTCCTTCTACTTCGCCGCCAGCGACGGTCTCCAGAACACACGCGACCCCGGTGGGGCCGCCGTCCACGACGGACCCGAGGTGGGCGCCAGCCTGGCCGAGCTCCATGTCAGCAGTCTCAAATTCTACAGGGAGGACGGCACCGAGGTGGGAGGCGCCACAGGCAAGGCCGCCGTCAAGTGGGAGGATACCGACAACGCCCTGGTCGTGGTCAACACCGGCGGGCTGACGGCCAACACCTACCGCGTGGTCATCACCCTCAACGATGGCGAGATCTACAACGCCAGCGGCACGGCCCTGGCCCCCGGAGCCTTCCTCAACATCGATTGGGTCCAGAACTACACAGTGGTGGGCCTCAACTACGTCAATGTCACCGTGGACATCCTCAACACCACCTCCGAGACCGACGAGACCAACAACACCCATGCCGCCATCCTGACGGTCAAGGACTTCGTCACGGCCCTGCCCTACACCATCACCGGACAGGTCATCTACCCCAACGGCACCGTAGTTCCCGGAGCCTACGTAAACTTCACAAACCTGCGCAACACGGGCACCGCCAGCCTCCAGACCGACGCCGGGGGCAACTACACCTACGTGCTCAACGACGGGGCCAACCTCACCTACAACGAGGGCGACCGCTTCCAGATCATCGCCGAGGCGATGGTCGATGGCACCCTGTACAACAAGACCGTGACCATCCGCGTCTACTCCGAGGACGCCCTGGCCTGGGTCAACTTCACCGTGGGTCGCAAGGCGGGCATCAACCTGGTCAACGTGAGCGCCGACAGCCTCAACAGCCTGCCGGGAGTGATCGTCACCTTCACCGTCAACCTGACCAACACCGGCAACTTTTACGACACCTTCAATCTCACCAACACCAGCCTTCAGGGCTGGTTCGTGGAGGTCCTCAACGGGACCGTGCCCTCCGACACCATCTCCCTGGGCGAGGGTGACTGGGTCATCCTGACCGTGAGGGTCACCATCCCCGCAGGGGTCGCGGCGGGCACCCTGGAGACGGTGAACCTCACCGTCACCTCCCAGTTCGACCCGGCCACCATGAGCTCCATCCTGCTCAACATCACCATCCTGCAGTACGCCGGGGTCGATGTGGTGGCTCCGCCCGGAAACCTGACCCTGCCGGGCCTGGAGATCTACGATTTCAACGTGACCAACACCGGCAATGGCGCCGACACCTACGACCTGGCCGTTACAACCGGTTGGGTCTACGTCATGAAGGTCAATGACGCGGTGGCCACCACCATCTCCCTGGCCAGCGGTGAAACGGGGGTCGTGACCATCGAGCTCACCGTCCCCATTGTGCGCAACGGCACCACCGACCTGCTGACCCTGACGGCAACCTCCCAGTTCAACGCCGGGGTCTCCGACGCCGACAGCCTGACCACCACCGTGGACCGCTTTGCCGGCGTCATCGTCACCGTCCAGGCCCCGGTCACCCAGACCAACCTCACCGGGACCCTGGTGACCTACACCTTCAACGTGACCAACACCGGCAACGAGGACGATGTCTACGACCTGAGCGTTGTGGCCGACGCAAGATGGGGCGCCAATGTCCAGGCCACCGTGGCCGTGGCCTACGGCGCCACCGAGACCGTCTCGGTCACCGTCACCGTGCCCGACCTGCGCAACGGCACATCGACCACAGTGGACCTGACGGCAATCTCACAGTTCGATGGTGGGGTATCCGACACAGACACCGGCAACTCCATCGTGGACCGCTATGCTGGTGTTACAGTGACGGCCCTGGCCCCGCTGGCCCAGACCGGTCTGCAGGGAACCACCCTCACCTACACCTTCAACGTCACCAACACCGGCAACGAGGACGACGTTTACGACCTCACCGCCGTCTCCGACCTGGCCTGGACCACCGACGTCAACCTCACCGTGGCCGTGGCCTACCAGGACACAGAGGTGGTCACCGTCACCGTGACGGTGCCCGATGTGCAGAACGGCACCACCTCTGAAGTGGAACTAACGGCCACCTCCCAGTTCGACGCTGGCGAGTCCGACGCGGACGACGTGGACGCCACCGTGGCCCTCTACGCCGGCGGGACCCTGGACCAGCCCGCCGATGACTCGGACCAGCCCGGCC
Organism: uncultured archaeon; assembly: GCA_964384995.1. GTDB lineage: Archaea > Thermoplasmatota > Poseidoniia > MGIII > CAYLMJ01 > CAYLMJ01. The sequence continues at coordinate 9,325 of CAYLMJ010000017.1, read as the reverse complement.
AGGTCATCACCTACACCTTCACCGTAGACAACACCGGCAACGAGGACGACCGATACACCATCACCGTCACCAGCCCCGGCGGCTGGGACCTCAACTACCCCGCCACCATCGATGTCGATTACCAGGATTCAGATACCTTCGATGTGGATGTGACGGTCCGGGAACTGCCGGCCGGCATGGAGGACGAGCTCAGGGTGACCATCACCTCGGGCAACGACAATGGCGAGACCTACACCGAGACGGTGACCTCCACCGTCCTCCAGATAGCCCGGGTGACCATCATCGAGCCAATGGGCTTCTTCGCCAGTCCCGACGACACCATCGAGTACGAGTTCACGGTCATCAACAACGGCAACGACAACGACGCCTTCGATCTGGACTACACCATTCCCGGTGGCTGGACCCACAACAACCCCACCACCGTCACCACCCTCCTGGCCCCTGGCGGTGTCGACAAGATCACGGTCAACCTCACCCTGCCCGACGTGACCGGGGCCGCCGCGGAGGATGTCGTCTCCACGTTCATGTCCGCCACCTCCCAGTTCAACGCCGCCAAGTTCGCCACCGGCACGGTGGACACCACCATCCTCCAGGTCTACGACCTGTCCCTGGCCGATGACGGCGCCATGCCCGCCCAGATGCTGGTGGGCCAGGCCTATCCCGTCGAGCTGACCCTGGAGAACCTGGGCAACGGTGACGACACCCTCAATCTGCTGCTCACCGACGCCGGGGCCGCCTGGGCCAGCCTGGATGATGACACCATAGACCTGGCCTCCCAGGCCCAGGGAACTGTGACCCTTACGGTGACCATCCCCGATTCCACACGGGCCACCGAGAGCGGCCGCCAGCTGATCGTGAAGGCCTACTCCGGTCAGACCAGCCAGGCGCTGATCTACTCCCTGAACATCAACCCGGCCTCCTACGGCCTGGCCATGAGCCTGGACGGCGGCTTCCCCGATCCCATCGAGGTGGGGGTAGAGCAGGACCTGACGTTGAATGTCGACAACACCGGCAGCTTCGACGATACCGTGACCATTCAGCTGTCGGGGAGCGGAGCTGGCTGGGCGACCCTTTCCGAATACAGCACCCTCGTGGCGGCTGGAGGGACCGAGACCGTGGACCTGACGGTCCTGATACCGGTCAACACACCCATCTCCGAGAGCGGGAAACTGCTCACGGTGTCCATCTTCACCCCCCACGCCAGCGACGAGATGGACCACACCATCAACATCGACCCGGCCTCCTACGGTCTCACCCTGAGCGATGATGGAGAGCTGGACGACCCCTTGGTCGTGGGTGACACCTACCGGGCGGAGCTCACCGTCGACAACACTGGCAGTTTCACCGAGACCGTCTACTTCAAGCTCTCGGGCGAGGGCGCCATCTATGGCACCCTGGATTCCTACAGCGAGGATATACCGGCCGGGGACTCGGCCACCGTGACCCTCACGGTGACCATCCCTGACCTGACCCCCATGGACGGCGCCCGGGCGGCCAAGGACCTGGTGGTGGATGTCTTCACCCAGCACGCAAGCCAGCAGCTGACCTTCCCCATCGACATCGATATGAACTCCTATGGCTTCATCTCCTTCTTCCTGGAGGACGAGGTTGACCAGAACCCGGGGGACACCAGTGACTACAGCCTGCTGATCAACCACGCCGGCTCCTCGCCGTCGCGGTACTCGCTGTCGGTCATCACCCCACCAGACGGATGGACGGTCACCCTGGCCCAGTCCCTGGTGGACATCAGCTCAGGCTCCAGGACCATCTCGGTGGATGTCACCATCCCCGCCGACTTTACATCCGACGACCCCGATGATCTCGAGACCATCATGGTGGTCGTCGATGATCTGATGAGCCCCCAGACAGAGTACGTCACCCTGGAGGTTACCGTCAACCAGTACCCCGATGTGACCAACATGAGCATCAAGGGCTACGCCGGCATCTCCGCCACTGTGGAGAACGACTTCTGGATCGAGGCGATTGTCGGCCCCCTGGACGCTCCAAATCTCAGCGTTGACTGGGACATGGGAGACGGAACGCTCCTGACGGACCGCGGTGTATCCATCAAACACACCTATGCCAAGTGGGGCAACTACACCATCACGGCCACCGTCACCAACACCGTGACCACACTGGAATCGATCCTGCTCTCCCCGGCCTTCGAACTGGTGAACACCGCACCCGACAAGCTGACCTTCCCGAACCTGGTGGGTGCCGAGGCCAAGGGCAGCAAGTTCGTGGCCGACGAGGGCGATGTCATCTCGATGAGGTTCGACCTGGCCACTCTGCGCGCCCTGGATCCCGACGGTGAGCTCATCTTCCTGTTCATCAACTGGGGTGACGGCACCCTGGATTACCTGCCCATCGAGCCCGCGGACACTGGCTCCATCGAGGCCAGTCACACCTACACCGTCGATGTCGAGGATTCCCAGGACTTCGAGATCCAGGCCTATGTCATCGACAACACCGGCATCAATGGCCAATCCAACACCCAGAAAGTAGAGATAAGAGAGGTGCACAGCACCCTGGACATCACAGACTCCCTGTTGAACTTGTTCATGATCTTCCTGATCCTGATAGTGGGGGTATTACTCGTGGCTGCAACACATCACAGAAGAAGAGAACCAAGCGCCAGCTCAGCGACCGCGCCACCCGGCTATGTGCCGGCTCCGGCCCCCGCGACCTCAGCCGAGGGCGCCCCACCGGTCTTCATCCCCGGCGGCCCAGTGGAGCTCTCCGAGGAGGAACGGGCGCGCATCGAACGGCTGGAGCAGAGGATGGACCGGATGCGGGACAAGGAGGAACTGCTGGAAGTGGCCTCCTACGACGCCTCGCGGGTCACAACCATGCTCGAGGAGCACCTGCGCAAGTTCGACGAGATCATCATCCGGGCCCAGGAACTGGCGGCCAAGGATCGGCTGGAACAGCTTCAAAAGGAGCTGGAGGAGGCCGATGAGAAGCAGATGGAGGAGGAGCTGGCCGAGAGCGAGCCCGACATCGAGCGGCTCTCAGTGGCCTTCACCGAATCGCTCCATCGCCTGGTCAAGACCCGGGACGAGCTCTCTCGCATCGAGGGTCAGCTCACCGGCATCCTCAAGCAGGAGCGCGACGAGTACGAGATGGAGCTTGAGCGGGTCTCCCAGACCTACGAGGAGACCAAGCGCAAGATCCGCGCCCTGGAGGAGCTGGCCGAGATGCGGGCCCAGTCCCAGGACGAGCAGACCCTGATGGACCTGCTGACCTCCGATGAGCCTGTTGCTGACTTCGCCCCCGAGACCTACGCCGCCGAGGAGGATTACGGCAGCGACCTGGGTGACTACTACTCCGAAGAGGAAGAAGAGGAAGAGTACGAGGACGAAGAGGAGTATGAGGACGAAGAGGAGGCCGCCGAATGTGGCAACTGTGGAGCGGAGATACCCGCCGACGCCATGGAATGCCCCGAGTGTGGCATCTCCTTTGAGGACGAAGAAGAAGAGGAAGAGTTAGAAGAGTAGGCCCCTTCCCTTTCACCACGACCCTGACCCAGCGGGACATCGACCCCTTGGCGTCCGGAGGCTCGACAGGCCATGCTGGAAACCCCCCTGCCCCCCGGTAAGTCCGCAGCCCGGCTGGCCCGGGCCCGTCTCTCCCAGGTGACCTTCGGTTCGGGAAGGGTCCTGGGCTCCATGTACACCGACCCCCATCCGGTGGGTCTGGCCGCCTACCAGGCCTTCCCCGAGGCCAACCTGGGCAACAGCCGCCTCTATCCCGGGGTGGCGGAGCTGGAACAGCAGCTTCTGGAATGGCTGGGCGATCTGATGGCCATGCCCGGCGAGGGCCTGATAACCTCCGGGGCCACCGAGGCCAACGTGATGGCCCTCTGGGCCGCCCGGGAGGCCCGGCCGGAGCGCAAGGTGGTCCTCTACGGCGCCAACGCCCACTTCTCATTGCCCAAGGCCATCGACCTGCTGGGCCTGGAGGGCCGCATCATCCCCCTGGACCGTGAGTTCACCCTGGACACCGAGCGACTGCGGGAGGCGGCCGGCGACGACACCCTGGCCATCGTGGGACAGGCGGGCTCCACCGAGCTGGGACTCTGCGACGACCTGCAGGTCCTGGGCGAGGTGGCCGAGGAGGCGGGGGCCCACTACCATGTGGACGCGGCCTTCGGCGGCTTCATCCTGCCCTTCCTATCGGGCCCCCCCCAGTGGAGCCGGCTGGGCCACGGGGCCGATACCCTGGCGGTGGACCCCCACAAGCTGGGACGGGCGCCCATCCCCGCCGGGGCCTTCCTCGTTCGCGACGCCGACCTGCTGAGGAAGCTGGCCCGGGCCGCCCCCTACCTAACCCGCGAGTCCCAGGTGGGCGTGCTGGGGACCCGCTGTTCCGCCGGCGTGGCCGGCGCCTGGGCCACGGTGGCCGCCATGGGCCGCCAGGGGTACCGCAGGCAGGCCCGGGCCTGTATCGCCGCCACGGCCCATCTGGTGGCGGCCATGGCGGAGCTGGACCTGGCCCCGGTGGTGGAGCCTCCCCTGAACATCGCCGCCTTTGGCCTCCCGGGCGTTCGGGAGGTTCAGCAGAGGCTGATGGATGAAGGCTGGTATCCCTCCCGCGTGGCCAAGCCCGAGGCCTTGCGCCTGGTGGTCATGCCCCATGTCACCCCCGGCATCGTGGACCGGTTCGTGGAACGGCTGGGCATCCAATTGAAGACCGGCTGAAGACCAGCTGGACTGAAGACCCGATCAGGATGAGGGGACGACGGTGGCGTTGAGGGTGGTCTCGGCGATGTCCGTGGAATAGAGGGCCACCCTGCGCAGGGATTCCATGAGATTGTGCAGGGGCAGTCCCGCCGAACCCGTGGGCCATATCCTCTGGGTGAGGAAGGAGGTGCACTGCTCGGCAAGGGCCTTGCCCTCGTCGATGGTCTGGTTGGCCATGGAGGCCTTGGAGCCCAGGAAGGATTCGACCCCCCGTTGCAGGAGCTCCTGGATGGATTCCGAGAGCTTGGCCATCTCCTTGACCAGGCCCTTGGGCGGCTCGCGGTCCTTGGTCATGCCCATGGCCTCGGCCATGTGGACGGCGTGGTCACCGATGCGCTCCAGGACCCGGGCCACCAGCATGAAGGCCATCCCCTCCATCACCGAGGTCCCCAGGCGCTCGGAGAGCCAGGGCTGGGCCACCAGCAGGTTGTACTGACGGGTGATGAACCAGTAGAGCTTGTCCACCTCGATGTCCCGGTCCTTGATGGTGGCCCTGAAGCCGTGCTGGTGGTCCTGGAGGTTGGACCAGATGTCCCGGTGCATGGCCCGCACGATGCGGAAGATGCGCTTGAGGGCGTTGCGCAGGGGCAGGGTGCCCACGTCGGTAAGGTCCTGGACGATGATGGTCTGAGCCGTCTCCTCCACGATCTCGGCTCCGATTACAAGGCCGGTGAAGTCACGAACCGCCTGCCGCTGGGCCAGGTTGAAATGCTCGGAGGAGCGGACCTCCATGATGTGGGCGCCTCCCAGGTAGCAGCTGATGAGGGCCCGGATGAGATGCTCGGGGGGTTCGGTCCCGGCCTCCAGTACCGTGCGCAGTGATCGGTCCGATGGGGTCAGCTGGGGATTGACCACCAGGGTGCCGTTGTCCTGCTCCATCATGCCCACCACCTGTCCCGCCCCCAGCCCCATGCGCTGGGCCCAGGGCTTTGGCAATGATACGATGAGGGTGGAGCCTCCGGTGCGTTGCAGGCGTCGGGTGTGCATGGCTATGTATTTTGACCTGCAAAATAAATATTTGCCCACCCAGGTATATAGAGAATGGAGATAGAGAATGGAGAACGGCCGGAACGGCCAGGGACTTATATCCAGCCGACGATGAGGAGCCGTGGACTGGCACGACTGGGAGCCCCACTACCGCCAGATAATCGAGCGGTTCGGATATTCCATGGAGAGCGACCGGGAGGCCGCCGTTGAGCTGGCTGGACTGCTGAAGGATGCGGACCACGACCAGAGCAAGGGGCTGGAGCGACTGGGCCGGCTCATGGCGGGGAACCCGGTTGAAGTGGTGGGGGCCGCCATGGACCCAGGGACGTATGACCCGCCCACCGGCGCGGTGGTCGTGGCCGCCGACGGGACGGTGGAGGGAATGGAGGAGGCCGGTGTGGAGCCCCAGGTCGTGGTCACCGACCTGGATGGTCCCCGAGAGGCCCTGGAGCGAGCGTCAGGGGGCGGTGCAGGGGCAGGGGCCCTGATGGTGGTCCACGCCCATGGTGACAATCGAAAGCTCCTGAGATGGGGCACAGAGGCCCTCTCGCCGGTCCTGGGGACCTGCCAGTGCCGGCCGGTGTCCGGCCTGTCCAATTTCGGGGGCTTCACCGACGGCGACCGGGCCGTCTACCTGGCCGCCAGCCTGGGGGCCGTTTCCATCCGACTGGTCGGTTTCGACTACGAGAGGCTGGGCCCCTACTCCCATCACCGGGACCCGGCGACCAAACTGGCCAAGCTGGACTGGGCCCGTCGTCTCATCGAGATGGTCTCCCGCTATCACGATGTTCCCGTGGTAGTGGATTGAATGATGTCTGGTCCCTTTCCTGGCCCTGGCCCTTGATGGTAGCCCTTGAAGACCGGCAATGTTCGAAAATGAGGGCGTCCCGCTCAGCCGGGCACCCTGGGGGCGCTGGCTCCCTGGGCCTGATGGAGCTGACTGCCGCCTTGACCCTGACGCTCCACCAGCCTGACGAAGACCTCCTCCAGTGACGGGGCCCCCAGCTGCTGCTTGAGCTGGGAGATGGAGCCGATGGCCAGGAGGGTGCCGTGGTCGATGATGGCCACCCGGTCGCACAGGCTCTCGGCGATCTCGGTGATGTGGGTCGACAGCATGACCGTGCGTCCCGCCCTTGACAGGTTGACGATCCACTCCTTGAGCATCTTGGTGTACCGGGGGTCGAGGCCCGATGAAGGTTCGTCCAGCAGGAGCACCGGCGGATCGTGGATCAGGGCCATGGCGATGGCCAGCTTCTGCCGCATCCCCTTGGAGTAGGAGCCAACCTCCGCGTAGATCTGGTTGTCCAGGGCCAGGGCCTGGGAGTAGGCCTTGATCTGGTCGACGACCTTGTTGGGGTCCATGTTGCGCAGTGAGCCCACCAGCTCCAGGGTCTCGGCCCCGGTGAGCTTCTCGTACAGGTGGGGGGTCTCGGGCAGGTAGCCCAGCATGGCCTTGGTGGCCAGGGGCTGCTGGACCACGTCGTAGCCGCCGATGGTGACGTTGCCGTACGAGGGTCGCAGGAGGCCGGTTATCATCTTGATGGTGGTGGACTTGCCGGCACCGTTGCTGCCCAGCAGGCCGAAGACCTCGCCGCGGTAGACCTCGAAGGATACCCGGGCCACGGCCAGATGGCGTCCGTAGTACTTGGTCAGGTCGTTGACTACGATCATGCTTCGCCCCTGGTCAGAAAGGGCGCCCTATAAGCTGTTTGCGTCAAACCTCGGGCTGGATTAAGGGTGCCTGCGGGCGTTCCTGGAGCTGGCTTCAGGCGGTGTTCAGGTGGTGTTGGGGCTGTCTGCTGGGGGTTTTGGCGGTCTCTTGGCCCCTGCCTGCCATCCCTGCCTGCAACGGCTGCCGAGCACAAGGGCTATATAGTGCCTGGATAGTGGCTGGGGGCCTGGCAGCCATCCGGCGCACCGCCGAGCCTAGTATGGGCCATGACGGCGGGCCTCCAGAGCTGCTTATACAACCCCATGGGGACGCAAGAAACATCACCGATCGTTACGGTTCGGAGCGGGACCTCTTGTGTCCGACAGACGTGTAAAGCCAACGGTGTAATCAACTATGTTCTTCCCTATACACACCCACCATATTGGGTGTGCACAATTCCGGTTGATCCTGCCGGAGGCTACTGCTATTGGGGCTCGATTAAGCCATGCGAGTCAAGAGATGGTGAAAGGAAATCGCCATACTCGGCAGACGGCTCAGTAACACGTGGATAATCTACCCTTGGGTGGAGGATAAGCTCGGGAAACTGAGTATAATACTCCATAGGTCCAGAAGGCTGGAATGCATCTGGACTGAAAGTCCAAACGCCCAAGGATGAGTCCGCGGCCTATCAGGTTGTAGTCAGGGTAACGACCTGACTAGCCTTCGACGGGTACGGGTGTTGAGAGACATAGCCCGGAGATGGACTCTGAGACACGAGTCCAGGCCCTACGGGGCGCAGCAGGCGCGAAAACTTCGCAATGCGGGAAACCGTGACGAGGGAACCCCAAGTGCTCATGCAATGCATGAGCTGTTTAGCAGCCTAAAAAGCTGTTAGAGTAAGGGCTGGGTAAGACCGGTGCCAGCCGCCGCGGTAATACCGGCAGCTCGAGTGGTAGCCACTATTATTGGGCCTAAAGCGTCCGTAGCCGGTTTGGTAAATCCTTGGGTAAATCGTGATGCCTAACGTTACGACTTCCGAGGAGACTGCCAGACTTGGGAACGGGAGAGGTTAGGGGTACTTGCGGGGTAGCGGTGAAATGTTATAATCCTGCAGGGACCACCAGTGGCGAAGGCGCCTAACTTGAACGTGTCCGACGGTAAGGGACGAAACCCTGGGTCGCGAACGGGATTAGATACCCCGGTAGTCCAGGGCGTAAACGCTGCAAGCTTGGTGTTGGGGATCCTGCGAGGGTGCCCAGTGCCGGAGTGAAGATGTTAAGCTTGCCGCCTGGGGAGTACGGTCGCAAGACTGAAACTTAAAGGAATTGGCGGGGGAGCACAGCAACGGGTGGAGCGTGCGGTTTAATTGGATTCAACGCCGGAAAACTCACCGGGGGCGACGGTTACATGAAGGCCAGGCTGATGACCTTGCCTGATTTTCCGAGAGGTGGTGCATGGCCGTCGTCAGTTCGTACCGTAAGGCGTTCTGTTAAGTCAGATAACGAACGAGACCCCCTCCCTTATTTGCCAGGTTTCCCTCCGGGGAGATCGCACTATAAGGGCACCGCTGCTGCTAAAGCAGAGGAAGGAGGGGGCAACGGTAGGTCCGTATGCCCCGAATCTCCCGGGCCACACGCGCGCTACAAAGGACAGGACAATGGGCTCCAACACCGAAAGGTGAAGGCAATCCCGAAACCTGTTCGTAGTTCGGATTGAGGGCTGTAACTCGCCCTCATGAAGCTGGAATCCGTAGTAATCGCGCATCAACATTGCGCGGTGAATATGCCCCTGCTCCTTGCACACACCGCCCGTCAAACCATCTTAGTTGGGTCTGGACGAGGGCCTGCCTTCTGGCAGGTTCGAATCTGGGTTCAGCAAGGAGGGTTAAGTCGTAACAAGGTATCCGTAGGGGAACCTGCGGATGGATCACCTCCTACGATATAAG
>CAYLMJ010000016.1:0-52757 GCA_964384995.1 uncultured archaeon | reverse complement strand
CACATCCAGACCATCCTAAGGTCATCCTAAGGTCATCCTAAGGTCATCCTAAGGTGTAGCTTCGTTACTCCTTCGTATCTCGTTCGTAACAGGCTCGTAGAAGCTTCGAGGTGGCTTCGAGGTGGCTTCGAGGTGGCTGTACTTGGACATCTATCCGCCCGGGCCCCATCCGGCTCTCAATGCCGGGTCCATTGGCGTTCACATCCCTCATATATCCTGGGCAACAGGCGATAAAAAGGTTGTGCGGAGGGGGCCCGCCGATGGCGGATGTCGTGTCCTTCAGGCTAACGATGCTTTAAGTTCCAAAGCCGAATGAGAGGGTCGACGATGTTTCCCCGGTATCAACAGCCAGTCTACCGCCCGCCCTCGGAGGCCGGCAGTCTGCTCATCCAGGCCACCTACGGCTGTCCCCACAACCAGTGCGCCTTCTGCGGAATGTACAAGGACACGCAGTTTGCGGCAAGGCCCATGGAGGAGGTGCTGGAGGACATCGACGGCGCGGCCCAGCTGTACGACGGAACCGTGGGAGGCGGTGCCGGGGCTGGCGGGCGGGGCGGCCCGGGGCAGGTCAGGACCATCTTCCTGCCCGACGGCAACACCATCGCCCTCTCCACGGCCAAGCTCCTCACCATCCTGGAGCGCGTCCGCCAGCGCTTCCCCAACCTCGAGCGGGTCACCACCTACGGTGGGGCCAAGTTCGTGCTGAAGAAGAGCCTGGAGGACCTGAAGCGACTCAGGCAGGCGGGCCTCGCTCGGCTCCATATGGGCATGGAGAGCGGCGACCCGGTGACCCTGGAGCGCATCCGCAAGGGCACGACGCCCGAGCAGATCATCGAGGCCGGGCAAAGGGTCAGGCAGGCGGGCATCGAGCTGTCGGAGTACTATCTCGTCGGCCTGGGCGGCACCGACCGCTGGGAGCCTCATGCCGTGGAGTCGGCCCGGGTCCTCTCGGCCATCGAGCCCGACTTCGTGCGCCTGCGCACCCTCATCATCGTCCCCACCACGCCCCTGGGCCAGATGGCCGCCGCCGGCGAGTTCACCCTGCCCGGCCCCCGCCAGGCTCTCCAGGAGGTGCGGACCATGGTGGCCGGCCTGGAGGGGAGCATGCTCCTGCTCTCGGACCACGTCTCCAACTACGTCAACCTCAACGGCCAGCTCCCGGACGACAAGGAGCGGATGCTGGAGATGCTGGACCGGGCGCTGGAGATGGACGAGTCCGATTTTGGCCAGCAGATACCCTGGTGGTCGCTGTAACCCAGGGCGGGTCAAGGAACGGACTGGTGCTCACTCAGAGGTGGCCAGCATGGAGAAGAACTGGAGCTCCCCCAGCTCGCCTTCCAAGCGGTCCGAGACCTCGGGGGCCGTTGCCTCCTGCTCCTGGGCCATTCGGTGAGCCTGATCGAGATAGGTCTGGTAGAGGGCGGCCCTGATATCAGGCGGCAGGGGGTGGGGGCGGGCGTCATCGGTGGGGTCCAGGGCCGATTCCAGGGAGAACTCGCCCATCGGTGCCACATCCTCCTTGTGGGTCCAGTGTCCGCCCTTGGGGTCAAAGGTGTAGAATGGCAGGAACATATGGCCATGACGGGCCACGAAATCCACGGTATCGATGATGTAATCGGCCTCAACGTCATCCATGGTGAAATGGAAGCCCAGGCGGCACCATCCTGGTTTCAGGCCCAGGTAGCCCTGCTCCACGACCTTGCGGTAGCGGTTGGACAGCTCCATGTCGATGTCCAGCAGGTAATGGCCAAAGGGCCCGGCGCAGGCACAGCCAGCCCGGGTCTGGAGGCCGAAGAGGTCGTTGAGCAGCACCGTGGTGAACTTGGGATGGAGGTAACTGCCCCAGGGGTCCTTGATGTTGAACGAGATGATGGCGACCCGTCGTCGGGGGTCGGGGTCGCCCAGCAATTCCAGCTGGGGATTGGTCTTCCATCGCGCGAAGGCCCGCTCCACCAGCTCCAGCTCCCGGGCCTCGATGCGGTCCACCGACAGGGCCGACTTGATCTGGAAGACCAGGGAGGCCTTGAGGGTCTGCAGGACCCCGGGGGTCCCGGGCTTCTCCCGCTCCTCGATATCAGAGTAGAAATCGTGCTCGACGGGATTGACATACGATACGGTGCCGCCGCCGCTGATGGTCGGACCCATGTCATGATGGTAGATCCGCTCGTTGAAGACCAGCACCCCGGTGGAGCCCGGACCGCCCACGAACTTGTGGGGTGAGATGAAGATGGCGTCCAGGGAGGGGTCGCCACCCTCGGGACCGGCGGGCGGGTTCATGTCGATTTCAACGTAGGGGGCGCAGGCGGCGTAGTCGAAGCTGGCCAGGGCAATGTGTCGGTGCAACAGGCGGGCCACGTCGTGGACCGGGGTGAGCAGGCCGGTGACGTTGGAGGCCGCTGAGAAGGCCCCGATGCGCAGGCGGTCCTGGTACTCGGGAGCCTTGAGCAGTTCCTCCAGGTGGGCCAGGTCCAGTCCACCGTTCTCATCCATGTCCACCGGGACCACCGTGGCCAGGCCGTCCCGCCAGGTCAGCTCGTTGGAGTGGTGCTCGTAGGAGCCGATGAAGACCACCGGCTGACGCTCGGTCAGGAAATCCTCCAGGGCCCGCTCCATCTCTGCCTGCCGGGACCCCTTCCCCTCGCCATGGGTGGTTTGGATGAAGCGATTGATCATCGAGAAGAGCAGATGACGGGTGACCGGTGGGAACGCCACGCCCACCATCTGCTGGAAGCGGTAGATGGTGGCGGTGCACCCGGCCCCGTAGGCGATGATGCGCCCCCCGGGACCGGCGTTGACCGAATCCTTGATGCTCTGCTCGGCCTGGCGCAGCAGGCTCGTCATGTTGCGGCCCGTGAGATCGTCCTCGGTATGGGTGTTGGCGTAGTGGCGTTGCAGGCGCATCAGGTAGCGCTCGATGAAATCCAGGCATCGGCCCGAAGCGGTGTAGTCACAGTAGACCATCAGCCGCTCGCCAAAGGGGGTCCTGAAGGTTGAGTCGATACCCACTATCTGCTCCCGCAGGAACGCAAAGTCAAGGGACCTCGTGTTCATGGCCTCCCTATCCGCATCGCTCTTATAGCCTCTGTGATGGCCACGTTCCTCGGGCAGGCCCGCCTCCATCATAGCTTCGAACCGCGGATCTTGAACTCCGGAGCACCATCGCAAATCGGGGCAGGCAACCGCTGGCGGGGGCCGGGGGCCGGTATTTCCCGGGAAATAATCATAATCCTTTTCTAAGCCCAGGCCCAAGTGATTCCCGCAGGTGATAGTGTGCCCAAGATCATCAACGTCAACGACAAGAAAGCTGACATTACCGACGACATGACCAAGAACCCCCTCTTCTTCTTCAACGATGACTACTTCGGCATCGCCCGTTTCAAGGGCCGCCACGGACTCCATCGCCACGACCAGGATGAGCTCTTCTACGTCCTTGACGGCCACCTGACCATCGAGGTGAACAAGGAGATCTACGAGCTGGACCCCGGGGACGCCATCCTCATCGAGGCCGGCGAGGAGCATGTCTCCATGTGCGAGAAGCCAGCCCACCTGCTCATCTTCGAACCCCAGGCCATCAAGACCATCAACGTGGGCGAGAACTGGGTCTGGCGCATCGGCGACCCGCCGCGAAAGATGGTCTGAGCTCCCGGCTCGCCTGCCTCCCTGTCTGTTTGCCTGCCTGCCTGTCCGCCTGCCCACCCGCTTGATTCCCATCTGCCTGCCCCTTTGGCTACCCGCTTGGACCCATTTGCTTTCCGCCTGCTTCACCGTCCCGGTTCATTTATTAGTCCGGTTCCGGTTGTCCACCGGGAGCCTCCATGCCCAAGATAGTGAATGTTACGGAGAAGCTCGGCGAGCTCACTGGCAGTTACCTGAAGACCCCCCTGCTCTTCTTCAACGACGATTTCCTGGGCCTGGCCCGGCTCAGCGGCCGCCACAAGCGCCACACCCACGATCGGGACGAGCTGTTCTACGTGCTGGATGGAAAGATAACGGTGGAGGCCGATGGACAGAGCCATTCCCTGGGCGCCGGCGACGCGGTGCTCATCGAGGCCGGCGAGGACCATGTGACCCAGTGCGACGGGGAGGCCCACGTGCTCATCTTCGAGCCCCGGGACATCGGGACCGAGTACACCGAGTAAGGTGGCTTTGAACAGGACCGGCGGCTACCGGAACTCCTCTACGATGAGCTCATCCAGCGACCGTTTCGGGACATGATGAACCTCTTTCTCGTCCCGCCAGTACTCGATATCCCCATCCTCGGGCAATGGCTCCATGACCACCTCCTCGCCGGGCGTCCCCAGGGCCAGGACCAGCAGGATGTCCAGATGCTCGGGGATGTTGAGGGCCGGGCGCAGACGGCGACGGTCGATGTTGGCCAGGATGCAGCCGCCGAAGTCCCGCTCCCGGGCCCCCAGCAGGATCGACTGGGCGGCGATGCCGTCGTCGCAGTACCAGTTCCGGGACACCGTCGTGTCGGCCAGGATGACGATGTAGCCGGTGGGCCGCTCCCCCTCGGCCGGGCCGGGCCAATCGGTAAGGTAGCCGGCCCAGCCCAGGCAGTGGAAGATGGCCCCGTTGGTCGCCGGCTCGCACGACAGGATGTAGCGCAGGGGCTGTTTATTGGCCGCCGAGGCCGACATCCGGCCCAGGTCCACCATCCACCGCAGGTCCTCCAGGGTCACCGCCGGCGTCTGGCGGAAGCGGCGGTAGCTCCGGTTCGTCCGTATCAGCTCCTCGATGGTCATGGCGGGTCATTGGGATGGGCGTGTTAAACTTCCCTCGCTATCAAAGTTGATAATTAAGGATTAATCCTATAATATTCGCACGGGCAGGTTAAAAGTAATAATATTTCACTAAGTGTAGTTACATTGGGGCAGGTTGCGGTTATTTTATTCGGCCTCCCTTCAGAGATGGGGCACTGTCCATGGGAGTAATGTGACCGGATCTGGCCTGCCTCGCAATCCTTAAATATTGGCTGGTTGTAGACTTATGTAAGCTTAAACTAGTTGACATATCTGGTACAGGCAACATCGATGTGAACCACCATGGGCAGACGAGGACCGAAAGCCGAGGCCCAGTTCCGCTACTGGCACATGCACAGGCAGGGGCTCAGCCAGGCCGATATCGCCAGGCGGCTGGACATCTCCCGCCAGGCGGTGTCCAAGGCCGTCAAGCTCCAGGAGCGGGAGGTCCTCTACCGCCTCCTGGAAACGGCCCGTTCCTCCCGGGTGCTGGTGGAGTGGACCGACGGGGCCAGGGGCGTCCTGGTGGGACTCATCCCCGACCTGGGAAGCATGGCCTGCCTGATGGTGGTGGACGTGGCCGGCGAGGTGCGCATGTTCTACGACCTGGATCGCCTCGAGGACCCCCAGCGGCGCAGGCGGCAGGCAGGCGAGCTGAAGGAGCTTTTGAGCTCCAACCTGAAGGTCTGGATCGAGCCGGGAGAGCCCTTCGAACGGATACTGGAGAGGATCATCAACGGATGAACGAGAGCAGGATGTGTGAGCATGAGCAAAGAAACTGAACCGCTGGGCCGGGCCATGGACTCCCGATTCGCCGAGTACGAGGCCCGTACCAAACGCATGGTGAGACTGCGCCTGGTTGGCCTGGTCCTTTACCTGGTGATCGTGGCCGTCGTGACAGCTCTCACGGTGGGCTGGGAACTGGAAGAGAACGTCATCGTTCTGCTCAATCTGGTCCTGGTGGTGGGCGGGTCGCTCATCCTCATCGCCATCATCGTCCTGCCCTACTTCAGACCCATCAGCCCGCCGACCGGCGACCCGGGTCTCGAGCTGGCCCATCCCCCGGTCAACCTGCTCGAGCCATGGCAGGAGACGGTGCTGATGAAGGTCCTCTGGTACATCCTGCCGCCCCTGCTGGTCTTCTACGTCGGCCTGGCCCTGTTCAGCCCCGAGGAGGGGACCTTCCTGACCCTGGCCCTCACCACCGTCATCTTCGTGGTGGTGACCTTCTTCTTCGGCCAGCTGGAGGTGGTGTGCTCCCCCGACACCCTCTCCTTCCATTACGGCCCCATCGGCAAGAACATCCCCGTCACCGACATCGAGTCCATCCGCGCAGTCTCCCTCAAGTTCGGCCGGGACTACCTGGGCTGGGGCATCCGCATCGCCCCCGACGGCGCCGTCGGCTACATCGCGGGGGGCAAGACCGGGGTCCGCATCCAGGTCAGGGCGGGCAAGCAGTACCTGGTCACGGTCTCCCAGCCCCAGTCACTTGTGAACTACGTGCGGGCGGCCCAGGAGGCGGCCGATCCAAAATGAGGCGGGAAGGACCTCGTTGGCTCCTGTCCCGAGTTGCCCTATCTATCTCTCTTCCGATGCCTGCCGTGCGCCCTTGGCCAGGGCCTTCAGGTTCAGCTCCACCGTGTCGGCCGGCACGTTGCGGGCCACGGCCTCCTCCAGTGCTTTGGGTGGGACGACATTCAGCAGGGTGTTGAGGTAGCCCAGCATGATCATGTTGGCCACGATGCGGCGGTCGAAGACCTCGAGGGCCAGCTCGGTGGCCGGCAGGCTGTGCTTGGTGATGCCCTCTGGTTCCAGCTTCGAACTCGGGTCCTCCTTCACCAGATCGCTCTCGATGACCAGGGTGCCACCTGGGCGCAGGCGGGGCAGGAACTTCTCGTACGCCGGCTGGGTCAGGGCCACCAGGACGTCGTAATGGGTGGGCTCCAGTTCGTGGATGACCGAGTCCGAGATGATGACGTCGCCGGTGCATTCGCCGCCCCTCGACTCGCTGCCGTAGGCCTGGTTCTGGATGGCCTGAAGACCCGACTTCACCGCCGCCTCCCCCATTATGTAGCTGGAGAGGACGATGCCCTGGCCCCCGAAGCCGGCGAAGCGGATGATCATCCCTCGACCTCCTTTTCCGCCTCCTTGCTGACCTGGGCCGTGAGCTCCTCTCTCTGGTGGTGAAGCTCGCAGACGAACTCGGGGCGCTTGCGCTGGGTCAGCTTGCCCACCACGAACTTGCCCTCCAGCTCCTCCTCCGTCATCTCCTTGGCCCTGCGCACCGGCACCGAGTGTTCCCTGAACATTGTCAAGAAGTCGGGGGCCGTGGGCAGGCCGATGCGGCGGCCGTAGTTGTCGGGGCACTGGGAGACGATCTCGATGAAGCTGAAGCCCCGGACCTTTAGGGCCTCCTTGATGGAGCGGACCAGCTGATGGACGTGGAAGGTGGTCCATCGGGCCACGTAGCTGGCGCCGGCGGCGGCCACCACGTCGGCGATCCTAAATGGCGGCTCAACGTTGCGGTAGGGTGTCGTGGAGGTCACCGTGCCCCTGGGTGTCGTGGGGGCCACCTGACCGCCGGTCATGCCGTAGATCATGTTGTTGACCATGATGACCGTCAGGTCGATGTTGCGCCGGGCGGCGTGGATCAGATGGTTGCCGCCGATGCCCGCGATGTCCCCGTCGCCGGCGATGCAGACCACCTGCAGCTC
Organism: uncultured archaeon; assembly: GCA_964384995.1. GTDB lineage: Archaea > Thermoplasmatota > Poseidoniia > MGIII > CAYLMJ01 > CAYLMJ01. The sequence continues at coordinate 45,301 of CAYLMJ010000016.1, read as the reverse complement.
GGGAGCCATGACCTTGACCCCGGTGGCGTAGGCCAGGGGCCGCCCGTGGGTGGTGTGAAGGGTATCGGCTTTGAAGTTGGGACTGACTATCCACGATGAACAGCCAATGCCCGACACGCAGACCATCTGACCGGTGTCCAGGCCCAGCTCCTTCACCGCGTTGGCGAACACGTTTAACACGGTGCCACAGCCACAGCCACTGCAGAAGCGGTGGGGTAGGATCTCCCCTCGCAGATACTCTCCCAGAGGATGGGCGCCGCCCTCCCCGCTTTCACCCATCAGACCGCCTCCCGGATGGCCCGGTGGATCTCGGCCACGGTGTGGGGGACGCCACCGATCTTGGAGACGGGTCGCACCTCACAGTTGACGAATCGTTCCACCTCCCGGGATATCTGCCCCAGGTTCATCTCCGGGACCAGGATGACCTCCAGTTCCTTGCCGAACCGGGTCACCTGCTCCCTGGCAAAGGGCCAGATGGTGATCAGGCGCAATAGATCGACGTCGAGACCCTCCTGGCGGGCTAGTTCCACCGCCCCTCGGGTCGGTCGGGAGGCGGCGCCGTAGGATATGATACCCACCCGCGCCTGTCCGTCGCCGGGTGTTGGGTCCTCCTCCACCTTGACTATCCTGTCACGGGCGGTATCGATCTTGGCGTATTGGCGTCGGACGAGTGAATCGTGGACCTCGGGCGTCGTCACGTCGCGCATGCCGTTGGCCTTGTGGGTGGAACCGGTGACATGGAGGTTGCGCCCCTCACCGTAGTGGGCCATTCCCGGCACCAGCTCATCCCCGCCGAACGGCTCCTCACCCTCGCCCAGGGGCCGCCGCCGCGTCTGCTCCATTGACCCCAGACGCGGCATGGTGACGCTCTCGCGGATGTGACCGATCTCCCCGTCCATCAGGAAGATCACGGGAGTGCGGTAGGTGTCGGCCAGGTCGAAGCAGTCCAGCATCAGGTCGCAGCACTCCTGGGCCGAGTTGGGGGCCAGGGCGATTATCTCGTGGTCGCCGTGGGTGCCCCAGCGGGCCTGGAGCATGTCCCCCTGGGCCGGCTTGGTGGCCTGACCCGTGGAGGGCCCCGAGCGCTGGACATCCACGACCACGCATGGCGTCTCGGTCATGATGGCGTAGCCCAGGTTCTCCTGCATCAGCGAGAAGCCGGGACCGCTGGTGGCGGTCATGGTGCGGGCCCCGGTCCACGAGGCGCCGATGATGGCTCCCATGCTCGCTATCTCGTCCTCCATCTGGATGGCCAGACCGCCCGCTCGCGGCAGTTCCCGGGCCAGCAGTTCGGCTATCTCACTGGCGGGCGTGATGGGATAGCCGGCGAAGAGGTCGAGACCGGCGAAAAGGGCCCCGTAGGCGCAGGCCTCGTCGCCCAGCAGGAAGTGGGTGGTCCCCTCCAATCTTTGAAGGTACCGCTTTCGGTTCTCGTCGAGACTCATCCTTTCACCTCTGGTTCGTGAGGGTCGGTCTGGACCGTACCCGCTTCATCCTCCTCCAGCTTGGTGACGGTGATGGCCAGATCGGGACACATCAACTCGCACAGGCGGCAGGCGACGCACTTCTCCTCGTGGGCCACCAGCGGCACCTGGTATCCCCGGCGGTTGAGCTTGGCGGAGGCCTCGTAGACCTCCCTGGGGCAGAAGCGGATGCAGATCTCGCACCCCTTGCACAGCTCCTCGTCTATGGTGATCCGGCTGAGGTTCGGGGTCAGGCTGAAGGCCTCCTGGTGTCGTTTAGGGTCATGGGTCTATGCCCTGGGGGCCTGGGTCAATCCTCCAGGTTGGCTAATGCCTTTTGGGCGCTTTCAAGTTCCCGGGGGGTGGTGACGCGAAGGGATTGGTCGGGTTGCCCCACGCTGACCCGCTGGACCCGCTCCGCCATGGGGTCCATGGTCTCCAGTCCCGGGGTCCCGCCGTCGGCCTCGGCCCCTCCGTCAAGATGTGCAAGGAACTCGGTCAACAGCTCGATGGGGAAGAGGGCGGGCTGGAAACCCCTGGCCCACTGGGGCAGAACGATGCGGGGCTCTGGAGCGCCTCGATGGATGGATATCAGGGTGTCGATGGTCTCGGGTTTTACAAAGGGCATGTTGGCACCCAGGACCATGACCGCCTCGGGAGCGGGGTCCCTTGGCAACCCAGCCAGGCCCGCTCTGATGGAACTGGCGATGAGCGATGGGGAGGTTGAATGTGGGTCAGGAGCCGCACCTTCAGTATAGGCGAATCCCACCCTGGTCCCCGGGAACCACCCGCGGATGCCCGCCTCGATCTGATCGTCACCGGCCGCCAGGACCACCACCAGCTCGCCCAGCGAGGACTCCAGCGTCTCCCAGAGGCTGTAGGTGTAGAGGGGGTCCTCTCCCAGGGTCTCCATTAGCATGTGCGGTTCATTGCCATCTCGTATAGCCAGGATGAGGCCGGGGATGGTGGTGAGGCTCAGGTTCAGTTCAGGCAAAAGGGCACCTCCGAGTGGTTATCTGAGACATGGAAATGACCATCAGGCCGCCTCCTTGCTCTCCCCGGAGGAGGCTTGCTTTGGGGTCCTGCGGTTGTCGAACGAGGGGAACTCCAGGGTCAGGGCCTTCACCTGGGATAGCAACTGCTCGTCGGTGTAGCCCAGCTGGGTGATGGCACCAGAATGACAGGCGGCGGCGCAGACCCCACAGCCCTTGCAGATGGCCGGGTTCACCTTGGCCCCGCTGACCATCACACCCTCCAGCCCCTGTTCCACAAGCTCTATGGAACCTGCAGGACATGCCTCGACGCAAAAACCGCAACCTCGGCAGATGCGCAGGTTGACCCGGGCCACCTCGGCCTCGGCCAGGATGTGGTCCTTGGCCAGCAGCTGGATGACCTTGGCCGCCGCTCCCGAGGCCTGGCTGACGCTGTCGGGGATGTCCCGGGGGGTCTGGCAGGCCCCGGCCAGAAAGATGCCCGCGGTGGCGGTCTCCAGGGGTTCCAGCTTGGGATGGCTCTCCAGATAGAATCCGTCGGAGGACAGGGGCACCCTCAATCGCTGGGCCAGCTCCTCGGTCCCGCGAGGCGGTTCGAAGGCGGCCATGAGCACCAGCAGGTCCACGCCGATGTGACGCAGCTCTCCTTTCAGGGTATCTTCCACGGTGACCATCAGATTGCTGTCTGCCGAATCGGACATCTCCACCTCGGCCACCTTGCCCCTGATGAAGCGGACCCCCTCGTGGAGGTCCCGTTTGTAGAACTCCTCGTAGCCCTTGCCCGCCGAGCGGATGTCGATGTAGAAGTCGTAGCATTCTGCCTCGGTGCGCTCCACCACGATGTGAGCCAGTTTGAGGGCGGCCATGCAGCAGACCTTTGAGCAGTACTCGTGATGGTTCACGTCCCGGCTGCCGACGCAATGGACGATGCCCACGCTCCGCGGCTCGGTCCCATCGGCGCAGACTATCCTGCCCGCGGTCGGCCCGCCAGCGTTCACCATGCGCTCGAACTGGAGGCTGGTTATCACATCGGGCACCTTGCCGAAACGGTACTCCTCGATGACCGAGGGGTCGAACTGATCGAAGCCTGTGGCCACCACCAGGGCCCCCACCTCCAGGTCCATCACCTCATCTTCCATCTCGTGGTCGATGCACTTGGGCTCGCAATCATCATCGCACAGGCGGCAGTCGCAGCAGACCGAGCAGTTGAGACAGCGGGTGGCCTCGGCCTTTGCCTGCTCCAGGGAGTAACCCGGCGAGACCTCGTCGAAGGTGCCCAGCCGCCGTTTGAGAGGGATGTGGGGCAGGGCTACCTGAGCCTGATGGTCGAATCCAGAGGTGTCCACGTTCACGCTGCTGGTGTAGGGGCCCTCGCGCTCCCGGCCGCCATGGAGGTCAAGTCCAGAAAGGTGGCGATGGATGGACTCGGCCGCCCGCTTGCCAGCCATCATGGCGGTGATGATCACGTCGGCCCCCCACTGGCAATCGCCGCCAGCGAAGACATCTGGCAATGCGGTCTGGAGGGTCACCGGATCGGCCTCCAGAGTGTCCCAGCGGGTTGTGGCCAGACCCTGGTCGTCGTCAAGGCCCGTCAGGTCCGGGGACTGGCCGATGGTCACGATGATATCGGTGCAGTCCAGGCGGAAGCGCGCGTCTTCACCCTCGAGGGGTACCGGTCGTCGGCGACCGCTCTCGTCCGGCGGTCCCAGCTCCATGCGCTGGCACATCAGGCCTTCCACCCGCCCGCCATCATCGCCCAGGATCTCGGTGGGCGCGGCCAGAAAGTGCATCCTGATGCCCTCCTGCCGGGCCTCGTCGGCCTCCACCGGATCGACGGGCATCTCGGCCCTGGTCCGGCGGTAGCCGATGGTCACCCGGGCTCCCATCCGCCTGGCGGTGCGGGCGGCGTCCAGGGCCGAGTTACCTCCGCCGATGACCAGCACCTCGTCTCCCAGTTCGACCTTGTCCTCGCCGTCCAGATTGACCTGTTTCAGGAACTCGATGCCGCCCCGAACCCCGTCAAGGTCCTCGCCGGCCACTCCCAGCTTGCGCTCCAGCTGAGCGCCCACGGCGATGAAGACCGCGTCGTGGTCTGTCCTGAGCTGTTGTAACGACGTGTCGGCACCGATGCGGGTGTTGAGCCGGATGTCTATGCCGGTGTTCCTGAGCCGGTCGATCTCGGCCTCCAGGACCGCAGGAGGCAGGCGGAAGTCGGGGATGCCCAGCCTGAGCATCCCACCGGCAACCGGCTGGGCCTCGTAGATGGTGGTCCGGTAGCCGCGCTGACGGAGCTGGTGAGCGCACATCAGGCCCGCGGGTCCCGAGCCCACGATGGCCACGTGCTCCTTCCGCTCGTCATCCGGGTCGGGTCGGAGGAGGGTGTAGTCGCCAGCCTGGTCCATGACGAAGCGCTTGAGCCCCGGCATGTTCAGCGGCTCGTCGATATCCGCTCGTGTGCAGACCTCGGTGCAGGGATGGGTGCAGACCCGGCCGCAGATGGAGGGCAGGGGGTTGTCGCGGAGGGTCACCTTGGCCGCCTGCTCCAGGTTGCCCTCGCGGACCATGGTGATGTAGCCCTGGGCGTTCTGGTGGATGGGGCAGGCGGACTGACAGGGCGGCATGTCGGCCCGGTCGATGACGAAGGTGTTGGGCACCGCCTGGGGGAAGGGGCGGTAGATAGCCTTGCGAGTGGCCCCGGTCAGGCCCATCTCCCATTCCGAGGTGACCTCCACCGGGCAGTGCTTGGTGCAGTCGGAACAGCTCGTGCAATCCTTCTCGACCACGTAACTGGCTTGCTTGCGGATCCTGGCCCTGAAGTTGCCCACGAAGCCCTCCACCGCTTCCACCTCGGCGCAGGTGATGAGCTCGATGTTGGGATGGCGGGAGACGTCCACCATCTTGGGGGTCAGGATGCAGGCCGAGCAGTCAAGGGTGGGGAAGGTCTTGTCCAGCAGGACCATCTTGCCCCCGATGGTGGGCTGTCGTTCGACCAGGTAGGTCTTGTAGCCAGCCTCGGCGATGTCAAGAGCCGCCTGGATGCCGGCGATGCCACCGCCGATGACCAGGGCCCGGTCGGTGACGCCCACGGTCTCCCGGTCCAGGGGCGACAGGTGGGCGGCCTTCTCCACCGCGGCGGCCACCAGCGAGAGGGCCTTGCGGGTGGTGTCCACGCTGTCCAGATGGACCCAGGAGCACTGCTCGCGGATGTTGGCCATCTCCACGACGTATGGGTTGAGGCCCGCCTCCTGGGCCGTGCGCCTGAAGGTGCGCAGATGCATGCGCGGGGAGCACGAGGCCACCACTACGCGGTCGAGCTTCAGCTCCTCGATGTCCGATTTTATCTGGGCCTGCCCTGGGTCCGAGCAGGTGTAGGTGTTGTGACGGCTGATGGCCACGAAGGGCAGGCTGGCTGCCGCCTCGGCCACCGCCTCCACGTCCACGGTGCCGTCGATGTTGACACCGCACTTGCAGACATAGACGCCGATTCGCATGGATGAAAGACCACCGTTGGGATAAACGGGTCGGTGGTGGTTGTCGGTTGCCCGACCAGGGGGCCGGATTTTATAACCTTGCCATTGGAGGGTGGGCCCAAGGGTTGGACCTGATGCCTCGCCCGGGTTGGCCCATTGTCAAGGAACCGCTCCAAAAATGGTTAATAGGTTTGGACAGGCCGCTCCATAATCAATAATAACCCATCCGGGGGAGAGAGCTCATGGATAGTGAAACAGGGCTTTCCGACCTGGAATTCCTGGTGCTGACCGTGCTGTTCTTCCTGGAGGCCGGTGGGAACGGACTCTATCTTCTGTATGCGTTCAGGTGGAAGCCTCCCCCGCGCAGGATCATCCCCCTTGATACTGGCCGATTCCACAGGTTGCTGATGCTGGGCTACTTCATCGTGGTCGTGAACCTGGCGGTACTGGTCCTTTCCGTGATCTGTGCGGTCTACTTCGGTGATCCCACCCCGCTGGTCTACATCATCTTCCCCCTCGTCATCATCATCTGCCTCCTGTTCATCGATATCCCTCGGCTGTGGGAGCTGTATGATGAGGCTTCCGTGTTCGCTGAATGAAGGGGAGCCAGCCTCAACCGCCGGCCATCATCATCAGGAAGAGCACCGTGTCCCCATCCGCAAGCCGCTCCTCATCAAGAGCATCGGACCTGGCGTAGCGCTCGCCGTTGACCATTATCTGGACCAGGGGTTCCAGGGCCTCCTTGGAATAGAGCGCCTCCCTGACGCCTTTGCCGTACTGAGCCTCCAGATGGTCCAGCAGACCCTGCACCGTTGCCTCCTCATGGGGCAGTTCCACCTCCAGCTCCCTGGCGCCCAGGGCCTCGGCCAGCATGGGCACCCAGCGGCACTCCATCTTGACCTTCATGGGCCGCCTCCCGATATCCTGGCGTGGGTGCCTTTTGGCAGGGGGCTCTGCATGGCCCTCAATCGGTCTGCCGCGGCCCGCTTGCGGCAGCGGGGGCACAGCTCCAGCCCCGCCCGCTCGCTGGCCTCCAGCCTCCTCTGCACGTGATCCAGGCGGGGTGTCCCGTCGAACGGGGTGCCGCAGGTGGGACAGCTGTGGGCTCCCGCCGGGTCGCCCCCGGCCACCAGCAGTTCCCGCAGGCCCTCCATGAAATCACGGAAGTTGACCCCCGCCGGACAGCGCCGGGAGCAGGTGTCGCAGGTCAGGCAGAACCAGAGGTTCAGGTCGCCCGGGTCCAGCCCACCCTCCTGGGCCAGGGTCAGGATTCTGCGGGGATAGGCCGGGCTCTCGTAGCCGGCGAAGATGCGGGCCATGGGGCAGACCCCACTGCACAGGCCACATTGCAGGCACAGCTTCAGCTCGTTCTCGTCGGCCAGGGCCTCGATGGCGGCGACCAGGTCGTCACGGGATGGCTCGGAGGGCGTCGGGTCCACCATGGTCAGGTGTGCTTGCGCAGCAGCTCGCCGTAGTTGCGGGCGGCGTCACGGCGTTTGCTTCTCGAGGAGGCCTCCAGGGGCCTTACCTCCAGGGCTCCGGCCAGGCAGAACGAGGCGCAGGTGGGCTCACCACCGCACAGGTCGCACTTGAAGACCTTGCGAGCGCTGGTGTCGAAGGCCATGGCCCCGAACGGGCAGGCCCCCACGCAGAGCTTGCAGCCGATGCACAGCTCCTCGTCCACTACCATCGCCCCGTGCTCGTCCCGGGTGATGGCCTCCCTGGGGCAAACCTCGGCGCAGGCGGGCTCCTCGCACTGCTGGCACACCAGGGGCAGGTAGTAACCTTCATCCTCCCACTTCACCACCATGATGCGGGAGCGGATGGTGTTGGTCTGCCCGGTATGATGGGCGGCGCAGACCTGCTCGCAGAGGCGGCATCCGGTGCACTTGTCCACGTTGATCCAGAGCATCAGCTCCTTGCCGGTCCCCTGGTTCCCATGATCTTTTTGGACCATCATCACACCTCCTACAGCGCGTGGCTGGGTTCCTCCGCGATGCCCAGGGCCTCCAGCTTCTCCGGTTTGGGAACCCCCTCCTGGTCCCAGTCGTGATGCCGGTAGTACTCGTTGATCATCTTCTTGAACTTCCGCCGGTCGATCTTCTTGCCCTTGACGATGGGCAGGCCGGTGGGGGTGGGCTCGTCGAAGTAGCGGTCCACCAGCCAGTCGTCCTCCCTGGTGAAGCCCTCCCGCAGGTTGAACAGGCGCTCCATGTTGTAGCTCCGCTCGGCCACCTCCCAGATCTGGGCGGGGCTCATGTCCAGTCCGGTGTTCAGCCGCAGGGTCTCCGAGAACTCGTCGAAACCCATCAGGTTGGGGCTCAGGAACTTGACATGGAACTTGCAGACACCAAGGCAGTCCACGGCCATGTAGCACATCTCGTGCCACAGCACCTGCCAGGGCTTGCCCTCGTAGCCTCGATAGTCTGACGTGAGCGGACCGTCGTAGGCCACCGGGTTGCTGTAGATGTTGCGCAGGACCTTCTCGGGCAGATGGTAGAGGTCGATGGCAGGACGACTGCGCAGATGGTCCGAACCACGGGATGATGTGGCGATGCCCAGGGCCAGCGAGGGCGTGGGCCGTTCGTCGGAGTGGAGGTTGGACATGCCCTTGACCTGGATGTTGTACTTCAGGCTCTCCTTGCCGATGCGCTCGGCCGCCCGAATTGGGCCCTCCGCGAGTATGTCGCCGATGTCCTGGCGCAAGGCGATGCGCTTGACCAGCTCCAGCACCGCCTCGTCGTTGCCCCATTCCAGCTCCAGGCCGTTGGTGTCCTTGGTGGTCAGGATGCCCTTCTCGTAGAGCTCGAAGGCCCAGCCCATCATCGAGCCGGTCTCCAGGGTGTCGATGCCGTAGAGGTTGACCAGATGGTTGCCGGCCAGGACCGTGTCCATGGAGCGGCAGCCCACCTCGAAGCCGAAGGCCCCCTGGCTGGTGTACTCGGGCCCCTGGGCGTAGATGCCCTCGTACTCGCCATGGGTCATGCGGTAGCGGTGGCGGCAGTGGATCTGGCAGCCGAAGCAGCCGTCGGTGCCAAAGGAGTACTTGTCGATGTTCTCGCACTCGATATCCTCGCTGTCCTGGATCTGGTTCTCCTGGAAGTTCTTCATCCGCACCAGGCCGGTGGTGTTGGTCACCCCGAAGATGAACATGGTGCCCCAGCGGCCCATGATCTGGGCGAACTTTGACGAGCAGATGTCCTCGATGAGCTGCTTGTTGTACGCGAGGGCCTCCTTGGGCTGGGCGATGGGCAGATCCTGGGTCCCGCGCACCGCGATGGCCTTGAGGTTCTTGGAGCCCATGACGGCGCCCATGCCGGTGCGGCCGGCGGCGTTCTTGCGGCCGGTCATGACGTTGGCGAAGCGTACCAGTTTCTCGCCGGCGATGCCCGTCAGCAGGACCTGGACCTCCGGGTCGTTGAGCTCCTCGCGGATCATTGAGGGGGCGGTGTAGTTGTCCTGGCCCCACAGTTGGGAGGCGTCACGGAACTCTATGTCGCCGTTGTTGATCCAGAGATAGGTGGGCGACTCGGCCTTGCCCTTGATGACCAGGTGGTCGAAGCCGGCGAACCTCAGCTCGGGGGCGAAGAAGCCGCCGGTGTTGGAGGAACCGAAGGCTCCGGTCAGGGGGGACTTGGCGCAGACGTGAGTGCGCGCCGAAGCGGATGCCAGGGTGCCCACCAGGACCCCCGCCGAGACCAGAAAGACGTTGTCGGGCCCCAGGGGGTCGACGCCCGCCTCCAGGTGGTTGTAGAGCAGGTAAGCGTCCAGGCCCCGGCCGCCCAGGAACTTGCGGCGCAGTTCCATGGGTATCTTCTTCACCTCCACCGTTCGGTCGGTCAGGTCGATGTAGGCTATCTTGCGGTCGGCCAGGACCATCTATTTCGCCTCCTTGTCTGGGGCATCGAGGTCGCGCACGCTGTCCCACACCGGGCCCCGCACCTTGGCGGTTCCAGGGAAGGGCCACGATATGCGCCATTCCATGCCGCACTCGGGACAGGTCTCCTTCTCCGAATCGAGTTCTGGTAGAAAGCGGGTGAAGCAGGAGAGGCAGCGCACCTGCCCTGAGCGTTTGGTCTTGGTGGCCATCGATGCGCGCAGGAGGGCTGATTATTTAAAACGGTTGACCCCGGGTTAAGGATTGATGAATTAACTTCAATTTCTCTCGTTCTTTATTCTGTTGAACATATTTGTAAATGTACATGATATACTATAAAGATAGAATAGGTCCAAGGGCATTGTAAAAATGAACCATGCATAGACGTTGCAAATCTGCCAATTACCATTGGTGATATAACCATCATACACATTGCCAAAAAAGAAGGCAAATGGCCTCAATACTGGATTGAAAATACCTTCGGGGCCACATCCACGACATACTTCGGTACCATCTTCAGCCTCAAAGCAACTTGATTTTGGAAAGAAACCAAATACAAGTGCAAGTATGATTAGGACGAAAAAAATCCTCACCTTGCTTCTATTTGGTTTCAAGAAATCTATTGGCTCCTGATAGGTATTCTCCACGACAATATAGATAAATCTGAATATTAATAGATTTTCGAAACAGCTACTTCTAAAATTTACTTCAACCGGAACCAGTGCTCGGTCTGCTCCCCCACCTTTTCAAAACCCAGCTTCCGGGCCATCCGCTGGGAGGCCGTGTTGTGGCCGTCGGCACTCCACACCGGGATCAGTCTGCGGGCCAGGCAGTGGTCGATGTATGCTGTGGCCACTCGGGTGGCGAAGCTTTGTCTGCGCCGGTTCTCGTCATGGGTCTCGATGGCGATCTCGTAGTGGTCTCCCACGAAGTAGCATGAGAGGGCCGAGCTGACCAACCGGCCCTCCTCCATGATCACGAAGCCGAATCCCTGGTCCAGGAAATGCTCGCGAGAGACGCTGTAGTTGCCGATCTTGGCATTAAGCTTCTCAGGGGTTCCTCCCGCTTCCTCGAGCCTCTCCAGCTCATCCAGCAGTCCCCTCGTCACCCCCCTCAACTCGAACCCAGGGGGCGGATCGGGCGAGTTCTCCTGCCTCCTCTTCCTATATAGCGCCTCGTTGAACCGGTACTTGTGGATGTTGTTGACCTGGAGTTCGCGATGACCCAGGAGCTCGGGAAGGCGGGAGGGCCAGTCGGTGTCGGGATGGCCCAGGATGGCGAAGAAATCCAAGCCCCGCTGTTCAGCGGCCGGATGTATCACCTCGTCGATGAATCCATCCAGGGCGCCGTTGAACCCCTCGACGTCGGCGGCCCCGGCGATGCTGAAAGTATCGTGGACCCACAGCAGAGCCACCCTCGGCTCGCCGGCATCGTCCACGAAAACGCGACAGGGACTGTTGCCGGCCAGGGCCGAGTCTATGCGGTAGCTGTTCTGCCAGCCGGCGAAGAGGTGGGCGATCCGGGAGGTTTGGGCGGAGGGGAGTTCTACAATGGCCAAAGGCAGGGCAGGCTCACTTGTACTGCGGCGAGACCTCTTTCTGGAGCTCGTCGGACCAGGGGCGGCCCTTGGCCAGTTCCTGCCTGAGCTGGATGAAGTCTATCTCGCGGCCCGTCTCCTTGTTGCCTTCGTTGAAGGCCTGGAAGCCGGTCTTGGCCTCGGCCATCATGTTCAGCGCCAGCCAGGCCCGGGCGTCCTCCTTGGAGCCCTGCCAGGCGGCCAGCTTGGGCTTGCGCAGCTGCTCCACCGACTTGGCCATGCACTCGGGGAAGGTGAGCATCAGCTTGGTGCACAGCGCCTCCACCTTCTCGTCCAGCAGGCTCAGGTCCACCTCACCTTGCTTCAGCACAGCCTTGCCCTCCTTGAGCTCGTCACCCGATTTGGACTCGCCGTGGATGATGCGGCCGTACTCGTCCAGGTACCTGTCGGTGATGACCAGGGGATTGGGGACGAACTCGCCGTCCACCTTCAGCGCCGGGGCGATGTCCATGATCATGCCCACCCGCTGGGCCTTGTGGGCCGACCAGATCTCGCACAGCGTCCCCGACTCCATGGCCCGCTCGCCACCGATGAGCAGGGGCAGGAAGTCGGTGGCGCCGCCGATGGCTGCCGAGCCGTGCTTGGGGCCGGCCTGACCGAAGCGGGCAAGGTCCGAGGCGATGGTGAAGTCGCATGCCATGCCGATCTCCTGGCCGCCGGCGATGCGCATGCCGTTGACCCGGCAGATGACCGGCTTGTCGCAGTGGAGGATGCCGGTGACCATGTCGTTGAACAGGCGCATGTACTGGCGGTACTCCTGGGGGTTGCCCGAGTAGTACTCGGCGTACTCCTTGGTGTTGCCCCCGGTGCAGAAGGCCATGGTGCCCACCGCGGTGAAGACCACGCAGTTGACCGAGCGGTCGTGGGAGGCTTGCCTGAAGGCCAGGATGACCTCCTTGACCATGGCGGTGGTGTAGGAGTTGAACTGCTTGGGATTGTTCAGGTAGATCCAGGCGTTGAACAGCCCCTCCACCGGCTTGCCATCCGGGCCCAGGCAGGGCTTCTTCTCGTAGATTATCTCCTTGTACTCGTACTCCACCAGGTCATGGTTCTTCAGCATGGTATCGGCTCCGTTCGTGCGTAAATGGGATGCGTTCAGCAGTCAGTGACCGGGCTGTCGAGATGGAGTGGCCTGGGCCCCGACTGGAATGAGAGGCGAGACGCTTTGCTCTAAAAATATAACTCTATACACATATTCCAGAATATCACAACCACAGAGAGCACAGAGAACACCGAGACATTGAGTTTTCTCTCTGTGTACTCAGTGTACTCTGTGGTTGATTTCTCTTACCGCTCCAGCCACCCTGGTGCCTGCTCCCTCACCAGTCGGTGCAGGTTCTTCCCCGTCGCCGTTCGGGGCATCTCCGAGTCGTCGATGATGGCCAACTTCTTGGGCCGCTTGTAGCCCGCCATCTTGGGGCGGCAGTATTCGATGATATCGGCGGCGGAGGCCTCGGCTCCCGGTTTGAGGACCACCACGGCGGTCACCTCCTCGCCCCATTTCTGGTGGGGCAGGCCCACGACACAGACGTCCTGGACGGCGGGATGACCGACCACCACGGCCTCCACCTCGGTGGGGAAGAGGTTCTCGCCTCCGGTGATGATCATGTTGTCCTTGCGGTCCACCAGGTGGTAGTAGCCCTCCTCGTCCATGTAGGCCATGTCCCCGGCGGAGAACCACTCGCCGGCATGGCTCTCGGCGGTCTTCTCGGGCAGGCCCAGGAACTCATCGAAGAGCATGGGCCCCCGGGAGTAGAGCTCGCCCACCTCCCCCTGCTTCACCGGCTCCTTGTTCTCGTCCAGGATCTTGATGGAATCGGTGGCGAAGGACTCGCGACCGATGGAGCCCAGGTGGGAGAGCTGTTCGTGAGGCAGCAGGGTGGTGACGATGCCCGCCTCGGTGGAGCCGTAGCCCTCGTAGAGCTCCACGCCGGGGAAGAAGTCCATGATGCCCAGCTTCACCTCCCTGTGGGCCGGGGCCGATGAACAGAGCAGTTTCTTGATGGACGACAGGTCGTGGGCCTTGCGGACCTCGTCGGGTACGCTCAGGATGAGGTGGTAGTGGGTGGGGACCAGGGAGATGAACGTTATCTTCTCCCGCTCGATGATGTCCAGGATGTTCTCCGGGCGGAAGTGCTGGGCCGGGTGGACGTAGACAGCGCCGCCGGCGTAGAGGACGTTGAGGGTGAAGAAGGTGGAGTTGACGTGGAAGAGGGGCATCACGTTGAGGCAGACGTCGTTGCAGTCGAATTTGAAGTCGATGGCGTTGACCAGGTAGAAGGCCACGTAGGACTCGTGGGAGCGGACCACGCCCTTGGGCTTGCCGGTGGTCCCCGAGGTGTAGAGGATGAACCAGGTGTCCTCAGGTTTCACGTTGTAGGGGTCGGGCATCTCGGGTGAGGCCTCGGCCAGCACCCGTTCGTAGGCCAGCCAGCCCGGGCTGCCGCTATCCACTCCTCCCTCCTCGGTGCGCGCCTCCGCCTCCTCGCCAGTGATGATGCGTGGGCATGGGGCCGCGACACCGGCGATGGAGAGAGCCTCATCCATTGTGGCGACGAAGTCCGGCTCGGTGATGAAGCCCACAGCCTGGGAGTTGTCGATGATGTATGAGGCCTCGGCAGCGGTCAGGCGGAAGTTGATGGTCACCGCCACGATGCCCACCCGGGCCGCCGCCAGGTAGAACTCGATTATCTCGATGTTGTTCTCCAGCAATACCGCCACTCGGTCGCCCTTGTTCAGGCCTAGGTCCAGCAGGCCGTTGGCCAGCCGGTTCACCCGCTCCTCGGTCTCGGGATAGGTGAATGTCCGCCGGGCGTCCTTTAGCGCCACCTTGTCCGGGTACTTGCGGGCGTTGACCGAGAATATCTGGGCCAGGTTGAGCCAGGGAGCCGCCATCATGTCACCAAATGGTTTGACCACAGAGACACTGAGTTCACAGAGACCGCACAGAGTTCGATCTCGGTGAACACTCTGTGTGCTCTGTGTCTCTGTGTCTCTGTGTTGAGCGTCAGTTAGCTTTGCACCTTAACCCTAACGTCCACGACCTTGACCCCCTGCCCGGGAGCCAGGGCCTTCACCGGGTTCAGGTCCAGTTCCACTATCTGGGGGAAATCGGTCACCAATCGCGAGAGCCGAAGGAGCAGTTCCTCGATGGCCTCCAGGTCACCGCCGGCCTGGCCCCTGAAGCCCTCCAGCAGGCGATAGCCCTTGATGCTCTCCATCAGGCCCCGGGCCTCGGGCTTCGACAGGGGTGCCAGGCCGAAGGCCACGTCCTCCAGCAGCTCCACCATGATGCCGCCCAGGCCGAACATGACCATGGCTCCGGCCTCGCCTCCCGCCACCGCCCCGGCGATGATCTCGTGACCGCCGGCCACGAACTGCTGGGCGATCATGGTGGCGCCGGGGAAGCGCTGGGCCAGCTGGGAGTAGGCCTTCACCAGATCGATCTCATCCTGGATGTTCAGGACCACGGCTCCGGCCTCGGTCTTGTGCAGGGCCTCGGGGGTGTCGGCTTTTAGCACCAGGGGAAAGCCCAGCTCCTGGGCGATGGCGCCCAATTGGCCCTGGCCGTTGATCTCCTGCATGCGGGCGATGGGCAGGCCGTAGGCCTCGATCAGCCGGTAGGCGGCCTCCTGGGTGAGATAGCCTCCCTCGTCGGTGCTCGCCTCCTTCAGGATCTTCCTGACCCCTTTTCGGTCCACCTCCAGTTCGGGCGGTTCCTCCCTCTTCTGGGTCCTGAGCTCACCGTACCGGGTCATGGAATCGAGGATCTTGATAGCGGTGCCGGGGAAGTCGTAGACCGGGATGCCAGCCTCGGTGAGGGTCTCGCCCACGTAGGCCCAGTTCTCGTTGGTCATGACCACGCCGATGACTGGCTTGGAGGCCCCTTTGGCCGCTTTGGCCACCTGCTCGGCCACCCCTTTGCAGTCCACGAAGAAGGGTGTGACCATCACCAGCAGGAGGGCGTCCACGGTGCCGTCCTCCAGAAGGGTCTCCACTGCGGCGGCCCAGTTCTCGGGACCCGCCGTCGCCGCCAGGTCCACCAGGGTGCCGAAGGCGGCCATCGGCAGCTGGCTCTCCTTCAGCTTCTCAAGGGTCTTGCCCTTCGGGGTGAAGATCTCGAAGCCGGCTTCGGCCGCCTCGTCCACGGCGATGATGCCCGGACCTCCGGCGTTGGAGATTATGCCCAGCCTGCGTCCCTTGGGCACAGGTTGCTGGGACATGGCCACGGCGGTGTTGACCATCTCCTCGGCCGAGTGGAAACGGAGGACGCCGGCGCGTTTGAAGATGAGTTCGATGACCTGGTCCTGGTCCATCAGGGCCCCGGTGTGGGAGGTGGCCGCCTGGGCCCCCTCCTCGGTCTTCCCCGACTTCAAGGCCAGGATGGGCTTGCTGGGGGTTATCCTGGAGGCCAGCTCGATGAAGCGGTTCGGGTCCTTGAGGCTCTCCAGGTGGAGCAGGATGACATTGGTCCCATCATCGGCGCCGAAAGCCTCCAGCAGCTCGTTCAGATCGATGTCCGAGGCGTTGCCCGGACTGGCGTAGCGGCGGAAGCCGGCGCTGGCGTTGCGCAGGTGGATGTTCAGCAACTCGGCCACACCGCCCGACTGGGCCAGGATGGATACTGAGCCGGGAGCCAGGGGCGTGAAGGTGAAGTTGGCGTAGAGCGACATCGCCGGGTCGGAGTTCATTACCCCCTGGGAGTTGGGGCCGTAGATGCGCATGCCCGCCTTCTTGGCCGTCTTGAGGACCTCGGCCTGGAGGGCCGCCCCCTCCTCGCCTCCTTCGGCAAAGCCGGCGGTGTGGATGATGGCGTACTTGACCCCTTTGGCGGCGCAGTCCTTGATGGCGAAAGGCACGAACTTGGCCGGGATGGAGACGTTGACGAGATCTACCGGGCCCTCGATGTCCGTCACCGACTTGTAGACCGGCAGACCCAGCAGTTCCTCGGCCTTGGGATGGACCGGGTAGACCTGGCCGGTGAACCCGTGGTCCAGCAAGTTCTTGGTCACGCGGTAGCCGATGGATAGCTCCTTGGGCGAGGCGCCGATGACGGCCACTGCCCGGGGATTGTAGAGTTCGTCCAGCATGGGAAATAAGCTCCTGGATTATCCTGAATGGTGGTGTTGCTGCTCCTGTTGTCCTTGGATGCCCTGGCGACAAGGGAAGAGGGGAACGGTGGGGGAGCGGGTGGAGGCCTTAAGGGTGTTTTGTCAATGGGGACCCTTAACTCATAGGAGGACCCGTTTCTCGCTTCTCGACGGCTATCCGGTCCACGAAATCTCTCAGCATCCGCTTGACACTGGCCCCGTTCTTGCTTGCCACGTGATAGCCCAAGCCTCCTGCCAAACCCAGGAGAATTATGGTGCTGATGGGGGTGAAGGTGCAGTGGGCCCGGTAGCCCAGAAGGCAATCCTTGCTGGCCGACGATTCCGGGAGAGCGGTGACGATGGCGAAGACGAACGCAGTGATGGCGACTCCCGTCAACAGCAGGAAGGTGAATATCCTGAGCCACCAGGCCAGGACAAGTTCCTCGGCGGTGGTCCGGCCTATCGACTGTACTGGCGTCATCGTCTATCGGGGCCTTCAGCTGGCCCTTCGTATTTAGCGGTTGTGTGGCCGTTATCGGTTGTGTGGTCAAGGGTCTGAACCGGTGAGTGAAGGTGATGGAGGAGGCTTAGATCACAGGGGCGTGTCCCGGCCCGACTTAGGTTATTAAATAGCGACCTTTCATCGAACCCACCATGGCCGATGCCCGCCTGCCCAACCTCGTCATCATCGGGGCTCCCAAGGCCGGGACCACCTCCCTGTTCAGGTACCTCTCTCACCATCCCCAGGTCTTCCCCTCCAGTCTCAAGGAGACCAACTACTTCGTGCCCTTAAGGTACGGCCAGGAGCCGGAGGCCATCGAGAGGTACGAGGGCTATTTCGCCCAGGCGGAGGGCCAGCGGTATCTCATGGAGGCCACGCCCAAGTACATCTACGGCGGCAGGAGGCTCGTTGAGCGGATGAGGGATACCTTGCCCGACGCCAGGGTCATCCTCAGCCTGCGCAACCCGGTGGACCGGCTCTTCTCCAGCTTCGTCTACAAGCGCAGTTACTCCCTGGTGGACACCGACTTCACCTTCCCGGTCTTTCTGGAGCAGTGCCAGGCCATGCCCATGGAGGAGAAGCTCAAGGCCGAGAACTTCGTCTTCTTCGCCAGGGAGGCGGGCCACTACGCCGACTTCCTTCCCGACTGGCACGAGCTGTACGGCGATCAGCTGAAGGTCGTCTTCTTCGACCATCTCAAGAGCGACGCCCGGACCTGGGTCAAGGATATCTGCCGGTGGCTCGACCTCGACCCGGACCTGTACGACGAGATGAGCTTCACGGTGGAGAACAAGAGCGTCAATTACAAGAATCGCAGGATGATGCGCTTTGCCTTTGCCATCGATGAGAAGTTCCAGGGATTGTGGAATCGGTTCCCCAGGTTCAAGGGCTTCCTCAGCTGGGCCCATCGTGGCGTCAACGTGAACCCGATAAAGGAGAAGATGGACCCCGAGCTGAGGGGTGAGTTGGAAGAGCACTACCGCCCTTACAACGCCAAGCTCAAGGAACAGCTGGCGGCCATGGGCCAGGCTGACGATCTGCCAGACTGGGTCGAGGGTTGATCTTAACAACCCTTTCACGACGATCCCCATATAAAACATTCACAACTTCTTGCCAGCCCGGGAATAGTGTTCTTGATACTCCCGCAGGGCTTTGATGGATGAATGCCAGATCCCCTCGATCTTGACCGCAGTCAGTTTTCCCTGTCGGGCCCTGAGAGCCAGATATTCAATTGAGTAGGGACATTTTCCAAGGGTCGTGCTAGCAACATCCACCATCTGCTTGAGCGGCATCAAGGCCTCCTCGCCACCCAGGGCACCCAGATAGCGCATAAGTGATCCCTGAATTGCTTGGGCAATGAAGAGCCCCAGGGATCGGATATTGCCGCCGTCGGCCAGGGCCAGTGAATGGTAGTAAGCCTTACGCCGGGTGACTGGCAGGATGGCCGGGGGCATTCCGGCTCGAAGGAGGAGGATGTTTAGGGCCAGACGACCCACGCGGCCGTTGCCATCTGAGAATGGATGGACCGCCTCGAGACCGTGATGGAAACGGGTGGCTACTGTGAGCAATCCGGGCAACCGACCGTCGATCTCCCAACGCTCCAGACCCTCTCGAGCCTGCTCCAGAACCTCCTCGGTACGGGCAAGGACCCGGGACCAGTCGGGGGGTGAGTGGGGGCTCCCGGCGATGCGGACGTTGACGGTCCGGTACCTGCCCGCATCGCTGGAGAGTCCCCTCATGACGAGCCCATGGAGTTCCTGCAATGTGGAATGGCTCAGGAGCTCATCGATGGGTGTGGTTCGGTTGGCGAGTCTGAGCATCTGGTCCCAGGCATTGGCGCCGTTGCTGGTCTCGATGTGGTGGGCCAGGGGTTTGCCGCCCACTGTGAGGCCCCGCTCCAGGACCAGCCGGGTTTCCGGCAGGGTC
Organism: uncultured archaeon; assembly: GCA_964384995.1. GTDB lineage: Archaea > Thermoplasmatota > Poseidoniia > MGIII > CAYLMJ01 > CAYLMJ01. The sequence continues at coordinate 26,384 of CAYLMJ010000016.1, read as the reverse complement.
AGGGTATTGCCCTCGATGGCATTGGAGTTGTATATTGATTCCAGGCGGAACTGGTCGTCCAGGTTCAGCAGGGCTGGAGCTGGCAGGGGGCGGGCCTCCTCCAGGCGGGCCAGGAGGGCCTTCAGGTTCCCCACCAGATCGGCTGGGAGGTTGAGAGAATGAGCTTTGGCAATATTTGTATCGGTATCGGGCATAATTGCTAATAACCGATACTTTGTCGTCGCATATTAATGTATCGGTATCGGTTGAAATTGATGATAGCCGATACTTTAGAGCATCTGTCACCTTATTATGGGCTCTCCAGCGCCACCAACGCCGCGCCGAAGGCCGCCGTGGTCTCGGGTTCCGGCGGCACCATCACGTCGCGACCCAGGGCCTTGGCCAGCCGCTCCACGATGACCGGGTTGTGGGCCGCCACCCCACCCGTCATTACTATCTCGCCATCGACGGGAAGGGGTATCATCTCCTGGATGCGCTTGACCACGCTGTCGAAGACCCCCAGGACGATCTCCGGCGCCTGGCGACCATCCCGCAGATGGGTCAGCAGTTCGCTCTTGGCGAAGACGGTGCAGAAGCTGGAGAGCTTCACCGCCTCGGTCTTGGAGGTCGTCGCCGTTCGTGCCAGGCCGTTGAGGTCACCCAGCTTCAGGTCGAGGCGGAGGGCCATCTCCTCCAGGTAGGCCCCGGTGCCCGCCGCGCACTTGCGGTTGATGGCAAAGGAACGCCGCTTGCCGGCCCCGTCCAGCTCGATGACCTTGGAGTCCTGGCCACCCACGTCCACGATGGTTATCTGTCTGGTGAAGTGATGAGCGCAGGCCCGGGCCTGGCAGGTTATCTCGGTCACCACCGCATCGGCGAAGGTCACGTTGTTGCGGCCGTACCCGGTGGTCACGGTTTTTATATACTCATCGTCGGAGAGTCCTGCCTGTTCCAGAAGGTCCTTTCTCAGCTGTTCGGCGACGCCGGCGAAGTCCACCCCGGTCCTGTGGACGCTGGAGGCCACCAACTCCTTTCGGGCATTGATGAGCACCCCCTTGGAGGCCGATGAGCCGATGTCCAGGCCGCAGAAGTGGGTTCCCGAGCCCTTGTTCCTGTCAGTGCCCGTATCGCCCATCGCCTACTCCTTCAGCTGTTCCACGAAGGCCTCGATGGAGAGCCTGGCGTTCTCGTCCGAGTAGCACCGCAGGTCGTTGAGGTCACCGTGGAGCACCATGTAGGGGAGGCTCAGCTCCTTCTCCAGCCGGCCGGGCATGGCGTAGCGGGAGTTGGTGTTGTTGGGACAGGTCTTGGAGTCGTGGTAGATGATGCCGTCGAAGCCGAACCGGTCGGCCATCTCGGCGATGTAGCGCTCCTTCTCATCGTCGGCGCGCACGATGAACAGCTCGGTGTAGGCCCGGGCCATGGAGTTGAAGGCGTCCCTGGGGTCGAACTCGAAGACCCAGGAGTTGCAGTAGGTGGAGGCCACCACGCAGGTGTTCAGGGAGTTGAGCATCTTGGCCAGTCCAGACAGGCGGCCCCACACCGGCATGCCCTCCCAGTAGAGCCGTATCTGCTCGTCGTCCACGGCACCCATGTTCTTTTCGATGCGCTCGCCCAGCTCCTCCAGCAGGAGATTGTAATACTCCACCGCCCTGGGATCGCCCCTGAGCACCACGGCAGGCCCCATGTGGATGGTGCCGTCGAAGAAGTTGAGGGGGGCCGGGCGGCTGGCGGCGCTGTTGAGCACCATGGACCATAACCGACTGCATTCGGCCGATGAATCGACGATCTCCCGCAGCTTGCCGCTGTCGAAGCCCATGCCCGAGATGCGCTCCAGCTCTGGGACGAGGCCCTTCATCTGGGCCGCCACCGACTCGACGTGGCTCTCCTCAACGGGACCCACGCCCCGGTGGGTCTCGATGCCCATGATGGGAGCCTCGAACTCACGGGCATACCAGGAGAACCAATCCTTCACGTCTCGGCACTGGTTGGTGTTGTAGACCAACACGTCGGGCTTGGGCACCCCCTCGATGCCGGGATAGGCCCGGGTCAGGGGGGTCTCGCCCTTGACGTATGAGCCGATGTCCGAGGTCAGGTAGGAGCATATGTCGGGCGAGTAGCCCAGGGCGTTGGCCGTGGGGATGAGGTCTGTGGCCATCCGGGTGGCCCCTAGCATGGCCCCGTGGTTCTCTGGGAAGTAGACCGCGAAGCCAAAGGCCCGCAACAGTTCGGCGGGTCCCACGCTTGTGCACCAGGCCACCTTCTGGTTGGGGTCCTTGGCCGCCGCGTCCAGCTCGTAGAAGTAATCGGCCATGAGCTGTTTCATGGCCCCCACCGCCGCTATCCGCTCGGGCATCCTTGAATCACCGTCCGCTGAACTTGGGGAAGCGCTTGCCCACCGAGCTCAGCCCCTCGTAGGCGTCCTCGGTGGCGAATATCTCCTTCAGGTGGCTCAGCTCCAGCTTCAGTCCGTCGGAAAGGGACATCTCGTAGCCCTCGTCGATGAGCTTGTTGGCCATCTTCAGGGCCAGGGGGGCCTTCCGTGACATCACCTTGGCTATCTTCTGGAGCTGGGGGTTCTCCTCATCCATGACCTTGCCCTCCATGAGGGCCTGGATGTTGGCGTCAGAGAACTGCTCCTTGATGGCCTGCATCTCGGGGGGCACCTCCACCTGGCGGGCGTACTTGTCGCTGATCAGGGTCTCGGTCAGCCAGTCGTCCATGGTCTCCAGGGCCACCACATCCTCCACCACTCCCAGCTTCTCGCCCAGGGGGGCCGGGATGGGGAAGCCGGTGAAGATGAAGTACTTGGCCAGCTCCTTGCCCATGATGCGCGCCAGCCGCTGGGTGCCGCCCAGTCCGGGGTAGATGCCGATGCCGGTCTCGGGGAAGGCCATGGTGGGGGGTGGCGTGGCCACGATGGTGGAGCAGGCCAGGGCCAGCTCGGCGCCGCCGCCCAGGGCCATTCCTGTCATCTTGCAGATGACCGGTTTGGGGGAGGTCTCGATGGCGTGGAGCAGTTCGTGCCCCACCCTGGTGAAGTCCACGATCTGGTCCAGGGACTCCTGCTCGATGTGGCGGACGAAGTAGCGGATGTCGGCGCCGGCCACGAAGGCCTTGCCCTCGCCCTCCAGGATGATGCGATCCACCGCCGGGTCCTCCTGGAGCTCCTTGAGCCGGGCCGCCAGCTCGCCAACCAGCTCGGGGTTCAGGGCGTTGAGGCTCTCGGGCCGGGCGATTATCAGCTGACCTAGGCCGTCATCCACCCGGGCCAGGACCTGGCGAATGGTCCAGGGCTCACCCTTGGCCATCTGTCCGGCCAGGGAGGCGGGCACCTTGACACCGTATCGCGCCGCCGTCTGGTCAACGTAGCTCTCGGTCTTGTCGAGACCTTCCCGGTTCATCATGGCGAAGGGTCCTTGCCGCCAGCGCAGGGCCACCTTGGCCCCCTTCTCGATGTCCTCGATGGAGGCGGTCTGCTCGTCCAGCATCTCCAGGGCCACGTAGAAGATGGCTCCCAGCATCCGCTCCTTCACGGCCTGGTAGCGTTCCTGGTCCACCTCGCCCTCCAGGATCCACTCCTGGCCCGCTTCGGTCTGGGCCTTGAGCATGGGGGCGTGCTCGTAGAAGGCCCCCAGCTTGTCGGCCAGGGTGCAGGTGGAGTGGTAGGCGATGGGGATGCCGGTCATGTTCATGAGGGCGAAGGGGCCAACGGGCGCGCCGCTGAGGTCGGCCATCACCTTGTCGATGGTGGGGATGTCCCCCTCGCCGGCCTCCAGGGTCCGCACTGCCTCGTTGAGCATGGGCACGAAGAAGCGGTTGACCACGAAGCCGGGATGGTCCTTGGCCACCACGGCCACCTTGCCCATGCGCTGGGTGAAGAGCTCCATCCGCTCGGTGACCTGAGGGTCGGTGGCGGGGACCGGTATTATCTCAAGGAATCGGTTCTTTGCCGGATGGTAGAAGAAGTGGAGGCCCACCAGGCGGTCGGTGCGCTTCACGCTCTGGGCCAGCTCCTCCACCGAGAACGAGGAGGTGTTGGTGGCCAGGATGGTGTGGGGCTGGCAGATCCCGTCCAGCCTGGCGAAGAGGTCGGCCTTCACCTGGAAGTCCTCGAAGACCGCCTCGATGATCAGGTCGCATTCGGCCAGGTCGTTGTGGTCCAGGGTGGGTTTCACCCGGGCCAGGATCTCCTGGGCCTTCTCCTCGCGGAATATCTTGCGCTTGACGCCCTCGGCCAGGGTCCGCTTGATGGTGTCCATGCCCCGGTCCAGGAACTCCTGCTTCACGTCCAGCATCCAGACGGTCATGCCCTCCTGGGCCGCTTTCTGGGCGATGCCGGAGCCCATGTTGCCGGCGCCGATGACTGCTATGGTCTCGAACATTGTATGTCTCCTTTCTCCTATAATTTCGGGTTCTCTTTCTGGTCCTGTAGATTGCGATTTCTGACTTCCAGCCCCTTGACCAGGGCCGTGATGGTGCGGTTGCAATGGGCCGCTTCGCGGGAACGGCCGTACTCGGCGATCTTGCCGTTGAGGGCATCGATCTCGGTGGGCAGTCCCAGCTCCACGTCGATGAGCATCGAGGGCTTGTGGTAGCCCCCCTTCTCCAGGTAGGCCATCCCGTGGTCGAAGAAGCCCTCCGGAAACTCCAGCCCCAGCTGGGCCGCCTCGTCGATGCCCTCCTGCAATAACGTGGCCACTATCTCCCTCAGCTGGGGATGGTCCATGGTCTCCTTCATGGTCAGGCCGGTCAGGGCGGTCACCGGGGCCAGGGCGGCGTTCAGGGCCACCTTCTGCCATTCGTGAAGCTTGATGTTGTCGGTGTAGTCGGTCCTCATCCCGGCATCGGTGAAGAGCCGGGCCAGCTCCTTGGCCAGGGGGATGTTGCCGGGGTCCAGGGTGCCGATGTGGTTGGAGCCGGTGAAGAAGGTCACCTCCAGTCCGTTGTCGCCCGAAAGACCCCCGGCGTAGTTCACCACCACGCGCAACACATCTTCGGCCCCTATGGCCTCGGCCAGCAGTTCCTCGCAATCGAGGCCATTCTGGTACGATATCACCTTCATGCCGGGGCGATGGACCCGTTTCAGCTCAGGGAGCAGGCGTTCCAGGATGTAGGTCTTGACGGCGATGATGAGAACGTCCACATCCCCGCCCTCGGCCTCTTTGAGGTCGGCCAGCTGGCCCAGGCCGGGACAGATGTGTCGGGGCGCCACGGTGAAGTCGCCGCTCATCTGCTCCCGCGGGTCGAACACCTCCATCCCCTGCTCCTTCATTGCCTCCAGCCGCCCGTAGGCGATGTCGATGAGGGTGACCTTGTGGCCCCCGCGGATGAGGTGGGCGGCCAGAAGACCGCCGATGGGGCCGATGCCCACGATGCCGAATCTCATGCTTGCTCCGTCGATGTTGTCCTGATATCCTGTTCCTTGGCTCTTCAGCCCGGTTTCTCCAACGTGTAGTAAAGCTTGATCTCCTCGAGCTCCTCGAAGATGCGGGGCACCACCTTGACCTCCATGCCGATGGCCACCTGGTCGTCGGGGATGGTCTCGCCGAACCAGCCCAGGAGCCGGCCGCCCTCCTCCAGGTCCACCACCCCGATGTGATAGGGGGCCTCCTCCTCGAAGCCCGCTGGTGGTGCGGTGATGAGGGTGTGGGTGTGGACGGTGCCCTTTCCACCGTACTCGGTGAACTCGAAATTGGGGCTCAGGCACTCGTTGCAGTCGGCCCGGGGCGGGAAGGTGACATGGCCGCAATCCTGGCACTTGGAGCCCATGAGGCGGCCCTCTCGCAGATGCTGGGCGAACTCGCCCACCTTTGTGTATGGCGCGAAGTTGACCCTGCCGAACCATTCGAACATCTCAATCACCCCTCCTGAGGACCTGCACGAAGCAGTACTGGCCGATGCCTCCCACGTTGTGGGTCAGTCCCACGTCGGCGTCGGGGACCTGACGCTTGCCCGCCGCGCCCCGGAGCTGTTTGACTATCTCCACGGTCATGGAGACGCCGGTGGCGCCGATGGGGTGGCCCTTGGCCTTGAGACCCCCGTCCACGTTCACCGGATGGGCTCCCCCGATGTAGCTCTCCTTGTCGGCTATGAACTGGCCGCCCTTGCCGCGCTCGCAGAAGCCCAGGTCCTCGTAGGCCATGATCTCGGCGATGGTGAAGCAGTCGTGGACGTCGGCCACCTTCACGTCGGCGGCGGTGACCCCGGCCATCTTGTAGGCCTGCTGGCCCGCCTCCACCGCGCTGGGTACCGAGTAGAGGTTGGGCCGCTTGAGCACCGACATGGAGGCTGTGGCGCAACCCATGCCGTCCATCCAGATGAGGTCGTCAGAGAGTTCCTTGGCCTTCTCCTCGCCGGCCAGGATCAGGGCCGCCGCCCCGTCGGCGTTGGCACAGCAGTCGTAGACGCAGAAGGGCGAGGCCACCGGCTCCGAGGCCAGGGCCTTCTCCTTGGTGATCTCCTTCTTGAACATGGCCATGGGGTTCTGGGCCCCGTAGTGGTGGTTCTTCACCGCCACGTCCAGCAGCTGGTCGTGGGTGGTTCCGAACTCGTGCATGTGGCGCTGGGCGAAGAGGGCGTAGTAGCCCGGGAAGGTGGAGCCGAAGATGGACTCCCACTGGACCTCCCCCACCCGGCCCATGAGGGCCAGGATCTCGGCGGTCTCCAGCTCGGTCATCTTCTGGGCGCCGATGACCGCCATGACATCGTGGACCCCTGACTTGATCCCCAGCCAGGCGGTGCGGATGGCGGCGCTGCCCGAGGCACAGGCCACCTCGGTGAGCCAAACCGGCAGGGGGTTGAGCCCCAGGTACTCCTGGACCACTCCGGGGAGCGAGCGCTGCTTGTGGTACTCGGGCACCGAGCCCACGACGCAGCCGTCCAGGTCCTTGCGCTCCATGGAGGCGTCGTCCAGAGCCTCGCGGAAGGGCTCGCAGGCCAGCTCCTGGACCGTGGCGTCGCTGCGACGGCCGAATCTGCCGTGGCCGATGCCGATGATGGCCACCCGCCCGTTCTTGCCGCTCATATGTACTGGCCCCCGTCCACCTTGATGACCTCGCCGGTGATGTGCTGTGAGCGGTCCGAGCAGAGGAAGGCCACGATGTGGGCCACGTCCTCTGGATCGGCCACCCGGCCGGTCATGGTCTCGTTGATGGCCTTGTTCAGGAACTCGGGGGGGATGTTGCGGGCCATGTCGGTCATGACCATCCCCGGCGCCACGCAGTTGACGGTGACGTTGAACTTGCCCAGCTCCCGGGCCAGGGCCTTGCTCATGGCGATCTCGCCCCCCTTGGAGGCGGCGTAGTTGGTCTGGGCGAACTTGCCCCGAAGACCGTTGATGGAGGATATGTTGACGATCTTGCCGTAGCGCTGGTCCTTGAAGACCCCGGCCGCGGCCTTGTTGTAGTTGAAGTAGCCCTTGAGATTGACGTTGATGACGGCGTCCCACTGCTTCTCGGACATCTTCCAGATGACCCCGTCCCAGTTGATGCCGGCGTTGCACACCAGGATGTCCAGTCCGCCCCACTCCTGCACCACCCGGTCCACCATGGCCTGAGCCTGGTCGTGGTCGGACACATCGGCCTGGACGGCCATGCCCCGACGGCCCATCTTCTCGATCTCGGCCACGATGGTCTCTGCCTCCTGGGCGTGCTTGCGGTAGTTCAGGGCCACGTCGCAGCCCTCCTTGGCCAGCTCGTAGCAGATGGCGGTGCCGATGCCCATGCTGCCACCGGTGACGATGGCCTTCTTGCCTGATAATTCCAGATCCATGTTATTCACCTTGATCTTGCACGTAAAACACAGAGCCACAGAGCGCACAGAGTGTTCACAGAGATTTGACCCTGCGTCGTCTCGGTGTACTCTGTGTCTCTGTGGTGATCAATCAAATTAACGACCCTCCCACACTGGTCTGCGTTTCTCAAGGAAGGCCGACAACCCCTCGTGGGCGTCGTGGGTCTTCATCAGCTCCTCCAGGTAGATGGTCTCGATGTCCTTCAGCGCCTGATCACCGCCCTCGGCCCCTCGGTAGACCGCCTTCTTGGACAGTCGGATGACCGGGGCGCTCAGCCCCTTGAGCTTGGCCACGAACTCCTCGGTCCTCTCGTCGAACTCGTCCAGGGGGTAGACCTGGTTGACCAAGCCCAGCCTCTGGGCCTCCAGGGCCTTGACCATGTCGCCGGTGAGCACCAGCTCCAGGGCCTTGTTCATGTGCATGAGGTTGGGGAACTCCAGGGCGGCGATGGGGGGGAAGACCCCCACCTGGATCTCGGGCTGGCCGAAGCGGGCCTTCTCCGAGGCCAGCACCAGGTCGCAGTAGATGGCCAGCTCGCAGCCTCCGCCCAGGGCGGCCCCCTTGACCAGGGCCACGGTGGGGACCTCGATGCGGTTCATCCTCCGGAAGATGCCATGGAAGACCTCGATCATCTTGGCGGCCATGTCACCCATGTGCTCCCCCACGTCCACGCCGGCCGAGAAGGCCTTGCCTTTGGAATGGAAGACCACGGCTTTCAGGTCCTCGCGGGGAATGAGCTCATCAAGAGCGCTGTTGAGCTCCTCCATCATGGCTATGTTGAGCACGTTGAGAGGCTCCCTTGCCAGCTCGATGCGGGCGATGCCCTCCTCCTCGGTGACCTTGATCGACTCGTAGTTCGCCATGCGCTCACTCCATGACGCAGATGCCCCGCACCATGCCCGGCTCGTTGGCCCCCAGCATGTCGAAGCCCTTGTTCAGCTCGTCCAGGGTGAAGCGGTGGGTCACCATGTCATTCAGGTTGAGGTTGCCCGAGCGCACCAGCTCGATGAGCCTGGGGTAGTCCTGCAGGCCGCAGCCCAGGGAGCCCAGCACCGTCATCTCGCAGAACATTATCTTGCCCACGGCCAACAGCGCCGGCTTGCCGCTGTAGCCCACGGTGACCAGGCGGGCGCCCCACTTCAGGCTGTTGAAGGCCTGCTGGATGGTCTCGGGCCGGCCGACGACCTCGAAGGCCACGTCCACGCCGCCACCGCCGGATATCTTTTTCACCGCCTTGGGCAGGGCCTTGGCCAGGGCCTTGGGGCGCTCCTCGTCGGACACGTCGCCCAGGTCCAGCTTGGAGGCGTTGACGGTGGCCACGGCGCCCACCTTCTCGGCCAGTTCCAGCTTCTTGTCGTCCAGGTCCACGGCGATGACACTGCCACCCGCCAGGGCCGACATCTGGACGGTGCTCAGGCCCACGCCGCCGCAGCCCAGGACCAGGACCCACTCGCCGGGCTGGACCTTGCCCCGGTTGACCACGGCGTGGTAGGGGGTGGAGATGGCGTCGGAGATGACACAGCCCTCCTCCAGGGGGATGGGCTCAGGCAGGTCGAAGATGTCGCTGGCGGGAACGCAGATGTACTCGGCGAAGCCGCCGTCGCGATGGTTGCCCACCATGGTCTGCTTGGCGCAGATGGTGCCCCGGCCGGAGCGGCAGAACTCGCAGGTGCCGCAGGCGAACACCGGTGGTATGAGCACCCGGTCGCCCAGCTCCCACTGCTTGACCCCCTCGCCCAATCCGGCGATGGTACCCGAGATCTCGTGTCCCAGGATGATGGGGGGCTTGCTGGCGGTGGGCAGGCCCTTGATGTAATGCAGGTCGGTGCGGCAGAGACCGCAGGCGGCCACCTTGACCTTGACCTCCCCCGGACCCGGTTCCGGTTCTGGCCAGTCGTTCTCGATGCGCATGGGCTCTGATGGAGAGTGAAGTACGGCTGCACGCATGGAATTAACCTCTAGCAGGTTTGTTATACTGGTGTGACAGAGGCTTCCCCATTATAACATTTGATAATAATCGAAAGTACCTGAGCTGGACCGGGCCTTGCAGGACCCCGAAGGATGGGCGCCCGTCCCACTGGTCTGGTGGGGTGCCATGGCTCGGGCTGAGGCGTTGTTGGCGGTTCGGCCGGAGGTGCGGAATAGTGGCCGATGATGCGGTATCAACCGGTGCCCGAACCCCCTCTAACCGGCTATGGAGTCGATGATGGAGTTGAGGGTGCCACTTGGCCGCATGCACTCATAGGCCAGGTTGTCGCTGGGCTTGTAGTAGCCGCTGTAATTCTGTGGCTTGCCCTGGGCCTCCATGAGCTCCGCGTTGATCTTGGCCTCGTTCTCCTTCAGGGCCTTGGCTATGGGGGCGAACTTGGCCGCGAGCTCCGGGTCGGAATCCTGATTGGCCAGAGCCTCGGCCCAGTATGTGGTCAGGTAGAAGTGGGCGCCCCGGTTGTCGATCTCGTTGACGACCCGGGAGGGGGACCTGTTGTTGTCCAGGTACTTGCCGTTGGCCGCGTCCAGGGTGTCGGCCAGGACCTGGGCCTTGGGATTGTCGAAGGTGATGGCCAGGTGCTCCAGTGAGGCCGCCAGGGCCATGAACTCTCCCAGCGAGTCCCATCTGAGATGGCCCTCCTCCTGGAACTGCTGGACGTGCTTGGGCGCTGATCCTCCCGCGCCGGTCTCGAACAGCCCGCCGCCGTTCATCAGGGGGACGATGGAGAGCATCTTGGCGCTGGTTCCCACCTCCAGGATGGGGAAGAGGTCGGTCAGGTAATCACGCAGCACGTTGCCGGTCACCGCGATGGCACTCTCGCCCCGGCGGATCCTCTCACACGAGAACTTCGTGGCCTCCAGGGGGGTCATGATGGGGAGCTCCAGGCCCGTGGTATCGTGGTCGGGCAGGTAGGCCTTGACCTTCTTGATTAGCTCGGCGTCGTGGGCCCGGTCGGGGTTGAGCCAGAACACTGCGGGCCAGCCCGTGGCCCGGGCTCGTGTCACTGCGAGTTTGACCCAGTCCTGGATGGGCAGGTCCTTGACCTGGCACATCCTGAAGATGTCGCCATCCTCCACCTCCTTGGTGAGCAGGACGTTGCCAGCCGCCGAGACCACCCTCACGGTCCCGTTGCCCGAGATCTCGAAGGTCTTGTCGTGGGAGCCGTACTCCTCGGCCTTCTTGGCCATCAATCCCACGTTCTGAACGGTGCCCATGGTGGAGGGGTTGTAGGCTCCATGCTCCTTGCAATCGTCCACGACAGCCTGGTAGACGGCGGCGTAACTGGAATCGGGGATGGTGTACTTGGTGTCGTAGGCCTTGCCGTCGGGACCCCACATCTTGCCCGAGTTCCTCAGGGCGGCCGGCATCGAGGCGTCGATGATGACATCCGAGGGAACGTGCAGGTTGGTGATGCCCTTGTCCGAGTTGACCATGGCCAACCTGGGACGCTTCTCGTAGGTGGCCTCTATGTCGGCCTTGATCTCGGCCTCCTTGGGATGTCCGGCGATCTTGGCGTAGAGGTCGCCCAGACCGTTGTTGGGGCTGATCCCCAGTTCCTCGAAGGTGTCGGCGTGTTTGCCAAAGACATCCTCGAAGTAGACCGAGACCACATGCCCGAAGAGGATGGGATCGGATACCTTCATCATGGTGGCCTTGAGGTGGACCGAGAAGAGGATGTCCTGGGCCTTGGCGTCATCGATCTGCTCGGCCAGGAAGGCTCGCAGGGCCTTCTTGCTCATCTTGGAGGCGTCGATGATCTCACCCTCCAGCAAGGGTGTCTTCTCCTTGAGGACCGTCACACTGCCATCGGCACCCACCATCTCGATGCGGCAATCGCCCACATCCGCGGCGCCAACGGTGGTGGCCGTCTCGTTGTGACGCAGGTCGCCCCCGCTCATGGTGGCCACATGGCACTTTGAATCGGGGGTCCACGCCCCCATCGGGTGGGGGTTCTTCTTGGCGTAGTTCTTCACCGATGAGGGGGCTCTCCGGTCGGAATTGCCCTCCCTGAGAACGGGATTTACGGCGCTCCCCTTGACCACATCGTAGAGAGCCTTGATCCGCTCCTCCTCGGCGTTGGCGGGCTCCTCGGGATAGTCGGGCAGATCGTAGCCTTTGCCCTGCAGCTCCTTGATCGTTGCCGTGAGCTGGGGGATGGATGCGCTGATACAGGGCAGTTTGATGACGTTCGCCTCGGGTTTCGTAACCAGCTCTCCAAGCTCCGCCAGGTCATCCGAGACCCTCTGTTCGTCGGTCAAACGGTCTGGGAATTTGGCTGCTGTCCTGCCTGCCAGCGAGATGTCCCGGGTCTCGACGACCACTCCTGCCGCGTCGGTGAAGGCCTTGACGATGGGTAGGAAGGAGTAGGTAGCCAGTGCCGGTGCTTCATCTACCTTGGTCCAAATTATCTTCGATTTCGTATCTGTCATGTTTGCTCCTCCAAAATCAGGTACTCCGGGTGGGCCCCTTGCATTTAAAGCGCAATATAAAATCCTATAGGATTATAAATCGAGGTACGAATTGTATGCACCGGGAAATGGAATGATGCCGGCGGTATGCCAGTGGTTCGGGCGGGACCTGAACTGTCTGCGAGAGCCTTTAAATCGAAATCATCCTATGCATCACCATGCCGCCCTTGCTACCATCCATGTCTGAGGGGGACCCCGAGGGGTTCCAACTGGACCGATTCACCATTGCGGTGGGCATCATAGTCCTCCTGCTGGTGGCAAGCGGGGCCTGGGCCCTCATCACCGATTACGATCTGGAGACCTCCTCGGTGCGCTACTACTGGGTGGAGGAGAACTACCCGGCCACCGTCACCATCGGCCCCGACAACGAGATATCCCTGGCGACCAATCCCACCGACCCCCTCAACCTCATCGCCGGTTCCAAGGACTATCACCTGGGCTCCGGGCCCCGGGCCTGCACCGACTACCGGGTGTGGTCGGGGGTCTTCTGGTCCATGGACGGGGGCAAGACCTGGGAGAACTCCCTCTTCCCCGGCTTCGACGAGGAGGGCGACCCCGACCCGGACAACGGCCTGGCCGACTACGACTGCGTATCGGACCCGGTGGTGACCTTCGGTCCCGATGGGGTGGCCTACTACTCGGGCCTGGCGGTGGACCGGGGTGAGGATGACCCGATCTTCGGGCAGGTGGACACCAGCTCGGGCATCTGGGTGGCCCGCTCCCTGGACAACGGCTCCACCTGGAGCCGGCCCAAGTGGGTGGACCGCAGTGATGTGGCCATGGAGTTCCACGACAAGCAGTGGTTCACGGTGGACCCCTACACCAACTACGTCTACGTCACCTGGTCCCAGTTCTACTGGCTGGGCACCTACTTCAAGGTGGAGATCTCCTTCTCCCGGCTCACGGACTGGGAGGGCAACTTCCAGACCCGGGTGCTTCTCGGCGACTACCAGACCGTGTCCATGTCCATCCAGGGCTCCATGCCGGTCGTGGGTCCCGATGGCACCATCCACGTGACCTGGATGGACCACAGCCGGGGCTGTCTGATGTACACCCGCAACGACCAGCAGGGGGCCGCCGCCACCTGGGACCAACCCACATGCATCGCCGACGCCCAGCCCGCCCCCCGGGATGATAGGGACTACCGAACGCCCACCTTCGCCTCCCTGGCTGTGGACACCAGTAACACCAACACCTCGGGCAACCTCTACGCCGTGTGGGAGGACCAGCAGTGGGGCGACGTGGACGTGGCCTACATCCGTTCCACCGACGGCGGCGACACCTGGGAGGCTCCTGTCTCCATCAGCCCCGACCCCGAGGGCCAGTTCGACGGCTCCTGGAACTTCTTCGGCTGGCTCGACGTCGACGCCAACGGCCTGGTCCACCTCATCTACTACACCGAGCACTGGGCCCTGCAGGAAGGCAACGATCATCTCGACGTGGCCTACCGCTACTCCGAGGACGGGGGCGTGAACTGGCTCGACCCCTATCGCCTGACCACCGAATCCTTCGACCCCCTGCTGGGCTACCATCAGCGGGGCTTCCCCTTCATCGGCGATTACAACAACATCGACACCTCGTGCTATCCCGACGGAGAGTGCTGGGCCTATGCCGGCTGGGCCGACACCCGCACTGGCGACAGCGAGCTCTGGACGGCGGCCATCAAGGTGCCCCTGCCCGAGGGCAAGATAGATGAGATGGGCGTGCTGTGGCTTTGATGAATGATGGGTAACTCATGATGGATAATATCAAAATCGGAGAGATATTTCAGAACAAATGGGAACTCTTCGATGAGGAGAAAGCGAGAAGACGGATCGTCATCGGACTCCTCCTATTGGTCGTGATCATCCCTTTCACATTCATCCTGGCCCTGATAATCCAGGTGACACTGAGGTGGACCGAACTCTGGGAGTTGTCCACGGAGCAGCTCCTACAATTGACGCTTTTGTTCTGGCTGATAGCTGTTGGTTATACAGGATACATCACCAAGCGAACTCATATAGATCGGAGGGGATGGTACTTCTCGGCTTTCTACGACAACGAAGCGGACCAAGACCGGATCCTGAACCTACTGAGAAAGGTGCTATCCGAGAATAACTTTCCCAATTCCAAAGAGGATTCGAACCTGTCCAGGGATCTCGATATCACCTATTTTGTCCTGCCAACCACCGAGGAGAGGGTTCGTCTCTGGTACTCAAAAATATTCAAACCTCCAGTGGCTGAGATAGGTGTCGGCCCCGAGAATCCATCCAACAGGCTGTTGGTCGAGAGGCTCAAGGAAACAATCAGCAAGGAACTTGCCGACGAGTACGACATTCAAGATGAAGAATCGGGTGTTGGGAGCCTGTAATCAGCCCATCGTGGCGGGGTTGACACTCTCAGCGAATGCCATTCCAATACCATTAAATCCGACCCTCCCGCTGGCCTTTTCATGGGGGCAGACCATGATGGCCGGCGATCTTGGTGACCGAACATCCGGTTCCTGGCGGTTCGACGTGGGTTTCAGGCATCTCTTCTGGGCCTCGGCCCTGGCACTGGTGGCTCTCGCCGGTCTGCTAACCCTTGCGGAGGAGGCCGAGGCCGGCACGCTCTGGTTCGACGGCAACAACTTCACCCTCTCCTCCTCCCTCGAAGACGGTTTCAACGACACCCTCACCTTCAGCTACGACATCGATACCGAGGTGAACGAGACCGAGGACGCCCTTATAATCGTCAACGTCACCAACGAGGCCAGCGAGACCGTCCACTACTTCGAGGTCCAGGATGACGACATCAACGGCACCGCGGACGAGAACCTCATCTGGTCCTGGTCCTGTCATGAGCAGACCACCATCCGCACCGGCAACTACACCTTCCGGTTCCAGCTCCTGAACCGGACCGGCAATCAGACCTTCGAGACCCTCAACACCACCGCCCGCCTGGAGGCGGCAGAGGAGGCCTGGTTCGAGAACAAGACCTTCGAGCTGTCGGACTCGCTTGGAATGGGCTACAACGACACCATCCGCTGGACCCTGCCCCTGGTGACCCGGGAAGGCCATGCCCAGGAGGGCGTGGTCGTGGTCATCGTCTACAATGCCACGCTGGGGGTCTACGATACCTTCGAGCTCGATTACAACGTAACTGGCAATTCCAGCGCCCCTTTGCGGTTCAACTGGACCGCCGGGCAGTCCGGTAACCACTCATTCTACTTCTACGTCTACAACGCCACAAGCCAGCTGCGCCTCCATTTTCAATCCCACGATGTGGAGCTCTTCGCCTTCCCCCAGGAGGCCTGGTTCAACCAGACCCTCCACTGGCTCGAGGACCAAGGCAACGATACCTTCGAGGACACCATCCACTTCGAGCTCGACCTGGCCACCTGGGACAACTGGACCCAGGAGGGGTGGATCGACATCACCGTGCGCGAGGTCCAGAGCGGCGCGACGTTGAACCTCACCGAGGTTTACTTCAACGTGACCGGGAACGTGAGCGATGATGTGATTCACTGGAACTGGTCGGCCGGATACACGGATCGCTATTCCTTCACCATCGTCGTATCCAATCTCACCCGGGAGCTGGTGTTCCAGCAGTTGTATTTCGAGGAGCGCCTCAAATTGCCCTACGAGTTCATGTGGTTCGATCTCGACTCGACCCGTGTCGAAAGCCGTTACACTTTCGTGGATTGCATCATCGACATCGACACCTGGGAGAACTGGACCCAGGAGATCTTGCTCAACATCACCGTCTTCAACGGCTCCATCCCCCACATCCAGGCCATCGAATCTATCGAGCATAGGACCAACATCACAGGCGAGGCCTTCGATCCTTTCATCTGGCGCTGGAACTCCACCGAGGATGGCGACTACACCTTCGGCATCTGGCTCTACAATGTCCAAGGTGAGCTCTTCAACAGCCGGGCCTACGAGTTCCGCCTGCAGAACGTGAGCGAAGGGGCCTGGTTCGACAGGAAGGTCCTCCGGACCACCGACCTGCACGACGATGGATATCGCGAGACGGTTATCCTGGAGTACGACATCGACACCATTGCCGGCCACACCCAGGAGGGCTTCCTGAACCTCTTCATCCTGGACAGCCAAGAGCAGACCGTCTATCACAACTCGCCAGGCATCCCTTTCAATGTCACGGGCGAGCAGGATGAGGCGATGAGCTGGCAGTGGACCGCCACCTCCACCGGCGATTTCACCCTCTATCTCCAACTGCTCAATGAGACCGCCACTCGTGTCTATCACGAGGAGAACCTGACCTTTGGCCTCCATGCCCCGATCGAGGCCGCCTGGTTCGAAAGCAAGGAATATGTCGTGGACAATGGGACCTTGAACTTCACCTTCAATGTGGATACCTGGAGCCGCTGGACCCAGGAGGGAGTGCTGTTCATCGATGTGCTGGTCAATGGCTCACAGCTGGTGAACAAACGGGTCATGCCCTTCTCGGTCTACGGTGAGGCCAACAATGACCTGATGTACTGGGAATGGACCGCCGAACACAGTGGCAACTACACCATCACGATCCACCTTGTGAGCCGGGACCCGGGGACCACCTTCCACAACCAGACCCACAACTTCCAGCTTAACGTCCCGGTCATCGTGCCCAACCGGCCGCCCACGGCCGTCGCCACGGTGATGTTGGTGGACCAGCCTGCCACTCAGACCGCGGACAAGCTGGAGGTGGAGCTGAACGGGGCCATCGTCTTCGCGCCCGCCAATGTCAACGACCCCGACGGTGACGAACTGACCTACTGGTGGACCGTCGATGGCAAGCAGTACCCTGGCATCGACACCGTTGATGGGGAAGGCAGGCTCTCCTGGAGCTTCATCAAGGGTGGCACCTACCTGGTGACGTTGACAGTGGAGGATGGAAGGGGAGGCAGTCATTCGGACGATGTGACGGTGGTCGCTGTGCTCTCCCAGCCGGTGGACGAGGACGATGATGACGACGGCGGAGCAGGCAGGGGCGCCCTCATCGGGCTTGTCATCACAGCCATCTTCCTGGTGGTTCTCGTGGTGGTCGCCGCCAAGAACAAGGTGAAGTGAAGCGGGCAGGACCCTTGCCCCTGTTTTGGACTGCTGGCTTTTAATATCGGCATTCTCATCGGGAGCTGTCGTGAGGTCCTCCCCATGCCCTCCCCCTCTTCCTTGCCCCTCATCCGCCTCTCCAGCCTTGCCAAGTCCTACTCCCCAGGCCCCGACGCCGTGCCGGTGTTGAAGGGGCTCGACCTGGAGGTGGCCGAAGGGGAGCTGGTGGTCATCCTGGGACCCTCGGGGTCGGGCAAGACCACCATCCTCAACCTGGTGGCCGGCATCGACAGCCCCACCGGCGGCCGGGTAGTGGTGGACGGCCGCTCCCTGGGTGGCCTCTCAGACTCCGAGCTGACCGCCTATCGACGAGACGCCGTGGGATACATCTTCCAGTTCTACAACCTCATCCCCACCCTCACGGCCCTGGAGAACGTGGCCCTGGCCCTGGAGCTGCAGGGAAGGGAGGGCTCCGAAGGGGAGACCATGGCCAGGCGTCTGCTGGACCGCGTCGGCCTTTCGGGTTTCGAGGAGCGCTTCCCGGCCCAGCTGTCGGGTGGCGAGCAGCAGCGAGTGGCCATCGCCCGGGCCCTGGCCAAGGAGCCCCGCATCGTGGTGGCCGATGAGCCCACGGGCAACCTGGACAAGGCCAACTCCGCCGCCATCCGCGATCTGCTGGGTCGGCTCAACAGCGATCTGGGCAGGACCATCCTGGTGGCCACTCACGACGAGAGCTATAAAAAGGTGGCTGGCCGGGTCCTCCATCTGGAGGATGGCCGCCTGACCGAGGGCGAGACCGGAGGCGGCACCTAGTGCTGGGTCCCCTGCTCCGGCGCAAGCTGTACCGCGACCTGGCGGTCAACCGGACCAAGGTCCTGGTCTCCGTGGTCATCGTGGCCCTGGGGGTCTCGGGCTACTTCTCCTACACCCAGGAGACCCGCAACCTGGAGGCCTCCTACCGGGCCACCTACTCCGAGCTGGGAATGGCCGACCACTGGGTGGAACTGGCCCTTCCGGCTCCCGAGGCCACCTTCGACATCCTGGCCGACCAGCCCGAGGTCACAGCCCTGCAACCCCGGCTCCATCTCTTTGGTCGCTTTGCCACCTTTGCCAACGGCTCGGAGGCCTCTCGGGAGGTGCTGGCCGAGGTGCTGGGCCTGCCTTCTGAGCCGGCGGACCTGAACCGGTTGCGCATCACCCGGGGAGAGCCCCTGACCGCCAATCACTCGTCGGTGCGGGCCTCGGGCCTGCTGCCGGTTATCCTGGAACGCCAGGTGGTGGAGTACCATGACCTGGACCTGGGCGACACCCTGATCCTGAGCCTGCCCTTCTTCGACCCCCTGGCCACCTTCCAGGCGGTGAACGGGACCTCCGGGGACGGCAACCTCACCCCCTTTCAACTGGGCGGTGGCGTGGCGGTGACCATCGTCAATGTCACGGCTCGGGTGGTGGGTGTGGCCGTCTCCCCCGAGTACCTGGTGGTCACCGGCAACGAGGCGGTCCTGGTTCCCCGGCCCCGTTCGGTGGGGGTCTTCTTCGCCGACCTGGCCGACCTTCAGGCCGCGGTCAACCTGACCCCCCTGGCCGGATACGAGGAGTTCGGAGGCTTTGTCAACGAGGCCGCCCTTCGGACGCCGGGACTGTCAGGGCTCGGTCCCCTCATGGAGCGGGAGGGACCCTCCACCCTGCAACCCCTCATCTACCAGACCCAGGACCGGGAGGACCAGCATTCGGTGAAGATCCTCAACCAGGACCTGGAGGGCTTCAAGCAGTTGACGCCCCCGCTCTCGGGCCTGGTCCTGGCCGTGGCCGGCTTCACCATCGCCATGAACCTCCAGCGCATCATCGCCGGCCAGCGCCGTCAGATCGGCGTCCTGCGGGCCATGGGCGCCTCCTCGGGACAGGTACTGGTCTACTACGGGCTCTTCGCCCTCATCATCGGCCTGGTGGGCTCGCTTCTGGGCCTGCTCCTCGGTGCGCTGCAGTCGGACTACCTTACCATGGCCTATGCCGAGGCCCTGGGATTGCCCGAGGTAAAACTGCTGTGGGAGCTGGAGGTGACCGGGATGAGCCTGCTCTTCGGGGTGGCCATGGCCCTGCTCTTCGGCCTGCTGGGGGCCCGCCAGGCGGCCGCTCTCGAGCCCAGGGAGGCCATGACACCAGCCCACCCCGATCGGGCCTCCCCCGCCCTGGCCCGCCTGACCCGGGGCCGACCCCTGGCGCTAAAGCTGGCCCTGCGCAACCTGGCCCGCAATCCCCTGCGCACCACCCTGACGGTGGGTGGGCTGGGCTTCGCCCTGATCCTGCCCCTCTGCCTTGGCGGCATCCTGGCCTCCTTCGACAGCGCCATCGAGGGCATGTTCGATCAGCCCGACTGGTCCGGCAGTCTGATCTTCGTCACCCCTCAGTCCCAGGAGCGGGTCGTGGCCGATGTCGATGGCTTGCCGGGGGTGGTGGGGGTCGTGCCCTACGCCAAGCAGGTGGTGGTGGTGAAGGGAGAGCAGGTACCCACCACCGGTCTCCCGTCCACCGACCTCTTCCGCCTGCGGACCCATCGGGGCGATCATCGGTTCGAGGCCACGCCCCCGGGAGAGTCGCCGCGGGCCCATCTGGTCATCGACACCATCTTCGCCCGGGAGCACGACCTGGAGCGGGGTGACCGGTTGACCATGGAGCTCCAGGGGATATCCCGGGAGCTCACCATCGTGGCCGTCAACGTGGAGATAATGGCCCACTTCTACGTTCCTTTGGACTATCTCCAGGACTGGTGGCAGGCGGCCGACAGACTGGCCCATCCGCCCAACGGAAGTCTTCCCGAACTGCCCATCACCGGGGTCTATCTCAGCGGTGAGGTCCTGCCCCTGCGGGATTCGGGTCAACTGCCGCCCTACGTGGTGGAGGTGGTGGAGGCCAGGGAGTTCGAGCGCCAGGTCTCGGACCTCATGGACCTCTTCACCTTCTACGTCAACCTCTTCTACCTCATCGGCGGGGTCATGTGCCTGCTCATCATCGCCAACACGGCGACGCTGAACCTGCTGGAGCGGGAGTCGGAGCTGGCGACGCTGAAGACCCTGGGCGCCCCCTCGGCCCTGCTGGGCCGGGTGGTGGCCCTCGAGAACGTGGCCCTGGGCCTGGTGGCGGGGGCGGTGGGCATCCTCCTGACCTTCCCGGTCACCGACTATCTGCTGAACAAGTTCACCGGTGATCTGTTCTACGTGCCGTTGGCCATGCCCCTGGGCCTCTGCCTGGCCTTCTACCTGCTGGTGGTGCTCCTGAGCCTGCTGGCGACCCTGCCTGCCTATTTGCGCCTGCGCTCCTTCGACCTGGCGGTGCCGTTCGCTCGATAGAGAGATGATGCGTAACTTTGGCGATATCTTTCTGGTGAAGGATGAACGGGAAGAGAGGGGTTGGGGATCGCTGGAGTTGTGAGGGAATGGGGGTTCTCCTCAGAGCGCTCCGCCGCAGCTGCCGCAGAACCTCTGCCCCTCGATGCCCTTGGTGCCGCACCGCAGGCAGGTGGGTACCATCGGCTGGGCCGGCTGCATCCGGTTGCCACACCGTCCGCAGAACTGGTTCTCGGGTCCCATGTGGGCTCCGCAGGACATGCAGCTCTGGGCCTGGGTGGCCGCATTCGGCGCGACCGGTGCCGCCAGGGGATCGTTCCGCTGGTCCACCGGGTGACGGCTGAGGCTGTTGGAATGGCTGACCCCCGAACCCCATCCTGGAGCCTGGTCCTCGGAGGTGTTGTTGCTGGCTCTGCGCTTCTTCGTGTGGGTGCCCTTCTTCTTGATTATCTTCTTGACCCCCACCTTGGGTCGCTTCGGGGCGCTGGGCCGCGATTCGCTGGTGTGGGGCTGGGGGCTGGAGAATCCCGGTCCGATCAGCATTCTAATGGCATCCGAGGGGTCCCGGTTCACAGTGTCCACTTCGGCCTCACTGGTCTCCAGGCGGGTCCCGCAGTTGCCGCAGATGGTGAACTCCGCGGGCAGGGAGGTGTTGCAGTTGGGGCAGTTCTTGGTCGCGTAGGTGGACGTGGGAGTTGGCCTCCGGGGGTTGGGTGCTACCAGTGCACGTGATGTTTTACTGACCCCCCTATAATTGATTTACGCCATTCTATTACCTTCTGGCCTCCCCATATACTTATATGCTTGTTAGAAGCGCTTTATAAACCACCCCCCCATATTGGCCAAAAAGTTTTACAACGGGAATCAACAACCCCTGGATACCACGAGGAACCATGCACGACGGGATGATCTCCGCCTCCGATGTCGAACGATACGGCTACTGCCCCCTGAGCTGGTGGCTCTCAGTGCGGGGTGTGGACGCTACCGGAGAAGAGATCGAGGAAGGGCTCAAGGCCCATCGCGACCTGGGCGAGTCGCTGAAGACCCTGGTCCACGAGGAGAAGCACTCCCGGGAGGTCTCCAACACCCTGCTGGCCCTGCTCGTTGGAACCGTCATCGTGGTGCTCTTCGCCCTGCTGATACTCTTCCTGGTCTTCCCCGAGTGGGGCATGCTCCTGCTCATCCTGGCCTTGATCTGGCTCTTCGTGACCGCCTTCCTGCTCTACCGCCTGCTGGTCTCCACTGAGCTTATCGAGGACCTGAGGGAGAAGTACGGTGTGGACGGTCTGCTGGAGAACGTGGACGACAACGAGAGTACCCCCGTGCTGGCCTCACGGAACTACAACCTTTGCGGCCGGCCCGACTACATCGAGAACATCGAGGGCGACCACATCCCCGTGGAGGTCAAGACCGGTCGGAAGCCCCAGGCACCCTTCTTCAGCCATGTCCTTCAGGTGGGAGCCTACTGCCTGCTGGTGGAGGAGTCCCTGGGCAAGGCCCCGCCCTACGGTCACATCAAGTACGGCTTCGATGACGATCCCCACCAGATCGACTGGGAGATCTCCGAGAGGGGCAAGCTGCTGCGCCACACCGTGATGGAGAAGCTCGACGAGATGAACGCCATCCTGAAGGGGGACATGGACGCCCACCGCAACCACAACCGCATGGGCAAGTGCAACCACTGCTCCCGCAACAAGGCCTGTCCCGAAAGGATCGAGGGCGGCTCCCACTCCCATGGCGGGGGAGGCAGGGGCAAGCCCCGCGGCAAGCCCGAAGGCAAGCCATCGACCTGAATCCAAACCGTACGAACAATCCTAATAATCCCATCCATCCTAATGCTCAAACAACCTTTATCATCCCATCGAGTTGGTTCTGCCATGTTATCTTCCAAGGACATCAAAGCCCAGATACCCCACGCTCTCGAGACCACCGGTTTCCAGGGCCTGGGCAAGCTCTACCAGGGCAAGGTCAGGGACGTCTATCGACCGGAGTCGGGCGGGGGTCTGCCCGAAGGCCATATGGCCATCGTCACCAGCGACCGGATCTCGGCCTTCGACCGGGTCCTGGGCACCGTTCCCTTCAAGGGCGCCCTGCTCAACGCCATCGCCCACCACTGGTTCGAGAGGACCACCGACATCTGCCCCAACCATCTGGTCTCCACGCCCCATCCCAATCTCTGGCTGGTCCGGGAGTGCGAGCCCATCCCGGTGGAGATGGTGGTGCGCGGCTACCTGACCGGGACCAGTCCCACCTCGGCCTGGACCGCCTACGCCAGGGGGGAGCGCAACTTCTGCGGCAACGAACTGCCCGACGGTCTGAAACAGGACCAGCCCTTTCCCGAGCCCATCATCACCCCCTCCACCAAGGCCGAGCAGGGAGCCCACGACGAGTCGGTGGCCCCCGAGGTGCTCTTCCAAAGGGGGTTGGTGGAACAGGAGCTGTACGACCAGATGGCCCAGGCTTCCATGGCCCTCTACAAGCGGGGGGTCGAGCTGGCGGCCAAGAGGGGGCTCATCTTCGTGGACACCAAGTACGAGTTCGGCTTCATCGACGGGCAGTTGACCCTTATGGACGAGGTGAACACCCCCGACAGCTCCCGCTACTGGCTGGCCGACACCTACGATGACCGCTTCGCGGCCGGACAGCCGCCCCAGAAGCTGGACAAGGACTACGTTCGCACCTGGCTCTCGGACCGGGGGTTCAGGGGCGATGGCACACCGCCCGCCCTCACCGACGAAGTGAAGGTGGAGGCCACCCGGCGCTACCTGTCGGCCTACGACATGGTCGTCGGTGAGCCCTTCCAGGGTCAGACCGGACCAGTGAACGAGAGCCTGACCACCGCCCTCCAGGAGGCCGGCTGGCTTTGAGTGGTCCCGACGACGAGCAGATAAAGCGACAACGTTGGTCCGCTCTCGATCTGGCCCGTGGTCATCGCACTGGCATCCCCGAGGTGGTCCTGGCCGAGGGCAAGACCCCGGCCCAGATAGAGGAGACCGTGCTGGGATTGCTGGAAGGCAACGGCAGGGCCCTGGTCACCAGGCTGGAAGGAGAGCTTGTTAGTGGGCTCGCCGCCGCCCTGCCCGATGAGGCCGCATGGGAGTATGACGAGGCCGCCCGCTTCGGCTGTGCCACGGGCCCCTCCTACCAGCCGCCCCCGCCCACGGGCAAGGTGGGCCTGCTAACCGCCGGCACCTCTGATTACCCAGTTATCCGCGAGGCCCAGCTCATGGTGGAGGCCCTGGGCTGTGAGTCCCGCCTGGCCCAGGACTGCGGCGTGGCCGGTTTGCACCGACTGGGCGAGCCCCTTCAGGAGATGCTGGACTGGGGGGCCCAGGTGCTCATCGTGGCCGCCGGTCGCGAGGGGGCCCTGCCCACCCTGGTGGCCGGTCTGGTGGACCGCCCGGTCATCGGCCTGCCGGTGTCAACGGGATACGGATTGGGCGGCCGGGGGGAGGCAGCTTTATATGGCATGCTTCAATCTTGCACACCGCTGTTGGTGGTCAACATAGACGCCGGTTTTGTGGCCGGTGCCACGGCAGCACGCATAGCCGCTGTAACGGTGGTGGGTAACCATGGCTAGAAAGCCTTCGACCCCCCCAGAGTCCAAGAAGAGCAATCCCCGCAAAGCCCTGCAGAACGCAGAGGAACGCTACCAGAACTTCGTTGCCAAGCGCACCGAGTTCAATGCCCAGGCCCAGGCCCTGCGTGAGGAAAGAGACGAGCTGAACGGCCAGAAGAAGGAGCAGTTCGACATCCTCAGGGGCATGAAGGAAGAGCGTCAGAAGGCCATTGAGAAGCTAAAGCAACACCGCGACAAGCGCAACCTGCTACAGCAGAGGGCTCGCCAGCTCATCTCCCACAAGCAGGAGCGGGCCAGGGGGCTCAGCCGTCGCGGCGAGGTCACCGCCCGTGAACTGCGCAAGAAGGCCGAGGACCTGGACCTGCACCAGCAGACGGCCAACCTATCCCTGGAGGACGAGCGGGCCCTGCTGGAACGCATGAAGCGCCTCCACGGCGAGCTGAAGGTCCTGGAGAACGAGGAGGCCTCCCAGACCGACCTGGTCAAGGAGATCAACAGCCTCAACTCCTCCATCGACGAGCTCTTCAAGGGCGCCGACCTCGAGCACGCCCAGGTGGTGGAGCTATCCAATCGCGCCGACGAGCTGAGGGCCAAGGAGAAGGATTTCTACTTTGCCATCACCCACCTCATCTCCGAGGCCGACAAGAGGCACAAGGAGTTCATAGAAGCCCGCAAGAAGGCCGACCATCAGCACGAGCGGGCCATGGAGCTGAGAGCCACCATGCAGTCCATCCGCAAGGAACAGAGGGACGAGAGGATGGAACAGCGCAACGAGATCCGCAAGCACAACCGCTTCGTCAAGGGCAAGACCTCCAACAAGAAGGCCCTGGACAAGGCCGCCGAGGACTCGCTGGAACAGCTGTTGAAGGACGGCAAGATAACCCTCTGAGGTGCCATTGCCATGATTCCCATTAGTAAGGGGGCCATGCACAGATGAGCGACAACGAGCTCATCGACGGTGTGATACTGGCCGGAGGCTTCGCCAAGCGGATGTGGCCCCTGACCCGGAACACGCCCAAGCAGTTATTGCCCCTGGCCGGCCGGCCCATGCTGGCCTATGTCCTGGACAAGCTGGAGGAGGTGGACGCAAGGCTCGACCGGGTCTTCCTGCTGGTGAACCAGGCCTTCGCCGACCAGTTCCAGGCCTACCTGGCCACCTACGATGGCCCGTTGAAGAAGAAGCTGGAGCTAATCGTGGAGCCCGCCCTCAAGGAGGGGCAGAAGCCCGGCTCCCTGGGCGCTCTGGGCCAGCTCATCGACCTGAAGGGACTGAAGGGGCCCCTGCTCATCCTGGGCTCGGACAACCTCTACGACTTCTCCCTGGTCCCCCAGGTTGCGGCCTACTACGAGACGGGACTGGACGTCATCGGCCTCTACGATGTGGGCGACCTGGAGCTGGCCAAGCTGTATGGCATCGCCAGCCTGGACAGCCAGGGTCTCATCAACGGCTTCGTGGAGAAGCCCGACGACCCCCCCTCGACATTGGCTGCCACCGCCCTGTGGCTGTTGAGCCCCACCGGAGTCTCCGCACTGGTGGCCTACCTGGCCACCGGTCACAACGCCGACGCTTTGGGCAACTACCTGGTCTGGCGCATCGACCAGGCCGCCGTCGTCGGCCACGCCTATCGTGGTGTCTGGTACGACATCGGCAGTCTTGAGTCGTATGACGCGGCAAGGCGATGGCTCGGGGAATAGTGGTGGGGCGGCTGTTGTGGGCTGACCTCAGATCGTCAGTCGATGGTCAGAATGCCCTTTCGATAACCAAGGAAGATATCGAAGTGGTGGAGGAAGCTCAGACCGATGAGACCATCGATTATCCCATCGGCAGGGAGGTCATGGATGATCGCAGGCACTTGCTCGACCCGCTGTCCAAGGACCTCCATCTCGTCGATGGTTATCATAGGTGCTGTCTCACGGGAGCTGGCGGTCGTGATGCTCACCCTTTTGGTCTCTCCATCCACCTTGATACCAAGGTAATCAGCCACATCCCAAGGAATGACCGAGAGTGTGGCCCCAGTGTCCAGGGCACCGAGGAAACGCTCCCGCCGCCCCTTGTATTGGACGGACACGAAGAACGACTGGACCCTTTCGGGTCTGAACAGGGATACCTCTGTCAATGAAATGCCTCCATCATTGCCAAATTGCCTCCTGTTCCACCTAGTAGATGATGACCGGATCGTCCGGTATCTCGCCGGTGAAGAAGACCAGCGGGTCCC
>CAYLMJ010000015.1:0-53711 GCA_964384995.1 uncultured archaeon | reverse complement strand
CAACTACATCGCCTACAAGATCGACAACCGCCTGGGGGTCATGCTCACCGAGATGGGCGACATGGTGACCCGCATCAACAACCGGGCCTATTACACCGAAGGCGAGCCTGGCGATGAGCACTTCCGCGAGTACTACGTGGTCCGCAAGGAGGAACTCGACGCCATGGTCGAGGACATCAACCACCTCAACAACGCCCTGGTCGAGGAGCTCCAGGCCCTCCGCGTCCTCGTCACCGACTACCGTATCACCGTCTGAGCCATCCTCTTCCGTGTCGATAGCGGCTATTCTCTCTTTTTATACCCATCGTCGGGAGACACCGCGCGTTGCAGGAGGAGGCCCGTTGGTCTCACATGGCAAGTGGCCGACACGTATATATTCTTGTTCGAGGGTTATTTCGAAAGGAACGTTAGACACAGATTGCACTGATTACACAGATTTAGATCCGTGAAAGCCAGACCCAGCCTAGCTGGGTCGGGCCGTGTGCGCAAAGCGCGCAAACGGCTGTGAAATCCGTGTCAGATTCTGTTGCTTCGCAGATGACTCGTAGGCCCACCAGAAGTTCAGCCTTCGCCGCGCACTTGAGTCAGGGCCTTCTCGGCCAGGTCGGCCCGCACCTTGCCACCCTTCTTCAGCAGGGCCACGACCTTGTCTATTTCGTCGCCCTCGGCTCCAGCCGCCACCGCCACGTTGCGGGCGTGGAGTCCCATGTGGCCCTTCTGGATGCCTTCGGAGGCCAGGGCCCGCAGGGCGGCCAGGTTCTGCACCAGTCCCACGCTGGCGATGATGGAGGCCAGCTCCTGGGCCGTCTTCACTCCCAGTATCTTCACACAGGTCCGCGCCACCGGATGGGTGGCCGTCGCCCCGCCCACAAGACCCACCGGCATGGGCAGTTCGATGGTGCCCACCAGGTCGCCGTTGGCCGCTTTCTCCCAGTTGGTCAGGGAAAAACTGCCGGTCTCGGTGGCTCGCCAGGCGGCAAAGGTGTGGGCTCCCGCCTCCACGGCCCTCCAGTCGTTGCCGGTCGCCAGCACCACGGCGTCGATGCCGTTCATGATGCCCTTGTTGTGGGTGGCCGCCCGAAAGATGTCGGAGACCGCAAAGGAGAACGCGCTGACAATGCCATCCACCACCTCGGGACCGCCAAGGTTCTCGGGAGGGATGACCGCCCGGGCCCGGGTCAGACGATGGACCGCAAGATTGGACAGGATGCGCAGGTAGACCCGACCTCCGGTGAGCTCCTCGATCTCGGGGGCCAGGGCTTCGGCCATGGTGTTCACGGCGTTGGCGCCCATGGCGTCGCGGCAGTCCACTTTCAGGTGGGTGACCACCATTGGTCCTGTAGGGGTGCGGATGATGCGCACCTCCAGGTCCCTGGCGCCACCGCCGAACTTCACCAGAATGGGGTCCTGTTGATTGGCCAGTTCGATAAGCCGCTCTCGGTGCTCGAGTATCTTCAATTTGGCGGCATTGGGGTCGGCAACCTCAGCCAACTGTATCTGGGCGATCATGATGGGATCGGAGTTGGAGGTGGTGATGCCGCCGCGACTCCGGGTGGCCTTGGCCATGTTGGAGGCCGCCGCCACCACCGAGGGCTCCTCCAGGGCCAGGGGAACGAAGTACTCCTTGTTGTCGATGAGGAAGTTGGAGGCCACTCCCAGGGGCAGGGGCCAGGTGCCGATGACGTTCTCGATCATCCTGTCGGCCGTCTCCTCGCCCAGGACCCCGAAGTCGGCCAGGGTCTCCTTGTCGGCCTCTTCGAGCCCGGCGAAACGGGCCACTATCTCCCGGCGCTGGGCCGGTGTGAGCTTGTAGAATCCTGACACGGCGGAGGTTCTCTCGTTCTCGGTCATGATGTCACCTTGTCACCCCGGGGAGGGAACAGGACGGACCGACCACACAATCTCCTGAATTTAAAGCTTCCAGCATCGGCCTTGTCAGTTGTCGTGGTTCGATGGCTTTATACCGCAACATCCTCACAAGCAGGTGCACAGGCAAAGGCGGGCTCACTTGCCCATCGATTCGTTGTGGTCATTGACGATCAGCTTGGAGAGCATCCTGAAGGCCAGCTCCACGTTCTTGCCCGATTTGGCCGAGGTGAGCAGGTAGGTGATGCCCAGTTTCTTGCAGGTGGCCTCCACCTCCTCCTGTCCGTACTGGAACTGCTTTGTCAGGTCGCTCTTGTTGGCCAGCAGGATCATGGGCCTGTCGCCTGAGACCTGCTTGAGGGTCCGGCACCACTCCGCCACGTTGGCCAAGGTCACCTGCCGGGTCAGGTCGCAGACGATGAGGGCCCCGTCGGACCCTCGATAGTAGGCGGTCTTGACATTGGAGAAGGTGTGATGGCCGGCGATGTCCCAGAGCATGAGCTTCATGGCCACCTGGGGCTCGGGCTTGCCCAGGTTCAAGAGGAGCTCCTTCTTGGTTATCTTGACCCCGATGGTGGTAAGGTAGGTGTCCTCGAACTTGTCGATGACGAAGCGCCGCACCAGACTGGTCTTGCCCACGGCCAGATCCCCCAGAAGACAGATCTTCTTAGCAAGCTGTAGCGGAGCCATGATACGCCTCGTTCGAGTTGGCTATATGGACCCGGTCCTATAAAAGAAAAACGTGTATGGAAAAATGGAACACTGCCATGCTCGTTGCATCTCAATGACAGCCTATCCGCCGCTCAGGGGTGGGTACAGCGATACCACATCACCATCGGTCAGAGGCACCATCGCCTCCAGGTACTCTCCATCACGGGCCATGAGCAGGTGACGGCCGTAGGGTCCCAGGACCGGGGCCCGCTCCAGCAGTGCGTCCAGCAACGCTTCGGCGGGACTGTCCGCTGGCAGCTCCAGCTCCAGGGCCTCCACCTCTTCCAGCTCCATCAGCTCCCGCAACATGGCAAAAGGCCTGACGGTGACCTGAATGGTCGGCTTCTCCTTGGATGAGGTCATGATAGTCCAACCCAGGTCTATCCTGCCTAAAGCTTTAGGCCAAGAAGGGATTCAGGAGTTGTGACCGATCCCAAGGACGAACAGGCAGACGGGGACAAATACGACCAAGAAGACGAGCACGACGAGGACGACGAGTTGACCCGGCCGGTCTATGTGCTGGATACCGGAGCCTTCCTGGGACGCAGCCATCCCGAGGACGGCGAGTTGCTGACCACCGAGGCGGCGGTGGGCGAGGTCTTTCCGGCCGCGGCCTTAAGGTACATCCAACAGCTCCACGACCTTGAGCTTCTTATCCTGGCTGAACCGCCCGAGGAGGCCCTTGACCAGATCAAGGATG
The DNA here is from genome assembly GCA_964384995.1 of uncultured archaeon. GTDB lineage: Archaea > Thermoplasmatota > Poseidoniia > MGIII > CAYLMJ01 > CAYLMJ01. The sequence continues at coordinate 50,434 of CAYLMJ010000015.1, read as the reverse complement.
CGGCCAAAGATACTGGTGACGCTCCCGACCTTTCGGACACCGACCTGGGATTGCTCGCTCTCGCACTGGACCAGAAGGCCACCCTGGTCACCAGCGACCACCGGATGCAGAACGTGGCCATGGCCCTTGACATCCCCATCCACGCCACCACCGAGGGCGCCATCAAAGAGCAATGGCAATGGTATCATCGATGCGTCGGATGCTGGAAGAGGTACGACAAGGATACCGCCCCCGAGAGCGGCTATTGCCTCATCTGCGGGCAGGTGTTGAAGAGGGTCAGGAAGAGGTGACCCCGGCAGCCAACAGCCAAAACACCCAAGATCCACTATCGCGTGAACACCTCAACCACCTCCGCCAAAGTTGGGCCTTTCAGCTTATTCCGCCAGCACCCGGTCTACGGTCATTGCATTTCATTTCCCAGTTCGATGACCTCTCCACACAATCCCCAACGAGGCCATCCTGCCCACGGACCTTTAAAACCCGGCTCACCTGGCCATCCCATGCTGGTCACCGTCTCAGGCCTGCCCGGAGTTGGCACCACCACCGTGGGTCGCGCCCTGGCCCAGCGCCTGGAACTGCCCTATCGCTCCAGCGGCGATATCTTCAGGGAGCAGGCTCAGGCGGCAGGCATGTCCCTGGCTGACTACGGTGCCAGAGCCCAACAGGATGCGGCCATCGACAAGGAGCTCGACCGTCTGACCCTGGAGGAGGCTCGAAAGGGTAATCTGGTCCTGGAAGGGCGATTGACCGGCTGGCTCACCAAGCGGAACGAGGTGCCGGCCTACCGGGTCTGGCTCTCAGCCCCTCTCGAGGTCCGCCTGGACCGCATTGCCAACCGCGAGGGAGGCGTCGCGCCGGGATTGAAGGAGCGGGTGACCAAAAGAGAGGCCTCCGAGCGAGACCGCTACCTGCGCTACTACGACATCGACCTGCTTGACACCTCGCCCTACGACATGGACCTGGACACCAGCGACAACACCCCCGATGAGCTGGTGGAGCTGATAGTGTCCGAGATGACCCTCCGACTGGAGCAGATCCTGGAAGAGGCGGAGGCCGCCCAATGAGCCCTGCCAGAAAGGGAGGTGACAGGCCCCCTCGTCAGGACCGGCGCGGCTCTCGCCAGGGCCAGGGAGGTCGCCCACCACGATCCGGTCAAAGGAGCCGTCAGCATGGTGACCGGGGTGGTCGTTCATCCTATGGTCAACAGCGGCAGGGCAGGCCCCATGGCCAACGTGGTCAACGCAGCCAAGGCCACTATTCCAGTACCAGGCGCATTTCGCGGCGTCCCTTCGACCCCAAGAAGGTCAGACCCTCCAGCCCGGCGGTGCCCTTCGACGCCGACCCGACCGAGATGATCGTCCTGGAACCACCCCGTCCCGGGCCCTACGGCACTCCGCCGGACAAACGAGAGCTGGAGGAGATGCTGACCAACGGCGTGATCATCATCGACAAGCCGGCCGGTCCCACCTCCCATCAGGTTGCCGCCTGGGTGCGGGAGGCTTTCGGCCTGAACAAGGTCGGCCACGGCGGGACCCTGGACCCCATGGTCACCGGTGTTCTGCCTGTGGCCCTGGGCCGCGCCACCCGCTGTGTGCGGGCCCTGCTCCATGCGCCCAAGGAATACGTGGCCCTGGCCCAGCTCAACCGTCCCGTCTCCCAGGAGCAGGTCAAGACCGCCCTGGACCGTTTCATCGGCCCCATCTGGCAGCTGCCTCCCCGGGAGGCGGCCGTCAAGCGCGAGCTCAGGTTGAGGACCATCTACGATATCAGTTTGATCGAGGCCCAGGAGCAGAGAGCGCTCTTCAGGGTCCGCTGCGAGGCCGGAACCTACATTCGCAACCTCTGCCGTGATCTGGGAGAGGTCCTGGCCGTGGGTGGCTACATGGCCCAACTGCGCCGAACGGCAACCGGGGCCTTCACCGAGACCAGTGCCGTTTCCCTCACCACAGCCCGCGACGCCTACCTGGACTGGAAGGAGACCGATGATGGGTCCCAGTTGTCCGAGATACTCCTGCCTCCCGAGCAACTCTTCCAGCTCATGTGTCGCATCGTGGTCCGCGATACCGCCGTGGAGGCCCTCTGTCACGGGGCCCCGCTGGCCATTCCCGGCATCACCGAGGTGTCGGCCTGCCTGGAGCGAGGCGCTCCGGTGTCCTTCTATTCCCAGGCTGGCGAGCTCATCGGCCTTGGCGTCGCGGCCCTTTCGGCCAGCGAGCTTAAGGAGGCCCACGCCCAGGCTACGCCCGGTCTGGCGGCCACGCTCCAACAGGTCTACATGGAGCCGGGTAAGTATCCCCGGGTCTGGAAGAAGCACGACGGTTCCCAGTGAGTTGCCTGTGAGCAAGAGCTCACGTATCTGAGCGGGGATACGAACCGAGGTTGGGTCCAGGTCTGTTGGAGATACCGTGCGGTGCTCCAAGTAGGGGGACTGATATTGGTCCTGACTGGTTCTGACGATGGTTCAGATGATGAACCGACAGGTTCAGATGTCAGCTTCTCTGTGATCGATCTCTTTGATCTTACACATTCATCGGTTTGATCTCGTAGGAGAGCTCGTAGAAACCGGGTGCGGCTGCGTCCTCTACCGCCACGGTCACATCGAGAGTGTTGGTCGAACCGGCGCCGACCTTCGAGACCCAGGTCTCCATTCCAGTGCGGACCACAGGCTCGACGGTGCCGTCACCGTCGGTGTCCTCTCCATCTGTGTCGTCTGAGACGATGGAGAAAGAGAAGGGGCCATCACCGTAGTGGATGATGAACTGGAAGGTGATGTCATCGATGCCTCCCAGATTGGATATCTCTACGGACAGTCCAGTGCGGTCACCGTTGTTGACCTGCATGTGGGCCGCGAAGCTGACCTGATCGTCGTCGATGGTGGCGATGAAGCCGTCGTTGTCGCCCATTGCGGTGACATTGGTCACGGCCAGGCTTTGATTTACGCCCAGGGAAGAGTTGCCGGAGATGCCTTCGACCGAGTCCTCAAGGATGAGGCCGGTGGCGGCTCCAGCACCTACAGCCAAAAAGAGGGTGATAACGGCCCACAAGAGCCATTGGCCTCGAATTGGTTTTCGATGGGGTTTGCGTTTTGCATGGTTCATGGCAATCGCTCCTTTGGCAGGAGATGAGATTGCCTCCCCCCGTTCCTATATGAGCTCAAACTGAACTATCTCTCACCTTCACTGACAGATAGTGGCATAACGCATAAATAGCAGTACAGACGGCAGACTGTGTCAGTACGTTACCGATATTGAATTTTCAATGTCGGTAGGGCATAGAGATGATCATCACTTGAAATTGTCAGCCAGCTCAACGGATCTGGAATGATTGGTGAGTAAAACTCCCAAACGATCGGTAAAGAGATATGTTTGAACGCAGATCAATGGAATTTCCAACAATACTTGAAAGCGGGGGTCCATTTCTCTGCGATAATATCAAGCGGATCATCATCATTTATATTTGATATAGAACACTTCTTTCTATAACTTCTATCTATATTATTGATAGAAGTTGATAGTTGGTCCTGTCGGTCGATGAAAAAACTAAAAGGTACAGCCAAACCAACAAAGTAGGATGGCTACGAATAATTAATAAAAAAGAAGTGAGGGCCCGGTCAGGGGCCCTCGGGGGGGTATATGCCATGCGGCAGTGGTTTCCTTCAATCGATCTTGATCTTGGTGGCCTTCTCCTTGAGGGGCTTGGCCAGTTTCAACTCTATCTCCAGGAGGCCGTTCTTCAGGGAGGCCTTGGCACTCTTGGGGTCTATCTTGTAGCGCAGGGGCACGGTGGCTTTGTAGGCCCGTTCTTCGGATTCGGCCTTGAGATTTATCTTGGAGGCGGTGGCCTCCAGCTCCAGGTGCTTCTTCTCCACACCTGGCATGTCGGCCTTGAGGGTGATGGTGTCCTTCTCCTCGTTCAGGTCGCCATGGAAATGAGGGCGCAGGTAGCTCTTCTGCTCCTCTGGCTCCTCTCCCTCGGTGAGCTGTTTGGTCTCCGGGTCGGGTGTGGAGCAGGCGTGCCAGGCCGGGTGCCAGAAGCCATGGTGATGGTGATTATGGCGGTGGCGGTGGTGCCGGTGGTGCCGGTGGTGGCTGTGACCCAGCAGGCCATGGGCCAGACGGTTCAGGCGGGCAAATTCACGGTTCAGGTTAAGGGGGTAGTACCACATGGTTGTCACATCGCTTGTATAAGGTTGTTAACCTTTGGTTGATAACTTATATGATATTACCACTATTTAAAATTTTTGGAGGCGTGATCTGTACAGGCGTGGGGGGGCGAATATTGGAAAAAAATACTCTGTTTTAACAAGCTTTAATTACCGGAGCTTTTCTGACCGGACACTCAACCCTGGTGACACCATGACCTCAGTGATAGATGGTCTGAAACCCCAGAAGCTCTGGGAGCACTTCGAAGCCCTGACCAAGATCCCTCATTGTTCCAAGAACGAGGCCCAGGCCCTGGAATTCCTCAAGTCCTTTGCCAAGGAGCGGAATCTCGAGTTCCGCGAGGACGAGGCCGGCAACATCGTCATCCTGCGACCTGGCAGTGGCGGAGGCGAGAATGCCCCTCCCGTGGTCCTCCAGGGACATGTGGACATGGTCTGCGAGAAGAACAGCGATGTCGAGCACGACTTCTCCAAGGACCCCCTGACCCTGAAGATCGAGGACGATTACCTGATGGCCGACGGCACCACTCTTGGCGCCGACAACGGCATCGGCCTGGCCGCCGCCATGGCCGCCCTGGAGAGCCCCGCCGACCTGCCCCTGCCGCCCCTTGAGTGCCTCATCACCGTTGACGAGGAGACCGGGCTCACCGGAGCCTTCGCCCTGGACGCCAAGCTCCTTGAGGGGCGAGTGCTGATCAACCTGGACACCGAAGAGTGGGGCAGTCTCTATGTGGGCTGTGCCGGAGGCGGGGATTCCACCCTGCGCCTCCCTGTCAAGCGCGATGCCATCGAGGAGGCCTTTCAGCCCTGGGAGTTGGTGGTCGATGGCCTGCTGGGCGGTCACTCCGGCGTGGACATCCACGAGGAGCGCGCCAACGCCGTGAAGCTTCTGGCTCGCCTGCTCTACAAGCTCTCACAGGAACGCCTGCGCTTCCAGCTGGCGGACCTGACCGGGGGCGACAAGCACAACGCCATCCCCCGCGAGGCCCGGGCGACCATCCTCTTCTCCAAGCGCAAGCTGGCCCTGATCCAGGACTTCCTCAACACCTGGGAGGCCGACCTGAAGGCCGAATTCGGCACCAAGGAACCCAACCTCAACGTCACCCTTCAGCCCCTGGAGGGCAAGTTCGACTCCGCCCTGCGGGTGACCCACCGCGATCGCCTGCTGGCCCTGATCCAGTCCCTGCCTCATGGGGTCATCAAGATGTCCCACGACATCCCCGACCTGGTGGAGACCTCCAACAACGTGGCCAGCGCCAAGTCCGAGGGGAACGAGTTCCTCATCACCTGCGCCACCCGTTCATCGGTGGCCCCGGCCCTGGAGTCCCAGCGGGAACGCATCGCCATAATGGCCCGTACCTGCCACGCCACCGCCGAGCAGGGCGAATCCTATCCCGGCTGGCAGCCCAACCTGAGATCCCCGGCGTTGAAGCTCATCAAGAGCGTCTACAATAACCTTCACGGCGAGGAGCCAGGGGTGGCCGCCATACACGCCGGCCTGGAGTGCGGCATCATCTTGGAGAAGTTCCCGGGCATGGACGCCATCTCCCTGGGCCCCACCATCCAGTATCCCCATTCGCCGAGTGAGCGGGTCCAGATATCCACGGTGGACAAGTTCTACGACCTGATGATGGCGGTGCTGGCCGAGTTCGCCAAGGTGAAGCAGTCGGCCGAGTGAAACACTATTTCGGCCGGATTCGAAAGATAGCCTGCAGGACCGCCAGCGGCAACCTGGCCGCGAAGGAGCGCATGGCGTTGCCGTGGAAGGTGCCGTCGCACATCCCCTGGAGCAGGCCGTGGATGGTACGGGTGTTGCCCAGGCCGAAGCCAAGCTTCTGGAACCAGGGTTTGAACAGGTACTTCATCTTCAGGTCGCAGTGGCGGTACATGTCCCGGGCGTAGTCCTCTCGCCACAGCTCCTCGAACCGCCTCGGGTCGCCCTCGGCCACAGCACGGGCCGCAAGCCTGCCGCCGTTCACCGAGTAATAGAGACCCTCACCATGAATGGGGTTCACATGGCCTGCGGCGTCGCCGGCCAGCACCCAGTCCTCGCCGGTCACCGGGGCGTCGAAGAACGACCTCTCGACCGCCGAGGGTATCAGGGCGCCAAAACGGGTCCGCGGCAGTTCGGCCCAGCCCCGAGCCTCGATCAATCTCATCAGCTCCCGCTCCAGGGGCTCGCGGCCCAGGGCTATGGGATAGCAGATGCCAACGTTGTAGTGGTCGGCCTTGGGGAAGACCCACAGGTAGCCCTCCTCCCCCGCCAGCTCGCCCAGGATGAATTCGATGGAGCCGTCGGGCGGCACTTGGTCGATGTAGTAGCCGAAGGCCAGCCACAGATGCTCGGGTGGTATGGGTTCAGACAGGATGCGGCGACAGAGGCCGTTGACCCCGTCGGCGCCGATGAGGAAGCGGGCGGTGTACCTGCCGTTGATCATCCATCTGGCATCTTTTCCATCTTCATGGCCGGGTGTCTCGCCATCGATGGCCGCCCGCTCATGCCCGTCCCCGGGATCCATATGATGGAGTCGCGTGACCTTCTCCAGCACCGGGACCGCGCCGGCCTCAAGGGCCAGCAGGTAGAGGTAGTGGTCCCAGGCGTCGCGGCGGATGAGCTTGCCCAGCTGTCCCGGCTTGCCGGCGATGTCCAGGACCGTGTCACCGCGGATGAACTTGATATGGTCCATGGGCCGGTCGATGGCCTCGTCGGGGGCGTCGAAGGTGGCCAGGTCCTTCACCGTCAGGCCACCGCCGCAGGCCTTGCGCCTGGGATGGGCCGGATCGAACAGCAAGACCGTCAGGCCTTGTTCAACGGCCTCCTTGGCTGCGGAGGCGCCGGTGGGTCCTGCGCCGATGATGGCCACATCGAAGACCTCGTCGAATGACCCGGTACCACCGTCACTCTTTTCCAAGGTCCGGCGGGCCTGTTCCAGGACCTCTTTGCCTTTGGGCACCAGGGCCTCGATACGTTCTATCAGCTGTGGGTCGGCCTGGGGTTTGGCCATCGACCGGTGCCAGCCAGGGCGCGTTACTTAAGGATTTGCGGATGGGAGGATGGGGCTCCATTTTATGGCCCTGGGCCCTGAAGGTCCAATGCCCGGCAAGCCTGACCGACCAGCCACCTCCAGCGGTCCAAACGACCTTTCGACCACATACGAGCGGCTGGTGCGTGAACGTGGCGGCCGGGGCCTGCTCATCACCCTGGAGGGCATCGATGGCTGTGGCAAGTCCACCCAGCATGAGCGCCTGGCCGCGAGATTGCTCGAGTCTGGTCTGCCGATGGTCGTCTCCCGGGAGCCCACGGATGGACCCCACGGTCGCCGCATCAGGGAACTGCTCTCCCGATCGGACGCCCCGGACCAGGCCATGGCTCAACAGCTTCGCGACCTATTCCTGGCCGACCGCGAGGAGCATGTGGCGGGCCTCATCGCTCCGGCCCTTGAGTCTGGCAAGCTGGTCCTCCTCGACCGCTACTACCATTCCTCCATCGCCTACCAGGGGGCCGCCGGCCTCGATCCCACTGACATCAAGACCCTCAATGAGGCCATCGCGCCAGTCCCCGATCTGGTCATCATCTTCGACCTGCCAGTGGAGGAGGCGGGCAAAAGGTTGAGCGGGAGGAGGGTCAAAGCGGGGGCAGATGAACAGGCGGATGGTTTCGAAGCCAAGATGGAGTATCAGATTAAGGTCAGGGGCCAGTACCTGGCCATGGTCCAATGGGACCATGTTACGGTGGTGGACGGGGCTCTTGATATTAACCAATTGGAACGGATGATATTTGATATTTTAAAGGACAGGCTCCATCCCTGATACCGGGCGCAGTTCTGTTAAGAAACGTGTGGAATAGAGTTATCCTGAACTAGGCTGTATGGAAGTTTCATGCAGATTATCACCTCAATAACATTTGCTCATTTCGTCTATCGTTAAAGTGTTCTCATCCTTATCCATTTATTTCGGAATACTTAAATACAAAATCGAAACTCACGATTAACCTTTACGGGGTGTAACACATGGCTGAAGACATCATCGACGTAGACGACCTTTTTTCATTAGAGAAGATACTTGTGATCCTCGGCGGCCTGCTGGTCATCATCGGAACATTTCTCACGTGGTCAACTCTGAGTATTGAAGCGGATGATACTGGAACAGTTGAAGCAGTTGAAGAATCGTGGAATGGAATGGGCATCAATGATGAACAGGGAGATGCAGAGAGTCCCTACAATGCCTATCCTATACCCTTACTGTTAATGGGCGTCTTCATGCTCATTGCGGGCGTTCTGAATCGTAAGTTCATGGATGGCATCATGCCCTTGGCAATGGTCTTCTTCGCCGTTCTCGCTGTGCTCTTCGCTGGAATGTGCTTTGGGAACGTCGCTGGTGAAAACAAAAACTTCACCGACGGTCTAGAGGATGCTGGCCTTGAGGGTGAGGCTTCGTTCGGCATCGGCCTCTTCCTGATCATCCTGGGACCCCTCATCGCCGTCATCGGCGGCATCGTCATCCTGGGCAAACTGCTCAAGGAGGGCGAGGGCGACATCCGCGACCTGTTGCACATACATTACGAGAAGAAGCCCAAAGCCACTCTCGAAGATGAGATCCCCGAGGGACACTACCTCACCTCCCAGACCGCCAAGCGCTACCACCGCTCCAAGTGCCCCTTCGCCGTCAACATCCCCAAGTCAGGCGGCATCATCGTCACCAAGGACGAGGCCGAGGAGCTGGGCAAGAAGCCCTGCCAGTGCCTTGAGATCCACGACGACGACGACAAGTAGACAAACCACCCGCGACCTTTGCATCAACACCCCGTGCGGGTGATGGTTGTTAGCAACAGCCCAGCCTCCCTCAAAGAGGGAGGCTCCCTCTTATTTTGCGAATTCCCTCATAAGTCGAACCCACAGTAATTACATTTACACGACCATTGGCCAGCTGTCGTAATAGGGCCCAACGTTGGAGATTCTCCAATTTGGAGGTCGAACACATCTTCAAAACCGCCCTGTTCAACGTCCTGAAACAAAGATATTGTTGGTTTGTGCCAACCTCGTTCCGGCTACTCAAATCAAGCCTTCACCGAAAGCCAATTATAAGGACCTATTGCCATCACGATGCCAATGCTGGCCGACGATTACCTGGCCGTTGCCATCTTTGCTCTCATAGCCCTGGCTTTCCCGGTGATAACCCTCTTTGTGGGACGTTTCTTCAGGCCCTCCGAGAGGACCCCCCTGAAGCACACCACCTACGAGTGCGGAGAGCCGCCTGTGGGCGAGGCGATGATCCAGTTCCATTTCCAATACTACATGTTCGCCATCATCTTCCTCATCTTCGACATAGTGGCCATCTTCCTGCTCCTGGGAGCCATGGTATATTATGATCTGACCGCCCAGGCCCAGGGCATCCTGGGTTGCTTTGTCGGTCTGTTGCTGGTGGGGCTATATTACGTCCTGGGCAAGGAGGATGTGATCTGGATATGAGCGAGCCAGAAGATCCCCAGGTCGGGAATGACGCACCGGCGTCCCATCCGGAGCAACCCAACCAGGCGGGCCAGGATGAGGCTCCCAACTGGCTGGGGCTCAGGTCCGATGACTTCCTGGAGCTCATCGACTCGGCCGTCTACCAGGCCGCCGACAAGCTCAAGCTAAAGGCCATCGTGAACAAGGTGGCCTCCCCGATCTTCAACTGGGCCCAGCGCTACTCGCCCCATCCCCTCCACTTTGGCATCATGTGCTGCGCCCTGGAGATGGCCGCCTCCTCGGCTCCCGATTTCGATGCCGAGAGGGTGGGGGTGATCTACCGTTCTTCCCCCCGCCAGACCGATATCCTGCTGGTCAACGGACCGGTCTCCAAGAAACTGCGTCCCAAGCTCCTGACCCTCTACGAGCAGATGCCAGAGCCAAAATGGGTCATCTGCATGGGTGAATGCTCCATCTCGGGAGGCCCCTACTGGGATTCCTATTCCGTGGTTCCCGGTGCCGATACCTTCCTGCCCGTCGACGTATACATTCCAGGCTGTCCGGTACGCCCCGAGGCCCTGCTCCATGGTTTCCTGCAACTGCAGCGCAAGATCATGGCCGAACGCAAGGACGTCTTCCTCAACAGGGAGGGACAAAGATGACCCTGGCCACAGAGCTCAGCGAGGCCCTGAAAGGGCAATTTGACGAGCATATCGTCCAAACCCAGGTGGTGCGGGAGAACGTGGTCCGGGCCGACCTGAAGGATGGCAAGGGACTGTTGGAACTGGCTGTGAGCCTGCGGGACGATCTGGGATTCAACCACGCCTCTTTGCTTTCGGCCGTGGACTTCATCGACAGTTTCGAATGCGTCTACCACCTTTCCAACACCGCCAAGGGCACGATGCTGGAGCTCCACGTTCCGGTGCCCAAAAATGATCCGACCCTCCCATCCCTGGCCCGGGTCTGGGAGGGCCTCGACTTTCACGAGCGGGAGGCCTTCGACCTGATGGGCATCGAGTTCCCGGGCCATCCCCGCCTGGAACGGGTTCTCCTGCCCCAGGACTTCAAGGGCCATCCCCTGCGCAAGGATTACATTTACCAGATCAAAGAGGAGGTGTGGTGAAGATGGCCCAGATGTGGATCTCCATGGGCCCCCAGCACCCCATGACCCATGGTCTCTGGACCCTCCGGGTATTGGTGGACGGCGAGACCATCGTGGAGGCCCGGCCGGAGATGGGCTACCTGCACCGGGGTGTGGAGAAGATCGGCGAACGCCGTCGCTACTTCATGAACACCACCCTGGCCGACCGCCTCTGCTACGGCTCCTCCATGACCTGGACCTATGCCTACGTCAAGGCCGTGGAAGAGCTGATGGAGGTGGAGGTGCCCCAGCGGGCCGAGTACATCCGGGTGGTCATGCTGGAGCTCCAGCGACTGGCCTCCCACCTGATGTGGCAAGCCGCCTTCCTGCCCGACCTCGGCCTCCTCACTGGCCTGCTCTACTCCATGCGGGAGCGGGAGTACTGCCTGCGATTGATGGAGTCCCTCACCGGCAACCGCCTGCTCTACAACTACATGACCATCGGCGGGGTGCGACGGGAGATGCCCGCCGGCTGGACCGAGAACTGCGAGCAGTCCCTGCGCCACATCGAGGTCAAGCTGAAGGAGTACGAGCAGTTCTACGACGATTCCACCATCTTCAGGATGCGCACCCAGGGCGTGGGCTTCGTTCCCCGGGCACCCGGTCTCAACTGGGGTCTCACCGGACCCAACATCCGAGGCTCGGGCTCCAACTTCGACATCCGCTCCCACGATCCCTACTCCATCTATCCCGAGCTGGATTTCGAGCCCCAGGTCGAGAAGGACGGGGACTGCTATGCCCGTCATCTGGTCCGCATGCGGGAGATGTATCAGTCCATCTATCTCATCCGCCATTGCCTGGACAAGATGCCCCAGGGCCCCATCCAGGCCGATAACGTCCCCCTGCGCGCCGATGGCGAGGCCTTCCGGCGCACCGAGGACAGCCGGGGCGAGGCCCTGATGTACCTGGTGGGAGACGGCTCCCAGCGTCCCTATCGCTGGAAGATCCGCTCGCCAATGTTCGTCACCGTCTCCGCCGCCAACCACTACTTGCGAGGCTACAAGGTAGCCGATGTCCCAGCGATCATGGGGTCCATGGACATGTGCATCGGGGAGACTGACAAGTGAGGTGAGATGATGACTTCACTGCTCTACGATTTCTGTCGCGACTGGCTGGCCATACCGACGGTCAAGCTCATCAACCTGGTCCTGGAACCCGTGGGCGAGCACATAGGACCCGCGGGTGAACTGGCCACCTGGCTGGAAGGTCCCGGACTACATGTAGTCACCACCTTCAAGGTGGTCATCATGGCCTTCATGGTGGGCATGCTCAACCTGGTGATGATGGTCTATGCCGAGAGGAAGGTGGCCGGACGGCTGATGGACCGGCGAGGCCCCATGCTCTCCCTGGCCTCCACCTGGCTGGACCACAATCCCGAGACGGCACCCTACCTGTTCTCGGGCTATGGCTTCATCCAGAACATCGCCGATGGACTCAAGCTCTTTGGCAAGGAGCTCATCGTGCCCAACAAGGCCGACCGGGTCCTCTACACCGTGGCCCCCGTCATCTTCATTGCATCATCAGTTCTGCTCATCACCCTGGTCCCCATCTCCAACCGCTTCGTGGCCTTCGAGGGCCAGGCGGGCATCCTCTTCATCATGGCCATCTTCGCCATCGCCCCGGTGGGCGTCCTCACCGCCGGCTGGGCCTCCAACAACAAGTACTCGCTCATCGGCGGCATGCGTTCCGCGGCCCAGCTCATGTCCTACGAGATACCTCTCCTGCTCAGCATGGCCGGCGTCTTCCTGATGGCCGGCTCTTACAACCCCCTGGACATCGTGGCCCAGCAGCAGGCCGAGACCTGGCTGGGCATACCCATGTGGAACATCGTGCCCCAGTTCCTGGGTTTCTGCGTCTTCATGATCGCCATCCTGGCCGAGGTGGAGCGGGTCCCCTTCGACCTGCCTGAGGCCGAATCGGAGCTGGTTGAGGGCTGGACCACCGAGTATGGTGGCATGCGCTTTGGCCTCTTCCTGGCCGCCGAGTACATCCGGGGTTTCATCGGTGCCGCGGTGGCGGTGACCCTCTTCCTGGGCGGCTGGGCCGGTCCCAACCTGACCCTGAACTTCCCCCTGGTCATCGAGGCTAACACCCTCCCGCTCGTGTCCCAGGAGCTCTCCATCCACGCCCTGGTCATCCTGGGCGCCATGGGCCTGGGCGGCATCGGTTTCCTGCTGGGACCGGTAATGGCCAAACCCAAGGCCTCGGTGCCCAATCAGCTCAAATGGTGTCTGATGGGAGCCCTCCCCGGAGCCGTCATCGGTATCGTCCTGACCACCGGACTGCTGCTGGCCGCGCCCCACATGGAGGAGCCCCTGGACCTGCCCGACATCAGCGAATCCTTTGAGGAGATCCTGGTCCCGGGGCCCGAGATATGGTTCCTGGCCAAGGTCTGGATCCTCTTCATCATGATCATCTTCATCCGCTGGACCATCCCCCGCATCCGCACCGACCAGATCCTGGAGCTGGGCTGGAAACGATTGCTACCGGCGGCTCTGATCAACATCATCATCGTCATCGGTCTGGGTATCGGATACGAGATATTCTCCGACATGGGGGTGATCTGATGGCCATCCTCAGCTCCAAGAATCAGATGAGCGTCCTGGAGAAGCTCAAGGGCATGCTCTACAAGCCGATCGGCATCACCGCCGATCAGGCCATCCGGGCGACCCTGGGCACGCCCCAGACCATCCTCTATCCCATCGAGCAGGCCGAGGTGCCGCCCACCCACCGGGGTCAGAACGCGGTCATCTGGGACCTGTGCATCGGTTGCGGCATCTGTCACGAGGTCTGCCCCAACCGCTGTCTCAAGATGAAGCCCCAGGAGATCGACACCGACTCCCAGGAATGGCACGGTTCTCCCAGGGCCAAGCGCATGCGGCTGGCCCGCCGGCCGGCCATCAACTTCGGTCATTGCCTCTTCTGCGGCTTCTGCGAGGTCTACTGCCCCACCGGGGCCATGACCATGACCGATTTCTACGAGCTGGCCGACTATTCCCGGGAGGCCCTGATCCACCCGGCCCGCTCGCTGAAGGTGGAGAAGGACCCTGTACCCACCCTGGACCTGCCACTCACCAACTACATGCGGGAGTCGCCCATCATCGATCTGGTAAGATGCATCGGTTGTACCAACTGCTCCCAGGAGTGCCCCACCCAGTGTATCTCCATGGACACCGGCCCCAAGGCGGTCCAGAGGTACGACAGCGAGGGTGTCCATTTGGGTCACAGCTGGCGTCCCATGTGCCAATCGGCCTGCCCAATCCACCAGGATGCTGAGGGCTACATCCAGGCCATCGCCAGAGGCGACATGGAACTGGCCCTGGAGATAATCCTGCGGGACAACTGCCTGCCCCACGTGTGCGCCAGGGTCTGCACCCATCCGTGCATGGAAGATTGCATCCGCATCCAGATGGAAGGACCTCTGACCATCCGGGGTCTCAAACGGGTGGCCGTTGACGCCGCCGGGGACTTCGATCTGCCCGGTCCCACCGAGGAGCGGGAGGGACGCGTGGCCGTCGTCGGCTCAGGACCCGCCGGTCTGACCTGCGCCTACGAACTGCGCAAGCGGGGTTACAAACCCACCATCTACGAGGCTCTGCCGGTGGCCGGCGGCATGCTGGCCGTGGGCATCCCCGAGTTCCGGTTGCCCCGTGACATTTTGAAGGCCGAGATCGACCGCATCCTGAAGCTGGGTGTGGACCTGAAGCTCAATACCTCAGTGGGCCGGGATGTCACCCTGGCCCAGCTGCGCGAGGAGTACGACGCCGTTTTCCTGGGCATCGGGGCCCATGTGGAGCGCAACCTGGGCATCGAGGGCGAGGACCTTCACGGTGTCTGGGGAGGTGTCGACTTTCTGCGCCGGGTACTCCTGAACGAGGAGATCGAACTGGGAGACAAGGTCCTGGTCATCGGCGGCGGCAACTCGGCCATGGATGCCGCCCGCACCGCCCAGCGCCTGGGAGCCAAGGTCACCATCGTCTACCGCAGGACCCGCCCCGAGATGCCCGCCGAGGAGGGGGAGATAGACGAGGCCGACGAGGAGGAGATAGACTTCAAGTTCCTGGCCGCCCCCATGCGCTTCCTGGGTGATGATCACAAACTGAAGGGCCTTGAGTGCCAGGCCATGGAGCTGGGAGAGCCCGATGCCAGCGGACGGCGCCGTCCGGTGCCCATCGAGGGTGAGACCTTCATCCTGGAGTGCAACTCCACCATCGTGACCATCGGTCAGTCTCCCGATCTCGAAGAAATGGGTGACCTTGAGGGCATAGGCCGAACCCGCTGGAACACCTTCGAGGGCGACGAGGTGACCATGCAGACTGTCCTGCCCGATGTCTTCGTTGGAGGCGACTGCTTCCTGGGCGCCGATGTCATCATCACCGCCATGGGCATGGGCAAGATCGCCGCCGAGTCCATCCATCGTTTCATCCAGGGCGAGGACCTTCACCACGCCCGCATGGGCGGAGCGCCGATGCCCCGCAAGATACCCCTGAACAACGCTGACGAGTACGAGCCGGCCCCGGTGATCCCGGTGCCCCTGCTGCCTCCCGAGGAGCGCCACCGGCTGGCCGAGGTCAACCTGGGCTACGGCAACGAACTGGGTCAGAAGGAGGCCCTGCGCTGCTGCGCCTGCGGTGACAACCCCTTCTTCGATTACACCATCTGCATCGGGTGCGCCAGCTGTGTCACGGCCTGCCCCACCGACTGTCTTTCAATGGAGGCGATCTGATGGATGCCGAACTGCTTGCCTTTGCCATATTTGGAGCCATAGTCCTGGGCTCAGCCATCGCCATGGTCCTCAGCCGGGACATCGTCCGGGCCCTGATCTGGCTGGCCACGAGCTTCCTCTTCATCGCCGTTCTCTTTCTTCTGCTGGGAGCCGAGTTCCTGGCGGCCATCCAGATCATGGTCTATGTGGGGGCCATCTCGGTCGTGATACTCTTTGGGATCATGCTGACCCGCCGCACCCTGGGGGAGGCCTATGAAGAATAAGTGGGCCACTGGCTTGAAGACCGGGGTCTACCTGGCCTTCATCGCCCTGCTGCTTTCACTCTTGCTGGTGGATGCCCCCTGGGAGGAGACCGGACCCGCGACCGGTGGCTCAACCGATGCACCCTTCATCGTTTCCCCTGCTCAGGACCAGGTATTTCATGACACCAACGTTACCCTGGAATGGGAAGGAGTGCAGTACCGGTACCAAGCCGAGATATTCACCAACAGCACTCAACGCAACTCCAGTCTAGGAGGCCTTCAGGTCCAGGGGGACACCGGCCGATACCCTGTATCGGGCTTGCCCCACGGGATTCACGAGTATCGCATCCTTGGTGTGGATTCGGCAGGCAACGAACGGGTCCTTGATGACAGGGTCCTCTGGCTAGGTTTCCCAGGGCAGGACGAGGTGAGGAACACCTCCGACGGCTCCATCATCAGTCCTGCCCAGCCGGCGTGGGCGCCACTCTTTTGGCAGGCCCAACCCGACACCACGTACGCCGTGACCATCAACACCCATCCCTTCCAGGTCATGGAACTCAATATCACCATCGACAACGCCCGGGGCTATGCTCGGGTGGAGAACCTGGAGCCCGGCAAGGTCTACAGCTATCAGGTGGACCAGGTCGATCCCCAACCAGCCACCAGCTATCCCATAACCGGTGATGTCGCCCTTTTCCAGGGTGTCTCATCGCCGAGCCTGGAGTTCCAATTGCGAGGCTATACCTACATCCTGGAGATAGCCGACAGCAACGATCCGACCTTCACTTCTCCCCTGGTCACCTATCACGATCTTGAGGCGACCACCCTAGCCCTCGCAGAACAGGAGAAGGACCTGCTGGAGCTGGGCGAGGGTTACCATTGGCGGGTGCGGGCCACTGATGGAGTTGACCACACCACCGACTGGTCGGCGGTGGGGACCTTCCGCACCGGGACCACCGACCACCTGGGTCAGGAATTGTTGGAGACCTGGGGCGCCACGGTCATGATCCTGGGTGGGGTCCTGCTGGCCACCATGGTGGGCGGCATCTACCTGGCCAAGGACGAGGAGCAGGAGCTCATCCTGCCCGAGTACAGCGCCGAGGACGTGCTCACCGCCACGGTTCCCACTGGACCTCCCGAACCTAACGATGAGGAGGTGGACCCATGATCGACCTTTCGTACTGGATCGCCCTCTCGGGACTCCTCTTCCTGGTGGGTGCCTACGGCGTGCTCACCCGACACAACGCAATCATGGTGCTCATGTCCATCGAGCTGATGCTCAACGCGGCCAACATCAACTTCGTGGCCTTCTCCCATCACAACAACAATCTGGACGGGCAGATCTTTGCCCTCTTCATCATCGCGCTGGCGGCCGCCGAGGTGGCGGTGGGCCTGGCCATCCTGCTGGCAGTTTATCAGCGGCGGGGGACCATTCAGCTGGACCTCCTGAAACTCCTGAGGTGGTAGAGCATGAGCAACCTCTTCCTCGATTCCAGCTGGCTCATCCCCCTGCTGCCCATCCTAAGCTTCATCGTCATCATCCTGACCAGTCGGCTCAAGCAGTCCCCCGACATCGCCGGCTACATCGCCGCTGGGTTCGTGGGCGCCGCCTTCCTGCTGTCGATGCTGGTCATTGTCCAGCTGGGCGAGGCCGAGGATGGAAACAAGTACACCAGTGATCGGACCTGGTTCAAGGTGGGTGACAACGAGTTCACCTATGGCATCTACATCGACCATCTCACCGCCCTGATGCTGGTGGTGGTTGGCCTGGTGTCATTACTTGTAGTTATCTACTCTCTGGGCTACATGGCCCACGAGGGTCGTCGTCGCACCCGCTACTTCGCCGAGATCTCCCTGTTCGTGGGAGTAATGCTGGGCCTTGTACTGGCCTCCAACTTCCTGTTGCTGTTCATCTTCTGGGAACTGGTGGGGGTCTGTTCCTACCTGCTCATCGGCTTCTGGTACGAGAAGCCCTCGGCGGCCTCGGCGGCCAAGAAGGCCTTCATCGTCACCCGGGCCGGGGACATCTCCTTCCTCATCGGTCTCATCATCCTTTGGAACACTTTTAACGAGGCTGCTGCAGCCCAGGATCTCTCAGCTTTCAGCTTTCAGTTCCTTTTCAACCCGGCCAACCTTGCCGGTCATTCAAGTGAGTTGACCTGGATCACTCTCTTCATGTTCGGCGGGGCGGTGGGCAAATCGGCCCAGTTTCCGCTCCACGTCTGGCTCCCCGACGCCATGGAAGGCCCCACCACCGTGTCGGCCCTCATCCACGCCGCCACCATGGTCAAGGCCGGGGTCTATCTTGTGGCTCGGGCCTATCCCCTCTTCGTCGAGAGTCCTGACACCATGATGGTGGTGGCCGTCATCGGAGGTTTCACGGCCTTCCTCGCCGCCGCAATGGCCCTGGTGATGTACGACATCAAAAGGGTCCTGGCCTACTCCACCATCTCCCAGCTGGGATACATGTTCCTGGCCCTGGGCGCCGGAGGCTACCTTATCTCCCAGGATCCCGACCTCGAGGAGGCAAAGGGTTACACCGCCGGCATGTTCCATCTGATGAATCACGCCTTCTTCAAAGCCCTGCTCTTCCTTGGCGCGGGCAGTGTCATCCACAGCGCCGCCACCCAGGACATGCGGGAGATGGGAGGCCTGCGCAAGGTCATGCCCGTCACCTCGCTGACCATGGGTCTGGGTGTGCTCTCCATCGCCGGGTTCCCCTTCTTCTCCGGCTTCTGGTCCAAGGACGAACTGCTGGCCGCGGTCTTCGATTCGGGCGCTCACGATCCGGTCTTCTACTTCCTTTGGCTCCTGGGTCTGGTCACGGCCATGATGACGGCCTTCTACATGGCCCGACTCTGGTTCATGACCTTCTCCGGCTCATGGAGGGGGGACGAGGAACACAAGGACCACCTGCACGAATCACCCAAGGTGATGACCGTGCCCCTGATGGTCCTGGGTGTCCTGGCGGCCCTGTCGGGACTCATCGCTCTCATTGACTTTCCCGGCATCAACGACGGTGGCTTCTCATCCTACCTGAACCACCCCCAGACCGAGGGAATGGTCCATGGCCATGACTTTGGTTACGTCTTGGAGCATACATTCACTTCAGGGCTAACCTATCTATCCATCGCGGCTGGCCTGGGCGGACTGGCCCTTGGCTACCTGTTCTACAACCGTGGCATTGACGAAGAATTGCCCACCCGCATGGACGCTGGCATCTTCACCGCCACCACCGGTCGGGCGGCCCTGCACAAGTTCCTTTCCAACCGGCTCTACATGTCGGACATGTACAACAAGTTCGGGATGTTGATCTTCACCAAGGTGGCGGCGGGCTGTGACTGGTGCGACCGCAACATCATCGACGGCATCGTCAATGGAATGGCCCGAGGATTTTCGTTATCCAGTCAACGCTTGCGCAGATTGCAGACCGGACTGGTCAACCACTACACCACCCTCATCGTTGGTGGCCTCTTTCTGATGCTGCTGCTGTTCAGGATCTTCCCCGAGATATGGGGGTGGAACCCATGATGAGCTCAGCGAAGTCATGGGGCAGGACGGTGCCGGTTCCACCGTCCGACCAAGCGAACAGCTCCGTTAGGAGGTGGAACCCATGACGGTGCCCGTCCTCTCCCTGCTGGTCCTGGTGCCCTTCCTGGGTGGACTCATCACCATGGTGGCCGCACGGAACTGGCCCTGCCATCCCCGGTACCTGGCCCTCATCGCCACCGCCATCACCCTGGCCCTGAGCCTTTACGCCTTTGGCACCGTGTTTGGCGATGATGATGGTGAGGCTGACAACTATGGTCTTTCCCTGTGGGAGGACTATCCCCTGCTTCCGGACCAGGGAGTTCGCATCCAGTTCGGCATCGACGGGCTCTCGGCACCAATGGTATTTCTCACCGGCCTGCTGGGGGTCCTGACCGTCATCTTCGCTTGGGACGAGTCCAAGCGGCCCAACCAATTCTTTGGCCTCATGCTGTTGTTGCAGGCCTCCCTCTTCGGGGTCTTCACCTGCGTCGACTACTTTGTCTTCTACATCTTCTGGGAGGCGGTCCTCATCCCCATGTTCTTCCTCATCGGGGTCTGGGGCGGCGACAACCGACGCTACGCCTCCATCAAGTTCTTCCTTTACACCTTCACCGCCTCCATGGTGATGCTGGTGGGCATAATGGCCCTCTACTTCCAGGCGGGCGCAAGGACCTTCAACATGATGGAGCTGGCCCAGGAGGCCCCCGGCTTTTCCCATAATTTCCAGCTCTGGATCTTTGGAGCCCTCTTCTTCGGTTTCGCCGTCAAGGTCCCGGTCGTCCCCTGGCACACCTGGCTGCCCGACGCCCACGTGGAGGCTCCCACCGCCGGTTCGGCCTGGCTGGCCGGGGTGATGCTGAAGATGGGCGCCTACGGTCTCATCCGGGCGGCCCTGCCAATGGCTCCCGAGGGGGCCGAGGCCTTCGTGCCGGTGATGGTCATTTTGGCCACCGCCTCCATTCTTTACGGCGCCCTGCTCTCACTGGGGCAGAAGGACCTGAAGAAGCTGGTTGCCTACGCTTCCATCTCCCATATGGGCATCGCCCTGCTGGGCATCGCCACCCTGACCCCCCTGGGTCTGGCCGGTGCGGTTTTCATGATGTTCGCCCACGGAATCATCTCCCCGGCCATGTTCATGATCGCCGGGACCCTACAGCATCGGGTCAAGACCCGGCGCATCCCCGAACTGTCAGGCCTGGCCAATCGCATGCCCATGGTGGGCAGTCTGTGGCTCATCATTTTCCTGGGCTCCCTGGGTCTGCCGGGAATGGCGGCCTTCATCGCCGAGTTCACGGTCTTCGTGGCCTTCTGGGAATCCCATGGGTGGTGGCTCGTCATCCCCATCATCGGGGTCCTCTTCTCCGGGGCCTACCATCTGTGGGCCCTGCAACGGGCCCTCTTCGGTCCCCTCCATCCCAGCTTCGATGAGATGGACATCGAAGACGGTTCCTGGAACGAGAACCTGCCGGTGGCGGTGCTGATGATGCTGGCTGTTCTGTTTGGCATCCTGCCCGCCCTGGTGATGGACATGGCCGATACCTCGATGGTATCCATCCTAGAGAACATGGGGGTGCTCTGATGGCCGACCTGATCTTGCAGGCCGAGTTCCTGCTCATCCCCGAGGCCATCCTGATCATCACCGCCCTGGTGCTCCTGGTGATGTCCCGGCTCACCCCGCGACTGTTCAAGGACGATCGTCTGCTCAACAGCCTGGTCATTGCTGGCCTCTCATTCTCACTGGCCTGGCTGGTGCTCTTCCTGGCCCGCTGTTACATCGGCTGGCTTGAGATACCCACCGGCGTCAACTATTTCGACCACCACCTGCGGGTTGACATATTCTCCCAGCTGATGAAGACCGCATTTGTCACGGTGGCCCTGATGGTGGCCCTGAGCAGCAGGGATTACATGGCTGGTGCCAAGCACATGGTGGAGTACAACTTCCTGCTCCTTTCAGCCACCTTGGGCATGTGCTTTGTGGCCTCGGCCCTGGACCTGCTGACCCTCTTTGTGGGTCTTGAGCTTACTTCCCTTTCCAGCTATGCTCTGGTGGCCCACCGCAAGCACAAGAGCGCCTCCACCGAGGCCGGAGCCAAGTACTTCCTAATCGGCGCCTTCTCCTCGGCCCTGGCCCTCTACGGCATGTCCTTGGTCTACGGCGCCGGCAACAGCCTGGACCTGGTCCAGCTGAGAACAGCCATTGGCCAGCTGGACTCGGGATGGGGTGACACACTCTTTGTGGCCTCCATGTTCCTCATGGCGGGTTTCGGATTCAAGATCGCGGCGGTGCCCTTCCACGCCTGGGCTCCCGACGTGTACCAGGGAGCGCCCACGCCGGTGACCGCCTTCCTGGCCGCTGGCTCCAAGCTCACTGGCTTCATCGTGCTCTTCAAGGTCTTTGCCATCGCCCTCATCGGGGTTCAGTCCGACTGGCAGCTGATGGTGGCTGTGGTGGCCGTGGTGTCCATGACCCTGGGCAACCTGGTGGCCATCTCCCAGACCTCCTTCAGGCGCATGCTGGCCTACTCCTCCATCGCCCAGGCGGGCTACATCCTCATCGCCATCCCGGTGGTGGCGGCCCAGAAGGATGATGGCGGTTTCAGTGACACGACCATCCTGGTCCTGGGTGCGGCCCTGGCCCATCTGATCATCCATATATTCATGAAGGGAGGCGCTTTCCTGACCCTCTCGGCCCTGACGGTGAAGGGCTATTCTGACGACATCCGGCAGGTCAAGGGGCTGATGTGGCGCCGTCCCGGTGTGGCCATCGCCCTGGCGGTCTTCATGTTCTCCCTGGCCGGCATCCCGCCCCTGGCTGGTTTCTGGTCCAAGTTCTGGCTCTTTGGCGCCGCGGTGAAGGCTGGCCTTGGCTGCTGTCCCGACTGGCTGATCCTCCTGGCGGTGGCCGGCGTGCTCAACTCGGCCCTCTCCCTGTTCTACTACCTGCGCATCGTCAGGTACATGTTCGTCCCCGACGGTTACACCGAGGAGGAAGGCCCATCTGCATCAGAGGCAGAGGATGATCCCATGTCCATCACATCATCGGTCCCCATCGCCTTTTCGGCCTTCATGGTCGCGGTCGGTCTGCCCATCTTCTTCAACAAGTTCCTGAGCCTGTGCCAGGAGGCGGCGGAGGCCCTGCTGAGGATGTGAGGGTTGTTGGGATTCGATCTCGACCACGGCCTTGAGCTCTTTGGATGGAAACGGCGCAAGAAGAAGGAACGCAGGCCGCCCACCGAAAAGGAACAGCAATTTGAGAAGCTGTGGAGGGGACTGACCCCCAGGGGCGTGTCGCGACAGAAGCGCAAGGAGTTCCGCTCCAAGATGAAATCCGCCTGCCTCCAGCTGGGGTACGATTTCGACAAGCACAACGCCCGCCTCTACTTTCTGGGCAAGCTGGATGTTGAGGATGAGGAGATCCCCAAGAAGGGCAAGACCAAGTCCTTCAAACCGCCAAGACGCTTCCTCAGGAATGTCTGAATTGCTATCGTGGATATTTGTGTAAAAACTTGGTAATAATGCATAACGCCATATTTTGAAGCTTTGTTCTTTACATTATAAAATATTATACATCACCACAATAATCGCTTCATTGGCCATTTTTCACACCTCAGATAGGGCTGTTCGTGATCCATCTTTTTCACTTCAGGATCAAAGATGGTGTTGGTCTTGGTTGTGATGCAGTCTGTTCCTTGCTTTTTCTAAAAGATAGTAAATTTCTTTATATTCTATAAGGCGTTATATTTTAACTTTTTTTCCCCTCTTTTTATTGAGCAAAGAAATTTGGATATTTTTAATATAAATCTTACAGTTCTTTGTTACATTAGGTCTGTGCCAGCTATAGGCCATTACATTAGGTAATCCTAATGTTACAAAAGTCAGTATGGAACAGATTTATTTGAAAATTTTTATAAAAGTGCACATTAGATCATTCCACCAATGAATATAGAAACGATAAAGAATATTATAGATGATTACATGGCTATCTTATTAAATTGGTTTTAATTCTTATATACATAATATTCAATATAAAATAATAAATTAATGATTTAATGCATAAGATATAATATTACATATTAAACACATCTCTATTAAAAATCAAATTAGTTATCCATTAAGCAATAAAAATATATATTCAAGCACAACTTATTTGCAACATTGATTTTGAACCATTTCAGCCCCGCTGAAACGAAACACACTTTTTGGTGAATGAGATCGTTTGTCTATTTGATGTGTCGAGTTACAATCTGAGAATCCACACCAGAGTTATTGCCAATACAATATTGGATTATTTTCCATTTTCGCTGGAGTTAGACATAAAGCCATTAAACCCCCTGGCCTGCCGACACCATGCTCGAGCAGGCTACCAAGATCATCAACGAACGTTGGGGAGCAACGGTCAGAGCCTCCGAGCAGATAAGCACCCAGGCCTCCACCAGAGAGTACTACCGGCTTCAGCTGTCGGGCAACATCGCCCTGGAATCGGTGATGTTGGCCAAGTTCGGCTCGGGCATCATATCCGAGAACGCTGATGAGCTCTATGTCGAGAGCGTTGTCCCGGCCTACAATCGATATCGTGAACTTACCGACCTGTTCACCAAAGCCGAGGTCAAGGTACCTGAGATCCTAGCCATCGAACCCAACGAACAGGTGCTCATCCTGGAAGACCTGGGTGACTTCTCGTTGTTCAATGCCATCGAGACCATCAACGAACTGGAAGATCCCTACTCCACCGAGAAGCTGATCCAGAAGGCCCTGAAGATGCTGATCCAGATCCAGGACGAGGGTACCAAGCTGCAGCTTCAGCAGGGACCAAGGATGCAGCAGATGGATGAGCATCTGTTGCGACTGGAATTCACCCACTTCATCGACAACATACCCTTGAAGGTGGACCCAGAGATCGAGGAGGAAAAGGAACTTCTGGTCAAGGGCCTCGCGGACATATCAAGGGTCCTTTCCCATCGGGACTACCATCCCTGGAACATCATGGTGAGCAAGGGCAAGATGTGGATCCTGGACTTCCAGGATGCCATCCTGGCCCCGCCCCACTACGACCTGGTCTCCCTGCTCAGGGACCGCAACATCGACACCTATCTGCCCGAGGGGGCCGAGGAGCGACTTGTGGAGTACTACCTGCAGCAGGTCTACCAGATAATGCGGCAGAAGACCCGCAGGGACAGTTTCAGGCAGGAGTACCTGCTGTTCAGCCTCCAGCGTGACCTCAAGGTCATCGGCCGCTTCAACTTCCTGAAGAACCTGGGGAAAATGGAACTGGCCGAGTACCTGCCTCAGATAATCACCCGGGCCAAGTCAACGGCCAAGGAATTCGACACCTACCCCTACCTGACCGAGCTTCTTGGAAAATTGAGCAAGAGCTGAGCCCTGCCGCCGGCAGTTGAGGCCGCTGGTCGTGAGGGTCCATGAACATCTCCTGAAATCTTCTGAAGCTACATTTTGAATCAATTGTGGTCTTTGAAAATTTGTGAATAGAAATGATAGTGAATTAACCAACTATGTTTAATATTATTGTCAAAAACACCAATATTCTCAATTTTGACAATTGACCACTGTCAAAAATGTTGACCATAAAGTTTATAAAAAACCGAAGAGGAAGCAGGGCAACTTTAAATATTATCAACGATTCATCGTCTATAATGACTGTCAACCCCGCCACCACCCATGGTCACAATGGACTGTCGTTGCCTCTTTTCACATTCCTTGGCCTGCTGGCTCTCTGTCTGGTGCTCTTCACCCAGGTCGGTGCTGAAGAGGGCGACCCGGCGATAGTGGAGCTGGACGGACCACCGGGCCATACCGGCGTGCCCCAGACCATCAGCGTCAGCGTAGAGGGCGTGACCTCCAGCTTCGAACTGACCCTGAAGGTGGACACGAAAGTTGCCACCGTTTTTGAGCAGACCGTCGAGGTCCTGCCCGGCGACGGCATGGAGCAGACCATCGGATTCGAATGGACCCCGAAACTGCCCGATGACTACCGCATAAGCTCCACCATCGAATTCGCGGAGGATACCAACCTCTCCAACAACCAGATGGAGGGGACCCTGCCCATCCGTGACCTGGTGCCCGATGAGGACCTGGCCTTGACCAACTGGGAGTCGTACGAGTACGACGAGCTGACCGACAATGGCAACTGGTGGCAGGTGGTGGAGGACACCGTCAGCCAGGAGGATGGCTGGAGGTTCTTCAAGTATGGCGAGGGCGAGGAGTTCTATGGCGATGAGGCCGACGTGGGTCTGGTCAGCCTGCCGCTCCATTTGCCCGACACCCTGGCCTCGGCCGAGATCTGGTTCTACCAGCGGACCGACCTGGCCCAGGGAGATGTGGGTTCCCTGCAACTGTCCGAGGACCCTGAGTACTCTCCGTTCGATACCAACTGGAAGACCCTTTACTCCACACCCTCGGCGCCCATCGATGAGTGGACCCTGCAAAGGGTGAACCTGGATCCCTGGGTGGGCAAGACCGTCCGCCTCCAGTTCCGTTTCACCTCCGATGAGCAAGCCCATTCCCAGGGCTGGTGGCTGGACAGCTTCCAGTTCGCGGGACGCTACCTGCGCCACGAGCTCTCCATCGCCTTGAACGAGGGGCCCACCCATGTGCTCCCCGGAGCCAACCGGATCATCGAGCTCGAGCTCACCAACGGCGGCATCCTCGACCAGGACATCGAACACAACCTCACGATATTCTATTCTGTGCTACACCGAGATCAGGAGCTGGGTTCTACTGGACCCAACTCCTCCATCTCAATCAAGGGGGACCTCCTCCCCTCTTTGGCTTCCACCAAGGTCCTTTTCGACCTTGACCTGCCTGCCGAACCGGGCATGTACCTGGTCCACATCAACGCCTCCTTGACCCTGGAGGAGCGGACCGTGGACAACCTGCTGATCTGGCCTCTCATCGTGGGCAAGACCCTGGACGAACTGGACAACGATATCGACTGGAAGGAACAGGCCCCCGGCATCATCACACCCATGGATAGGGTCCAGGCACCCTACGAGATCAACAGCACCCTTCTTGCCAATCCCAACGACCGCCTGGCCCTGACCTGGGTCCAGGACCTGCCCGAAACACCTCAGCCCTGGATCGGTGTGGGCACAATGACCTACGATCTGCCTTACGAGGTGGAGACCTTCCAGCACCGTGAACATGGCACCTTGCATCTCTACGAGGCTACCATACCCGGCGAGATGACCCGGGAGGGTGAGTTCCAGGCGGGCATCCGCTGGCAGCGCCCGGTCAAGGTCCATCAGCCCGAGATCAACATGTTCGGCAAGGCCGGCACCAACATCGACCTGCTCTCCTCCAGCCAGCTAATCTTCGCCGGCCAGACCCTCGATATCGAGGTCAACGTGGCCCACCATGGACTGGATGAGGCCGAGCTCCATCTCTCCCTGGAGGGCCTGCCCGAGGGCTGGTCCTACCATTACAACCGCAACGTCATCAACGCCCAGGCCCTTTCCACCAACACGGCCTTTTTGACCCTCACGGCTCCCGCCAATGTTGCAGGCAATGACCTCTCGGGTCTGTTCGAGGCCAGCATAGTCGTCAACTCCATCACTCCGCCCACCCGGGCCGAACAGCCCCTGCTCCTGGAGGTCCCGGCCCCCCTCATCACCATCGACCTTTGGGAGGCCGACCGCCACTCCCTGCTGGAGGACCAGACTGCCAGTCTGCTCCTGGACCTGACCAACAGCGGTTCCCTGATCAATGATCTTGCGATATCCCTGTACCATCACACCGAGAGCGGGGCGGTACTGCTGGATTCGGCCGAGATATCCGATCTGCAGACCGGCCAGCAGAGAGAGGTGACCTTCGACTTCAGCTCTGACACTGCCTACTCGGGTCTGAACTCCCTGCAGGTGGTGCTCACCAGTCCCCAGCTGGAGCAGGACCTTCAGTCACAGGTGATATCGCTCCATGTGCTGAAGAACGAGGAGATAGCCCCCGACGAGGAGACCGAAGCCGTGAACCCGGTCACGCCGACCATGGTGGCCGGAGCCACGGTGTTCGCCTCGGTGGCCCTGATGGGCGTGGCCCTGCTCAAGCAGGAGACCATGCGGTTCACTGTCACCAAGGGCCTTTTGCCCCTGTGGTTCCCGCTCTACACCCGTCTGCGCCCCGATGCCATGCTGGACAACCAGGTGCGCGACGAGCTGTACCAGTACATCAACACCAATCCCGGGACCAACTACTCCACCATCATGCGGGCGCTGAACCTGCAGAACGGGCTCTTTGCCTACCACCTGGCAACCCTTGAGCGTGAGAACTACATCACCTCCCAGCACGATGGCATCTACCGGCGTTTCTATCCCTCCAACAAGGTCCCGGGATTCTCGCGGAACCTGCTGGCCGACCGCATCGACAACGAGATGAAGGCGATGATAGTGCGTCTGGTGCAGAAGGAGCCGGGGCTGTCCCAGACCCAGGTGGCCAAGCAGATGGGGGAGAGCCGTCAGCGCATCAACTACCATGTGAACAAGCTGGTGGAGGACCGGGTGCTGAACCTGAAGCGCAACGGACGTTCCAGCTCGCTCTACCTCAACCCCATCTTCTCCAAAGCCATGGACCAGTGAGCCGGGGACCGGGGGCCGCCCGCCGCCTGCCTGCTGCCCGCCCCTTGCCTGTTGCCAGCCCGCTGCTTGCTTGCCGTACAGTTGCTGAGGCCTTGTCCACCCGGAGCCGTGATGGTATTCGAGTATACTTCGAGTTTATTTCGAGCGAACTTCGAGTATAGTTAGAGCGAACCTCGAGTATGGTTTGAGTATGGATCGAGTATGGAATGAGTATGCCGTGAGTATAGGATGAGTATGCGGTGATTCCGGGATATGACCATTCGAGGAATGGTGGTTCCAACAGGGATGGCACGGCAGAGCTGGCGCTCCTCAAATGACAGATGGTGAAAGGACCGGACCTATGGTACGTTGATGCGGTGCATGAACTCCACGGTCTTGGGCGGGTTCAGCTCCCTCTTCATCTCCTTCACCAGGTTCTGGTAGTAGAGGACCTGCTGCTCCAGTCGCTTCAGGTCGTTGGCCCGGTGCAGGATGACCGTTCTGGGAGCTGCGGCAAGCTGGCGTCGAAGGGTCTCGTACCGCTCTTGCCAACGGTTCAGCTCGTCAAGAGCCTGGATGATACTTGATTCTTCAAGCATTACATGCCCCCGTATGTTTGAGTTTGAACTGATATTTAACCTTACCGCATCCGGATGGTCTCGAGGTTCTTGGGGGCCCGGGTCTCCAGGCGGGTCTTCTTGAAGATGTCCTTGGCCAGTCTCTGGACCGTACCTTCGTCGCCGTGGTTGATGAGCAGCAGTTCGGGGCGAGGCTTCATGGTCCTGGCGAAGCGCATCAACTGGCGCTTGTCCGAGTGGCCCGAGAAGCCCTCGGAGGTCTCGATGTGCATGTTGATCTTGACCGACACCGACTTGCCTTTGTGGTCCGACAGGTGGATGTCCTGCCAGCCCCGCTGGATCTTGGAGCCCAGGGTGCCCTTGGCCTGGTAGCCCACGAATATCAGCGTGTTCTGCTCGTCGGGGGCCCAGTTGCGCAGGTACTCCATCACCGGGCCGCCGTTGAGCATGCCCGAGGTGGCCAGCACGATGCAGGGCTGTTCCGAGCCGCAGATCTCCTGGCGCATCTCCTGGGAGTCCACCTTGGCGAATATCTCCGACTGGAAGGGGTTGGCCCCGGTCTGGAAGATCTTGTTGCGCAGGTTGTTGTTCAGGTACTCGGGGTAGGCCGAATGGAGGGCCGTGGCCTCCCAGATCATGCCATCAAGATATACCGGCAGCTGGGGCAGGCGTCCCTTGCGCATGGCCGCCTCCAGCACCAGCATGACCTCCTGTGACCGTCCCACGGCGAAGACCGGGATGAGTATCCGCCCTTTGCGCTCGATGGTGCGGTCGATTATCTCCAGGAGCTTGCTGGTGGCCTCCTCGCGGCTGGGCTGGAAGTCACGGGCACCGCCGTAGGTGGCCTCCAGGATCATGGCCTCCAGGCGCGGGAAGTGGTTCACCGCCTTGTCGAAGAGCCAGGTGGGCTCGAACTTGATGTCGCCGGAGAAGGCGATGTTGTAGAGCCCCTCGCCCACGTTGAAGTGGGCCGAGCAGGAGCCCAGGATGTGGCCGGCGTTCTGGAACGTCAGCTTGATATCGGGGGCGATGTCGGTGGATTCCTTGTAGTTGATGGCGATGGCGTTGCGCACCGCCTTGCGCACGTGCTCCGAGCCGTAGGGCGGCTTGCGCCCCTCGGCCAGGGTGACCTTCAGGTAGTCCAGCTGGAGCAGGGACATCATGTCCCGGGTGGGCGGGGTGCAGTAGATGGGGCCGTCGAAGCCGTAGACGAAGAGCATGGGGGCCAGGCCGGCGTGGTCCAGGTGGGCGTGGGTGATGACCAGGGCGTCGATGTTGTCTAGGGGCAGGGCCTCGGGGGCCTGGAGGAAGGGGGAGCTGTACTCGTCGGAGGAGGGGTTGATGCCACAGTCGATCATGACCCTGGAGTTCTTGGTGGCCAGCAGGTGGCATGAACGGCCCACCTCCCGGTAGCCTCCCAGGGCCGTGACCCTGACGAACTCCTC
This sequence comes from uncultured archaeon, assembly GCA_964384995.1. GTDB lineage: Archaea > Thermoplasmatota > Poseidoniia > MGIII > CAYLMJ01 > CAYLMJ01. The sequence goes on along the minus strand of CAYLMJ010000015.1, from coordinate 20,598 downwards.
GCCCTTCAGCGTGGAGCGGAAGATGCGGCGGCCGATCTTCTCCAGGAAGGCCTTGCGCTCCCCGGCGATGGACCGCAGGTAGCGGCGGATGTCCACCACGGTCTTGGAATCGATGGGGGGCAATCGCTCGACCCTGGGCACCCAGCCGATCTCCATCTTGATCTGGTTGAGCACCTTGCCGTACTTGCCGATGGCCAGGCCCGGGTTGGTGGCCACGATGGTCACCTCGCCCAGCTCGGGGTCGAAGAAGATGTCGGTGATGCCGGCGTCCTCGGGTATGATGTCGTTGATGGTCTTCTTGGCCGATTCAAGGTCGGCCAGGGCCGTGGGGTCGGGCCTGATGATGATCCGCTTGCGCACCGAATGGGCCAGCTTGCGCACCAGGTCGTTGTTCTCGGCGAAGATCTTGATCTCGGGAGTGTAAAGCACCAGGGAAGAGGCCTCGATGGTCACCTTGGTGATGCGAACGTCGTCGGGTATTATCCTGTCCGCGGCTTCTTTGACCTGACGGATAATGTCTTCTACTGCCATTTGGGTACCCCAATCTGGTTGAAGTGTGCAACTGAGTGGATGAATCTAATTCCGGAGGGTCATTCCAGTCCGAGGGCTTCTTTTTCTTTGGCGATCTCCGCGTCGGTGTATTCCTTGTAGGTCTTTCCGTCGATGGCCACCAGGCTGATGCCGTCGCCCGAGGCCGAGTCGCGCTTCATGGCGGCGGTCAGGGCCCGGACGGCCAGGCGGGCGCCCTCTTTCATCTTCATGCCCGACTTGAAATGGTCCTCCAGGACACCGTAGACCATGGGTGAGCCCGAGCCCGTGGTGACGAATTCGTCGGGTATCGCCCCGCCGGCGGCGTCCAGGGAGTAGACGTGGCCACCCTCCTGATCCTGACCCCCGACCAGGAGCTGGACCCAGAAGGGCATCATGCGACGACCGTTCAGGATGTTGGCCATGAGGGTCGACGCGGCCTTGATGGTCATGGGCTGTCCCCGCTTCAGGCGGTAGAGTTCCGCTTCTGCCTGCAACCAGCGGGCCAGCAACTGTGCATCGCCCACGAGTCCTGCCACGGTAAGGCCCATGTGATCATCGATCCGAAAGAGCTTCTGGGTGGTCTTATGAGCTATCAAATGACCTGCCGTCGCTCGTTTCTCGGTAGCTAGAATAACGCCATCAGCGCACACGAGACCTAGTGTCGTGGTACCTTTCATCATCTCTGTTTGTGACAAAAAGACCCTCCTCGAATTGGAGAAGATAGATTTTGTATCCGGGACCCGTATTTAAACCTTAGCTTAATATTGAAGGCAGAGGCATGGGGATTTTTAGGCCCTGGAACGAGGTTCCTCGACGAAAACTTTATACACCAAGCCAATCTCCAAAAGCCTGAGAAATAATGAGTTCGCGTCGAGTGTTCACCCTCGGGTCTTTGGTCATTTTGCTGGCCATCGCGGTGCTTGCGGTCTGCTCCTTCCAAGGTCAGGGGGAGGACATCGATCTTTTCCTTGAGGGCATGGCGGCCAGGCCCACCTACCCCATGGTGGACGAGGAGATCCAGCTCAATGTCACCGCCTTCACCGACACCAACGGTACCAATTACACCGTCATCGAGATCTACGAGGGGCCCAAGGACGGCGGACCCGAGGAACTGATCCATCGAGCCGAGCTCCAGGCCGTCAACGACAAGGGTTTCAACGTCGAGTTCACCCATATCTGGACCGACAACCAGACCGGAGAGCGGAACCTGCGGGCCGTCATCGATGTGGAGAACAACGTCACCGAGACCAACGAGAACAACAACGAACTGAACTTCACGGTGGTCGTCCAGGTCGAACGCCTCGCTGAGCTCAATTTCGATGTGGACACCCCCATTCAGATCGACCCCTCGGACCCCAACGTGGAGGACCCCCTGGTCAACGACACCATCTCCATTCAGATATCCTTCATCAACCTGGGACGGGCCCCGGCCGACAGTTTCCAGGTCCAGGTGATGGAGATCTACGAGGACGAGACCCCGGTCCAGCTGAACCTCTCCCAGTTCAACGGTGTGGGAGAGGAACAGATCCTGATGATGACGATGAACTGGACCCCCGACCGGGTGGGTGAATATCGCATCCGGGTGACCCTGGACGTGGACGATGAGACCGTCGAGTACCTTGAGGACAACAACGTCCTAGAGGAGAACGTGACAATCCGGCCCCACCTGGCCCGGCTGACCATCGATGTGAACACCGAACTGATCCTCACCCCGGTGAACGACTGGCTGGAGGACCTGCCGCCCTACGCCGACCACAACTTCACCCTGGAAGCCTACATCGTGAACGAGGACACCGAGGCCCAGGTCCGCAACATCAGGGTCGATTTCTACGACCACCACGTTCCCTCCGACGAGACCTACTTCATCGGCACCGGCATCATCCCTTTCCTGGACGCGGCCCCCGAGGAAGGTCCCCAGCCCGAGATCGTCTCGGTCAACTGGGGCTACTTCAACGGCACCAGCCTGCTGGGTGACCACGACCTCTCTGTGGTCATCGACCCCCTCAACACCATCCCGGAATACGACGAGGAGGACAACACCTACAACCAGACCTTCAGGCTCAGGCCGCCCAAGGCCGACCTTGTGGCCATCAGCCTCGAACCCGCCGGTGACGCCGATCAGGAGCCGGCAGAGGGCATCTACACCCCCCTCAACCTGACCCTGGCCAATCTGGGCTCGCTGGACCTGTTCGAGATCCTGATCAAGGTGGACGACTACGGCGAGTTCACCTACCTCAACGTCACCCTCCTTGAGGGCGAGTACAAGACCCTCACCTTCGATCACTACTGGGTCAGGAGCGGGCTCAGGCCCATCACCATCGTGGTGGACCCCTACAACGACCTCCACGAGATCGATGAGAACAACACCTTCTTCGCCGACGATTACCTGACGGTGCACACCCGGGTCGTGGATTTCAGCCTCGCCTCCATCGAGCATAGACCGTCCATCTTCGAGAACGATGACCTGGAGGTCAAGGTCTTTGTCCAGAACCACAAGGCCCGGGTCGAGGACATCGAGATCGAACTCTTCCTCGATTCCATCCCCTACCAGACCAAGACCATCGAGCTCCTGGACTTCCAAAGGAACGTCTCGCGGACCTTCGTGCTGGACACCCCCCAGGGGCTGGGACTGCACAATATCTCCGTGAGGGCCCTCTTCAATTCCATTGTCAACGATACCAACGAGTCCAACAACTACGGCAACTCCTCCTTCACTATCAAACCCAACTCCTACCAGCTGAGGGTCTACCCCTTCGACTACACCAACACCAAGATCTACGTCAACGAGACCTTCACCTTCGAGCTGACCGTGGTGAACTACGGGGAACTGACCGTCGACACCGTCAACCTCATGGTCCTACTGGACGACAACCTGCTGGCCATCGAGGATGTGGGACCGGTGCCCGAGAACAACGGGGAGTACGTCTACACCCTGGTGTGGATCCCCGACACCCCCGGTGATTACAATCTCACCGTTCAGGTGGATACCAACAACACCGTGGAGGAGTCCAACGAGCTGGACAACAGCCACACCGCGCCCCTGCGGGTGCGCAAGACCCCTCCGGCCGATCCGATCAAGGCCCCTGACCAGGGCTCGATAATCGAGAAGCCAACCTTCTGGTTCACCCTGATCATCGTGATCGTGGTGCTGGTCGTCGTGGGAGGCATGACCATGCGGCTCAAGAACCAGCGGATGGTCTGGGATCCCACCCTGGCCAAGCAGACCGACCTGTCCGATCAGTCTCCCATCACCCCCAAGGCCACTCCCCTGGCGCCTCCAGCCGCCTCCGCCTCCTCCATGGTATGCCTGGAGTGCCTGAAGGTGGTCGTCGAGGAACCGGTGAGCTGTGCCTGCGGCAAGGTCTACCACGGCTCGTGTGCTACGACCTCGGGCCGCTGTCACGCCTGTGGCGAGAACCTCGTTTGAAACCGTTGGGCTGACCCCCCCCTCTGCGAACATATTGATCCCTGGGGAGTTCATCCGCCACTGAGGTCCTCAAGGGGTGAATTCATCAGATCATCCAAGGGTGATGTCATCCACTGTGTCAGTTCCCACTTTGGGAAGTGCATCGTTCCAAGGGAGACTATTCCAGCTGGCGCACCAACATGAGGCCATCACTCCCGTTCTGGTAGAACAGGGGCAGGACCCGATGCTGGATGAAACCGTGACCCTTGTAGAACTGGAGCGCCTCGGAGCCCACCTGGACCTCGAGGCAGGCCTCTCTTGCTCCCAGCTGGCGGGCCCTGTCCAGCAGGGTATTGAGCAGATGGGAGCCCAGACCCTGTCTGCGAAAGGCCTGGTCCACGGCGATTATCAGGATCCTGACCTGGCCCGGCTGGGGGAAGGTTGCCGCGGCCACGGCGATGATCTGGGGCCCCACGTCATGGTTGGTCTCCATGACCAGGAAACCCTGGGGCCACAGTCGCTGGATGTCCAGGTAGACCTCGGGTCGATATCTTTCGGTAAGGTTGTTGGAAAGGAAGTCAGCCACCACGTTGAGTTCCTGGGGTTCGAACTGGCGCAGACTCATCCCGGGACCCATGCTCTCACTCGGCCGCCCGCTTGACCTCGCCGGAGGTCGTGTAATCCGTTGTGACCGTGAGGGAGGAGATATCGGCGCCGTTGGTGCCCGAGAAGTACTGGTAGTAGTTCTGGATGTGGGACCCATCACCATCGGCGATCCACTCGGTGAAATGGAAGGGAGGCATCCACAGGAAGTACTCGTTGGCCAGGTCCACGACGCCGATCATGTGTCCGGCCGGCTGGCCGTCCTCCACCAGGGGGATGACCACGTTGGTCCAGGCATGACCGTTCCAGGAAGCGAAGCCCTCCTGGGAGAGGAGGCCCAGCTCCAGCCACACCGGGATGCCCGCCGCCCGGGCGATGGAGGCGAACAGGATGCCCAGATCGTCGCAGTCGCCATAGCCCTTGTTCAGGGTCTGGTCGCAGGTCTTGGCCTCTCTGCCCACCTTGTACTCGAAGTTGTCCATGATGTAGTTGTAGATGTTCTCCAGGATGAGGTAGACGTTGCCGCCGGTGCCCACCTGCATCTGGGTGGCCAGGGTCTGGACGTTGTCGTTGCCGGGGTCGATGAGCCATTCGGTCCCCAGGTAGGTGTCGAGATACTCCTGAGGTATCTGGTCGACGGTCCCCGACCGGGCGGCGCCTATGTCCTCATCGATTGCGCTGACGATGGCGGTGTAGGTCAACTTGATCTCGACGGAGGTCCCGCCGGTGAGATTGCCCGACCAGACCATGGAGTTGGGGGCGTCACCGGCGACGTAGTCGGGGGTGACCTTCATGCGTATCAGTTGCTGGGAATGGGGCTCGTTCAGCGGATAGGGTGAGCCAGTTGTGGGGTGGTGGAGGGTGAGCTCATAGGTGCCTGTCCGTCCGCTGGGCATGGAGACGGTGTAGAGCCTCTCTATGGTGAACTCCACCGTCTTGGGGTAGATGTAGTAGGGGGTGCTGTATTCGTCCCAGAGGTCAATGATCCGATCCTTCATCGGCTCGGTGTAGGTCTGGGTCTGGGGCAGGAAGAAGAGGGCGATGATGACCAGGATCAGGATGGTCTTCATCGGTACCCGTGAGCGAGAACGGCGAGGGGCCCGCGTCCGCTGAGTGTGGTAGCTCCCGGCGATGTAACCCCCGCCGGTGGAGGTGCCCACGGTCTTGGTGGTGGGACCAAAGGAGGCCTCGATGGGCGAACCGCAATTGCCACAGGCCGTCATCTCCGTGGAATTGACAAAGCCACAATATGCGCAATGAACCATTTGGTCGCCTCGGTCGTTATCGCGGGTGGATACCAGTTTGATTGGTGGTTAATAAAACATCTTGTGTTCTCAGTAGGGCTTCAAGTACTTGAGCAGCTCCACTGCAACCACCAGGCCGACGCAGCTCAGGATCACCAGCCAGGCCGGGATGCTCAGGGCTGTGTCCTCTTCGGAGTCGAAGTAGCGGATCAGGCCAGCCGCGCTGTGAAAGCCTTCGCCCTTCTTCTGTTTGGCCATTGATATCGGGACGCTCCACCTCCCGTTGCTATTTAAGGCTTTTTACATTCTCCCCGACGATAACCTGCCGTCGAAAGGACATCCGCCGACCCGGGTCCTGCCTGGCGGACTAATCATCGCCATTGTCCGGGGCACCCTCGGGGTCGCTCTCGGCCTGTTCCTGCTGCTTCTCGATGGCCTTCTTCATGGCCAGGGTCATGGAATGGTAGGCCAGCTCGCCCGCCGGTGAGAGCTTCTGCAGCACCCGTTGGACCCTGGGCGGCAGATCGGACACCAGGGCCAGGCGGTCCCGGGAGGGGAAGTCGAAGTTGGAGACCGTGACCTTGAGCTTGCGCCGCATCTGAAAGCCCAGGATCTTGGAGAGGTCCATCTCCTGGGGGTCGTCGGTGACCTCAGGGGAGTACTTCTGCAACCAGCGGTTGAAGCCGCAGAGCATGGCCAGGTCGACCTTGATATGCTCCACCACCCCCCGGACCCGCAGGGCCTTCTCGATATGACCATCGGAGGTCAGCCAGTTGCGGCGGGCATACTTGGCCAGTTTTTCATCCAGGGTCTTGTGAAGCAGGCGGATGGCCTTGCGTCCAGGCCTGGTCTGGACCACGATCCGGTCAACCAGCCATCCCGAGCGGCCCCTGATGTAGACCCCGCTGGACTTGAACTTCTGTTCCAACGGGTCGGCCGGGGTGTTGGAATGGTTGCTGGCAACCACCGCCACCATGTCCTCCCGCTCATCGATGAGGTTGGAGGCCCGGTCCTGCTTCGTCCATTTGGACAAACAGACCAGCCACAGCCGCTCCACCATCTGGGACTCGGCCTGGTCCACTTCCGATGACCTGCGCTTCAGCATGCTGGCTCCCATGGGGTGGAATGGTTCAACGGATGGGGGATGGGACCGGTCCGGCAGGGAAGTAACAAGGGGACGGGTGAGGCTCCGACCTTGAAGAAAGGAAAGTGAACGGATGGAGGAGGATGAAAGGAAGGAGGAGGATGAACGGATGGTGGATGGAACGAGGTCAAAGGGGGTACCCGATGTACCATGACCACCAATCATATAAGATTAGAGGTGGACAGAACCCGCGATGTGATAATATGGTGATGCTAAGATGCGAGGACAGTTGATGGGGGTAATCCGAAGATGGATCGTGGGATGATGCGAGAGAGAGGGCTCAGGGGAGCAACTCAGTTCACCGACTTCAGGTTGTGGCCTGGACCTCGTGGAAGTACCACGATTGGTTCCAGAGGGCGTGCTTGCCCATGCGCTGAAGGCGCAGTCCACAGCGGGGACAGGCATTGGGAGGACTTCCGGTCTCCCATTCGGTGCAATCACAGCGGTAGCGGGCCAGTTGGGTGTTCATGTCGTTCATGTGAGTTTCCCCCTTGAGGGTACCAGTAGCCGGACGGGCCGGCACAGGATGGAAAGAAGACGGCCCCGGATGCGCTGGGTAGCGGGGACGAACGAGGGTAATGACACAGAGCGTATCGTTCGCTGGTTGTAGGCGGGGGCCATGGTATCATCCGGTGAGTCTTCTCACTGCTCTTGGCTCCGCTGGCCGATATAATAAGAACTGACTTTACAACCGCTGCTCATCTATGACAGTGCTTTGAGCGGTCGAGCATTCGAGGTGCGATATCACTTCTTCTGCGGAGCCCTCAAACGCTCCAGGGTGTGGTAGTAGAACGACAGCCGCCGCCGCTTGTTGCCCTCCAGGATGCGGGCGATGGGGATCAGGCTCATTACCATCAGCTCGAAGCACAGCAGGCTCAGGCGGCCGATGACCTCGAAGAAGAAGGGCAGGTCCGAATCGCTGAAGAGATCGATGGTGACCGACCACCAGAGGAAGAAGAGCGAGGTCAGGGCCAGGGCCAGACAGGTCCGGACCTCCTTGAAGCGATGGAAGAGGCGGCTCTTGATATGGGCGAAGGGCTCGTTCTGGACGATGAGATAGAGATAGAGTGAGCCCACCAGTACGAAGAAGGCCATGATGCAGATGACGATGTCCAGGAACATCAGCAGATGGCTCATTGACCCCCCTCCCGGCTGAAGTGGGATTCCTCGGGTTGCTCATCCTCGGATTGCTCCAGACCATCGATGAGATGGCTCATCTCCTTGTGTTCTCGAAAGGGTGAGGGGCCGGCGCCCTTCACCACGTTGCCCATGATGAGAAGACCCGCCAGCAGGGTCACCTCGAAGACCAGCAGCATGAACTGCTGGGTGTAGTGAAAGATGGGCTCCACCTCGCGGGCCTCGCTGATGACCCTGAGGGCCATGGCCAGGTTGAAGAAGAAGGCTTGAATGGCGATGAACAGCAGGCCCTGGCGCAGGTTGGCGACCCAGGCGGTTATGCGCTGCTTGATGAAGGGGACTTCCAGGGAGGTGGTGATGACCAGGAACCGCAGGCCGGCCACGATGAGCAGGCAAGACACGAGCCAGACCGCGAACTTGAGCAGGAAGACATTCTGCTCCACATCTGCACCGAGGTCGGTCAACTGACGTTCACCAAGATTGGACAGTATCGAGGGTTTATTAAGCCATTTCTCGGCTGGAAAGGTTAAAGACCCAAGATCGAAAGAGTTGCTCCGCGGACCTCATATCTTGGCGCCACAGCTGCCGCAGAAGACGAAGTCAGGCGGGGCCCGGGTCCCACACCGGGAGCAGGAGCTGATGAGCTTGGCGCCACAGCTACCGCAGAACTGGAAGGAAGGGGGATTGGCGGTGTTGCAGTTGGGACAGTTGCCCGAGGTCGAGGCCTGTTGACCAAGAGGCGTCAGTTTCACCGGGTCACGTTTTGGCTGGACCGGCTCAGGACCCTCGGGGGCGGTTGGGAACTGGGGCAGGCCCGGGATCAACGGGGTGCCGTCCTGAGCCACCAGGTTGGCCAGGGGATCGTATCCCGAATCGCCTCTGGGACCCATGGAGGGGGCATCGTTCAACCTCTCCTCGGCCTTGTGGATCTCTTCCATGAACTCCTTGTAGGACCGCTCCTCCAGGGCTCGCTTGGCGCTGAAGATGAAGCGTTCGGTCTCCATGACGTTGAGGCCCTTCTCCTTGGCCCGCTTGGTAAGGCGGTTGACCTTGGCCAGCAGGGTCTTCAGGAACGATGAGGTGTCGAAGAGGACCGCCAGGCCATTGCGAGAGCCGGCGATGACGTAGCCCCCGTTGGTCGAGAGTCGCAGAGAGGTTAGATTGGGCAGGGTGGGATAGACGTAGACCTTCTTGCCCGCCTTGCTGAACAGGGTGGCCTTGTTGTCCTCGGTGGTTACCACGAGGAAGTCGGCGCTGGAGGTCATGTCCAGGGCGGTGATGGGATGCTTGAAGCGGTGTTCCCAGATGACCCGCCCGTGCTTGACCCGGAACTGGAGGTTCTGGTCCTCGACGCCGACGGCACAGTAGTCGCCGTTGTCGGATATGGAGACGTCCACGATGCCCGCCTTGGTCTCCTGGCCCCACATGGAGTTGCCCTCCTTGTCGAACAGGTAGAGGTTGCGATAGTTGGTGCCGGCCACAAAGTATTCCCCATTGCGGGAGATGGCCAGGGCCGAGATGGGGAATGAGCCGCCGCCGGTCTGGTAGTCCCAGAGCAGTTTGCCGGTGCGGTCGAAGGCGTGGAGCCGGCCCTCGTCGGTTCCGGCCACTATGAAGTCGGAGCGGGCCGAGATGGCCACGGTGGTGGCCGGATGGCCGATGGAGCGGTTCCAGAAGAGCTTGCCCTCCCGGCCGTAGAAGTAGACCTGCTCGTCCTCGCTGGCGGCCAGGATGGACTGGCCTCCCCCGGATATGGCCACCTTGGTGATGGGTTTCTTGGCCTTCTGGCGCCACATCTCCTTGCCCTGGTTGTTGAGCAGGATGATATCGCCCTTGCGGGTGGCCGCGCAGGCATACTCACCTCCCTTGCTGACATCGACGCTGGAAACGATGGCGTCGATCTTGAATTTCCAGAGCTCTGATACCCGGGCCATGGCAGTGGTTTCATCGTTGCTAAGTTATAAAGGGTTTTGGGGTGGCTACAACAGTGTTCCATGATGGGAACGGACAGGCCAGGACCGCGGCAACGGGCTTGCCTCCTCCAGGGGTTCTCGGGTCCCCTTGGCCATGGCAGGGGACAATGGGTATCGGTCGTTGCGGATGGGGGTAACTATTCCAGCAGTTTGGAGGCGGCCTTGAGGTTGGAGACCCGCAAGACCATCAGGGCCTTGGGTCCGGCCGCCGAGCCGTAAACGTAGGAGACGTTGATGCGCTCCTGGGACAGTCGCTCGGTGACCTCCGCCATGGCCCCGCGGCGATGGGGCATCTCCAGCAGGAGCACCCGGTTCTCGGAGAAGCTGAAGCCACTCTTGTTGAGCGCCTTGCGGCCGGCCTTCTCGTCATCCACCACTACCCGGATGATGCCGGTATCGGTGTTGTCGACCACCGTGGCCGCCAGGATGTTCACCACTCCGTTGGAGAGTGTCTTTGAGACCTTGGCCAGGGTTCCAGGAGAGTTCTTGGCATAGATGTTGAACTGGTGTGAGATAGGCATGGAGATCAACCCGAGGAGGAACAACACAGGGGACTCTTATTCTTAAGTTTTTTTACTTTTTTGGATGTCTGGTCCATCGGTTGCCAGGTTCCCGAGTTTCCTGCATTGGATCGGGCAAACCATCATGTGATATCACCTGAAAGTATTCTGTTTTCTGATGGGTGATTTCTGCAAGAGTGGTTGCGGCAAGCAAAGCGGCTCGCCCCATCGGTCAGGGCGATGTGGACCTCATGCACACCAATGATTAAGGAGGTCCGCCACCTGGCCACCTCGTGGTATATCAGCCCGCGCCCCGCAACCCCGATTCCCCCTTCCGCCTGGAGAGCTCTTTTGAGCCGGCCGGGGATCAGACCAAGGCCATGGCCGAGCTGGCGGAGGGCTTCCAGGGTGACGGCCAGGACCTGCGGGAGATGACATTGCTGGGGGTCACCGGCTCGGGCAAGACCTTCACCATGGCCCATCTCATCGCCGACATGGGTCTGCCCACCCTGGTCATCTCCCACAACAAGACCCTGGCGGCCCAGCTCTACCGCGAGCTCAAGGCCTTCCTCCCCCACAACGCCGTAGAGTACTACGTCAGCTACTACGACTACTACCTGCCCGAGTCCTACATCCCCCAGACCGACACCTACATCGCCAAGGAGGTCCACATCAACGAGGAGCTGGAACGCCTTCGCCTCAGGGCCACTGGCTCTCTCGTCAGCCGCAAGGACACCGTGGTGGTGGCCTCGGTCTCATCCATCTACGGCATCGGCATCTCCAGGTCCGAGTTCGAGGCTCGCAACCTTCTGGCCGTCAAACCCGAACTGGCCATCACACGCCGCCAGCTCCTGCGCAACCTCGTGGAACTCCAGTACAGCCGCAACGACCTGGCCCTGGAGGCGGGCCGGTTCAGGGTCCGGGGCGAGGTGGTGGACGTCCATGTCCCCGGTGAGGACCATCCCCTGCGCATCGAGCTGTGGGGCGACACCATCGAACGGGTGAGCCGCATCCATCTCGTCACCGGCGAGACCCTGGAGACCCTGCCGGGAGCCCTCATCTACCCGGCCAAGCCCTTTGTCACACCCAGGGAGCAGATCGAGCGAGCTGTAACTACAATTAGTGACGAGCTCCAGGAGAAGCTGGCCGAGCTCAATGCCGACAATCGCCTGCTGGAGGCTCAGCGGCTGGAGTCCAGGACCAGGTACGACCTGGAGATGCTCCACGAGCTGGGCTACTGCACCGGCATCGAGAACTACTCCCGCCACTTCTCCAACAAGGCGGAGGGAGAGCCGCCGTGGACCATGGTGGACTACTTCGCCGAACAACCCTACCTGACCATCGTGGACGAGTCCCACGCCACCTTGCCCCAGATAAGAGGGATGTTCAAGGGCGATCGCAGCCGCAAGCAGACCCTGGTCGACCATGGATTCAGATTGCCCTCGGCCCTGGACAACCGGCCCCTGACCTTCGACGAGTGGCAGGAGCGCATCGATCGGATCCTCTACGTCAGCGCCACACCGGGGGACTACGAGCTGGAGCGATGCGGAGCCGAGGGGCCCACCAGGCTAGCGACGCCCTCAACCCCCGAGTTCGCTTACGGCCGTGGGGTAGTGGAGCAGATAATCCGACCCACGGGACTGGTGGACCCCGAGCTGGAGGTCCTGCCCGAGCAGGGTCAGATCGACGACCTGCTGGCCCGCATCCGGGAGCGCACGGCCCGGAACGAGCGGGTGCTGGTCACCACCCTGACCAAGCGGATGGCCGAGGACCTGTGCGACTACTACGAGAACCTGGGGGTGCGGGTGCGCTACCTCCATTCCGAGATCGACACCCTGGAGCGGGTGGAGATAATCAAGGCCCTGCGGGCCGGCGAGTTCGACGTGCTCATCGGCGTGAACCTCCTGCGAGAGGGCCTGGACCTGCCCGAGGTGTCGCTGGTGGCCATCCTGGACGCCGACAAGGAGGGTTTCCTGAGGACCGCCAGGGCCCTGGTGCAGACCATCGGCCGGGCCGCCCGCCATGTGAACGGCAAGGTGGTGATGTACGGGGCCCGCACCTCCAAGGCCATGGAGGCAGCCATCACCGAGACCGAGCGTCGTCGCTTGCTCCAGCAGGTCTACAATCGCAAGCACGAGATAACGCCCAGGACCATCGTCAAGGCCGTGGAGGCGCCGTCCATGACCGTCCAGGCCGAGGCCCGGGCCGCCGCCGCCAGAGCCGCCGCGAGCCTGGCCGACCACGACCCCAAAGCCCTGGTGGACCGGTTGGCCGAGCTGAGCCGGGCCATGGAACAGCATGCCAAGCGGTTGGAATTCGAGAAGGCCGCCGCCCTGCGGGACGAGATACGGGAGATAGAGCGTTTGCTGGGAGGATGAAAGCCCTCATTGACCGGGCCGTTTGCCTCCCTTATCGACGGAGCCTCCTCCAAAAAGCGGCCATTGTACCTGCCAAAACGCACTGTAATTATGTGCCACAAGATTTATTATCAATGATAATGACATTTATGTCAGTACCGTGGTGATGCCGCCGTTTTTTCCCTGTTGCTAGTCAGGGTACATTCGCATCTGGTCGGTGGCATCCCCGCGGCACACTATATCGTTGAAAAGGAATTGAACCTTTCTTTTCTTTTGTTTGGATCTTATATCTCGATTTTCCAAAGAGAATGGTACCAAATGGAATGTTGTATTGATCCAATCAAGTTGGGATAATTCACAGTGCAAATGAAAGTTCTCTCCCGGCTGATAGAATGGTATCAGAACGGTTTGGAAGAACCCATTTGGTTACATGACCGGAAGTTATTATATTGAAAATCAAATCCCCATATCAATGAATGAAGAGCACGATGCCAATGAGACCGAGATACGCACGATATCTCTGCTGCTCTGCGTGGTCATGTTCTTCATAGGCCCTGTCTTCTCGTATCTGTTCCCTTCATGGTCCTTCAACTGGGTCCTGTACAACCTATGCACTATCCTATTTGTCTTGCTCCTGGCAATCGGCCTTTCTCACAGGGTCTATCAGCGAGTGGTCGTTCCCATCAATCTATATGGCAGAACCAAGTAGATCTGAATATTTCATTTGCCTGAGCCTCCCATCTGACCAACGCCTCCTCCAAATTGCCTCCCGGACTGCCCCTGCTTGAATTGGAACGGGGGTGCCAAAAGATTTATAAAGTATGGCGCACGGATAGTACTTGGCATAAGATGGTGGTGCTGACCTCCCCATGGTGTGTGCTCTCATTGGGGTTGGTCCACTAACGTCCCCGACTGGCAGGTCGGCACCACCACGCTTCACCTCCTCTGTGGGGGACGGTGGATAGCTGACCCCGATGAGAGCTTTTCGGATGGATTTGTCCTTTTTTCAAATTGAGGTGATAGTCAACAAATTGGAGGAGGAGGCAATGGTATCACCATTTGCGGCCATTTCCACAGTGTTGATAGAACACATAGATGAGGTGGCGGTTGATCACCACCTACTGCTCAGGATCTGTGTGGTCGTATATTCCGTCCTCCTCCTCGATTCGCCTCTCCATCAGCGGAGAGAAATGCCCTCGATACCTCTCTTGCACCTCCCTCTTCCTCCAATCCCTCCCGGTGATCCTTCCCCGACACAGCTCCGAGCCGCAGTTGCACTCCCACTCACTGACAAAGTGGTCGTCGGCCTCCCAGAAAGCGCAGTCCACGGTCAGCTCCTCCCCGGCTTGGATGTCTCGCCTGGCCTCCAGGGTCCGGGCGTCGGCCATCCAGCAGTTGGCATCGCAGGAGTGGTTGATGGCGAACGGGTCGCCCTTGGTTCCGCTCTCGTCGGTGTACTGGAGCTCGCACTCGTAGCTGAAGAGGTCCTCGTCCCACTGCATGATGCCCATGCCCGCCAGCAAGGCCTTCCTGGCTCCCTCCCGGTCGGTGTAGCAGTCGCCCCAGACCAGGACCCTCTCGCCCTTTTCGATGGGAGCCGAGGAGAGGATGCCTCTGCCGTGGATGAGGCTGTCGCCGAAGCGGAGTCGGGGGTCGAACCAGGTCTCGGTCATGGAATGAACTCCTCATACTCGGCTTCAAGCAATAACTGTTCGGTCGTCCTACTGTTCAGTCTGTCTATCCCAGTTCATCCTCGATATACCTGCCTGTCCCCCTCGCACCACCCAAACCTTATGACCCTTGGCCCCTCCTGACCCTCTGTTATGGCAGGTGACGAAGCCATCAGCTCATCAGATAATCCTGAGGCAAAGCAGGAGGCATCGCTGGAGGCTGAGGCATCGGACAAATCAGGTGAGGCTGAGGCAGAGGAAGCGCAGGCAGAGGCCAAAGCAGGGGAGGCAAAGGCGAAAGGGGCGCAGGCAGAGGCCAAACCGGCAGAGGCAAAGGCTACCTCACTGACTGGTCCCTCCTACTCGTCTTCCTCCACATCGACCCTGGAGTCCATCGTCATCAAGGGGGCCGCCGAGCACAATCTCAAGAACATCGACATCGAACTGCCCCGCAATCGGCTCATCGTGATAACGGGGGTCTCCGGGTCGGGCAAGTCGTCGCTGGCCTTCGACACTCTGTACGCGGAAGGTCAGAGGCGATATGTCGAGAGCCTGTCGGCCTACGCCCGCCAGTTCCTGGGCCAGATGCGCAAGCCCGAGGTGGAGTACATCGAGGGGCTCTCCCCGGCCATCTCCATCGACCAGAAGGCCCGCTCCCACAACCCCCGCTCAACCGTGGGCACCCAGACCGAGGTCTACGACTACCTGCGCCTGCTCTACGCCCGGGTCGGCCAGCCCCACTGCTACTCCTGCGGCCGCCCAGTCGCCCGTCAGTCCGCCGAGCAGATCGCCGATTCCATCTTCAAACTCGCTACCCGTCAAGCAACTGAGGAGGAGGCTGTCGGAGTGGGAGGAGGCGACGGAAGAGGGTGCGAGACTGCGGGAGGAGGCGAAAGAGAGGAAGAGGCTGCAGGAGGATGTGAAGAAGGCGGCGAAGCGTCTGCCGAGATCCTCATCCTGGCTCCCGTCGTTCTGGACCGCAAGGGCGAGCATCACCGTGTGGTCGAGCATCTGCGCAAGCAGGGCTTCACCCGGGTCCGCGTCGACGGCGACATCCTGGGACCCGACGACCCTGTGGAGCGGCTGGACAAGTACAAGCGCCACACCGTTGAGGCCGTGGTCGACCGCCTGAGCCTCAATGCCGAGAGCGAGGAGGAGACCCGTGAGCTCCGCTCGCGACTGACCGAGGATGTGGAGACCGCCCTTGAGATCGGCGAGGGCCTTCTGCGCGTCCTTGCTCTCAACGGCGGGGGTTTGGCAATCAAGGAGGAGGAGGCAACGGAACCCCGGCTGTATTCAGAGCACTTCGCCTGCCCTCACTGCAGCATCTCGTTCGAACAGCTCCAGCCCCGCAACTTCTCGTTCAACTCGCCCCACGGCGCCTGCTCCCGGTGCGACGGTCTCGGCCAGCTCAAGGAGATCGACCCCTCCCGCATCATCCCCGATCCCAGCCTCTCCATCAACGCCGGCGCCATCGACCCCTGGGCCAACTCCAACTCCTACATCATGGACTCCATGTACCGGGCCCTTTCGGACCATTACGATTTCTCCCTGAGCCAGCCCTGGCGGGAACTTCCCGAACGCATCCGCCAGATCATCCTCCACGGCTCAGGCACCCAGCACGTGCCCATGGTCTTCGAGGGCAGCCGCATGTCCCATCGGGTCAACCGCCCCTACGAGGGCGTCATCCCCATGCTGGAGCGCCGCTACCGCGAGACCGATTCCGATTACATGCGCCGCGAGTACGACGCCTACATGTCCAACGTGAAGTGCCCCGAGTGCGACGGCTCCCGGCTCCGTCCCGAGGCCCGCTCGGTCACCTTCGGCGGCAGGGCCATCCACGAGCTCACCAGACTCACCATCAAGCGGGCCCTGGCCTTCTTCGACGGCCTGGACCTGGATCAGCGGGACCGGCTCATCGCCCATGCCGTGCTCAAGGAGATCTCGGCCCGGCTGGGCTTCATGGCCGAGGTGGGCCTGGACTACCTGACCCTGGACCGCACCTCCGGGACCCTCTCGGGCGGCGAGTCCCAGCGGATCCGCCTGGCCACCCAGATCGGCTCGGGCCTGGTGGGGGTCATGTACATCCTGGACGAGCCCTCCATCGGTCTCCATCAGCGGGACAACCAGCGGCTCATCCGCATGCTCCAGCGTCTGCGGGACCTGGGCAATACCCTCATCGTGGTGGAGCACGACGAGCAGATGATGCTGGAGGCCGACCATCTGGTGGACCTGGGACCCGGGGCCGGCATCCACGGCGGCGAGGTGGTGGCCCAGGGACCTCCCGGTCTGGTCATGATCGAACCAACCTCCCTCACCGGTCAGTACCTGAGGGGCCAGCTCAACATCCCCCTGCCCGAGGGTCGTCGTGAGGGCAGCTCAGAGGCACTTGTCGTCACAGGCGCCGAGGCCAACAATCTGCGCCGGCTCAAGGTGGAATTCCCCCTGGGCAAGCTCATCTGCGTCACCGGTGTCTCGGGCTCGGGCAAATCCAGCCTGGTGGACGAGATCCTCTTCAAGGCCCTGGCCCGCCACTTCCACAACTCCAAGGAGGCCCCGGGACCCCACACCGGACTTCACGGGCTCGAGCACCTGGACAAGGTCATCATCATCGACCAGAACCCCATCGGCCGCACCCCCCGTTCCAATCCCACCACCTACATCGGAGCCTTCGGACCCATCCGCGACCTCTTCGCCAAGACCGACGAGGCCCGCATCCGGGGCTACAAGCCTGGGCGCTTCTCCTTCAACGTCAAGGGCGGCCGCTGCGAGACCTGCCAGGGCGGGGGCCTGCTGAAGATCGAGATGAACTTCCTCCCCGATGTCTACATCCCCTGCGAGCAGTGCAAGGCCCGCCGCTACAACCGCGAGACCCTGGAGGTCCACTTCAAGGGCAAGACCATCTACGACGTCCTGAAGATGACGGTGGAGGAAGCTGTGGACTTCTTCGCCGCCCATCGGGCCATCCACCGCAAGCTCTCGACCCTCAACGACGTGGGCCTGGGCTACATCAAACTGGGCCAGCCGGCGACGACCCTGTCGGGGGGCGAGGCCCAGAGGGTGAAGCTGGCCGCCGAGCTATCCAAGGTAGCTACCGGCCGGACGCTCTACCTGCTGGACGAGCCCACCACCGGCCTCCATTTCGAGGACATCAAGAAACTGCTGGCGGTCCTGGGCCGACTGGTGGACGCCGGAAACACCGTCATCGTCATCGAGCACAACCTGGACGTCATCAAGACCGCCGACCATCTCATTGACCTGGGACCCGAGGGTGGCGACGAGGGTGGCGACCTGGTGGCCCAGGGCACCCCCGAGCAGGTGGCCGCCGAACCCGACAGCTACACCGGCCAGTTCCTGGCGAAGATCCTGCCCGGCCTTGAGCCCCGGCCGAAAGTTCAGTGGGTGGAGCCAAAGCGCAATGGTTACCGGGGAGGCAATGGCAGGCGAGGCAAAGGACAGGGCAAAGGACAGGGCAAAGGACAGGGCAAGGGACGTGGGAGAGGGCGGCCCAGGAAGAATAACTAGCTACACTTCGATCAGGACCCGACGAGCCAGTTTTGGGTCCAGGGTCAGCTCCTCGCCATCCTCCACGATGAAGGTGAGCCTTGAACCGGTCCGCCTGATGGTCTTGCCGGGGACCATCCTGAAACCTTCCAGCACCGCGCCCGACCCGCTGTCGGCAAGGATGGCCCGGATGGTGGCGCTCTCGGTCTGCTTCAGCTCCTCCAGCAGCTGCAGTCTGGGTCTCTTGGATGAGGGTCCCTCGGGGCAGGCGGGCAGTTCCACATCTCCGGCATCGATGTTGCGTACCAGCTCCACGATGCGGGCCTCAAGCTCCGGCGTCAGGGCGTGTTCCATCCTGCAGGCAGCCTCGTGAAGGGCCTGTTCCTCCAGCCCCATGACCTGGCTCAGGAAGAGTTCCAGCATCCGATGGCGGGCATGGACCCTGGCGGCCCGTTCGCGACCGGCCTCGGTGAGGCGGGCACCGTAGTAGCGCTTGTACTCCACCAGTCCCCGCTCGGCCAGACGCTGGATCATCTCGGTCACCGAGGCCGGTGATATGTCCAGCAGGCGGGCCAGCTGGTTGTTGCGCACGTAGTCCTGACCGTCGTCGAGGCGGTGGAGGGCCTCCAGGTACTCCTCCACGAACTCCTCCTGGAAATGGTTGCCCATGCTTGAGACCGGATTAGTTAGGGTGGCCTAAGATATAAGTTGATTGAAAGGATTTTATTTACTGAGAATGACAGAACGAGTATCGGATCACTAATACAAGAATGATCTAATATCAACTTGAAAGCCGGGGCTGGCGGAAAGAAAAGAACAAAACAAAAAAACAAAAAGAAAGGGTAGCAGGACGACCGGATGGGCCGCCCTGCCTGATGGTTGTTGGTTGTGGTCGGTCGGTTGTTCGGTTGGGCCGGTGTGTTCCAGGCGAGGTGCCTAGTACATGCCGTCCATGCCGCCCATTCCGCCCATGCCGCCTGGAGGCATACCGCCGCCTGGAGGCATGGCCTCGGACATGCCCTTGGAGGCGATGACGTCGTCGATGCGCAGGACCATGTTGGCCACCTCGGTGGCGGAGTTGATGGCCTGGGTCTTGACGCGGAGGGGCTCGAGGACCCTGCGGGTTTGCATGTTGACGATCTTGCCGGTGAAGACATCGATACCGGAGGTCCGCTTGGGGTTGCGACCGGTGTGGGAGTTGCGCAGGTTGACCAGGGTGTTGATGACGTCCAGACCGGCGTTCTCGGCCAGGGTCTTGGGTACGATCTCCACGGCGTCGGCGAAGGCCTCGATGGCCAGCTGCTCCCTGCCGCCCACCTTGGGGGCGAACTTGCGCAGGCGCAGGGCCAGCTCGACCTCGGGGGCACCGCCTCCGATGAGGACGCGGCCGTCCTCGACGGCCAGGCGGACCACGCCGATGGCGTCGTTCAGGGAGCGCTCTATCTCGTCGACCACGTGCTCGGTGCCGCCACGGATGAGCAGGCTCACCGACTTGGGGTTGCGGCACTTGGTGATGAAGGTCATGTCGTCGTCGGCGATGCGCCGGGACTCGACCAGACCGCACCACCCCAGGTCATCCTCGTGGATGTCCTCCAGGTTGGTGACGATGCGACCACCGGTGGCTCGCTCGAGAGCCTCCATGTCGGACTTCTTGGCCCGGCGAATGGCCAGCACGCCAGCCTTGGCCAGGTAGTGCTGAGCCAGGTCGTCGATGCCCTTCTGGCAGATGAGGACGTTGGCGCCGGACTTGGTGACGTTCTCCACCATGCTCCGGATGGTGTCCTCCTCCTGGGCCAGGAAGGCGTTGATCTGGGTGGGGTCGGTGATCTGGATCTTGGCGTCGATCTCGGTCTTCTTGACCTCGAGCGCAGAGTTGATCAGGGCGATCTTGGCATCCTTGATGGTGCGGGGCATGCCGCTGTGGACCGGCTCCTTGTCGACGATGATCCCCTCGACGAGCTCTGAGTCCGTGATGGCGGCGCCGTGCTTCTTCTCCATCTTGATGTTCTTGCGGTCGACAGCCACACTGCGGCCCTCGCGCTCGGCAACGGCCCGGACGGCCTTGACGGCCAGCTCAGCAAGGAAATCCTTGTTGGTCTCGGCGGTCTTGCCGGTCATGGCGGTTGCGGCGATGCTGGCCAGCATGTTGGAGTCGTTGCGGCGAACCTCGCGGGAGATCTTGGTCAGGATGCGGTTGGCCTCATCGGAAGCGATGCGGAAGCCGTTGGTGATGGCCGTGGCGTGGACCCCGGCGTCGATGAGGGTCTGGGCCTTGGTCAGCAGTTCACCGGAGAGGACCACGGCGGTGGTGGTGCCGTCGCCGCATTCCTCGTCCTGGGTCTTGGCCACTTCGACCAGCATCTTGGCTGCGGGGTGTTCCACCTCGATCTCTTTGAGGATGGTCACACCGTCGTTGGTCAGCACAACATCACCCATGGAGTCCACCAGCATCTTGTCCATGCCCTTGGGACCCAGGGTCGAGCGCACTGCGTCGCCGATGGCCTTGGCGGCCGCTATGTTGTTAGCGGT